>DATJNA010000287.1:0-5924 GCA_035508435.1 Acetobacteraceae bacterium | reverse complement strand
CCAGCATCAGGATGCTGTCAGTGGTGTCGATCAGCGACATGCCGGCAGTGAACAACACGGGGAACACCAGGATCGACCAGATCGGCAGGCCCTGCGACGCCTGTGCGGCGGAGATGCCCAGCAATCCGACCTCGGTCGCGGTGTCGAAGCCGAGACCGAACAGGAAACCTAACGGGTACATCTGCCAGCTTCGGCGGATCATGCGGAACATCGGCCGGAACAAGCGTGCCAGCAGGCCGCGTCCGGCCAGCAGCATATCGAGGTCCTCGTCCACATACCGGCCGCCGGCCTTCACCCGCCGGAAGGTCTGGTAGACCGAAACCAGGATGACGATGTTCATCCTGGCAATCGCCAGCAGGAACAGGCCTGAGACCAATGTGCCGATGACGCCGCCGACGCTATGGACGGCGTCGATGCGGTCCTTGAACGCGGTCGCCGTTGCCGCGATTGCGATCGACGCCAGCACCACGATCGTCGAATGGCCAAGCGAAAAGAAGAAGCCGACCGCGACCGGCCGCTTCCTTTCCTGCATCAGCTTGCGCGTGACGTTGTCGATGGCGGCGATATGGTCGGCATCCACCGCGTGGCGCAGCCCGAAGCTGTAGGCGAGTAGCGCTGTGCCCAACTGCACCGGGTAGTGGCGGAACGCCATCACGGCCCAGATCCAGGCTGCGATATTGGCCGCGATCAGGATCACGTAGAGCCCGGCGATCTTGGCACCGATCCGGTCTGCCCGGTCGCTGAAGATGGCTGTGATGGCGCCGCGCATGACCGTCCCCCGGGTGATCCGGAAGTCATACTATTTTCCACGAAAGTATGACGTCAAGGCCGGCGAAGAGTGGTAAGCTGTGCCGCCGGAAGCTTCCGCGGGATCGATGACCATGCAGCGTATCACCATCACCATCGAAGACGACCTGCTGGACACGGTGGATGCCGTGGTCAGGCGCCGCAGCTACGGCAGCCGGTCCGAGGCGATCCGCGATATGATCCGCGGCGCCGCCACCAACGATGCGGTGACGGCAGACAGCACGCCTTGCGTCGCCGTGCTCGATTATGTCTACGATCATGAAACGCGCGACCTGGCACAGCGACTGACCCAGACGCTGCACAACCACCACGACCTGAGCGTTGCCGGCCTGCATGTGCACCTCGATCATGACACCTGCCTGGAGGTGTCGGTGCTTCGGGGGCCGGCCGGCGCCGTGCGCGGCTTGGCGGACATTCTGACTGCGCAAAGGGGCGTCCGGCACGCCAGGCTGCATCTGGTGCCGGCCCGAGTGTCGCAGGACCGCCACGACCACGGCTCAGGGCCTATCACGCACTCGCATATCCGGGTGTAAGCCAGCCCGATCGTTTAGCGATTCGGCGACCCGGCGATGCCGTCCCTCTCTCAACGCGGGGAGGACGCCAATCACGCCAAACGATGCCAGCCCCCGGATGACTGAGCCGGCACTGCCATTGAACAATCGGAGTTGATGTGCGCAGGCAATGCGCTGCTGGAGAGGGGCGCGGAGTCGGCATCCCTGGTTCCCTGCCGATGGGGGAATTGGAAGGGTACACAGCCGTCCGGCCCGAGAGCAACGGTGACTCCGTCACCGGTAGCATGAGGAGCAAAAGCGCGTACCGGCGGCCTAGGAGAGGAGCCACCCCGCCTCGGCGACCGGGACGCAACCATCGACCATGGCTTACCCGCCAGGGCGGAGGGCTGGTTGGATGACGTGGGT
The DNA here is from genome assembly GCA_035508435.1 of Acetobacteraceae bacterium. Classification (GTDB taxonomy): domain Bacteria; phylum Pseudomonadota; class Alphaproteobacteria; order Acetobacterales; family Acetobacteraceae; genus JASHVB01. The sequence goes on along the minus strand of DATJNA010000287.1, from coordinate 4,200 downwards.
CACGTGGACCCAAATCCGCCTAAAAGATATTGCGACGCATTCGCATTTCGGCCACACTGACTGCCGGCAAACCGGAACTCTCTTGTGGGCCAGATCATTCAATTGCCCGTCGCCGCAGTGCGCTACCCCGATCCCCCAGGCGATCTCGAACCTGCGGAATGTGCCCTGCTGATCGCTATCCGGTGGTGGGTTGATGCGCATCGCGGTGGCGACAATCCGATGCCACGCCCGCAACAGGGACTTGCGATGGGCCGGGCGCGTACGGCGGCTTCCTCCATCGATGCCGTGATCGCGATTATCGCTCGCACTGTCCAACGGCTCGTCGCGGTGCGTTGCCCGCCATGTCCCCATCTGTCTGGGGACGAAAAGGGTCCGCTGCACGCTGCAAGCCTTCCACAGGCTGGCGACGATCGCCTGGCTGAGCGGGCCCTGCGTGTGGCCTTGCTATCTGCCCATGGTGCAGAAGCCCTACCTGGACTGTTGGAGGGACTTGGCGAGCGTCTCGCGCATGCCCAGTTGCTTCTCCGCCGAAGGCCCACCCCTTTTGGGAATCCGCTAATTCTGGACACGCAGGAAACGTGGCCGCCGTCAAGGCTGTCGGCCACAATCCATTGACGGGGATAGGGTACATGGAGAGGCATTTCTCAGTCGGCGTCGCTACGATCGTAGCGCTCATGGCCGCCCATCGCGCCGCATCGGATCAGGAGGATACATCGGCCGGCTGCTTGCAAAGGGAGGTGCGAAACATTGATGCGTATCTCCGCCGATGTGATCAACCCACCTTGATCACCGCACACCCGGTTGAACAACAATGCCGGACCAGATCCGACTGAATCAGACCGGCATTTTTGGATCATGCAGCAGTCTCATTTGGATCGGCCGACCGCTCGGTTGGGGGCGGCCCTCGCCGATTCCTGCGCTTAAGAGTCCTCGGATCGGGCGGCCGGATAGACCATCACGTCTCCTTCGAGCCATAGCTCAACCTGGGCACCCAGCGCGGGAATCTGGTGTCCTGCCACGCGGGCGAAGATAGCCTGCCCCACATCTTTATCTTGGAGGCGAAGCTCGACCCTCGCGTCATGTCCATAAAACATCACATGACATACCCGCGCAGGAACTGTTCCGGTACGACCTGGCTCGGCAAGCCGGATCTGTTCCGGCCGGATGAGGACATCGACAGTTCCGTCTTGAACCTCCGTCCGCGCCGGGACGATGCCGAGCGCGCATTCCACGCGGCAGGCGCGGACCATGCCCGTCAGCACCATCGCTTCGCCAACGAACTTCGCCACATCAGGATCAGCCGGCCGCCGATAGAGGGTTTCAGGATCGGCTACCTGTACAAGGTTTCCCTCTCGAAGAACCGCCACCTCATGCCCCACGGACAGCGCTTCGTCCTGGTCATGTGTCACCAGCAGTGCCGTGGTTTTCGCCTCCGCCAAGGCCGCCGCGACCGCCTCCCGCGTGCTTGTGCGCGACGCAGCATCGAGCGCGGAGAATGGCTCATCGAGCAGGACTATGTGGGGCGCGGGCGCGAGTGCCCGCGCGAGAGCCACGCGTTGCTGCTCACCGCCAGAAAGCGCTTGCGGCGACCGAGTAGCAAACGTTGTTGAGAGCCCGACGAGTTCGAGCAGTTCACTTACTCGGCGGCGGGTTCGACGTTCTTGCCGGGGCAAGCCAAACGTTATGTTGTCGGCGACCGAAAGATGGGGAAAAAGCGCACCCTCTTGGGCAACGTAGCCGATTCGTCGCCTGGCTGCCGGCACATGAAGGTCTGGGCCGACGATCCTCTGGCCGCCGACCTCGATGATTCCACTATCAGCGCGTTCGAACCCGCCTACGAGACGGAGGAGCGTGGTCTTGCCACTGCCCGAAGCGCCGAGGATGGCGACCAACGTCCCAGATTTTACCGACAGGTCGACGCCGCGCAGGACCGCCTGGCTACCGAATGCCTTCGCCAATTTCGTGACGCATAGGTCTGACACGCTATTCAACTCGCCAGGAATCGGGTGGCGCCGAACCGGCGTGCCAGGAGCCAGGTCGATAGAAGCGACAGCCCGGTCATAACTGCGGCGTACGGCGCTGCCGCGGCGAAGGCCAGTGTTGAGGTGTCTGCCCAGACCTGCGTTGCCAGCGTCTGGGTTCCGATAGGAGCCAGCAACAACGTGGCTGTCAGCTCGGTCACGATGGCGACGAATACCATTGCCGCAGCCGCGCCGAGACCCGGTCCGGCCAACGGCAACAGGATGCGCAGGACGATGGCAACCCACCCCAGCCCCAGAGACCGTCCCGCATCCTCCAACACAGGCTGCGCCTGGACCAAGGCCGCCCTCACACTGACCAAGGCTAGAGGGAGGAACACGATGACATAGGCGGTGATGAGCAAAGTCGTCGTCTGATACAGCGGGTGCAATGTCCTGACGGTCAGCGAGATCAGTGCCAGCGCCACGACAATTCCTGGAACACCTTGAGCGAGATAAGCGGTCCGCTCCAGCAGCGTGATGAACGGGCCATGGTACCGTGTCGCCAGGAAGCCAAGTGGAAATGCCACGACCACGGTAGCCGCTGCCCCACCAAGTCCCAGGCCCAATGATGCGGCCGTCGCATCGACCAAAAGCGGTACGGAGACTTCGACGGGCGAGATCGCCGCTGAACCATGTTGGGTCAGCCAGTACAGGATCATACCCAACGGCACGCCCAGCGTAGCCACGGTCAGTATGACGAAGCCGCCGATGACCGGAATGGTGAGTGTGCCGAGTGCATAAGGCGACGCCATTCGTCGCGCACCGCGTCCAACGCGCGCGTACGACGCCGCGCCACGAACCCGATGTTCGGCGTACAGGCAGATCAGACACAATAGCAGCAGCACGACGGCGAGCAGCGAGGCATCCGGACCGTTGAACCCTATGCGATATTCGGCGTACAGCTCGGTCGTGAATGTGCGGAAACGCAGCAGCGTAAAGGCGCCGAACTCAACCAGTACGTTGAGAGCGACAAGTAGCATGCCGCCAAGCAAAGCCGGTCGCAGGTGCGGCAATACGATACGAAAGAAGCATGATACGCTTCCCTGCCCGAGCGAGCGACCGACCTCTTCAAGCGCCGGGTCCACACCGCGAAGGGCCGCGGCGACCGGAAGATATATCAGGGGATAGTAGGAACAGGTCACGACCAGCCAGGCCCCTGCGAAATCCTGCAGATCCGGACTGATCGATACCCAGGCATAGCTGCTGATGAATGGAGGAATGGCGAGTGGCACTGCCACCAGCACGGCCCAAAATTTTCGCCCTGGCAGCGTGGTTCGCTCGATCAGCCACGCACAACCAGTGCCGATGACGGCAGCGGCCAACGTCGTCGCGAGTACCAGGCTGATCGTGTTTACCAGAAGCTCGCCCACAAGTGGACGCATGAGCAAGCCGATTGCCGCAGCAAGATCAACTTGTGCCGCCTGTATCACGGTATAGGCCAACGGGAGCAACACGAGCAGCGCGCCCGACGCCGCAGCGATAACAAGCGGTACCGGCGCCCGCCGCGAGGAGGCGGCGAACATAAATCGTACACCAGATGAACCAGCGGTCTCGCCGGGCATCAAATGAGGCCGGCCTCGCGCAACAGCTGTGCTGCTTGCCGGTCATCGCCCAATTGCAACATGCTGATATCCGGCGGTTGCAGCTGATCGAACGGCTTCAGCAGCGGGTTCGGTGGCACGCCCGTGGCCAGGGGATATTCGAAATCGATATCACCCTTGCCGAGCATCTCTTGGATTGGCCTGCTGACCAAGAAGGCGACGAACCTTTGTGCCTCATTTTGATGTTTCGAGGATTTCAGGACGGCAGCGCCAGAAACATTCACCAACGCGCCGACATCGTGGTCGCTGAAATGATGAATCTGGCTATGCGTCTTACTGGCACCTTCCTCAGTACGCAGCCTGGCCCAGTAGTAGTTATTGATGATGCCAGTGGCGACACTTCCCCTGTCCACGGCCGCGACGACACCCTCATCATCATCGTACACCTGGGCGTTTCGCTTCAACCCCTTGAGCCACTCGAGGGCAGCCGCGTGGCCCTTCAGTGCCACGACCGCATCGACCAATGGAAGGAAATCCGCGTCACTCGGGGCAATCGCTACCTTGCCCTTCCAGTCCGGCGCGGCAAGGTCGAGCAGTGATGCCGGGAGTGCGTTCTCCTGGATCAATGAGGGATTGAA
>DATJNA010000286.1:0-8569 GCA_035508435.1 Acetobacteraceae bacterium | reverse complement strand
GGGTGATGCGAGCGCGCAGAATCGTTCCTCTATCGTAATACCGACGTCGCTACGCGGTGGCCCCGCCATCCACCGGCAGCGCCACCCCGGTGACATACGACGCCTCGTCCGACAGCAGGAACAGTGCCGCGTTGGCGATCTCCTCCGGTTGCGCGACGCGCCGCATCGGGTTCAGTCCGCCGCGCTTCACCACCAGGGTTTCCGGCGTTTCGCCCGGCGGCATCTGGCTGTCCGGGCGCGCAACGAACACGCGCAGCATTGGCGTGTCGGTGGTGCCGGGGCACACCGCGTTGACCCGAATCCTTTCGTGCCCGTAGCGCTTCGCCAGCCCCTTCACCAATCCCACCACGCCAAACTTGGCGATGTTGTAAACCGGACTGTAGGGCGACCCGACCAGCCCGGAGGTGGACGCGGTGAACAACAGCGCACCGCCGCCGCGAGCGCGCAGTTCCGGCAATGCGGCCTCCGTCGTCACCAGCACGGTGCGCACATTCAGCGTCATGGCAAAGTCGAAATCCTGCCAGTCGATGCCTTCGATGGAAGCGGGCCCGGGGGTGCCGACATGGTTCCACACGAAATCCAGCCCGCCGAACTGCCGCGCGGTCTGGCGCACGATGTCGCGTGCGAAGGCATCGCTGGTCAGGTCGCCGACCAGCGCGATCGCCTTGCCGCCGGCGTCGGTGATCTGCCGCACCACCCCATTGGCGGCGTCGGCGTTCAGGTCCACCACGGCAACGGCGGCGCCCTCCTTGGCGAAGCGCAGCGCGCCGGCCCGGCCCATGCCGGAGCCGGCCGCAGTGACGATGCCGATCTTGTTCGGTAGGCGCATCCGGGTTCCCTCCTTCGTTTCTCGGCGACCGCCGGCATATGCGACGCCGATCCTGGCGATCGCCGGCACACGAGACGCCGAAACGGTCCTGTGCGGCAGAGTGCTGCCGCGCCGCACGCCCGGCAATGACGGCGCCGTGCATGACACCCGCAGCCGCGTGCGCTAAGCTCGTTCCGCCAACAATTCGCAACCCGGCAACGGGGCAATGGAACGGGAGGAAACGCATGGCCCAGACGATCGAGGCCTATGTCGGCAACGCCATGGATAATGCGCGCATGGGGCCGATCCACTGGCAGGTGCTGGGGCTGGTCGCCGCGGGCTATTTCGTCGACGTGATCGACTACACGATGTTCGGCGCAATGACGCCGGACATGATCCATAGCGGCTTCCTCGATGCCGGCGGCGCCGCGATGGTCAACAGCGTGACGCTGATCGGATTGTTCCTGGGCGCGCTGGGGCAGGGTGAGTTCACCGACCGGTTCGGGCGCAAGGCGGTCTATCAGTTCAACCTGCTGTTGTTCGGCATTGCAACAATCGTCGGCGCCTGGATGCCGAACCTGACATGGCTGCTGGTGTGCCGCTTCTTCGCCGGCGTTGGACTCGGTGCCGAGCAACCGCTGTGCTTCGCCTACACCACGGAATACGCACCCAAGCAGAATCGCGGCCGCATCGTCGCGCTGATGCAGTTCATCGGCGGCGCCTGGCCCTGGCCGGTGGGTGCCCTGTTCGTGCTGGAGTTCCGCGACATCATCCACTGGCGCGGCATCTGGACGGTGGTCGGCGTGCTGGCCCTGGTCATCTTCGTGCTGCGCTTCTCACTGCCCGAATCACCACGCTGGCTGGCGACCCATGGCCAGGGCCAACGGGCACTGGACCTGCTGCAACGCATGGGCCTGCGCACGGTGCCGCTGAATACACTGAGCACTGATGCGGCGAGCGATACCAAAAGCGATCCGTTCGGCATCATCTTCCGTGCCTTCCCAAAGCGGGTTATTGCCGGCATGATCTGCTTCGTCGCGTTCTTCGGCGTGGCACTGGGCCTCGGGGCGTGGCTGCCGAACATGATGGCGACGACCCATGGGTTCACCATCACCAAATCACTGACCTATACGCTCGGCATGACGTTGGCGTTTCCTTGCGCGAGCGCGTTCATGATCTACGCGCTGGAGCGTCTTGGCCGGAAGGTGACGGCGGTCGGTGCGTTCGTCCTGGCAGGCGCCGCCGCCGCGCTGTTTGGCGTCGTCACATCGGACGTGACGTTCTTCGCGGTGGGATTTGTGATGATCTTCTTCATCCAGCTCGCGGGGAACTCGGCGCAGATTTTCATCTCGGAGGTGTTCCCGACCAATGCGCGTGCCACCGGCTTCGGAATGGCGCAGTCGGCGGGACGAATCGCCAGCGCGGTGATCATACCGAGCATTCTCCTCATTCAGCGCGGCTACGGGATCACCGCGGTGTTCGTGGCGATTGCGGTAATGCTGGTGATCGCCGCGGTGGCGGTGACGCAGGTAGGGCCGGAAGCACGCGGGCTGGCGTTGGACGAGGTGGCTGCCCCGACCGCGTAGGCAGTCACCCGCGATGGCCGGGCCAGACCAGCCCGGCCATCTATCTATGATCGCATTGATCGCGTTGCGATCGCATGGATCGCGTTGCCGCCCACCGCGGTGACGCTGCCGCCCTAACGCAACGGAAGTTTGGCCAGGGCGCTGCGACGGCGAACCTCGCCTGCAAGCCGCACCTCGCCTACAAGCTCCGCAGGAACTCGATCATCGCGGCGCTGACCTCTGGCGCACGTTCCTGCTGGGTCCAATGACCACAGCCCGGCAGCATGATCGCGGGCCGGAGCTTGGGGACCAGTGCCGACTGCTGCGCGATGTCGCGGGAGAATACCGCGGCGACAAAATCGCGCTTCCCCGCCATGTACAGCGCGGGAACGCTCACCGCCGCTCCGGCGAAGGGAGCCATCAAATCCCAGCCGCGATCGATATTGCGCCACCAGGCGAGCGGACCATGGAAGCCGCCGCGGGTATATTCCTGGACGTAGACGTCGATATCCGACTCCGTGATCCAGGCTGGCAAGGACGGCGGATCGGTCATGAAGCCGCCCTTGCGCGGCAGCATCCCGGGCGGCAACTCGCCAATACCCGCGGATCGCGGCCGGTCGCCGGAAAACGTGTAGAACTGATAACGGAACGTGAGACGCAGGTCGTGCTCCAGCCGCGCCTCCGCCTCGGGGGTCTGCAGGAAGAGCTGGTAGAACACCGCATTCTCGGTCCGCGGCATCAGCGTCGTCGGTGGCCCCGCGTCGCCAAACGCCCGCGTGCGGAACGGCGGGCTGAGAGCGATGACGGCGCGAAAGATGTCGGGGCGCAGCAGCGCCGTTTGCCACGCGATCGCGGCGCCGATGTCGTGGCCCGCGATCACTGCTTGCCTGGCACCCAGAGCATCGACGAGACCCACGACGTCGCCGATGTCGTCGAGGATCGTATACTTCTCTACCCCATCCGGACGATCGCTTCGCCCATAGCCGCGCAGATCGGGTGCCACCGCACGGAAGCCGGCATTCGCCAGCGCCGGAAGCTGATGCCGCCACGAATACCAGCACTCGGGATAGCCGTGGCAGAGGATGACGAGCGGACCGTCACCTTGCTCCGCCACGTGCAGGCGGATGCCGTTGGTCGCCACCATGCGATGCGTCACCGCGGGCATTGTGGGATCGGCCCAGGTCGTTGGCTCGGGGCCGGCCGCGCCCGGCGCCGGGGCAGCCGCTGTGAGCGGCTCCGGCAGAGCGGCGCTGACGGCGACCGCGCTGACCGCCGAAAGCATGTGGCGCCGAGAAAATACCGTGCCTTGCATTACATTGCCCCTTGATTGTCGTGGCTCCAATGACACGCTCTGGACCGTGTCGCGTTGCTCCGATTCCTGGCGCTAGTAGGCGTGACCAATCTTGCCACTGACATTGCGGCGCTGATCGAGCGTAGCGGTGGCCTGCGCGCGCAGCCGCACGAAGATGCTGGCATGAACGATCAGGAAGAACGGCACCAATACCGTCGGCACGAACGCCCATGGCAAGGTCAGTATCGTGCCGGTGCCGACGCCCGCATGAATGAGTTGCAACGGCGATCCGTTCCTTGAGGTGACGCCAAGTGCCACGGCCACGACCAGATCAAGCATGCCGAAGGTGTTCCAGGCGGTGAGCAATGGCTTCCTCATCCCAGCCCCGCCCGCTGCCGGCCAGACGAGCAATGCGGCCCCCGCGCCGGTTAGAAAATCTCCCCAGCCGGCGATGTAGGGAAACGGCCCGGAGAGTCTTCCGGCGACAGCGAGGAGGACAAACAATACGCCGCCGATCCGGACCGCGTTGAGACCCACGAGCAACGATAGCGGTACGGTGGCGAGCGTGTGCCGGGCAGTGGGGATAAACCGCACCAGCGCGGTCGTCGCGATCAGCGGCGCGCCGAACATTGCCAGGAGTGCCACCGGGTTTGACAGACCTCCAGACCCCGCAACGGCACCGGCGAAGCCAATCCATCCGCCCGCCAGGCTCGCCAGAACCAGCCGCCCCGGAAGTCGAATCGGCATTGTCGTGACGGTACCGACGAGAACTGTCGCTGCGGCGAGCCCCACCAGGACCGCTCCAAACACATCGAGCATGCTCTGCCTCCCAATCATCACCGCCGGTCATCGCCGGTGCTGACACGAGCCCGGGCCGTGCGGTGAATTCAATTGCCTGCCGCGAGTGGCGAGTTCTCGCGCGCGAGCCGATCGCCCTCGCGCTTGCTTTGCCGCCCCGGGCGATGCTGACATAGCAATCTCGAAATCCCTTTGCATTGTTCATCTGTTCACATGTACTGTTCTGAAATGAGCAGGAGCCGCGATGGACTGGCAGTGGGATGACGTGAGGTTCTTTTTGGCGGTGGCGCGCGTTGGCAGCCTGTCGGCGGCTGGTCGTACCCTGGGCGTCGGGCATGTGACGGTTGGCCGTCGGATTGCGCTGCTGGAGCAGCGGCTTGGCGTGACCTTGCTGAACCGCACCCCGGATGGCTTTACCACTACGGTGGCGGGAGAAGCGATTCTGCGCCAATGCGTGGCGATGGAGAGCGCCGCTGTGCACCTTGAGCGTCTGGTCGCGGGACTCGACTCGCTCATCACGGGTTCGGTTCGAGTGACCGCGACCGAGATGCTCGCCGGGCAACTCGTTGCGCCGGCGATTGCCACGCTACGTGCGACCCACCCGGAGCTTCAGGTCGATTTGATCGTCGGCGTTCGCTCGCTCGATATCGCGCGCCGCGAGGCTGACATCGCCATCAGATTTGCCCGGCCTTCGGCTTCGGACCTCGTCTGTCGTAAGCTCGGCGAAGTTGGCTTCTCGCTTTACGCATCGAAGCGCTATCTGGCGAGCGCCGGCATCCCGCGCCGCGGCCAGGGGCTGGCAGGTTTCGACCTGATCACCTTCACCGGTGCGCCGGAGGCAATGAGCCCGTTCTTCCTTGGCGAATCACTCGACGGTGCGCGGATCGCACTCCGCTGCGACAGTCCGCTCATCCAGATTCGAGCCGCGGCGAGTCATGTCGGCATCGTCGAAGCGGCCTGCGTACTTGGCGATGCCTCACCCGATCTGGTGCGTGTCTGGCCCGACCAAGCGCCGGCACGACGCGGGGTGTGGCTGATCGTGCATCAGGACATGCGGCGGGCGGCCCGCATCAAAGCTGTCTCGACCGCGATTACCGAAGCATTCCGCCGCCAGCGAAGCGTTTTGGAGCAAGGCATCGCAGCCGCGTGAGCATGCCTTCAGACACCAGTAGCTGCCGGCATGATGACCCATCGTCGTCACGATCCGCGTCGCGCGAATCGGATTCTGATGCGGCGGCGTATTGGAGCGGGTGAAGGGAATCGAACCCTCGTATGCAGCTTGGGAAGCTGCCGTTCTACCATTGAACTACACCCGCTCGGGCGCCGCGCAATCTAGCGGCCCCGGGTTGACGGCGCAATCGTCCAACCCTACGGTCCGCCTCCGCCGGGATCGGCCCGGCCCTCGCGATTTGTCCGGCCGGATTGCGGCGAGGTAAAACAAGCGCGCTAAAGAGGCCAGCGTAGACCCTTCATTCCGGGTCGAGGCTGCTCCACCGGTCGGGCCAACTGCGAAGGGCCCAGACGGCAATGACCACCCATCCAGGCAAACTCCGCCCCGCCACACGGCTTGTGCATGGCGGCATCACCCGCAGCCAGCACGGTGAAACCGCCGAGGCGCTGTACCTCACCTCCGGCTATGTCTATGATAGCGCCGAGCAAGCCGAGGGCACCTTTGCCGGCACGGTGGATCATTATCAGTATTCGCGTTTTGCCAATCCCACGATCAGTATGCTTGAGGAACGGCTCTGCCTGATCGAGGGCGCCGAGGCCTGTCGCACCACCGCCACCGGCATGGCTGCGGTGAACGCTGCCATGCTCGCGCATCTGAAGGCCGGCGACCGCGTGGTGGCGTCGCGTGCCTTGTTCGGTTCGTGCCATTGGATCGTCTCCACCCTGCTGCCGAAATTCGGCATCCGGACCGAGTTCGTCGATGGCGGCGACCTCGCGCAATGGCGCGCGGCACTCGCCACGCCGGCGAATCTCGTGCTGCTGGAGACCCCTTCCAATCCGATGCTGGAGATCGTCGATCTTCCGGCGGTCGCCGAACTCGCGCACAGGGCGGGCGCGATCGTCGTGGTGGACAACGTGTTCGCCACGCCCCTGCTGCAACAGCCGTTGCAGATGGGTGCCGACGTGGTGGTGTATTCCTGCACCAAGCATATCGACGGCCAGGGCCGCGTGCTCGGCGGCGCGGTGCTGAGCAATCGCAAGTGGATCAACGACACGCTGCAGCCGTTCATCCGCAACACCGGCCCCGCGATGTCGCCGTTCACCGCCTGGGTGCTGCTGAAGGGCCTGGAGACATTGCCGCTGCGCGTCGATGCGTGTTGCCGCGCTGCGGCCTCGATCGCCGACTTCCTGGCAGCGCAGCCGGGCGTGACACGGGTCTGGTACCCGACCCGGGCCGACCATCCGCAGCGCGCACTGGCAATGCGGCAGATGAAGGCGGGCGGCACGGTGGTGACGTTCGAAGTCGCCGGCGGCAAGGATGCGGCGTTCGCCGTGATGAACGCATTCGGACTGATCGCGGTCTCCAACAACCTGGGCGATTCGAAATCGCTGGCGACGCATCCGGCAACGACAACGCATATGCGAATCGGTGCCGCGGAACGCGACAAGCTCGGCATTACCGATGGCGTGATCCGCGTGTCGATCGGCCTGGAGGATCCGGACGACCTGAAGGACGATCTGGCGCAGGCGCTTGCATCGATTGCACCCGCGGCCAGTGCCCGCGCCGCGGAGTAGCGCGCGCACGCCGCCGCGACGCGGTTGCTTCGCCGGCAACGCCGCCCTCTCAACGCCGCCCCCTCAACGCCACCCCTTCAACGCCACCCCTTCAACGCCGCCCCCTCAACGCCGCCCCTTGCCTCCCCGTCCATTCCATCGCCCAATTCGGCGACGGACAGCCGCCGCAGCGGCGGGGAAGGGGGCGCCATGGACTTCGCAGCGGCCATGTTCTTCACCGACTATGCGCTCGGCGCCACGGAACTCGCCGTGGCTCTGGAGGAGCGCGGCTTCGAATCGCTCTGGGCGCCGGAGCATTCGCATATCCCGCTGTCGCGCCGCTCGCCGTTCCCCGCGGGCGGCGAACTGCCGCGCAAATATGCCGAGGCGATGGACCCGTTCGTATCGCTGACCGCGGCGGCAGTGGTGACGCGACGGCTGCGGCTGGGCACCGGCGTGTGCCTGGTGACGCAGCGCGATCCGATCCAGACCGCCAAGCTCGTCGCCTCGCTCGACCAGGTGTCCGGCGGCCGTTTTCTGTTCGGCATCGGCGCCGGCTGGAACGCCGAGGAAATGGCCGATCACGGCACCACCGATTTCAAATCGCGCTTCAGGCTGATGCGTGAGCGTATCGCGGCGATGCAGGCGATGTGGACGCAAACCGAGGCGGAATATCACGGCGAACTGGTGGACTTGCCGCCGATGCATGTCTGGCCGAAGCCGGTGCAGAAGCCGCATCCGCCGGTGATCGTCGGCGGCGCGTTCCCCTATGGCGCGCGGCGGGCGATCGCCTATGGCAACGGCTGGATTCCCCATCGCGCGCGGCCGCAATACGACGATGTGAGCGCCTACATGCCGGAGTTCCGCGCGATGCTGCAGGCGGCCGGGCGGGATGTTGCTGATGTGCCGGTCACGCTGTGGGGTCCGCCGCCGGATGCCGACACGCTGCGGCGCTATCGCGACGCCGGAATTGCGCGTGTCGTCGTGAGCCTGGAATCGGCCGGACGGGATGCCGTGCTGCCGGTCATCGATCGCTGGGCGGCCGTGATGCGGGGAATGGAACGGTAACCGCTGCTGGCCGGCCGCCGCCCCTGGCTGGTTGGTGGCCGCGCCGGCGATCCCGTGCCGTGCTGCGCCCTGCTCCGCCGCGAAATCTGTCGCTTGCCGGCGGCAATGCTGCAAATTTTCTGGCAACCCCGCGCCGTTACCGACTATACCAATGAATCGTTAGCAAAGCGTTGACGCCGCATCCCGCCCTTGCCTGCCGTCACGTTCCATTGCCCAATCCCCGCATGAACAGTGAACTCGACCCGATCAAGCTGGAGATCATCCGCGGCGCCATCCGGGCCGCCCAGGCGGAGATGGACGCACTGCTCGAACGCA
>DATJNA010000285.1:0-21921 GCA_035508435.1 Acetobacteraceae bacterium | reverse complement strand
CCTACAGCCCCGATCTGAACCCGATCGAGATGGCGTTCGCCAAGATCAAGTCGATCCTTCGCGCCAAGGCGCTGCGTACCATCGACGCGCTCTGGAACGCGCTTGGCGATATCGCCTCCTGCATCTCGCCCGAGGAGTGCTCCAACTTCTTTCGCCACGCCGGATATTTCCGGTCAGGGTGAAAATGCTCTAGTGGAGCCGCGGCGGTTGAAGTCACAAGCGCGCTCGCGCCCGTGGTGAACGCCGTCGCGGACGCGCTGGCGACGGATCGCACGATGGCCGAGCAAGGCGGTGGTTTCGTCCATCTCGGTGGCAATGAGGGCGCTGGTGATGGTACGCCCACACGAAGCCCATAACCTGAGTTGAACGAGGAGAATGTACCGGGTCAGACGCCCAGCGCGGCCATCGGCCGCGCGGTCATCGATTGCCGGTAACACAGTCGGGCGTGGCCATGCGCGGCCGCGCAGAGGACTGAGCGGCCGCAGACCTACTACAACGGTGTCTGCTGATGGAAGGCTAATTTCCAACCCTCAGTACGCCTCACATATCCGCTGCTCACTAATGCGTGATATGGTTCACCGTTCTTACGTTTGGCGTGGCACTCATACGTGACGACCGCCGACGTATCGGAAAGCTGAGCCACGCCCTTGGGTTTGAGCGATACATTCGTCCAGCGGCCCCGCTCTGCCGATTTTGCGATATCGGCTTTGGACATCACACCTGCAAAATCGGCGAACGCAACGAGGCACAGACCGTCTGCGTGACGCTGATATTCCTCCGGTCCTCCATTCCAAAAGTAGTCCTCGATCGACAGCAGATCACCCTCAAGCGACATACCACCTCCTCCTCTCAATCACCTGAACTCAAACGCCGGTCAGTAATGTAAGGTTCCCAATGTCTCGCTACATCGATGGGCGGGTGCACCTCTGGATCCCTGGTCTTGGCCTGGAACAGGCGCTTGTTCACAGGTTCCTAAAGACAAATGGACAAAGGATGCACCAATTGCATGTTAGGTGCACCGATTGCATGTTATAAGCCTCCGACACAATCGGCGGCTCCGCTAACGGTCGGGTTGCCGCGCAGCACCGATGATCCAGGCACGAGTTTCGTCCGCCGACCACCAACTCACCACAAGATGCGGTGCCAGCGCCGCAATCCGGATCGCTTGCTCCGGGTCGCTCTCGACGAAATGGGTGCAGCCCCAGCGCGTCGCCGTCGCCGCCTTGTAGCGCGCGACGGAGGCGACATCGCCTGGCACCTCGGCCGGGCGGCATTCCAAAGTCAACTCGCTATAACCCCAGCGCATCAGCCACGCTTCGGTCTGCGCGCGGTCCTCCTCCGGGCGTCCGGTGATCACCACCGCGCGATCGCGGGCAAACTGTGGCATTGCTGTGTATGGCGCGATCACCTGACGCCGTCGCAGAGCTGCCGTCAGGTCCGCGTTGTACTCCGATCGCGGCACGTCGGGCAGGAATACACCGTCAAGGTCCAGGCCAACGAATGGCGCCTCGGTAGTGCGGTCCGCCGGCGCCCCGGTTGCGCGCAAAGCCCGCGCTGTCGTGGTCGCCTCCCCACGCTCCCACGGAAACCGGAACAATTCGCGCACCGGGTGGGCGAAGTCGGGCACATGACTGGTCGTTTCTGGATCGTATGCGATGGCCAGCGTCGCGCATTCCGCGGCGTGACCCAGCACTACATCGCGCATGGCGCGCATGGTCTCGCCGGTCGCACAACAATCGTCGACCAGAAGGATACGCTTCCCATCCGGTGCGGGCCCGATCCAAGAGCCGGTCCCAGTGTGCCGAACCCAGCCGATCATGAACAACGGCAGGGCCAGCATGCAGGAGACCATCGTGGCCGGCACCATGCCGCCGCGCATGACGCCAACCACGGCATCCGGTCGCCATGCCGCGGCGCGGTCGAGCAATGCGGCCACCATCCGCTCCGCCTGGTCATAGCCGATGAACAACGGCATCCGGTCCGTACGCAGGCCTTTCCAGGGTTGGGCCATCGCTCGCGCCGGTCGGCCGTTAGTGCTTCATATCCATGCCGACCCGCTGGTCGACGAACCGCGTTGTATACGCCTTGCTGATATCAATGCCTGGCGGATAAACGCCGACCGCTACCATGGACTGGTAGAACGCCTTCCAGCGGGCATCCGTCATCGCGCCGATGCCCAGCTTGAGGGCATCGCCGGAGTCAACCGTGCCGCGTTGGATCATCGTCTTGCGACCGAAATCGATCAGGTCTTTCGGCATGTCCGGGTTGGCCCTCTGGATCAGCCGGTTCGCCGGTGCCGGGTCGCCGTAGAGATACGAGTACCATCCCTCGATCGAGGCATTGACGAAGCGCTGTACAAGACTGGGATTGTCTTTTACCAGCTTCGCGCTGGTAGTGATGATGCTGGCATAACCCAGATAACCCGCATCGGCGATCGGCAGGACCACCGGCTCCACGCCGGTCTTCTGCCGGATCAGATACGGCTCGCTGCTGATATAGCCTTGCTGGATGGCGCCCTTGTCAACCAGGAAAGGCGCGAGGTTGAAGGTGTAAGGACGAATCTGGCTGTCTTCGTAACCGTATTTCCCCGCCAGGAAACGCCACCAGCCGTTGCGCGTATCGGCGCCGATCATGATGGGCTTGCCTTTCAACGCGGCGAAACTGTCATTTCCCGCGCCAGGATGAGCGATCAGCACCGCCAGGTCCTTCTGGAAGATTGCGGCGACTGCCATGAAGGGAAGATGTTGCTGCGCGAACTCGATCGCCCGCCCGCCCCCCAGGTTGAACTCGACCCGGCCACCCATCAGTAGCTGCATGTGATTGATTTGCGGACCGCCTTCCAGAATCGTTACATCGAGTCCATGTCTGGCGTAGATACCCTTCGCGAGCGCCTGGTAATACCCGCCGTATTCAGCCTCGGCCTTCCAGTCCAGACCAAAAACGACATGATCGTTGGCACGCGCTGCGGTGGCGCAGCCCATGCAAAGCAAGATCGCGAACACGCCGATGCAGAGGCGGAGCCTGGATCGCATCTCGGCATCAACCGGCTGGCAGCAGGGCGCCGGTGACACCGCTGACCCGGGCGGGCAGCAGGACGATGATGATTTGTTCGGTGAACATCGGGCTCCTCCTCACTCACATCTCAGGCTTCGCGTGCCGAGCCGCGACATGGCACCAGCAGGTCAGTTCCAGCCGGGGCGTTCCGGACCATCGACCAGCCACCGCCGCCGCAGGCAACGCGAGCGGCCCTGGTGGCCCGACGCTGATCCTGGCAAGAGTCAGGCACGTTGGTGATCTTCAAGGCAGGGATGACCCTCAGGCCAGACGGGTTGCCTCGATCGCAGCTTGCAGCGTTTCAACGCGAGTTCAGCCTGAATGTCAAATGATGCCTCTGTCCCGTTCCGCCGCATAGAAGGCTACGCCATCGTCTCCGAGGATGGGATGATTGCCGACGCCAAGGGGAATACGCCCGATACGCTCAAATTCGAAGCCGATCGACGGTTCTTCGAAAGCGGGATCGACGGCGTTGACCTCGTTGTCCACGGGCGCCACTCACGAGAGCAACAGCCCGGCTCCGGCTCACGCCGCCGCTTGATTCTGACCCGGGAAATCTCTGGCGTCGCCGCCGACCGGTCGAATGAAAACGCCGTGTTGTGGAATCCGGCCGGCGCTTCGTTCGAGCAAGCGCTGACTGCGCTTGGCAAGCCGGACAGCAGGATCGGCATTCTCGGTGGTACCGCCGTGTTCAGTCTATTTTTGCACCGTTACGATGTGTTTCACCTGTCTCGAGTGCCCCGCGTTCGGCTGCCTGGCGGGAGACCGGTCTTTCAGGAAGTTCCAATGCGTTCACCGGAGGGTGTGCTTGCCACGCACGGTCTCCGCCCAGGCTCAAGACGCGTACTTGATCCAGCACATGGCGTCACGGTCGTCAGTTGGCTGCGTTCGCCGCCGTCCGACCGATAAAAGCGGTTGGCGTCACCGGCCTCCACCGCGGACACGTGGATCCGCGCCGACCGTGCCATTTGCGCCAGTCGCTGCACCGCGGCCTCGATCTCCTTGCCGGCGACCAGCATCAGGTCCGCCATCTCGTCCACCACCTCGATCGGCGGCAGCAGTTCCAGCGCCAGCGGCACGTCCTCGAAGATCGCGAGCCTGTGTCGAGATCGAACCCGGCCTGCACGCGGCATTTGATTCTCGTACGGTAAAACCGTACATGGGCTCATGCGGGTACGCAACATCCGTCATCGCCGACCTCGGCGCCTCGTTGAGCAGGACGATGCGCGAGAGATCAGGCCCGATCTGGCAAACTGCGTGCGCCGTATACTGACCGCGCTGCTTGCTGCGCAAAATGTCGATGGCGTTGGAGGCCCACCCGGCTGACGTCTGCACCAACTGACCGGCAACCGCGCCGGCACCTGGAGCCTGTCGGCCTCCGGCAACTGGCGGACCACGTTCACTCTGCACGACGGCGAGATCTGCGACCTGGACCTGGAGGACAACCGTTGATGAACAATGCACCCATTATGGTCCGTATGCGTCCGTCCTTTCCCCGGGGAGTTCATCCGGGCCGAGATATTGAAGGAATTGGGCTTGTCGGTGTCTCGGGCCGCCGAACAGCTGGGGGTCCGGCGGGCGGCACTGTCCGATCTGGTGGACGGCAAGGCCGGTCTGTCGACGGAAATGGCGCTCCGCGTGGAGAAGGCATGCGGCGTCAGCATGGACACGTTGCCGCACATGCCGACGCGGCGCGACAGCTACACAATGCGGCAGCGCACGGGGGATTCCTCGGCGGCGAGGATCACCACCGAGGGCCGACCCTGATTGGTCACCGTCACTGGGGCGTGCAATGCACGATCCTGGTAACGTTCGAAATCCTTGGAAACCTCGGCGATCGGCACGGTCTCGCCCATGGCCTTGTCTCCGTCTGATCGTGTCGCCCGGTAGGACGAAGATGGCGCGTGCCGTGGCGCCCGACAAGGCTCGGCGTGCCCCGTGATCGTCGTGACCGCATCAGCGGCGGCAATTTTCGGGCGCGCCGAAGCGGCTGGTCGAGAAGGCGATCGAGGAGTGGGCACTGGTGATGCATCGCAGGCTTATCAGGTTGAGCTCACCCAGCCTTTCGCATGCTTGCTGACATTGCGGCCGGTGAACCTGGCCGCTTGATGTGGGCGGCGCGGCCGCGGGGAAAGCAAGACTTAACACAGATGAACAGCGATGGGCAGAGATGAACACGGATATCGCGGGGCGGCGGGCAATCGCGTCGCTTGCCTCACCGATCCTGTACAACACGCTGGATTTCGATGCGTGGTGTGCCGAAGTTGATTAGCAGGCAAAGGCTTTTTCCGGTCGCCCGCAGGTAGTTGAGACATTGCGCGCGATGCGCGCGGTCGAGCGCCCGCACGGTTTTCAATTCTATGATGATGGTACCCTCGACGAGCAGATCGGCAATGTATTCGCCGATCAGGACGCCCTTGTAAGTGACAGTCGCCGCCCGCTGCTGCTGGACGGACAGTCCCGCCTCCCGCAGTTCCAGCGCGAGTGCATTTTCGTAAACCTTGTCCAGAAATCCGCTTCCCAGCGTGTTTGCCACGGTGAACGCGCAGCCGATGACTTGCTCCGTCATCGCTTCCCGCTCCGGCCTATCCGTGTTCATCTGTGCGCATCGCTGTTCATCTGTGTTAAGCCTTTCTTCTTGCCGAACCTGCCAGCAAACTCTTACCAAACGGTTGACGCATGGCGATACCCGTATGCCTCGGTTGTCGCTCGACGAGTTCACGTCAGTGTGGACACGTTGTTGCATATGCAAGGCTGGTACGGCAGATACGTGAGATTGCGGTGGTATAATGTGTACCCGACGGTCAGGTGAGCGAGGAAAGCGGGATCGGTGCCTAACGCAGACGATTCATTGGCCACGGCTTTCTCTTGCCGCTTCGGCCTGCCTTGGGGTGCTCCATTCAAACATTGACGTGCACCTCCGGAACGCGCGATGTGCTACCGTTTCAGAGTATATCGAAACCGCAAGTCCGAAGGTACTCGTAAATCTTATCGTAAAATGTAGGCTGTCGTGTAGGGTCGTCACGGCTTCCTTGCGGCACAAAAACCACCATACCCTGGCGCGCGCGTGTGAGGAGAACGCGGTAGGAATTGACCAAATAATTCTTTCGCACCGAATCGTGAACAGTATTCCATTTGGAGCCGTTGAATCGCCAGCATTCCCAGTCGCCGGCGTAACGTAGATTTGCGTCCCAGCAAACGCAAGTCCAATCGAGTTCAAGACCTTGGATATCAAATTCTGTTGCCGCATCCTCGAGGGCGTCTGAAGATCGCACGTCGTCAGCGGGAGCGAGAAACCATTTCTCCGGCTCAATTCTAGCCTTGACGAATATGCCATGGGGTTTCAAGCGAGCAGCATTCGATGATGCCAAGAGGCCGGCGCGCTCGATCTCACGGCGCTGGTGTCGAAGCCACTGTCTTGCCGTATCCAGATTTCGAGTGATGAGCAGCGGATAGTTAGGCAGACCACCTTTTATTTCTGCTGCAATCGCTGCATGTCCTTTAATGACTTGGTCTACGAACTCTGATAGGCGCTCTGCGCGGAACGATCGTATGGACGTAGCAAGATGCAGCTCTGGAGCAAGAATTGTGCCTTCAATCAATCTCCAATGCGACATAGTTGGTGGGAGGTGGACCAGCCAATGGGGAAATGATTTCTGAACAACACGTATCCATTCGTCAATGCCCGCTTCCCCGGTATTGATTTCTTGACCTTCACCTACAAGGCAGATGATGGCACACCAATCATCGTGGCGATCCATGACCCCGAGTAGGAATTCAGGTTCTGACTTTGAAAAATCAATGTGCCCCCGCTTCTGCTGCATGAACTTCGCCGTTTGCTCAACATCCCAAGCCCTCTGCGCCTCGTCAAACACGGTGACCTTTTCGATTGGTGCTTTGAAGCTCGCAAGTGCATCATCTCGAAAGTGATGGATGTTTTGAATAAACGCAGCTGCGCGACGTTGCTCCTCTACTTTGAGAGCCCCCTGCCCCATCTCGCGACTCTGGGCAAGCGCATCAAGTACGAGCGCCTCGCGCAAAACATCCACAAGTGGCCCGTTGCCCGACAGAAAGACAGCATGCTCGTCTTCGTGAGAGCGCTGCCGCGCAGCTGCGACATTGAGGCCAGCAAGCGTCTTACCTGAGCCGGGGACACCAGTGATAAAACATATGGCCTTCCGACTCTGGTGCTTTGCCGATTCGATAACCTGCCCAATGTAGCTTCCGGTCCGGGACAGGTTTTCGGCGCCAGCCTCGGAGCGAGAAATCTCCTCCACGTCATGACCTCGATAAAGCGCCTGCGCTGCTTCGACGATCGTGGGTGTCGGTCGGTAACGACCTGCAGCCCATTCAATCGGATCTAGAGGAGGTGCGCTCGAGATCCTAGAAATTTCGCCGATGACCACAGCCAATTGTGACGGACTGATGCCAATGGGCCTAAAAATGTTGTCCCGATCTCGGGTCAATTCAGGGGTATCCAAGCAATCCGATTTAGTCGGGACAAGTATGGGCGCTATCGGTCGGTTATCGCTGCTTTCATGGAAATACCTTAGATCAAGCGCATAGCCGTAGACTTGGTTCAAGTCAGGTCGATCGACATGGCTCTTGTTAACTTTGTACTCCACTACGAAAATAGTCCCGCGCAGGATGACTACCAGGTCGACACGTCGTCCCATTCGTGGAATCAAGAATTCGAGAAAGAAATAAGCCGACGGAAGCATCGAGGCGAGTTCGCGTAGGTGCTTGATCTGATAGTCCCAAGCTGCTTTTTGAGAGAGTTCGAGTGAGAACGGCAGCTTCCTGGCAAGTCGGCCGAATAGATCGCTGTCACTTTGTGCGGGAACTTCTACAGCGGCGATCGCTACATATGCCCTGTCCATCGCATCAACCTCGCTGCTCTAGTGCAAAACGGGACTGAGGCGATCAGAGACTGCGGGCGGCATTGCAAGCCGACAGCAAGTCACAACCGGCCGGATGTCGCAGACTCGAAGGGTACCAGCCTTAATCCTCCTCGTCTCCCCCCGTCCTTCTGACCAGCACCTCCCGCTTCCCCACATGGTTGGCCGGTCCGACCACCCCCTCCTTCTCCATTTGCTCGATCAGCTTGGCCGCCCGGTTGTAACCAATGTTCAAATGCCGCTGGATAAAGGAGGTCGAAGCCTTGCCCTCCCGCGCCACCACCGCCACTGCCTGATCGTACAGCCCCTTCTCGCCACCGCCATCGCCGCCGAACAAATCCCCCGCCCCGCCCGACAGCCCGCCGGAAGAATCCCCCTCGGCCGGTTCCGTCACATCCTCCACATACGCCGGCTCGCCTTGCTCGCGCAGGAACGCCACCACTTGCTCCACTTCCTCATCTGAAACGAACGGCCCGTGCACGCGCTGGATGCGACCGCCGCCCTGCATGAACAGCATATCGCCCATCCCCAGCAATTGTTCCGCCCCCTGCTCTCCCAAAATCGTGCGGCTATCAAATTTCGAAATCACCTGGAACGAAATCCGCGTCGGGAAATTCGCCTTGATCGTCCCCGTGATCACATCCACCGAGGGCCGCTGCGTCGCCATGATCACGTGGATCCCCGCCGCCCGCGCCATCTGTGCCAGGCGCTGCACCGCGGCCTCGATCTCCTTGCCGGCGACCATCATCAGGTCCGCCATCTCGTCCACCACCACCACGATCAGCGGCAGCAGTTCCAGCGCCAGCGGCACGTCCTCGAACGTCGGGCGGCCGGTGTCCGGATCGAACCCGGTCTGCACGCGGCGGGTCACCACCTCGCCCTTCGCCCGCGCCTGCGCCACACGGTCGTTGTAGCCGGTCAGGTTGCGCACCCCGAGCTGGCTCATCGATCGATACCGCCGCTCCATCTCGCGCACGGTCCATTTCAGCGCGGTCACCGCCTTGGCCGGCTCCGTCACCACCGGAGCCATCAGATGCGGGATGCCCTCGTAGGTGGACAGTTCCAGCATCTTGGGGTCGATCAGGATCAGCCGGCACTGGTCGGGCGACAGGCGATACAGGAGGGAAAGAATCATCGCGTTCACGCCCACCGACTTACCGGACCCGGTGGTGCCCGCGATCATCAGATGCGGCATGCGCGAGAGGTCCGCAACGACCGCCGCGCCGCTGATGTCCTTGCCCAGCGCCAGGGTCAGCCGGCCGGGGCTCTTCTGCACCTCCTCCGATGACAGCAATTCGCGCAGGAACACGGTTTCGCGGCGCGCGTTCGGCACCTCGATGCCGATCACGTTGCGCCCCGGCACGGTGGCGATGCGCACCGCGGTCACCGACAGCGACCGCGCCACGTCGTCCGCCAGCCCGATCACGCGGGCGCTGCGGATCCCCGGGGCAGGTTCCAGCTCGTACAATGTCACCACCGGTCCGGGTCGGATCTGCACGATGCTGCCCTGCACGCCGTAGTCGGACAGCACCGTCTCCAACAGCCGGGCATTGGCCTGCAATGCCTCCTCGGAGGGGCCCGACGACGCCCGGGCGGGCGGCGGCTTCAGCAGATCGAGCGGGGGGAACTGCCACGCCGCGTCCTCGAGCGGCAGGCTCTGTTGCTGCGGCTTGCGTGTCGCCGGGGTGGGCATGCGGGCAGCGTGGACCGAGGCGACCGCCGCCGCTGCGTCCGGTGCCGGCGGCTGACCGTGCGACGGTGAGGCGGGCTCGCGCCGGACCACCGTGCCCGGGGCCGGCGGCGTGTCGAGCGGCGGACTGCGGCGCAGTGCCTGCGCCAGCCAGTCGGATGCGGTGCCAACCCCACGTGCGCCACGTACCATTACCAGGGCCGCGCCGCGCCCGCCGGTAAACGACGCCCGTGCCGAGCGGCCGGCAAGCCGCCAGCCCGCATGCCACTCGCCTGCCGACAGTCCCAGTGCCAGCGGCACCAACATCACCGCGAGTGCAACCCCCGCGAGCCAGGCCGCCACCATGCCGAACGGGCCCAACCACCCCTGTCCCGCGCCGAGCCCTGCACTCGCCAGCAACGCGCCGATCGCCCCGCCAGGTCCCGCGACGGTCGGCCACGCCACCGCATGCGGCGTAAACGCCGCGAACACCGCGGCCAGTACCGGCAGCGAAGCCAGCAGTGCCGCGATCCGTCCGGGCACGCTGCCCAGGCCCTGATGTGAGCCGATCCGCCACGCCCAGGCGAGCAATGCCACGCCCGGGAGCAACCCGGCGACGCCAAAGCCCTGCAGCAGGACGTCGGCCACGCTCGCCCCGAAGCTGCCCGCCAGGTTGGCCACATGCCGGTCGGTGGCAGTGTTCATCGAGGGGTCGCGCGGGTCGTAGCTGGCCAGCGCCACCAGCAGAGCGAGCCCAACGAGCCCAAGCAGCAACGCGGTCAGCTCTGCGGTACGGCGACTCATCAACGCCCGCAATGCGGGCGAGGCTATGCGGCGGACTTCCACCGAACCACGGACGGCCATGCGATTCGCAACCTTCGGGGGCGGCGCAACTGTAACCCAGAAGCCACTGACAAATGAAGGACTTCCGTGCGCCCAAATGTCACCGCGGGCGGCCTACGCTTCGCCGCCGGGTGGCAGGCCGAGCAATAAACGGCCATAGGGCACCAGCGTCGCCTGCGGACTGAACGCCTGGTGCGTGGCGATCGTCAGGATGTCGCGCAGCATCGCCTGCAGCGGGTCGGAATCCAGTGTCGCGCGCGCGCCGCACAGCTCCACCAGGGCCTGCACCGCGGCGCGAATCTGCCGCATGCCGAAGGTGGCGTCGCGCCGGTTGCGCAGCACCTCCGCGGACGTGATCGGGCGGCCGGAGGCCACCGCCGCCACGCTCTCTGTGCGTCGCGTCTCGAGCAAGACCGAGGCGGTATCGATGGCCGCCGCCGCCTCGGCGAGACGCAACTGCACCACCTCGGACTCCGCCGGCCGCGTCATGCCCCGCGACACGCGGCCGGACAGCGCGCCAACGGCAGTCGCCAGCGCGCGCCGCCCCAGCGCATAGGCCACCGGCGGGAGGGAGAACACCACCAGGTAGCCGCGCGGCGCCCGCACCACGCCGTATTCGGGATGCACCGCCACGCCGGGCGCGGTGCCGTCCAGCAGATCGCGCAGCAGCACCGTCCGATGGGCAGGGACGAACACGTCGCGCAGCAGCAGCGTCTTGCTGCCCGTGCCGCGCAGCCCGAGTACGAACCAGTCGTCGATGATCTCGATCTCGCGCATCGGCACCAGCAAATAGCGGGTGGCGATCGCGCCATCGGGGTGGGGACAGCGCGCGCCGATGATCGCCCATTGCGCATGCGTGCAGCCGCTGGAGAACGGGAACCGGCCCGACAGGCGCCAGCCGCCGTCGCAGGGAGTCGCGGCCTCGCGCGGCGCCAGCGACGACGAGGCTACTGCCAATGGGTCCGCCTCCCAGATGTCGCGCTGCCCTTGTTCTGGCAGGCTGGCGATAATCCATTGATGCTCTGCCAGCACCGCATAGACCCAGGCACTGGACGCGCAGCCTTCCGTCAGAATCTCGATAATGCGGGAAAACGAGTCGAACGGGAGCTGCAGCCCGCCGAAGCGGCGCGGCTGGAGCGCCCGCAGGATGCCGGCTTCATGGTAGTCAGCGATGGTCGCCGCCGGGACGTCGCGTGCCGCCGTGGTGGCGGCTTCGCGCTCGGACAGCTTCGGCACGAGCGCGCGAGCCCGCGCCAGCAAGATCTCGCCATCCGGCGGATCGGCGCCGTGCACCTGTGGTCCCGCGGTCAGCTCAGGTCCACGGCGTGGCGCTTCAGGTCTTCCAGTTTGCACCATTGCAGCGCACCGGCTTCGGTGGCGCGCAGCACGACCTTTGGGGCGCGGCCGGCCTCCAGCGCCTCCTGCCACCGCGGCGCACAGAGGCACCAGCGGTTGCCGGCCTTCAGCCCATCGAAGCCGAACTCGGGGCGGGGCGTGGACAGGTCGTTGCCGGCGGCCTTGCTGAAGGCAAGGAACTCGTCAGTCATCACCGCGCACACCGTGTGGCTGCCGGCGTCCTCGGGGGAAGTGTCGCAGCAGCCGTTGCGGAAGAAGCCCGTGAGCGGCCGGGTGGAGCAACTTTCCAGCACCCCGCCCAGAACGTTGCGCGAGGGGCGGCGGCTCGGGCGGCCACCGGTTTCGTCGAACGGCATGGGGTGCCTCCGTTGCGTGGTGTCGAGGACGTTGGCGATGATGTTAGGCTGGGTGGGCGCCGGGCGCTATCGGTCGCGCGAGAGGATGGTGTCCAGCCATGTGAAATTCGCCCAGCGGCGTAACCTGTCCGTCGCCATCCCAGGCCATGGGCATCCGGATCTATCCAGCCGGCGAGGGGTCCGGCACTCGTTGCCGGACCCACACCAGCGGCAGTTCACTTCCAAGGCAAGGCAAAGCTACAGCCTGCTTGTTGTCATCCCTGCCACGACCGCGGCCAGGTGTAGGCCGACACCATGCGCGGTTCAGGGTTGTGTGAAGGGTGTGCCGGCATCGTACCGCGCCTTTGCCGGATTCGTGTAAAGCTGCGGCGATCCCGTGGGGTTGACCCATGGCCAGGTATAGCCGCTGCCTGCGCTAAAGAACGCCGGCTTTTGAGTCAGATACAGCGAGTTCGGCAGGGAGTGAGCGCCGCTGGCCCAGGTAACCGAGTTGGTCAGATAGTCGAAGTTGCCGTCCCGGTATGCGGTCGTAGCGACTTCGGGGTCAGTGCGGTAAGGCGAGACGTCGTACCAACCCAGCATCCAGATTCCGGGAGTGCCTTGAGCTCCGGACTGGTATACCCAGCCGCTCGTGTGTCCCGACGTCCCCAGAACGTTGCCCACCCAGGTCATCCAGTAAGTATAGGCCATCGCGCCGGCAGCCCGCAGGGGGCCGTTGCTCGGTCCCGGCAGGTTGTTGATATCGTCGACATCGGTATTGTTCAGGTAGTCGGTGAACTGCCTGCGGTAGCCGGTCGCATAGTTGCGGTAGAACGTATGATATATCGAATTGCCGTGCGTATCATCGCTATCCATGTTGAAGCCGTAATTGCCCTCGAACAGCATATGGTGTGAACCGACCATGTGACTGCCGTTGAGGCCGATCTCCTGCCAGGCGTCAGCGCCGGCCTCCTCAGCGCCCGAGATGAAACCGTCGTCCATGTAGTTGTAGCCGACAACCGATCCTGCCCCCGAGGCGCGAGCCACCATAACCTTATTGGCCTGTACTGAAATACTGTTCTCGATCAATATCTCGGATGATCCATTCGCGAGGCTGATGGCATAACCGCCGCCACCCGGCACCGGCCAGACAGCCTTATGAACATAAACCTGCTCAAGCTGGACCCGGAAGGAGTAGTTGATGCCAAAGCCATCGTCGAGCCACAACGTATTCTCGACTCTATAGGCCCAGCAGTAGGCACACCACGAAAACGTAATGTTGTTGTCGTCGCCGCCGGACACGGTAAGGCTCTCGACGCCGGCGTTTTCTGTCGGCTGGGTTGCCCAGTAGTAGAGTTGAGCCTGGTGGCTGACCCGGTAGGAAATGGTCACCGGCGTGTCGAAGGTAATCGTGTTGCCACTGATCGCCGAGATGCGCTTGATCTCGGAGGTAGGCCGGTCGCAGTTGCTGAACCAGCATCCGGCGGTACCGGATTGGTACGGGTATTCGCCGGACGAGAAATCATCAAAACCCTGGGCGGGATTGTGCTTCATCCACACCACCCGGAAGTCCGGCGCGGCCCAGATCTGCCCTAATCCCTCAGGATCGGTCTGCCACGCCGCTCCCGAAGCCTCATCCAGATAGACAATCTGCCCAACCGAGAACCCGGCCGTGCTGGCCACCTGGACCGACGACGCGCCGCCTGCGACATCGGCAGTCAGGGCAGTCGCGGTTTGATTGTTGTTGTACTCTTCCGGTCCGAGAAGAATCAGAGGTGATGGGTTTGAGCCTGGATTGTCGCTGCCCAGCTTGGCGCCGGTGGTCCGCTGCACGACGGTAGACCCGGGCCCGGCGCCACGCAGCGTTATCGCCTTGTTGATCAGCACGTAATTGCCCTCGGCAATGGTAAACGTGCCTGCTGCGAGCATGACCACGTCGCCAACCGGACAGGCATTGACGGCGTTCTGAATATCGGTCGTGTCGTCCTGGCCGCCCCCGAGAGCGCTCACCGTGGCGCAGACGGTAGTCCGGTTCGGGATTCCGCCCACCGACAGCATCCCGGCGGAACTCCAGTTCGCGGCTGCGTTCGACGCCGACGGCACGATGCCACTGCCGCCACCGCCGCTCCCACTGCCGAGGAGAGCCTCGCATGAGGCTGTCTTGCCGCCGCTCGAGCCTTTGCATGTCCAGGTCCATGGCCCGCTGCCGGTGACGGCCGACGCGGTGCCGGCAGTACAGAGATTCGTGGTCGGCATAGTGGTCATACTCGTCCCACCCGCCGAGCCACACACCCCACTGACCGGCGGCTTCGCCGCCTCCGCCGATCCGCCGACCATGACTGTGAACAGTAGCAGAAGGAACATTCCGCGATTTGTGAGCATTGGCTTCTCCAGTTAGTATAGTTTTCCCAAACCCGCCGACCTGAAGACGAACGCTGACACACTCGCTTCGCAGCCGCCGCTGAGATTCGATTGGCGGCATGCGGCAAGTCACATCGCCTCGGCCGGCGGCCTCCCCGGCGTCGCGCTATTGCCAAGGTTGCGGGACAGCTCGATCTCCGTCGCGTGACCCGGTGTCGCACCAGCAGTGCCAATCTCAAGCGCGCCATACCCCCATGGGCGCATTAGTGAGACCCCGGTTACCTACCAATTTCAGGTCGATTGCAGGCGTAATTCAGCTACTATCGAAAATTGAATTAATCGTTAAAATCATGCGCCACCGCCTGGTCAAGTGAAGTTTCCTGCCGTTCAAGCGGCGATGCCCGTATCCAGATAGCAGGTCGTTCCGCCGAGACGGAGTGCGATCTCCAGGGGGCCGGCGAAGTCCTCGAACAAACACGCCGGCACACCCGCATCGCCGTCGGTCCAGCGGATATCGTTGTCTGTTTCGTAGCCGTGGAAATTGTCTCGCAGCAGTGCGTCCTCGGCCTCGAGGGTGCGGGTTTCCCGGCCCCGGGTCACCATGATCTGCCGCAGCGCCACGCCGAGGGATCGTGGATCGCGTGACAAGCCCATCTCTTGTGGTACCCCGGTGCGCGACACGATCCGTACGGTCCCGGGCGCGGCGGCCAGGCGGAAAACATGCCAGCCACCACGTTGGGAAGCGACATTGACGCGTCGCCCGTCGACCATGAGATGCAGGTCCGGATCGTCCGTCGTAGGCACGGCAGGACGCGGCCCGGCGCGCTCCAACAGCCGGCGCCACACCGCGTCCACGACCGGGCCTCCGGTCAGCACCGGAGCAAAGGGCAACTGTGCCGGCAACGCCCAGCCGCTGTTGGCGTTACGGAACAACCAGCGGTTGCCGTCATCACGATAGCTCTCCGCCGGCGCCCCGTTGGCCAGCAGGATATCGTGGGTCTCCAGCTCGATGTGGAAGATCTCCACCTGCTGCGCCCGGTCATCCCACGTGATGGAGCGGTGATTGACCAGGAACTCCACCGGGATCAGCACGTCGTCGAGATAGAATGAGTGCCCCTTTGTGACGTGCAGGTCATGGTGCGGCACGTTGTCGGCCAGCGCGCCCTTGCGCACGATCACGGGGGTCGCCGCATCGCGCTGCCCGCGTCGCGTGGTGACACGGCCGCTGCCGACCCACACGATGCGCCGGGCCTCGCCGCTCAGGGTCAGCACGCGGTCTCCGGGTTGCAGCTTCTCCACCGGAACCTCGCCGTCGGGCGTCGCGATCAGCGTCCCGATGCAGAAGCATATCACGTGATCCACCACTGCATTCGGCGTATTGAACGCCGTCTGCGCCGCCGTCGCAGTCGCGAAGCTCAGAGCGCCAATCGTTGCGCCGCTCTGCACCACATCGATGTCGAGGCCATCCAGGGCAAATGTCACCGCTGCAGTCGAATTGACGATGATCTGGTCACCCGACGCGAACGTGCCAATTGTCCCTTTGAATCCGGAGATGTCGCCGACCAACAGCGTGCCGACACTGCCGAAGGAGATCGTTTGCGTTGAGACGACCGATGTCGCGTTCAGCATGAGTTCGCTGGATCCGGTGATCTCCGCGGACCCGGTGCCTGCGATCAGCGGCGTCGCGATGTTCGCGGTGCCGCCGTTCGCCACCTCGACGAGACCATCATTGATGAATTCTGCGGTCGCGCCGCCGCCGGTGAGCGTGGCATTGGTCGGTATCAGCGTGCCGGAATTGGTGACCGTGGCACCGGCCGCCAAGGTGTTCGTTCCAGCCAATTGCCACGTGGCGCCGCTCTCGATGGCGACCTGGGTGAAATAACGAAACTCTGTGCCAAGCCCGGACAGCGTACCGACGGAAGCCGCCGACGCCAGCTCCAGCGTGTTGGTGGCACTCGTCGCACCGACCGCGATGCCGGAAAGCGTGTAGCCCGGGTCCAGCACCAGCAGATCGCTGCCGGTGCCGCCAAATACCACGGCGGTTCCGGAACTTCCGACGATGGTCCCCGCGTTCGTCAGAGTGCCGCCCGCCAACAGTTCGACGCCGAACTCCGTGCCGGTGATTACAGCGGAGGTTGTATTGGTGATCGTGCCAACAGAGCCCAGTTCGACGCCGATGCCCTGGGTGCCGGTGGCCGTGACGCGGCCCTGATTGACCACTGTTCCGTGGCTGGCCGAAGTTCCGCCGACGATGAAGACGCCCTGGTAGACGCCGGTGATCGAGGCGCCGGCTGCATTGGTGACCGTGCCGCCGGCGGCCAGTTCGACGCCGATATAGCCGCTGATCGTGCCGCCGCTTTGGTTGGTGACGCTGCCTCCGGCGTCCAACAGGACGCCTTCGCTGCCGCCTGAGATTCCGGCAAGGGTCCCACTGTTGACGACAGTCCCAACGGTACCTGCGATATTGACAGCGTCTCCGCCGCGGATCGAAGCAGAGGCCGCGTTGGTGACCAGGCCACCGTCGCCCAGGTAGACGCCGTTAAGAAGGTTGGAACCAGCCATGGTGCCACTGTTGACGACGGTCCCAATGGCGCCTGCAATATAAACGGCGTCGCCGCCGGTGATGTAGCCAGAGCCCGCATTGGTGACCACGCCACCGTTACCCAAATAGACGCCGAAGGAAGAGGTGGACCCCACGATGCGGCCGCTGTTGACGACCGTGCCGACGGCGGCTGTAATATTGACGCCGATATAGCCGCTGATCAAAGCAGTGGCCGCGTTGGTGACCGAGCCACCGTCGCGCAGATAGATGCCGTTGTAGGAATTGGCCCCTTCGATGCTGCCGTTATTCACGATGGTCCAGGGCTGGGGGAGCCCGGCAACAGCATTCGCTGTGCCTGAGATTGTAACGCCTTTATTGATCACTACAGGATTGGTAAAAGACCCCGAGAGATAAACTCCCGCGGTGGAACTCGCGCTGATTGTTGTCATGGTTCGCTCAATCCCCGGTTGTTCTGGCGTTGTTCCGGCGTAGCCGATTCGAGAAGCCCCATCAGTTTCGTTTAACGTCACGGCATCGTGGTGTCCAGCGTGATCAGGCCGTTTCCCGCGCAACCAGCGATGGTTCACGCCGCGCCGTGGAATCTGCTATCGCTACTTATCCATAGCGGCAGTTACCAAATAGTTAATACAGGTTGGGCATCACCAACTGTCTGTAACGGCATGCGGCGGCATCCGACGCGGCCGTGCGGCATCAGGCAAGCCGCAGTGCGCGAGCTGTTGCGCTACCGCGGTCGCCTACAAGATGCTTGGGCTGTACTATAATGCTCCAACTATGTACTGTGATGACAACTCGGCCGCATCGCAGCGACTGATGAGGCTTGGCGGATCGAGTGGCAGAATTAAGGCAGATGGCGAGTTAAGGCAGATGGCGAGTTAAGGCACATGGCGAGGCGACCGGGAAGCACGTCGGTATTCTATGTTGTCGTCCGGCCGGCAATCGCTCGCGCAGGCGGCGATCGCCACGGATCGCGGGAACACCGATTGCCGCGTTCCCGCCGCCGTGGTTCCTCTCGAAGATGCCTGCCTCGACCGTGTCCAGCCCATGGTTGCCGCTGCGGGCAGCCAGCTCGCCACGCGGCACAGCTACGGCATCAAACAGTGCCGCCTGCACCGCACGGATCGACGCGGCGATCGACCCGCGGCACGAGAGCCGCGAAGCGCGCTTGATGGCGGCTTAGATCCAGTTGCATCATGTAGCGCCGCCCCAACTGCAGATTGCCGCCTTTGTGATCGCAGCATCAAGGCATGCGCTCAGCCCGGGCTCCCGCCGCCGCGAGTTGCCTCGGCGAGCGGACCGTGAGTACGCGGGCACTCGGAATGCCTTAATTTTGATTGATTATTCCATCGAGTTGCGATACGCGTTGTCGGTAACGTGATGTGGGTTCATGTAAACCCGATGATGCAGGAGTGAGAGCCGATCCGCGTCGGTGGCTCCACTTCTCCCCAGACCGGGGTAATCGGGCAGAGAGGACGTTGGAACTCTTTCTTCGTCGCCGAGGAAGGGTAAGTGCGGACGCTCGTCTTGTCGCCGGTGAGCCGTGCCATCGAGGTCGGCCGTGCCATCGAGGTCGACCGCAATGACGGGTATCCGCCGCAACACTTCATACTAAGCGGCATTCGCGGTTTCGGAGGTTGCTCGGCGGCCCACGCTGCCGGGGCGGCTGACGCGCCTCGAGTGCCGACACTGCGGATGAGCTTTCGGGCAGCGACGGCACGCGAGGCGCCCGCCTCCGGCATCGAGAGCAATGCGGCATCGGCTGCAGCGCGCGGAACGGCCCCGTCGAGGCGTCGTGCGCCCGTGAGATCGCGGTCCAAGGGACCGATATTCAGGAGATACAGAGATGATTTTTATCGAAACCGAGCTTGCCGGCGCCTTCATCGTCGACCTCGCGCGGCATGAGGACAACCGCGGCTTCTTCGCCCGGGCGTTCTGCCAACACGAATTCGAGGCACACGGACTGAAGCCGGTGGTGGCACAGGCGAACATCGGTTCCAACCGCCTTCGGGGAACCATCCGCGGCATGCACTTCCAGTTCCCCCCAGCGGCCGAGACCAAGTTTGTCCGCTGCGTCCGAGGCGCGGTGCTGGATATCATCGTGGACCTGCGTCCGGAATCGCCGACTTATCTGCGACACACCACGGTCGAGCTCTCGGCCAGGAATCAGCGCGGCATCTATATCCCGGAGCGTTTTGCCCACGGTTACCAGACGCTGGAGGACGAAACCGATACCCTTTACATGGTAGGCGAGTTCTACACGCCCGGGGTGGAAGGCGGCCTGCGTTACGATGACCCGGCGCTCGGCCTGAGCTGGCCGCTTCCAGTCGACGTCATCTCCGAGAAGGACCGGACCTGGAAACCGCTCGCGGAGGTCGAACCGGAACTGCGCCGGCGGATGTCCAAAATCGCCGTCGCACCGTCGCACGCCGCGTGATCAGGCACCATTCTGGAGAAACACAATGATCATCGTAGACACCGCACTGAAGGCCCGCGCCGAGGCGAACAATCCCATCAAGGTCGGTCTCATCGGTGCCGGCTTTATGGTCCAGGGGCTGACCAACACGATCGTCAATTCGGTTCCCGGAATGCGTGTCGTCGCCATATCGAACCGCCGCCCGGAACGCGCCGTCGCGGTGTTCCGCTATGCCGGCGTCGAGCCGACGATGGCGGAGACCACGCGCCAGTTCGAGCATCTGGCCGTCGCGGGCACGCCGATTGCCACCGACGATCCAACGCTCATCTGCCGGAGCGACCACATCGATATTGTCGTCGACGTGACCGGGTCGGTCGAGTTCGGGCTGCATGTCGCTCTCGACGCGATGAAGCACGGCAAGCACTTCATCATGATGAACGCCGAGCTCGACGCGACCCTCGGCCCGATCCTGCAGGTCTATGCCCGCCGATATGGCGTGATCTTCTCGGCGTGCGACGGTGACGAGCCGGGCTTGCAGATGAACCTCTATCGCTGGGTGAAGGGCCTCGGCCTCACACCGCGGGTGATCGGCAACGTCAAGGGCCTGCAGGACCGCTATCGCAACCCGACCACGCAGGCGGGATTTGCGGAGAAATGGGGCCAGAACCCGACGATGGTCACCTCCTTCGCCGATGGCTCGAAGATCAGCTTTGAGCAAACCATCGTCGCCAACGCTACCGGATTCAAGGTCCGCTCGCGGGGCATGTCGCGCGGCCTTGAATACAAGGGTGACGTCATGAAGATCGGGCAGCTCTACGATATCGACGAGCTGCGCGAACTCGGAGGCATCGTCGATTACGTGGTTGGAACGCCGCTGACC
This sequence comes from Acetobacteraceae bacterium, assembly GCA_035508435.1. Lineage (GTDB taxonomy): Bacteria > Pseudomonadota > Alphaproteobacteria > Acetobacterales > Acetobacteraceae > JASHVB01. The sequence goes on along the minus strand of DATJNA010000285.1, from coordinate 1,552 downwards.
AAGATCTATTGCCTGGCCGAACACCCCGACCCGAAGCAGCAGCACTACCTGAGCCTCTACAAGATGGGCGATGGCCCACTCTACAGCTTCTTCGTGCCATACCACCTCGTTCATTTCGAGGTGCCGTTCTCGATCGCGCGGGTCGCCCTGTTCCGCGATGGCCTCGCCACCCCGCTCGGGCCGCCGGTGGTGGAGGTCTGCGCCGTCGCGAAGCGGGATCTGCACGCGGGCGAGATCCTTGATGACTATGGCATGTACATGACCTATGGCGAGGCCGTGAACGCCACGGAAATGCGCGAGAAGCGATACCTGCCCGAGGGTCTCGTTGCGGACTGCAAGCTCCTGCGGTCGATCGCGCGCGACGAGGTGATCACTTACGACGATGTCGTGCTGCCACCAGGGCGGCTCGCCGACGAATTCCGCCGCGAGCAATACATTCACTTCTTCGGTTCCAGCCCGATCTGACGCCTTCCGCCGTAGTCCGATCTGACGTCTTCCGCCCGCTTCGGCGGAGGACGCCAGGTTCATCTCGACCGACCACCCGGCTCGCGCCCGCGAGCCGGGTGCGTTCGTTTGCCCAGTGCACCGCTGCAGCGCTGTAGATGCACTATCGGTCCCCAGAACGACAGCGCCCGCTCGTCATGACCACGCGCAATCTCCAGCGGCGGCAAGGCCGCGATCCGCAACGGTCAATGTTGCCTATCCCAAGGCTCGGCCGACCGATTGCCGTGGGGGTCCGCGAACTCACATCAGGCCTTTGCCCGGGCAGGACAATGATTCCCAGCAGACAACATGGCGAGTGCCGCAGAAATAGCCTCGTGCTTTCGCGAATGATCCTCCAGCGGCCGAGGTGGGCGGCGACCCTGGTGCTGATCGCCTTGGTGGCGGTCGCGATCGGTACTGTGGCCCCCCTCCGGGACCCGGTTCTGCGAGCCATGGGATGGGCACTCGTCGCAAACCAACCGGTCACGTCTGCCGATATCATCGTCTTATCGGTCGATTCCGGCCCAGCCGGCGCACTCGAAGCCGCGGACCTCGTGCACCGCGGCATTGCCAAGCGTGTTGCGGTCTTTACCGACCCGCCATCTGAAGTAGACCAGGAGTTTATCCGTCGCGGGCTCCCTTACGACGACGAGGGGACACGGCAGATTCACCGGCTGAGGTTGCTTGGCGTAACGGATGTCGTGGAAATCTCCAGGGTCACTGGAAGCGAAGATGAAGGCCAGGTGCTTCCGGCCTGGTGCGACGAGCATCATTTCCGGGCCATCATCTTCGTGCCCACCACGGATCACTCGCGACGACTGCGACGCATGCTCCACCGCGCCATGCAAGGCCATCAGACACAGGTCATAGTTCATGCCGCGCGCTATTCAGGTTTTGATCCCAACAATTGGTGGAAGACTCGCCTCGGCGTCCGGATAGAAATCGTCGAGCTCGAGAAACTCTTGCTCGACGTCCTGCTGCATCCACTGTCATTTTAGCGCCGGGGATTTATCAGGGCTGCGGGGCCGGAGGATTGCACGTCGAAGTTTCAGGCGCAGTCGGCAGGTAT
>DATJNA010000284.1:0-24890 GCA_035508435.1 Acetobacteraceae bacterium | reverse complement strand
CGGCGGCGCTTCGCACCAGGCCGAAGCAGCCGGTGCGCCGGCAGCCGCGGCTTCGACGACGCCCACGGCACCGGTCGCTGCCCCGAGCCCAGCCTCCGCGGCGCTGAGTCTGCGGCAGATCCTCACCTCCTGGATCATGGGCTACCTGACGGCGTCGGACCGGCTGGTGAAGGACACGTTCGACGAGACCCCGGTGATGGCACCGGAAGCGCTGACCAACATGGTGATCGGCGTGTGCCGCCGAAACCCGGACGCGCGGGTGGAAGCCGTGGCCAACTCCGTGCTGACCCAACTCGCCACCGCCCGGCTGCTGCACGATTCGCCGGTGGTGGAGGCCCGCCAGGGCGCGCAGACGGTGCTGATCCGCCAGGCAACCCTGGTTGCCATGCAGAAGGCGCTGGAGCGAGACAAGCTGCTGAAGGATCCGGCCGACGGCAAGTTCGGCGGCGGCACCGCGGCCGCACTGCTTGCCTTCCAGAAGTCGCAGCACCTGCCCGAGACCAGTCTGCCCGATTCCGACACCGTGGTGCGGCTGCTGGTCGAGATGCCTGCCGCAGCCCCGGTCGCAACCAAACGGCCCAGGCGGGCCCGGTAGCGGTGCCAGAGCATCAATCCTGGACGCCAACGCCGCCGCCGCGCCGGGAGAATGCGCCGATGTGCTGAGGCCGCGACCGACGGGCGGGCGATGCTGGTAGCGTCGTTGGGCTACGCGAAGGGCCGCTTGCCTGCGTCGGCTATCGCCCCTTGAACCGCGGCTTGCGTCGCTCCCGCCAGGCCTGGTGGCTTTCCGCCTTGTCCTCGGTCAGCTCCAGCATCGCAAAGCGGTACAGGTCCGCCAGCGCCGCATCCGACTGCGGAATGTTCATGCCGTAGTTCAGCGACTCCTTGGTCAGCCGCGCCGCCAGCGGCGGCAATGCCGCGATTTGCTCCGCCACCGCCATGGCGCGCGACATCAGCTCCGCATGCGGCACCAGGAATTGCGCCAGGCCGATGCGGAACGCCTCCTCCGCCGTCAGCGGAAAACCGAACGCGACGCGCATCGCCAGCCCCTTGCCCACCCAGCGCGCCAGCCGCACCGCGCCGCCCTGTGCCGGGATGATTCCCAGCCCCGATTGCGGCAGCCGCCACTCGGCACGATCCGAGGCCACGATCATGTCGCAGCAATAGGTCACGATGCAGCCGATCCCCACCGCATAGCCGTTCACCGCCGCGATGATCGGCTTGGCGAAATCGGCCAGCATGTTGATGGGGTGGGCGCGGCGCCGGTTCGGCAGGTCCTCGATGAAGGCGCCGACCGAGTTCATGGTATGCGTGCGCGGGTTCTTCAAATCCGCGCCGGCACTGAATGCGCCGCCCGCGTCGTCGCCGGTGAGGATGACGCAGCGCACCTCGGGATCGGCTTCCAGCTCAGGCAGGCGCTCGCGCAACCCGGTCTGGAATTCCTCGCACCAGGCGTTGCGCGCCTCCGGGCGGCTCAACGTCAGAATGGCGACCGCGCCACGGCGCTCCAGCAACAGCGGCATTGTTGGTTTCCTCCCGATGCTCGATGGTCGTCCTGTTCGGTGCTGACGCCATAAGTCGATGCGGCCTGCGGCGCCACCCCCGCGCTTTGACACTGCCGGCACGCCGGCCGTACCGTCCGGCGCGCACACCATAACGCGCGGGAGGAAACCGTGACCCAAAGTCTCGAAGGCGTTCGGGTGCTGGAACTGGCGCGTTATCAGGCCGGGCCGCGTGGCGGCATGATCCTGTCCGACCTCGGCGCGGACGTCATCAAGATCGAGCGCATCGGCGGCGAGGAAACCCGCCGCCATCCGCCCATGGTGCGCGGCCAGAGCGTGTATTTCAGCGTCTACAACCGCGGCAAGCGCAGCATCTGTCTCGACCTGCGGCAGGCGCGTGGCAAGCAGATTTTCGCTGCGCTGGTCAACACCGCCGACGTGGTGCTGGAGAATTTCCGGCCCGGCACGATGGATGCGATGGGCTGCGGCTACGACGCGCTGCGTGCGATCAAGCCGGACATCATCCTGGTCTCGGTCTCCGGCTTCGGCCAGTACGGCCCGTATCGCGACCGCCCTGCGTTCGATCCGCTGGGCCAGGCGATGAGCGGGCTGATGACACTGACCGGCCAGCCGGTGGGCCAGCCGTTGGGCACCGCGTCTTCGGTGGTGGATCGCTACACCGCGCTGCACGCGACGATCGGCACGCTGGCCGCACTGCGCCATCGCGACCGCACCGGCGAGGGCCAGTTGGTCGATTGCTGCTTGCTCGATTCGGCGCTGACCATGGTGGAGATTCCGACCTCGTACTATCTCGCCACCGGCGAGGAAGGCGGCGAAGGCGGCCGCCCGCCGTATCGCGCCAAGGACGGTTGGGTGGTGATATCCGCCGCCGGACGTGAGATGGCGGGGCAATTGATGCGGCTCGTCGCGGGTGAGGGCCGCGCCGGCGAGGCGGAGTTGCTCACCGGCGGCCAGGGCCGCAGCGATGCGCGCAAGGCAGTGGAAGCATGGTGCGCTGACCGCGGCGTGGACGAGATCTGCCAGGCGTTGATGGCGGCCGGCGTGCCGGTCGCGCCGGTGCGCTCCATCCCGCAGGTAGCGCAGGACCCGCATGTCTGGGAACGCGAGATGCTGGTGAAGTTGGAAGATGCGGTGGCGGGCGAGATGTACCTGCCAGGCGTGACGGTGAAGATGTCGCGCACGCCGGGCCGCGTGGGTCCGGTGCCGACGCCGGGTCAGCACACCGACGAGGTGCTGGGCGGATTGCTCCGTTTCGATGCGGCGACGCTGCGCGGACTGCGCGACGCGAAGGTGATCGCGTGACCGCGCCGACCATCGCCATCATCGGCGCCGGCATCGGCGGCGTGTACCTGTCCGCCATGCTGGCGGATCATGCGCGCCGGCTCGGCCTGCATGATGTCGACGAGACGCGCCTCACGTCGATCCGCGCGCGCGGCGGCATCGAGGTCGAGGGTCCGCCGGACCGGTTCGCCGCAATCGAACATGTCACGACCGAACTCGCCACGGCGGTGGACGGCGCCGACGTCATCATCGTGGCGACCGGCGGCACTTACCAGGAGGCGGTGGCCGCCGCGCTTGCCCCGCTGCTGCGTGGCGGCGAAATCATTCTGCTGATCCAGGGCAATACCGGCGGCTCGCTCGTGGTGCGCCGGGCGCTGGATCGGGCGGGCTGCCGCGTGGCGGTCGATGTCGCGGAGATGGACAACTATCCGTTCTCCTGCTGGCGGCTCTCGCCTACCCGCATCCGGCCGATCATCGCCAAGCGCTGGCTGCAGATCGCGGCGTTTCCCGGCAACCGTATCGGCGCCGTGTTCCCGCGCCTGGCAGCTTTGTTCCCGCACGCGATGGCGCGGCAGAGCATTGCGTTCACCGGCTTCACCAACGCGAACGCGATGCTGCATGTCGCGAACTGCGTTGCCAATGCCGGCAAGATCGATCGCGGCGAGGCGTACAAGTTCTATGCCGAAGGCGTCACGCCGTCGGTCGCACGCCTCTATGCGGCGATCAACGCGGAGCGCGTCGCCGTTGCCGCGGCGTTGGGCGCCGATGTGCCGGATCTGGCGGATTGGTTCGAGCAAACCTATGGCGTGCGCGGCGCAACCCTGTCGGAGACCTGCCGGCTTCTGACCACCAACAGCGACGGGCCGTATCAGGCGACAGGGACGCCGAAATCCTGGGACCACAAATACATCACCGAGGATGTGCCGGTGGGGCTGATGCCGATGCAGGCGATCGGTGGCGCATGCGGCGTGCCGACGCCAATGATCGACGCGGTGATCGCGCTGGCCTGCCGACTGGCCGGCAGCGATTTCGCGGCGCAAGCGCGCACGCTGCGGCGGATGGGGATTGACGGCTTGGATGCGGCAGGAATGCGACGGGCGCTGGATCAGGGGTTTGCCGAGTAGCCGGTGTCATGGCGAGGAGCATAGCGACGAAGCAACCCCGGTCGTGGCGTTGGCACACACGACCGGGCTTGCTTCGTCGCTTCGCTGCGGGCAATGCCAGTGAACGCGCAATCACAGCGAAGGCGCAATGCCAGTGAACGCGCAATGACGGTGCAGGCGCCATGCCAGTGAACGCGCAATGACGGTGCAGGCGCCATGACAGTGATGGCGCCATGACAGCGAAGGCGCCATGACGGTGAACCCGGAAACACCCGAGAAAAACGGAGGAATGCCCATGTTGTTCAAATGCCTGCCTGCTGGCGCGCCGATTCCCGGCCGCTTTCCCGGCCCGCCGCATCCGCGCGGCAAGCACTTCACCGTCGACATCCACTGCCACGTGCTCACCGAAAAAGCCGAGGCGTTGTTCCGCGAATCCGGTCAGCAGGATCGCCGCCCCCGCGAGGTCTTCGCCAACGGCCGTACCCGCGAGGTGAACCGCGAGCAAGCGCGGCGCACGCGGATACAGTTCACCTCAGTGGAGCAACGGCTGTCCGATATGGACGTGATGGGCATTGACATCCAGGCGCTGACTCCGGCGCCGAACCAAACCTTCTACGACACGCCGCCCGACCTCGGCATCGCGACGGCGCGCGCCGTCAACGACAACATCGCCGAGATCGTGGCGCGCCACCCGGATCGTTTCGTTGGCCTCGGCACCGTGCCGTTCCAGGCACCGGAGTTCGCCGTGGCGGAGTTGCAGCGCCTGCACAAGTCGCTCGGCCTGTGCGGCATCGAAATCGCCACCAATGTCGCCGGTGACGACCTCTCCGCCGATCGCTTCCGCCCGATTTTCGCCAAGGCCGAGGAACTCGGCCTGACCCTGTTCATGCACCCGACCGGCTTCACCGAGGCGCGCCGCTTCGGCGACCACTACCTCACCAATGTCATCGGCAATCCGCTGGATACGACGGTGGCGGTGCATCACCTGATCTTCGGCGGCGTGCTGGAGCAATGCCCGCGGCTGAAGCTGGTGCTGGCGCATGGCGGCGGGTACCTGCCGGCCTATTCCGGCCGCATCGATCACGCGGCGTCGGCACGCCCGGACACCTGTGAGCAAATCCGCGAGATGCCGACAACATATTTGCGGCGGCTGTATTTTGACTCGCTGGTCTATACCCATCCGCAATTGGAATACCTGGTGCGGCAATATGGCGCCGACCACGTGCTGATGGGCACCGACTACCCGGCGGATATGGGCGAGATCGATCCAATCGGTTTCATCGAAGGGGCAACACTGACCGACGAACAACGTGCAGCGATCCTCGGCGGCAATGCCGCGGGACTACTGGGAATAGAGCACGTCGAGGGCCGATCCGCACCGGGTGGCATCTCGGGGTAGCAGCGAACGGCGAGGGGCTTGCCCCGCGCGCACGACATGAGGGCGCGCCGGGCTGCGACCAAATTGCTTCAGCGTGCTACTTCAATCGCGGTCCCGGCTCCATCCCCAGCAACGCCCGCCCCGCGATCGGATACCACTCGGGCGCGACGGTCACCGTCTGCCCCACCACCTGCAGGTCCCGCCAGCACTCCGCCAACCGGCTCTCGCGCTTGAACGACGTGCTGCCGCCGAGGCGGTACACCAGGTCCATCGCCGTCCGCGCACTGTCCGCCGCATAGGTCGAGGCCAGCCGGCACCGCGCCCGTTGCTCCAGCGTGGTCTCGCCGCCCGCGGCAATCGTGTTCCAGATCTCGGCGATCGTCGCGCTGCGATAGCCTCGCCCCGCATTCAGGATCGCATCCGCGCGTCCCACCGCCTCCTGCACCTGCGGATTGTCACACAGTCGGAAGCTGCGTCCGCGCGGCGTCTTCTCGGCGGCCAGTTCAATCAGCGCCTCGATGCCGGCGCGCGCGATGCCGGTGATCACCGAGCTGTGGTGCGGCCCGATCCAGCATTGCGTCGGGAGCGAATAGGTTACGCCCGGCCAGCGCGACCACTGATTGTCCAGCGGTATGCCGGCATGCACCATGGTGCGGCGATCCGGCAGAAACACGTCCGTCACCGTCCAGTCGAAGCTGCCAGTGCCGCGCAGCCCGGCGACGTCCCAACTGCCCGGCACGACGGTGGCTTCCTCGCGCGGAAATATGGCGCGCCAATACAGCGGCCGCCCATCCGGCCCGCAGCGTGGCGCACCGTTTTCGAGGATCTGGAAGCTCCCCAGCATCCAGCGCGCTTCCTGGCAACCGCTGCCAAACGTCCAGTGCCCGGTCACCCGATAGCCGCCCGGTACCGGCACCGCCTGCCCGCCACCCTGCACCGCAGTGCCGGCCATCCGCGACGGACCCTCTCGGCCATGCACTTCCTGCACGCCTTCATCAGGCAGGCCCAGCGTCACCAACTGCCCGATGCTGTTGTTGCAGACATTCCAGCCGACCGAGCCGCAGCCTTCCGACAACAGTTCCACCACCCGCGTAAAGGTCAGCGGATCGACCTGAAGGCCGCCCAGCGAGCGCGGGATGGTCATGCGATAGAAGCCGGCGCCATGCAGTTCCTCGACCAGGGCACGCGGCAGGCGTTGCTCGCGCTCCAGCTCCTGCTGGTAGCGGCGCAGCACCGGCCGCATCGCCGCAGCCGCCCGCACCAGCGGCTGCGCGTCGATATCGGGCGGCAACCGCGTGTCCTCGGCCACCATGTCCATCGCTTCCTCCTGCCGTCTCTGCAATGCGTCAAGCCTGGACGCACTCCGCCGCCGTGTCACGTCCCCTGTGTCACGTCCGCTGCGTCACGTCCCCTGTGTCACGTCCCCTGTGTCACGTCCCCTGCGTCACGTCCCCTGGTCCGCCCGGGGTGCAATCCGGCGCGGTCCGGCCTAGCATCGCCAACAGCAAACCGAGGGAGGTCGCGATGGACGGCACCAGCGTGCAACCCGGTCTCGACAGCGGCATCCGCGCGTGGCCGCCCGGCCTGACCCGCGTGCCGTTCTGGGTCTATCAGGAGCATGACGTCGCACGGCAGGAGCAAGCGCGCATCTTCCAAGGCGCGACGTGGAATTTCCTCTGCCTGGAAGCGGACATCCCGAACCTGGGCGATTTCCGCACCACCTTCATGGGTGCGATGCCGGTGATCGTCGTGCGCGGCGAGGCCGGCGCGGTGCACGCATTCGAAAACCGCTGTGCCCATCGCGGCGCGCTGATTGCGCTGGACGATGCCGGCAACGCCAAGGATTTTGCCTGCGTCTATCATGCCTGGCGCTACGACCTGTGCGGCAACCTGGTGTCGGTCGCATTCCGCCACGGCGTGAACGGCCAGGGCGGCATGGCCAAGGATTTCGACATGCGCGCGATCGGCCCGCGCAAGCTGCGCACGGCCACATTCTGTGGCCTGGTGTTCGGCACGCTATCGGAAGCGACGCCGCCGATCGAGGACTACCTGGGCGAGGCCGTCACGGCGCGCGTTCGTCGCGTGCTGAAGAAGCCGGTGGAGGTGATCGGCCGGTTCACCCAGCCGCTGCCCAACAACTGGAAACTCTACGTCGAGAACGTGAAGGACACCTATCACGCCAGCTTGCTCCATCTGTTCTTTGCCACCTTCCGCATTACCCGACTGAGCCAGGGCGGCGGCGTGCTGGTCAGCGAAAGCGGCGCACACCACGCCTCGACCACGCTGGCGGCGCCGTCCACGCCCGACACCAGCTATCGCGACGCCGGCCTGCGCTCCGACAGCGACAGCTTCCGCCTCGCCGATCCGTCATTGCTCGACAGCCGCGACGAATGGGGCGACGGCATCCAGTTGCAGATTCTGACCGTGTTCCCCGGCTTCGTGCTACAGCAGATCCATAATTGCATCGCGGTGCGCCAGGTGGTGCCGCGCGGCGTCGATGCGATGGATCTGCACTGGACCTATCTCGGCTTCACTGACGACACGGCGGAACTGCGCGCGATCCGCCTGAAGCAGAACAATCTGGTCGGCCCCGCGGGCTTCGTTTCGATGGAGGACGGCTGCGTCGGCGGTTTCGTGCAGCGCGCCACCGGCACCGCGGAAGACGAGGAATCGGTGGTGGAAATGGGCGGCACCGGCGCCGAGACGCAGCCGACGCGCGCCACCGAAGCGGCCGTGCGCGGATTCTGGAAGGAATGGCGCCGCCTGATGGGGATGTAGCACATGGTCGACACCGACACCTTGCTCCGCATCGCGGCGCTCAATACCGCTTACGCCCGCTGCATCGATGCCGACCGGCTGGAGGACTGGCCGGCGTTCTTCGTCGAGGATTGCCTCTACAAGATCACCAGCGCCGACAATCACAAGCGCGGCTATGCGGCCGGCATCGTCTATGCCGATTCCCGCGCCATGCTGCAGGACCGCGTCGCCGCGTTGCGCCAGGCCAACATCTACGAACGGCAGAGCTATCGCCACATCGTCGGCATGCCGTCGGCCGGCGCGACGCGGGCGGGCGAGGTCAGCGCCGAGACACCGTTCCTCGTGGTGCGCACGATGCGTGACGGCCGCATGGATTTGTTCGCCACCGGCGTCTATCTCGACAAGATCCGCAAGGACGCCGACGGCAGCCTGCGCTTTGCCGAGCGGCTGGTGATCTGCGACAGCTCGCGGTTCGACACGCTGCTGGCGATCCCGCTATGAACGACGCCGCGTCCCTGCCGGTCACCAACACCGCGCCGGCGTCGCCGGAGCGGCTGGTATTGTTCGGGAGTTTTACCTCCAGCTCCAGCTACAAGCCGATGCTGTACCTGTCGCTGGCAAAGCTACCGTTCAGCTTCCGCACGGTGAATTTGAAATACGGCGTGCAGAAGCAGCCGGAATATCTGGCGGTGAACCGCTACGGCCAGGTGCCCTCGCTGCGCCATCGCGGGCTGACGATCGTGCAGTCCAATGTGATCCTGGACTATCTCGCCCGCACCACCGGGCATTTCGCCGGCCGCACGGAGCAACAGCAGTGGACGGCGCGCGAATGGCTGTCATGGGAGGCGGACAACATCACCAATGTCGCCAAGGTACGCCACTACAGCCGGTTCCGTGCCGTCGATCCGGCGGTGATGGATTACTTCCGCCCGTTGGCCGAGGCGGCGGTCGGGTTCGTGGATACGGCACTGCGGGGACGCGATTGGCTGGCGGGCGAAGGTCCCACGATCGCCGATATCGGTTGCTGGGGGCGTATGGTGTTCATGGCCGAAGGTGGGATGGACATCGCGCACTGGCCGAACGTGCAGGCCTGGTCACGGCGGCTGGCCGCCTTGCCCGGGTTCGCGTTGCCCTATGACCTGATCCCGAAAAAGGATCGTGAGATCGATCCGTGACACGGCGCGGCTGCCGCACAAACCTTGGCACTGCGAGCTGTGCGAACAGTGTCGTTGCGAGCTGTGCGAACGGCGTCATTGCGGGGCGCACGGACAGTGTCATTGTGAGGCCCGCGCACGAAGCGTGGCGGGACGAAGCAATCGCGTTCGAATTGCGCACCGGTGCCGGTGCGCCCGCATGACCGAGGTTGCTTCGACCCCTTCGGGGTCTCGCAATGACAGGTGACCCGCACGACCGAGGTTGCTTCGACCCATTCGGGGTCTCGCCATGACAGGTGAGACGTGTCTCGTGCCGCTTTGGTAGCACAGCGCTAGAGCGTTTTCATCCTGACTGGAAATATCCGGCGTGACGGAAAAAGTTGCGGCACTCCTCGGCTGAGATACAGGGGGCGATGTGGCCGAGGGCATTCCAGAGGGCGTATTCGTCTTGGTCGCGGTTTCGTCGAGGAATACCAACTTTGCTGGGTTCAATGTCGCTTGCTCCGCGTGCCATCCGGTTCGTGCCTGAGCAACATCTGGCCGGGTCTGCTCCGCAGCATGCACGGTCTTTTTTTAGCGTCAGCTTGAGTTCGCGCAGCGCCTCCCAGATCAAGGTGGTGCTGGCGACGACCTGATGTGTCTCCTTCAGCCAGACTCGAAGTTCGGTCAGCGTCGCAACCGGCACTGCACTAATCCGGGCGCGGATGGCATCGTGATAGGCGGCCAACTTCGCCGGCACGTGGCCGCGTTGTGGCCGAGCCGTGGTCTCCCCCGTCCGCCGACGCCGGCCGAGCACCTTCGAGACATGCGAGATGCTGACCTGCAATACCGTAGCCACTCCGGTGACCGAAGCACCTGCGTCGGCCACCTGGAACACCCGCTCACGCAAGTCCTGATGATGGGCCCGCCCCCGCGTCCACCCCTTCGTCGGCTCCGGTTTGTCATCCGGAACCCTCAGAATCATAGACCGCCGCCGTTTCGCTAGCTCCCCGCGGGATCCCAGTCAGGGTGGAAATGCTCTGGTGCGGCCATGATGGACGCTGTGTGCAACTCCATGCTTTCATCCAATCGCGGGACGGCCGCCTCGACCGGAGGTCGACTCGCAATGACACGGGTCCCTGCATCGCAGTCCGCGCACCGCGCACATTTTGCGACGGATTTGCCAGACCGCTGAGACGCGATCGCTAACCACGGTCGGTGCACGCAATTAGAACCCGCCTCCGTCGTCAACCACTGCTATACGGAGGAGAACAATGTCAGGTTCCGCCAACGCTGCAGCCGCCAACGGCCATACGTCGCTGCGCGACGTAATGGATTGCCCCGTGAGCCGGCGTTCCGTCTATCTTTCCATGGGCCTGAGGCTGGGGGAGTCCGATTTCGCCTTCATCCTCTATCACTATCTGGTTCAGGAATTCCGCTACCACCCGAACAAGAAGCGCGCGATCTTCATCTACGACCGTTGCCTCAACGCCGAAGGGTCCGGACGTGTGGATGAGAACGGGCTGAACAACATCGATCTGTCGCTCAACTACAGCCGCGGAAGAGCAGGCCAGAGTCTCAGCGACTTGCAGGACAACGTCGCACAATGCAAGCAGCTCCACGCGCAGTATGTCAGCCAGTCATGGTTCAATTGGCTGTCCGGCTCCGCCGCGGCCACGAAGCCGCCAGCGTGGCTGTTCGATCACCTGACCGAGAATGTGATCGACAAGGATAACCAGCTCACCGTCAGTCTCCTGGGAAATATCGGCAGGGGAGGGCAGATCGCATTCCAGGAGGGCTACAAGAACGCCAAGAGGAACCTTCCAGCGCTGAAGCGGGAACTCGCCGCGGAAGGGTTCGATACGCAGCGGCTTGGCCTGGACTCCATGGTGCTGAGCTGACGCACCCACGGTCGCAAGCGACTCTGGTCAACATTGCCGGCTTCACAACCAATATCGACAACTCCCCGGGGCGGAGCGGGCCACGCGCTCGGTGGCCCGCTACGTCCGCATCCCGTGGACGGGTTCCCAAGTTGGCACCCGATAGTCCGGCCAGCCGGCGAGTTGACCCGGTGTCGTCATGCCTGCCTAACTCAAATGCTGCTCAGTTTGTGCTCATATCCCGCACCCATCCGGCATTCCAGCGCGGCGCAGGCCTTCTAGGATCCGCTCGCTCTGTCGATAGACCACGCTCGCCGACTCCGGTGGCACCGAGGAGCGTTGCTTGGCAAAGCGACCAACCGTCATGTTCGGTTCCAGCATGCGGTATTCCGCCAGATGCTGTCGCGCGGCCTCGATATCACCGGCCAACGCCTGAGCGGCTGCCAGCATCGCCTTGCCGCGAACGTAGCCGGGATTGCTGGCCAGCGCCTGCGACAAGACCACCACCGCATCCGCGTCGTCGCCCAACTGCATCAGGGCGCGACCAAGCCCCTGTAGCCAGGTCCAGCGCTCCGGGTCGCGCGGCGCGATCATGTCAGCCCGACGAAACCACTCCGCGGCCTCGCGGGTTTGCCCGAGGTACAGCTTGTTCAGCCCCATCTCTTTGTAGGCGGTCGGTTCAGCCGGATTGCGGGCGATCAACGCCTCCGTGGCAATGATGGCGTCGGAGAAACGGCCGCGCGCCCGCAGCAGCAGCGCGCGCGCCTTGTGCATATCGAAACTGTCGGGGGCCAATGCCGCGGCGCGGGATATCATTGTCGCGGCCTCGTCGAGCAGCGACTCTCTGTCGTCCAGGTTATACAGATTGATGACCTGGTAAGTGCGCGCGAGGCTGACCCCCACCATCGCATCGACACAATCGGCATCGCGCTGTAGTGCCTGGTGGAACAGATTGACTGCCTCGGCCGTGATCTCCTCCCGCTTGGTGTCGCTGATCAGGGCGCGGGCGCGCATCAGCAGGTCGATAACGTCCGATCCGTTGCGCTCGGGGCCGCCACGCCCGGCCTCGGTCCGAACCAGTTGAATGCCGACGCTACGTGACAGGCGACCGACGATCTCATCGTGTACTTGCAGGATCTCCGTGCGCGGCTTGTCGAACCTCTCGGCCCACAGGTGCACATCCGTCTCGGCATCGATCAATTGAGCGTTGACGCGAAGACGCGCGACATCGATCAGAACGCTCCCTTCCAGCACGTAGCGGACGCCAAGTTCCCGGCCAATCTGCCGGATCGGCACCGAGCGGCCTTTGTAGGTAAAGGAAGTCGATCGCGAAATGACGAAGCTGCCCGGAAGGCAGCTTGATAGATCAGTGATCAGGGTATCGACGATACCATCGACCAGGTATTCCACGCTGGCATCTTGGGATAGATTCAGGAACGGCAGCACCACAATCGACAGGCGCGGCCTGGCGGAAGTGAAGGTGTCAGCCGTGGCATCGAGCGCGGTGGCCGATGGCAGTCCTGCGGTCGGTTGGACCGTCCGGAGCCTTTGCTCCTGCTGCCATAACCACTCTGCCAACCGCTCGACGGCAGCGGCAAGGCTTCGCCGATAGGTGCTGAACGACACGCCCAACTGCTCGGCAGCGGTCTCCTGTTTCCGCGCCGGATTGAAGTATGTCAAATCGAGAGCGCGATAAAGTTTCCGGTCGCGCTCATTGGCAAACAAGGTCCTGGCGGTCTCGACGATTATCACCTTCAAAGCTTTCGGCGCGTCTGCCCCGGAGCCGGATCGCGCGACCAGTTCTGTATTCAGCAACGCGTTTTCAGCGAGCAGGTCGGTGCGCACGTAATGACGCAGCGCCGCTTTCACGCCGTCTCTGAAATCAGAGCGTTGCAGCATGATACAGGTCCAGGCTGACGCACGCACCGTACAAGTGCGCGCCGCTCTTGCCACACTCCGCTGGTATCGGCAAGTTGCGGCCCGAGCCCTCGACCCGGACGGCCGGTTTAATCCGCCGTGAGCAGAAAATGAGCACATTTGGGTCTGGTGTGGGGTCGGCCGAGCGTCTCAATTTGCGCCGTTCGAGGCCCGACAAACGGAAGCCCCCACGATGATGACTGCGCCATCAATTTGCCCGATGCGCCGCTGGCGGTGGTTCCAAGCCCTGTCCGCGACGTTCTCTCCGCCTACCAGTTCGATCCCGGCGGCGAGCCGCACGGAACCATCGCCACGCGAACACGGTCGAAGTCCGTGACGATGAGCGTTTCGCCGAACGAAGCCCTCGTCCTTGCCGCTTCCGGTTGGATGCCGGAGCACGCGGTCGTAGCATCCGAGCTGATGGCGTTTCGCTTTCGCCCGCCCTCCAATCGGGACAGGAACATCAAGCGTGTATTCGTTCGGTACGACGAAGCAAGCGTCGGGGGATATATGAAACGGGCGCAGTGTCTGACGTACTTAGCTTGGTAAGCCTACGACGGGGTGCCCTGCTAGCGGCCTTTTCACAACCGCATTGAGAGCGCGGTGGCTCGATCCGGTCATGTCGCACAGTCGAGGTCGTCATGCCAGCCAACTTGCCGTGTCGCCACGAGTTCGTCAGTACTGCCGGGCTGCCGCCGGGCGAGCAGTTCCAGTTCTGGCGCATGCCCTGGTGAAGCGCTACGAGCCGCTCGGTCCTGGCGGCATGGTCGGGCAGCCGTTTATCGCGGGAGTTCGAAAGCTGATCGCTCCCGAAGGAGAGTTCACCGATCTGCACATGACGGCGACCAGCGTCACTCGCACGCAACGCAAGATCCGAACCGACGAGATTGACAATGTCGTGCTCAGCGCCACTCTCAGCGGCGGCGGCAACGGCTGGTTCGGCCATCCAGATCGGGCCACGAACCTCGGTGGACCGCTTATTCGCATTCGTGACCAGGCCAAGCTGTATGTCTTGCAGTGGACCGGCGCCGAAAACCACACGCTGCATGTGGAGCTCCCACTCGCGGCGCTTGATTCGCGGGCCCGCGACCGCGTTCTCGGCGCGGCTGGTACGGCGCTCCCGCCACGCGGCCTCGCGCCAATGCTGGCGGTGCAGATGCGCGCGCTCGCCGAGGCCGCGCCCGATCTCGATTCGGAAGGCCGAGCGGCCGGATTGCGCTCGGTGCTGGACCTGGCGGCCACGGTACTGCGGCTCGAGTTCGCGGGCGAGCAGCCGGAGAGCGAGGTCTGCGAGGACGGGATGCTGATCGCGGCGCAGGCACTGATCCGCCGCCGCTTCGGATCGACCGATCTGTCCCCCGATTCGATCGCGCAGCGGCTTGGCTGCTCTCGTGCGCATCTGTACCGCGTGTTCGCCCGTCATGGACTGACTGTCGCCGGTTATCTCCGCGAGGTCCGCCTGCTGAAGTGCCGTGAGGCCCTGGCCAGGGCTGGGCCGCGCGATACGGTCGGTGCCATCGCTTTTCGGTGTGGCTTCGAGCACCCCGTGCATTTCACACGCTTGTTCCGGCAACGCTTTGGTCTGACGCCGGGTGCTTTCAAGTCTGGCGAGGACCGCATCGCCGCGTGACCCCTTCGCAGCAGCCGTCGCGCGCGGCAAGCCCGGCGACGCGGTGGGGTATCGAGGCGATTGCAAACCGCATCCGGCCGCGGATTTGCGGCCTACATAGGCGTCGCTCACCTGTACCGCCCACGCATCGCTCCTCGCAATGACGCGCGAGGTCCGCTTTTCTCGTCAGGCGGAATATGTTTCGGCCCCGGTGATTCCGGTCAGGGTGGAAATGCACTAGGGTTGCAAATTACGACGCGGACGCCGTTAACAACCGATGCATTGCCGCGGCATCCGGCGACTTGCGCACCTGCTGCACGAACGCCTCGTCGCGGAACGGGCGCGACAGTGCCGCCAGTGTGGCAAGGTGCTGGTTGGCGGCGGAGTCCGGGGTTAACAACAGCGCCACGAGGTCCACCGGCTTGTCATCCACCGCCTCGAAGTCGATCGGCCGGGCCAGACGCGCCACCAGAACGAAGACGCGTGGCAGCCCCGGCAGTCGCGCGTGCGGCAGCGCGAAGCCGCGGCCCAGTCCGGTCGATCCCAGTTGCTCGCGCGCCTGCAACGCCTGCAACAGCGTCGGTTGCGGCAGGGACAGGGCGGTGGCAGCACGGCGGGACAGTTCCGTCAGCAACTGTGCCTTGTCGGCGACGCGCAGGCCGACCACCACCTGGTCCGGGCCGATCAGGTCACCGATCGTCATGCCTTCGCTCCATGATATGGTCGGTGCATCAGTCAGGCGCCCGCAGGCGGTAGCCTACTCCGGTCTCGGTCAGGATGTAGTGCGGCCGATCGGTGTCCTCCTCGATCTTCTGCCGCAATGCGCGAATGTAAATGCGCAGATATTGCACGTCGGTGTTCGGCCCCCACACCTCGCGCAAGATATGGTTGTGCGTCACGACTTTGCCGGCGTTGGCCACCAGCAGCCGCAGCAGGTCGTATTCGCGCGGCGAGAATTTCACCTCCTGCCCGCGTACGGTGACGATGCGGCGCACCAGATCCACTGTCAGATCGCCGGTGCGGAAGATCGGTTTCTCGCCTTCCTGTTGCAGGCGGTGACGTTGCGCTGCCCGGATGCGCGCCAGCAGCTCGTCCATGCCGAACGGCTTGGTCACATAGTCGTCCGCGCCGAGGTCGAGCGCGGTCACTTTCGCCTCCTCGTCCTCGCGGCTGGACAGCACGACGATCGGCAGGATCGAGCCGCCACTGCGCACCTGGCGGATCACTTCCAGCCCGTCCACATCAGGCAGTCCGAGATCCAGCACCACCAGATCGGCCGCCTTGCGCCGGATCAGGTCCAGGGCGGCCTGGCCCGTTCCTGTCTCGGTGACGAGATAGCCCTGGTGCGACAGGCCGGCGCGCAGGAAGCGCAGGATCGCCGGTTCGTCATCGACGACCAGAATGCGCAGGGGGCCGGCGTTCACCCCGATGTCTCCAGCGGCCGGTCGGCATTCGCCGGCACCGGCAGCGCGATGGTGAAGACCGCGCCGGAACGATCCGTGCGGTTGCCGGCGGAGATCGTGCCGCCCATCGCCTCGATGAAGCCACGGCAGATGGAGAGGCCGAGACCGGTGCCGGCGCGGCGGTGATCGGCGCCGCCGCCGCGATAGAACTTGTCGAAGATGCGTTCGAGATCGTTGGGTGGGATGCCGCGGCCTTCGTCCGCCACCTGCAGTTTGACCCGGCCATTCTCGCGCCAGGCACTGATCGTTATGCGCGAACCCGGCGGCGTGTATTTCGCCGCATTGTCCAGCAGGTTGAACAGGGCTTGCTCGGACAGCACTTCGTCAAGATCGAGCAAGGGCAGGCCGGGCTCGAGGTGTACCTCGACCTTGTGGTCGTTGAGGACCTTGCCGGCGCGGCGCAGCGCGGTGCCGACGACATCGGAGAGTTCGGTCAGCGTGGTCTTTACCGGCAGCGGGCCGGATTCCAGCCGCGTCATGTCCAGCAGGTTGCCGATGAAACGATTCAAGCGCTCGGCTTCGTCCTGGATGTTGCGGACCAGCGCATCGCGCGTCGCCGCGTCGGACGCGCCGGGCAGGCTGGTGGCCGATCCGAGGATCGAGGCCAATGGCGTGCGCAGATCATGCGAAATCGAGGTCAGCAGGGCGGACCGCAGGCGGTCGGTCTCCACCGCCAGGCGGGCGCGGTCCACCGCTTCCACGAGGTTGACGCGCTCGATCGCCAGTGCCGCCTGATCGGCCAGCGCGTCCAGCAGCCGCTGCTGATCGGGGGTGAGCATGGGGCCGGGCTCGTCGCGATCGATGCCGATCACGCCCACTGCGCCGCGGCCGGTCTGCATCGGCAAGAACAAACGCTTGGCGCCGGGTAACGTGTCGGCGCCGCGCCCGGCGGGATGGTTCTTCTCCCAGCACCAGCGCGCGGCGGCGAGATCGGCGTCGTCAAGCCGATCCTCGGGCGGGAAGCCGGCGCGCACCGCGATGCCGTTGTCCTCCGGCAGGAGCAATACCACGCGCACCTTCAGCATCAGCGCGATCTGGTGGACCGTCGCCCACAACAGGTCGTCGAGGTTGGTGGCGACGGCAAGCTTGCGCGAGAAGAGGTAGAGTTCCTCGGTGGTGCGAGCGCGGGCACGGGCGGTGATCGCCTGCGCCCGCACGCGCGCGGTGAGGTTGCTGACGATCACCGCCGCCACCGCGAAGAAGAACAACGCGACGACGTTTTCCGGGTCGGCAATCGTGAAGGTGTAGAGCGGCGGCAAAAACAGAAAGTTGTAGGCGAGCGTGGCGACGACGCAGGCGAACAAGGCGGGCCAGAGGCCGAACAACACCGCGCTGACCAGCACGGCGGTCAGGAACAACAGGGAAATGCTGCCGGGGCCGATGGCCTGGCGGACCGGCAGCCCCAAGGCGGCGGCGGCGGCGACACAGCCGATGCTCCCCAGCCAGACCTGCGGCTGCCAGCCGAAGCTCCGCGGCTGGGGCCGCGTCGCATGCGTGTCGTCCGATTCCATTTTGCGCGGCTGACTGACGACGTAGACCGTCGCGCCCTCGGCCTTGCGGATAATCCGCTGCGCCACCGGTTCCGAGAACCAATCGCGCCAGCGCTGCCGCGGTGACTGCACCGCCATGATCTGCGTGACGTTGTTGGCGCGGGCATACTCGGTGACGGTCTCGGCGACGTCCTGGCCGGGCAGGGTGACGGCCTCGCCGCCGAGCCGTTGCGCCAGGCGCAGCGCTTCGGCGACCCGGTTGCGCTCGGCCTCGGTCATGCGCAGGTTGCGCGCGGTTTCGACGTGCAGTGCGGTCCACGGCGCCTTCAGCCGATCCGCCATGCGGCGCGCGTAGCGCACCACCGTGGTCACGTCCGGATCGCCGCTGACGCAGACCAGCACGCGTTCGCTGGTCGCCCACGGCCCCTTGATCGCGTGCGCCTGCATGTACCGCACCATTTGCTCGTCCACCCGCTGCGCGGTGCGGCGCAGCGCGAGTTCGCGCAGTGCGGTGAGGTTGCCGGGCGCGAAATAGTGACGGATGGCGCGCTCGGCCTGGTGCGGCACGTAAACCTTGCCCTCCTTCAGGCGCTGGATGAGGTCTTCGGGCGTCAGGTCGATCAGCT
Source organism: Acetobacteraceae bacterium (assembly GCA_035508435.1). Lineage (GTDB taxonomy): Bacteria > Pseudomonadota > Alphaproteobacteria > Acetobacterales > Acetobacteraceae > JASHVB01. The sequence continues at coordinate 6,730 of DATJNA010000284.1, read as the reverse complement.
CGATGTCGTCGGCCTTGTCGATCACCGAATCCGGCACCGTCTCCCGCACGCGGATGCGGGTAATGCGTGCCACCACATCGTTCAGGCTTTCGACGTGCTGGATGTTCAGCGTGGCATAAACGTCGATGCCGGCTGCCAGCAGCTCCTCGACATCCTGGTAGCGCTTGGGATGGCGACTGCCCGGAGCATTGGTATGGGCCAGCTCATCGATCAGCGCGAGCTGCGGACGGCGTTGCAGCAGCGCATCGAGGTCCATCTCCTCCAGCGTGCGGCCGCGATATTCGACCTCGCGGCGCGGAATGACTTCCAGGCCGGTCAGCAGTGCCTGGGTTTCCTTGCGGCCGTGCGTTTCGACCACGCCAACGACCACGTCGCCGCCGTCGCGCATGCGCTGCTGGGCGGCTGACAGCATCTCGTAGGTCTTGCCGACGCCGGGAGCGGCGCCGAGGAAGATCTTCAAACGCCCGCGGGATTCGCGCTGGGCTTCCGCCAGCAAGGCGTCGGGTGACGGCCGACCCTCGCGGAGATCGGAATTGGACATGGCGGGACTTTAGGCCGTTTGGCGCCAGTTGCAGAGGGGAGGGGGGAGTTGCGCGCAGCGCAGAGCGCTTTCAGGCTCCGGGTCCCGCGCTTTGAGCGGGACAGGAGGTGCCCGCCATGCTGCCAGGGAAAGCTGCGCTGACCATCTGCTTTGCCCATGCCGCCTATCAGATGAAGGCGACGTTCGACGCGCTGGGGACGGGCATCGCCAACTTCGAGCTGCGCGACCGGGAGGCGTTGGAGGCGCGGATCGGCGAGGCCGATGTGCTCGTCATTTCCGGGCTTTGGCACAATGGGCTGATCCCGCTGGCCGGGCGCCTGCGCTTCATCCAGTCGATCGGCTCGGGTACCGATCAGTTCGACACGGCGGCACTGGCGGCGCGCGGCATCAGGCTGGCGAGTGCCGCGGGGGTGAATGCGCGTGCGGTCGCGGAGCATGCGATGGCGCTGATCCTGGCGCTGGCGCGACGGCTGGCTGAGGCGCGCGACAACCAGGCAAAGCGGGTCTGGCGCGGCATGATCAGCGACCTGACGCAGCGCGAGGACGAACTGGGCGGCAAGACATTGCTCGTGATCGGGCTTGGGCGCATCGGTGGGCGGCTGGCGCGGCTCGCCAAGGCATTCGACATGCGGGTGGTGGCGTTCCGGCGCGACCTGGCCGCCGGCGCGGGCGCCGCGGACTCGGCGCATGCGCTGGCGACATTGCCCGAGTTTCTCCCGTCTGCGGATTATGTCGTGCTGACCTGCCCGCTGACCGAGGAGACGCGCGGCGTGATCGATGCGCGGGCGCTCGCGCTGCTTCCGCCCGGCGCCTGCCTGGTGAACGTGGCGCGCGGACCTTGTGTGGTGGAGGCGGACCTGATCGCGGCACTGCGCTCCGGTCGGCTGGGCGGCGCGGCGCTGGATTGCACCGACCCGGAGCCGCCCGCCGCGGATTCCCCGCTGTGGGGTATGGCAAACGTCCTGATGACTCCGCACACCGCCGGTGAGACGCGACAATACGAGGCAAACGTGATCGGGATTCTGCGGGAGAACCTGGACCGGCTCTGGCGAGGGGAGGCGGCGCTCCGGAACGGCGTGGTGTAGGTTCCGGCCCCGAGATTGGAGGGGTGTGACATCGCCGGTCCCGTCTCGGCACCCGCCGTGTCATCGACCGTCCTGCGTCACCGACCGTCCTGCGTCACCGACTGTCCCGTGTCGCTGCCAATCCCGTGTCGCTGCCCGTCCGGTGTCATGGCGAGACGCGAAGCGTCGAAGCCGGCCCGGCGGAGCGGACGCACCAACCGTCGGGCCACCGACGCAAGCCCGGGCGAGCGGTTGTACCAACCGTCGCGGCCGCCGACGCAGGCCCGGGCGAGCGGCTGCCCGAACCGTCCGGCCGCCGTTTCGACCCAGGTTGCCTCGTCGTCGCGTCGCGCAATGGCGGGACTTCGTTACCCCGACACTCTCCCTTCGATAGGATATTGCGGATCGTTGTAGCCAGGCGTCGATGGGTGGCCGGGTGTCACCAGCCGATCCACGAGGGCTTCGTCATCGGGCCCCAGGCGCACCGACAATGCTGCCACATACGCCTCCCATTGCGCCTCGGTCCGCGGCCCGCCGATCGCCGCGGTGACCAGCCGGTTGTGGAGTACCCAGGCAAAGGCGAAAGCCTCCGGCGCAATGCCGCGTGATTGCGCATGCGCCGCAATCTCCTGCGCGATCGCCAGGCTTTCGGGACGCCATTCGGATTCCATCATGCGCCGGTCGCGCCGGCCGGCGCGCGTTGCCGGATCGGGCGCCGCGTTCGGGGCGTATTTCGCGGTCAGCACGCCGCGCGCGAGGGGACTGTACGGCACCACGCCCAGGCCGAAATAACCGCAGGCGGGCAGGTGCTCCACTTCAGGTTCGCGGTTCAGCGCGTTGTACAGCGGCTGGCTGGCCGCGGGACGGTCGATGCCGGCTGCATCGCACAAGCGGCAGATCTCGGCGACCCGCCAACTGCGATAGTTCGATACCCCGAAATAGCGGATCTTGCCCGCGCGGATCAGATCGGCCAGCGCATGCACCGTCTCGGCCAGCGGCGTGGCATGGTCTTCCTTGTGCAGGTACAGGAGGTCGATCACGTCGGTGTCGAGCCGGCGCAGGCTCGCCTCGACCGCGTGGAACAAGTGCCGACGCGACAGGCCGCGCGCATTCGGTCCAGCTCCGGTCGGGTTGGCGCATTTGGTCGAGAGCACCCACCAGGCGCGATGCTCGCCGATCGCGCGGCCGACGATTTGCTCCGACTTGCCGCCGCCATAGCCATCCGCGGTGTCGATGAAGTTCACGCCCTGATCGCGTGCGCGGTCGATGATGCGGCGGCCGGTCGCCTCGTCGGTCGCGCCGCCGAACATCATGGTGCCGAGGCACAGCGGCGAGACCTTCAGGCCACTCTGTCCCAGGGACCGGTATTCCATGCTGCCATCCTCCTCAGGATCGGGGGCAGACTATCCCGTACCTGGATTGGTCGCCCAAATGCCGACGGCCGGTCGCCCAACGGCGATCGCGGCAGCGCCGCGGCCCGGGCTCGGATCGATGCCGGCCCCGCACGGGCATGAAGATTGCCCACAGACCGCCATGAATGCGTACCGCGATGAATGGCTGCCTCGGACCCGATGCGTCAGGACCAATCGGGGCCGGGCAACTTTCGGCAGGGCGCATGGGGGCGGCGCGCGGACACGGCGAGGCTGGCGACTCCCCCCTCGACTTCGCCGCGGCTTTCCGCTACCTCCGCGCGCTTGTCACGGCCGCACGGCGAACCGCGGGTTCGGCGGACCGCGAGGCATGGCTAACAGATACGCCGTTCCGGACCAGGGCCGGGCCGGCGGGCAGGGTGTACCACGGTATGCCCGAACCTGTCCGAGACCGTTCGTGCCCTGACGGGGCTCAATCGGCCGCAAGGCCCGCGCACGGGAGACGGGGAAGCCAATCGGACCAGCCGGCCGGAAGGTCGCGCCTGGACTGTTGGTGGTTCCGGCTAATGGACAGGCGAACCGGAAGGTTGGCGGCTCGCCCCGGTGGCGTGCCCGGCAGCATTCCATGGGCAACCCGGCCCGGCGCCCCTCGGCGCCCGGCCAACTGGAGACGAGACTTGGACCGTACGGAGAAGCGGCAGTTCGTCACCGGGCTGCATGAGGCGTTGTTCGGCACCTCGATGATCGTTGTGACCCGCAACCAGGGTCTCTCGGTCGCCGAGGCCACCGATCTGCGCCGTAAAATGCGAGCCGCGGGGGCGACCTTCAAAGTCGCGAAGAACCGGCTGGCCTACCTCGCCCTCGACGGGACCCGATTCGACGGCATCAAGCCCCTGCTGAAGGGACCCACCGCGCTCGCCTGGGCGCAAGACCCGGTGGCAGTGGCCAAGGCGGCCGTCGAGTTCGCCAGGACCAACGAGAGGTTCGTGCTGATCGGCGGCGCCCTTGGCACCCAGACGCTGAACGCGGATGGGGTCCGGGCACTGGCCGAACTACCGAGCATCGACACGCTGCGCGCCAGGATCGTGGGGATGATTGCCACCCCCGCCACCCGCATCGCCGGCGTGCTGCAAGGCCCGGGCGGACAACTCGCACGCGTCTTTGGGGCCTTCGCCAAGAGGGACGAGGCGGGCGCGGCCGCCGCCTAGCCGGTCACGTGACCGTGACCGCATGGCTCGCCTGCGCGCAAGCGTGAAGATGGCCGGGGAACCGGCTTGCATGGAACCAACCGACGTCTAAATTAGGGACACACGATCATGGCCGATCTGCAAAAGCTGGTGGATGAGCTGTCCAGCCTAACGGTGATTGAGGCTGCCGAGCTCTCGAAGCTCCTGGAGGACAAGTGGGGCGTTTCCGCCGCCGCGCCCGTTGCGGTGGCCGCCGCGCCGGCGGCCGGTGGTGGCGCCGCGGCGGCTGCCGCCCCCGCCGAGGAGCAAACCGAGTTCACCGTCATCCTGGCCAAGGCCGGGGACAAGAAGATCAATGTGATCAAGGAGATCCGGACCATCACGGGCCTCGGGCTGAAAGAAGCCAAGGACCTGGTGGAAGGCGCCCCCAAGACCGTGAAGGAGGGCGTCAACAAGGACGAAGCGGCGAAGCTGCGCAAGATGCTTGAGGACCAGGGTGCCACCGTGGAGGTCAAGTAGCACGCCGGACCGACTTTTCCGGGGTGGCGCCGCACCGTCGGTCCGCGCCACCCTCTTTGGAGTGGAGCCGGGCGGGAATCAGGCCGATTCCCGTCCCGGCTACGCGTTTCCGTGCCTCGTCGGGGGTCAGCCCCCGGCAAATGCCCGAGCGGCCGGGGGTAACGGGTCGTACGTGATGACAGCAGGGCAGGTCAATCGATGAACGCGATCAGTAGGTCTTTCGTCGGGCGCAAGCGGATTCGTCGCAGCTTCGGCCGGATACCCGAAGTGGCCCCGATGCCGAACCTGATCGATGTGCAGCGCGCCAGCTATGAGGCGTTCCTGCAGATGAACGTCAATCCGGACAACCGCACGCATACCGGCCTGCAGGAAGTCTTCAAGTCGGTGTTCCCGATCGACGACTTCGCCGGCCGCGGCCGGCTGGAGTTCGTGTATTACGAACTGGAAGAGCCGAAATACGACGTCGAGGAGTGCATCCAGCGGGGCATGACCTACGCCGCGCCGCTGAAGGTCGTGCTGCGCCTGATCGTGTGGGACGTGGACGAGGACACCGGCGCCCGTTCCATTCGCGATATCAAGGAGCAACCGGTCTACATGGGCGACATGCCGCTGATGACGGACAACGGCACGTTCATCATCAATGGCACCGAGCGCGTGATCGTGTCGCAGATGCACCGCTCGCCGGGCGTGTTCTTCGACCATGACAAGGGCAAGACCCACAGCAGCGGCAAGTACCTGTTTGCCGCGCGGGTGATCCCGTACCGCGGCTCGTGGCTGGATTTCGAATTCGACAGCAAGGACCTGGTGTACGTCCGCATCGACCGCAAGCGGAAGCTGCCGGTCACCACGTTGTTGTACGCGCTTGAGAGCAAGACGACGCAGGCGCTGCGCGCCGCACGCGAAGCCAAGGGGGAGCCACTGGAAGCCGGCGAAGTCCGCGGCATGGATCAGGAAGAGATCCTCAACTATTTCTACAATCAGGTGGTGTTCGACCGCACGCCGAAGGGCTGGGCGCGGCCGTTCGAGCCCGATGCGTTCCGCGGGCTCAAGCTGCTGGAACCGCTGGTCGATGCCGCCACCGGCGAAGTGGTGGCCGACGCCGAGGCCAAGCTCACCGCCCGCCAGGCGCGCAAGATCGCCGAGAGCACCAAGGAAGTGCTGATCGGCCGCGCCGACCTGCTTGGCCGCTTCGTCGCCGAGGACCTGGTCAATTTGGAAACCGGCGAGATCTACGCGGAAGCCGGCGAGGAACTGACCGAACCCAAGCTCACCGCGCTCGAGGATGCCGGCATCACCAAGCTGCCGACACTCGCGATCGACCAGGCCAACGGTCCGTGGATTCGCAACACGCTGGCGGTGGACAAGAACACCAACCGCGACGACGCGCTGATCGACGTCTACCGCGTCATGCGTCCCGGCGAGCCCCCCACCTCGGAAACCGCCGAAGGCCTGTTCCGCGGTCTGTTCTTTGACGCCGACCGCTATGACCTGTCCGCTGTGGGCCGGGTGAAGATGAACATGCGGCTCGGCATCTCCAGCGACGAGGTGCTCGACTCCGTCCGCGTCCTGCGCAAGGACGACCTGCTGCGCACGGTGAAGACGTTGGTCGAGCTGAAGGACGGCCGCGGCCAGATCGACGATATCGACAATCTCGGCAACCGCCGCGTTCGTTCCGTCGGCGAGCTGATGGAAAATCAGTACCGCGTCGGCCTGCTGCGCATGGAACGCGCGATCCGCGAGCGCATGGGCAGCGTCGATATCGACACGGTCATGCCGCACGACCTGATCAACGCCAAGCCGGCGGCCGCCGCGGTGCGCGAATTCTTCGGCTCGAGCCAGCTCAGCCAGTTCATGGACCAGACCAACCCGCTGTCCGAGGTGACGCACAAGCGCCGCCTGTCGGCGCTGGGTCCGGGCGGCCTGACCCGCGAGCGCGCCGGCTTCGAAGTGCGCGACGTGCACCCGACGCATTACGGCCGCATCTGCCCGATCGAGACGCCGGAAGGTCCCAACATCGGCCTGATCAACTCGCTGGCGACCTATGCCAAG
>DATJNA010000283.1:0-3761 GCA_035508435.1 Acetobacteraceae bacterium | reverse complement strand
CGCGCTTTGTCGGACCCGCGCCCCCTCCCCCCCACACCGCACCAAGTGACAGGGGTCCAGGGGACGACTGTCCCCTGGCAGGGGGTCGAGGGGGGCAGCGCCCCCCTCGCCTTCCGCCCGACAACACTCAACCCGGATCACGGGCATGAGGGCGCGCTCCGTGCTGGCTGGGCTGGCGGCGGCGCCGAGGCGGTTTCGGTTTGATGCGGCGGTGCGGGTGTTGGCGCGGGCCAGGCGGTCGGATGATCCGGCCGAGGTGATGCGGTTTCGCACCCCGAGTGGGTTGGTTTATCCGCCGGCGGATGTGTTGGAGGTCGATGCGCGTGGGCCGCAGCCGGAGCTGACGGTTGGCATGATGGGCTTGACCGGTCCGTCGGGGGTGTTGCCGCGGTCGTATTCCGAGATCGTCACGCAGACACGGCGCAACCGGTCAACGGCGCTGCATGAGTTCCTGGATTTGCTGGGGCATCGGTTTGTCGGGTTCTTCGCGCGCGCGGCGATGAAGTACCGGCCGGCGCGGGCCGCGGAGGCCGCAGCGCTGCGGGGTCCGGAGGCGACCGACGCGATTACCCAGGCGCTCTTGGCGCTGACCGGGTTCGGCACTGGGCATCTGGCGCCGCGGCTGCTGACCGGCTCCGAGCCGGTGCTGCACTATGCCGGGTTGTTTGCCATGCGGCCGCGGTCCGCGGATCGGCTTGGCGCGATGCTGTCGGACTGGCTTGGGATGCGCGTGCAGGTGGAGGAGTTCGCCGGTGCCTGGTTGAACTTGCCGGTGGACCAGCGCACGCGCATTGGTGCGGCGGGAGCGTTCAGCCGGCTCGGGCTGGATGCCGCGGCGGGCGTGCGGGCGTGGGACCCGCAGGCGCGGTTCGTGTTGCGTGTCGGGCCGCTGGATCGTGCCGGGTTCGAGCAATTGCTGCCCGACCGTCTGGCGCTGCACCGGCTGGTGGCGCTGACGCGTGCCTATGTGGGCTTCGAGTTGGGGTTCGCGGTCAATCCGGTGCTCGCCGCGCGCGACATACCGCCGCTTCGCATCGCCTCGCAGGGGGAGTCGCGGCCGCAGCTTGGCTGGAACACCTGGCTGCCGACCGCGCCGGGATCTGTCCGGGTGCGTGACGACGCGGCGGATGCCGTGTTCGAGGCGGAGGTGATCGAGGCGCAGCGCATCGCGCCCGAGAGGACCATGGCATGAGCGGATGGGGTGGCGGCTATGTGACCGACATCGCCTATGTCACCGGCTGGCATCGCCAGCAATCGCCTTCGATCATGGCGTTGGCGTGTTGGTTCGGCGGGGTGGCCGCGTCGATGCCTGCCGCCGACGACCCGGTCAGTTACCTGGAGCTGGGCTGCGGCAACGGTTTCGGCGCGATGGCTCTGGCGGCGAGCAATCCCGCGTGGCGCGTGACCGCGATCGACTTCAATCCGGCGCACATCGCCGTGGCGCGCGAGTGGGCGGCCGAGGCGGGAGTGGCGAATATCGAGTTCATCGAGGCGGATCTCGCGACGCTGGCCGGCGATGCGGCGGCGCGATCGGTGCCGATGGCCGATTTCGTCTCGCTGCATGGCCTGTGGTCGTGGGTGCCGCCGCCGGTCCGGGCAGGGGTCGTCGCCTTGCTGGGCGACAAGGTGCGCCCGGGCGGGACGGTGCATGTCAGCTACAATGCCTTGCCGGCCTGGGGCAGCGCGATTGGCTTGCAGCGGCTGATGCGTGCGGCGGGACGCCAGCGCGTCGGACGCAGCGACCGCCAGGCGGTCGAGGGATTCAAGTTCGTCCGCGAGCTGTTGTCGGCCGGGGCGTTGCAGTTGCACCGTTCCTATCTCGCGCATGAGCTGATGGAGCGATTGGACAAGCTGCCGCTGGTCTATCTGACCCATGAATTCATGAACGAGTCCTGGGCGCCGTGCTTCATGCCGGATGTTGCCGAGGCGATGGCGGGGGCCAAGCTGGACTGGGCCGGATCGGCGCAGTTGCACGAGAACTTCCCCGGCCTGACGATGAGTGAGCAACAGCGGGCGCTGGTCGGGCAATTCGACGATCCGCTGCTGCGCGAGCTGGTGAAGGACCACTGCCTCGACCGGGTGATCCGGCATGATGTGTATGTCCGCGGGGCGCGGCGGCTGTTGCCGCGGCAGCGTGACGCGTCCCTGCTGGCGCTGAGCATTGGGCTGAACATCCCGCCCGGCGAGCTGCCGGCGGAAGTCGACGTGCCGGGCGGCAAGGGCACGCTGAACCAGGCCTTCTATGGGCCGATTGCCCGGGCCTTGGCGGATGGTCCGCGCCGCGTGGGCGAGCTGCTGGAATTGCCCGACGTCGCGGGCGCGCGGGACAATCCGGCCGAGCTGGTGGGGATGCTGGTCGGCGCCGAGCTGGCGGATCCGGCGCTGCGGCCGGGCGCGCCGCCTTCGCCGGCGGTGCGGCGCTTCAATGCCGTCGCGGCGCGGCGACCGGTGCCGATCGAGTTGATCGACCAGCCTTTGGCCGCGGCGACGCCGCGCATGGGCATGCCGGCGCCGGCCTCGGTGATCGACCTGATCGTGCTGGAGCAAACACTGGCGGGTGCGGCCGGTCTGGACGAATTGGTCCGCGCCGTCGGGCGCGTCACCAGTGTGGCGGACGAGACGAAGCTGCGCGCGGTGCTGACCGCCTCGATGGAACGCCGGCTGCCACGGCTGCGGGCGGCCGGCGTCTGGTAACGTGACACGATGCCGCGTTTGGAAAAACTGTTTCAATTTCCTTCCAACGCGTCATTTCCATGCTATACAGACGCAACCGCATGACGAGTGGAGGAGACTGACCGTGCGCAATTTTATTGCCCCCTTGATTCTGGCGCCGCTGATGTTTGTAACTGTTCCGGCTTTCGCGCAGAGCAATCCGTCGGCCGACCAGATCATCAACTCGCTGAAGCCCACCGGCAACCTGACCGGCGGCGGGACCCGCGGCATTCGCCTCGCCGCGCCGACGGGCGAAACCTCGCCGCAGCAGATCACGCCGGCGGCCGCCGGCACGTCGGGTGTGACACCCTCATCGCATGGCACCGCGCACACTGCGGCGGCGCGGCCGAGGCCCGCCCAGCCGGCGGAAGCGGCGGGCCGGTCGGTGAACCTGACGGTGGATTTTCCCAACGGTTCGGCGGAGCTGACCCCGACCGCGATGGCGACGCTGGACCAGCTTGGCAAGGCGCTGTCGAGCACCGAGTTGGCGAGCTTCAAGTTCCGCGTCGAAGGCCATACCGACACGGTTGGCTCCATGACCTACAACCAGACCTTGTCGCAGCAGCGCGCCGATGCGGTGGTGAGCTACATCGAGAGCAAGTATGGCGTTCCGGCGGCACGGCTGGAGGCGGTCGGGATGGGCGAGAAGGGCTTGCTGGTGCAGACCCCGCCGCAGACGCCGGAGCCGCGCAACCGTCGGGTTGAGGTCATCAATCTGGGCGCCTGAGACGGTCGGGCGAGACCGGCACCGCGTCGGTGGCACGCCCCGATCCGACCGCGGACGACACCATCAGGCTGAGGCAGCCGCTGCGGCGTCCGCGTCAGCCGGCGCGCGTCGTGATCGGCGCGGTATCGGGCGCGTTGCTGATCGGCGTGTCGGCCTGGCTGGTCTGGCCGCTGGTTGCCTATGTCTGGTCGCCGGCCGCCAGGCGCATCGCCGTGCAACCACCGATCACGCGGCCGGCGCCACCGCTGGCCGAAGCCGGGCCGGCGTCGGGCACGAGCGCTTCCGTGCCGCCGGTTGCCGCGGCAACGGCCGTGCCGCCGGA
>DATJNA010000282.1:0-14997 GCA_035508435.1 Acetobacteraceae bacterium | reverse complement strand
GGGCCGGATCGCGGACCCCATCTGGGCCAGCGGCATGCAGCCGCGCCAACAGGCCGGACACATGATCGCAATCGAACCGCCCGTCAAAATACTCAACTTTTGCTCTTGCATTCGAAGGGCCGTCCACACATGCGAGGCCCGAGCCGCGCGCGCCCTGTCATTGCGAGGCCCGCAGGGCCAAAGCAACCCCGGTCGCTGAGGCGCCCAGGTGGTTCGCGCGCCACGCAACCGAGGTTGCTGCGGCCCTTGGGGCCTCGCATGACAGTTGCGGCAAAGTTGTCGCGCCTTTGCCATCTGCCTGCGTCCGCAGCACCGCGATGGCTGGCTGGGCGGCGACTCGGGTGTCCGGCGCGAACGGCCGTCCGGCCGGTATCGCGGCGATCCGGCGCATACCGTGCAACGACGAGGAACCATTGCCGCCGACCCACGCCGGGTCCAATAAACCGCCGTGTTCGATAAAGCGGACCTCCCCATCCGCGGTCTGGTCGCGCGTTGACCTGGATCAAACGATGACCGACGCCGAGCTGCGATCCTTGCTGCGCGATTGCCTCCGGCTGTGGGACGTGCCCGGAACGGTAAGCGTTGGCGAGGACGGCGTGGCCATCACCACCCGGGACGGTTGCTTCGTATTGCAACGCGCCACGCCCGACATGCGGCCGGTGCGGTGGCTGTTGCAGACCCCGACCCGCGCCGCCGCGGAAAGGCCGCCGCGTGTCGCGCCATCGATCGTCGCGGCGCTCAGCGCGTTGCGCAATGCGCTGGGCGCGGCGGGTGGCGCCGGCCTCAGGATCAGCCCGTCGTAGCCCGCACCGGCTTGCGGCATGGCGGGCACCGCACTTCGGGCAATCACGATCGATGGCGCAGCGTAGCCGCCGCCGGCGTGCGGCATGGCGCTCAGTAGCTGTCCGACGAGATGACGTTCTGCGGCTTCGGCCCGAGCAAGGCGGCGCGCATCGTCTCGGCGGATTTTACGCGGATGTCCTCCCATGCCTCCGGCGTGAAGAACGCCGAATGCGGGGTGATGATCAGGCGGCCGATGGTCCAGGGCTCGCGCGCACGATAGGCGCGGACAAGTTCGGGCACCGGCTCGACCGGCGGTTCCACCGGCAGCACGTCCAGGCCGGCGCCGGCCAGATGGCCGCTGCGCAGCAGCTCCGCCACCGCATCGACGTCGACAATCGGCCCGCGCGCGGTGTTCACCAGCACTGCGTCCTTCGGCAACAGCGCGAGCTGCGTCAGCCCCAGCATGCCGCGCGTCTCCGGGGTCAGCGGCGCGTGCACCGACAGCACGTCCGACACGCGCAGCAGGTCCTCGAGCGTCTTTGCGCGGCCCACGCCGACGCCCAGTTCCGCGCCGTTCGGCAGGTTCGGATCGTAGAACATCACGCGGAAGCCGAGCGCCTTGGCGCGCAGCGCGGCGGCGGTGCCGATGCGGCCGAGCCCGACGATGCCGAAGGTCTGCCCGCCCAGGCGGCGCACCAGCGGATCGATCACATAGCCCCACCGCGCCGGCGGATCGCCGCGCTGCGCCTCGAGGTGCAGCAGCAGGCCGCGGCGCAGCGCCAGCGCCAGCGCGATGGCATGGTCGGCGACCTCGGTGGTGCCGTAATCCGGCACGTTGAGGATCATGATCTGACGCTGGGCCGCCGCGACGCGGTCCAGATTGTCGTAGCCCACGCCCATGCGGCAGATCGCCCGCAGCCGGGGGAACCGCGCCAGGTCGGCGGCGGTGACCTTGTAGCGCAGAATCATCAGGCCTTCGGCGGCAGCGCATTCCTCGTCAGTCAGGTCGGCGAGGCTGCTGGTGGCCCGGGGGAACACCACGTTCACGTCGGGGCCGTAGATGCGGCGCTCGAAGCTGTCGTCGGGATAGATGTTCTCCGAATAAAGCACGGTGACGGTCATGACGCGGGCGTTTCCCCTTGGGTTCGAGCCGCGCCACGGCTAGCGCGGCGGGGAGGGGAACGCCAGGGCCGCGGCGCGCGCTAGGCTAGGCGGCGAACCGAACCGGCTGGCGCTTGCGGCCCCAGGTGCCGGGCGCGGGTTCGAACACACCCGCTGCCGCGGCGCCGCAGCGCTGGCAGCCGCCATTTGGATCCAGCCCCCAGGCGCCGAGCTGGTACCAATCGCGCTCGATCAGCAGCGTGCCACAGGCATGGCACCACGTGCTGCCGCCGGCGGGATCATGCACGTTGCCGGTATAGACGTAGCGCAGCCCGCGGCCCATCGCGATCGCGCGCGCCCGCGTCAGCGTGGCGGGCGGCGTGTGCGGCGTGTCACGCATGCGCCAATCCGGATGGAAGGCGGTGAAATGCAGCGGCACGTCGGTGCCGAGCTCCGCCGCCACCCAGCTTGCCAGCGCGCCGATCTCGGCGTCGCCGTCATTCTCGCCGGGGATCAGCAGCGTGGTGATCTCGACCCACACTTTCCCCCCGTGGCGCAGCCAGACCAGGGTATCAAGCACGTCGGAGAGATGGCCGCCGCACAGGTTGCGGTAGAAACCCTCGGTGAACGCCTTCAGGTCCACGTTGGCGGCATCGATGTGGCGATAGAACTCGCCGCGCGCCTGCTTGGTGATATAGCCGGCGGTGACCGCGACGGTCTTCAGCCCGGCCTCATGGCAGGCGATCGCGGTATCGACCGCGTACTCCAGGAAGATCACCGGATCGTTGTAGGTGAACGCGACGGACCGGCAGCCCAGTTGCCTCGCCGCCGTGGCGATCTGCGCCGGGGCAGCGGACTGGTTCAGCTTGTCCACCTCGCGCGCTTTCGAAATGTCCCAGTTCTGGCAGAACTTGCAGGTCAGGTTGCAGCCGGCGGTGCCGAACGAGAACACCGGCGTCCCGGGCAGGAAATGATTGAGCGGCTTCTTCTCGATCGGGTCGATGCAGAAGCCGGAAGAACGGCCGTAGGTGGTCAGTACCAGGCGCTCACCTTCACGCGCGCGGACGAAGCACAGGCCGCGCTGGCCATCGTGCAGCTTGCAGAGCCGCGGGCAGACGTCGCACTGGACGCGGCCGTCCGGCAGCGCGTGCCAGTAGCGGGCCGGGAACAGGGGGGTGTCGAGCGTGGAGTTCATGGCGTGGCCGCCAGTGTAATCCTGGCACACCGCGCCGGGGAGGGGGTGGGAAATGCATCAAACAGGAACGACCTTGGCCATCGTCGGATGATGGCCAAGGTCCTGGCAGACGCGGAGCAATGCCGTCGCAGCGGCTCAGCGCACCCCGCCGAACGCGCCGCACTTAGCGGCCAAGGGTGTAGCCAGGCTCGGTCTGGAGCTGCCGCTGCGTCTCCAGATAGCCCGGGGTCGAGCCGTCGCCGACTGCCGCGGCGCCCGTGCCCAGGCTGTAGCCAGGCAGGCTCCGAAGCTCTTGCTGCTGGTTCAGATAGCCGTCGTTGGTGCCGGTGCCGATTGATGCGGCCGACGCGATGGAAGTGCTGAGGGCAAGCGCAAGCACCGTGGCACTCGTGATAAGCGTGGTCTTCATGGTGGATTCTCCTCTCGAGACCGTCTGTAGCTGGTCAGGTTGATGGCGCGATGGAGCAGCGCATCCTCTCGTTCCGGGGGGCAATCGAACCTCTGATCTTGTCCCGGCGATGCATCCGACCTCATCGAACTAGGCGCCAAATGGTTATTGGAGCGGCTTCCGCCAGTCCCCAGGTGCGGCACAGGATATGTGCAATCTGCGCACAATCCGCGGGCTGCCCCCGGCCGCGCGTATCGTGGATCGGCCAGCGCAACGAAACCGCAACCATGCACCGACCCGGAGCCGCCGGAGACAGACATCGCCCGATCCAGCGACAGGCGCGTCGGTTGCTGGCTTCCGCTACGCCTGTCGCTGGCGCTGACCGGGCCGGCGTGCCGCGTTTGAGCGCGGCGTGACGGCGAAAGCGGCGGGGTTTGATCCCCGCCGCCGGGCAGCCCATCCGCGCAAGCCTGTGTCAGAAGCGGATCGACATGCCCGCCGTGACCAACTGTATTTGCACCTTGTTGTTATCCGGGCCGTTCGCCGCGGTCAGGAAGTCGTAGCCGCCCTGGTTGCGCTGGCCCCAGGTATATTCCGCCACCAGCACCACGCCCGGTCCAAGCCCATAGACTGCACCGAGGTCGAGGCCCTGATCGGTCCGTTGCGTCGGCAGGCCGACCTGGCCCTGGCTCTTGTAGTTGAAGTAGTAGGCACCCAGGGTCATCGGAACCTGCGGTATGGTGTATTTCGCACCAGCCACCCAGGCGACCGCGGTGGCGCCGCCGACCGGTTGCAGGCCCCAGGCGCCATTGTAAGCGCCCCACATCACGTTGCCGGCAAGTTCAATCTGCCGGTTGAACTGCACCGAGGCGCCGACATCGCCGATGTTCAGGCCCTTGTTGGGCTGCGACACGGCGGCGGCGTCATCCACCTGGCCGCTGGTGGTATAGATGCCGGACAGCGCCACGCCTACCGGGCCGAAGTTATTGCGATACCGCGCGGCGATGCCGAGCTCGTTGCGGTAGCGGCCAAAATCGCCCGACAGCGTCGAGGACGATTGCGTCGCGCAGCTTACGCCGCCGAATGCGGCAGAGCACCCGGAGCCGTCGAACGGCGTGGAGTTGTTCGGCGCGAAGGCAATGCCGAAGTCGAAACCATCGATCACCGGCGAGACGTACATGATGCGGGCGGCCATGTACTCGGGGCCGTCATCGGCCCACGGCCAGATCGGCTCAACGTTGGTGGGGGCGTTGATGCCGCCCGTGAACTGATCCCAGCCGCCCCAGTCGAAATCGTCGAGCAAGCCGATCTCGAACAAGGTCTGCGCGCCGAGGCCGGTGCCGATGCGCAGGAAGCCAAAATTATCGGTCCCGCCATACACGTTCGCCTGGCGCACGTACAGCGTGTTGTCGCTCGAATCGCCGGACGCGCTCTGGGCAAAGCCGGAACCGATCGTGCTGCCGTTGGGGACCGCGCCCCCCGTGGCACCGCCGAGCGAGGTGGTGTTGTTCTCGCGGACCTCGGTGAAGGCGCCGTAGCGGATGCCGTTCTTCGTCTCGCCGTCGATGCCGAAGTCGAGGCGGATATAACCGCTGATGCCGAACGCCTGCTGCTTGTTGCCGGCGTTGGAAGCGGGCGTGCCGGTGCCATTCATGCCGGTCCACCACGCGGCCATCGGGAACTCGTTGACTTCCAGATTGATGCGCATGTTCACGGTGCCCGGCGTCGGCACGGAGAACGGCACCTGCGTTTCAGTTTCCAGTCCTTGCCCGCCGGTGTACGGCGATCCCACCTGTTGGAATCCGTCCGGTTGCGTCACCAGGCCGGTGCCGGTCACCGTGTTGGGATTGCCTGTCATGTCCATGATTCTGGCGGCATCGGCCGTTCCGGCCAGCATGCCCACCATGGTTCCCGCCGACAATAACAGTCGGACTCTGTGCATGGTACCCTCCTCGCTGTGCCGACCGCGGCCGGCAAGACCCGGATCCCGAATGGCGATGCCGCGGCACAATCGCTGCGGCGCCACCACGGACCGCACGCACGCGTGCCGGTCGTTCGGTTCCGGCGGGCACTATTTTCAGGACTGTTAACAGGAAGAAAGAGCCTATTGCAGGCTAAAGCAAATATACTTTGCGGCAACACAGAAAAGGCACAAATAGAAATTAAGCCGCTACTTGCAATGGGCGCGCATAATCCCGCCCGCAACATTATATTTCGCAAGCGCTCATATATCCTCGGGCAGGAAACGGCGGGAGGTCCGGATCAGTCTCCTTCGGCGACAGCCGGACTGCGGAAGAGCACGCGCAGCGGATGCCGCGGCACACTCGACTCCGTCAGCACGGGCTGCGTTGCCGCTCGCAACAGGCGGGCGCCCGGCCAGGAACCCTGGAGCACGGCGCCCCGAATTGCCTGCGCCGCCTGCCCGGCAAACCCACGCACCGCGTCACGCGCGTCGCGATGGACCGCAACGGCATGCGTCACCGCAAGCGACGGCTGTATGATCGGGCGGAACACCAGGGTGCCCGCCACGGCATGCGCCCGCACCGCTGCCGCCGGCAGGATCGTGCAGCCGATGCGATGGCGCACCATGGCCAGCATCACGGGCGCACTGTCCGCCTGCGTCACCGTATTGAACCGAAGGCCGCGCTGCGCCTCGGTCTTGGCCAGCAGGCGCCGAATCCAGTGCTCCGGGCTGGGCAGGATCAGCGGCACATCCAGCAGATCCCGCAGACGCAGTGGCTGCGCGCTGGCCGCCAGCGCATGGTTCGGCGCGCAGACCACACCGAGATCTTCGGTCAGCAAGCGCTCAACCGCGAGCTCGTTGAGCCTGGGCGGATCCTGCAGCAGCGCGAGGTCCGTCGCTCCACCACACACATCGTCCAGACTATCATTGCCGCTCTCGGTCAGCGCCAACGACACCGGAGGAAGCTGCTGTTGCGCCGCAGGGAGCAACGCCGGCGCCAACAGCGGGCCGTATTCGGCGGGCAGTGCCAGCGAAACGATTCCCGCGCCGGCGGAGGCCAGCGGCGACCCGTTCAGCGGCGCCTCGAGCAAGCGCAGGACCGCATCGGCGCGCCGCAGAAGGTCACGTCCAGCCGCCGTCGGGCTGACGCCACGGGTGTGGCGAATCAGCAACCGGGTGGCGAACGTGTCTTCCAATTTGTGGAGCTGCTGGCTGACGGCGGCAGCCGTGATGTTCAGGTGCCGGGCAGCGCGGCCGAGATTGCCGGTGCGCGCAGCGACGGCGAACGACCGCAGCTCGCGCAATTCCGGCAGCCGGGCAGGCGTTGGTAGCGCTGTTGTCGCCGTTGCCGGCCACCGGCCATCGCCTGACCCGACGGGGTAGACTGCGTTCAAAATCCTCGTCCCCGTGCAGACCCGCGCCAGCAGGGCGCGGCCAGCGTTGCGCCCGTCCATGCACTGCGAACGGGCGTCACGTTCACGCCCACGCGTTGTAGGGTGCGGGCCACCACGTGGGGATCGATATTCCACGCACAAGACCTTGCGAGATTGCGCACAGATCCGCGCTGCTCAGGTATGCCGGTACAAAGTTGCCATTGTCGTGAGCGGCGGCTCTGGTTGCCGGCAGCGCGGCGGTCAATAGGCGCGATGATAGCCTATGATTGGCTGTCAAGCCAAAGATTGCATGGTTCGCATCAAGGTTTCGGAATGTAGATTACCAATGCGTATAACGCCGGATTGGTCACGGAATACTACGGTGCAACAAAAATGCAGCATGGCTGACCGCGGACAGCCAGTATCGCGCGAGCGCCTGGTGACGCATGAGCCCCGCTCGCCGAGCGGGCAGTGCGGCACTCCATTCGCGCCGCTTCATGCGACCGGACAACTTCGCATTGCGAACTGGTTGCATTGCACATCACCTCGCCGGGAACTTCCGCCGGCAGGTCATTTCATGAATATGCCTGCTCATGAACATGCCTGCCGGTCACCGCCGGGGAAGCGCCGGAGCCTCGGTTGCGGGTCGGTTTCGCCGTGCCGCCTGCGCAAACCGGATAGGCATACGCATTAGAAACTGCCATCGAACGCAATCAGGCGCCGGAGCGTCTCGGCCCTCGGCGCCTGGACGGGTCGCCAGCACGAGGCCGCCGACGTCGATCTCGAGGCTGCGGCGCCGGCGCTCGGCGCAGCGCCCCGACGCGCCTCAGCCCCAATGGCCACGCACCCAATACCCGCCGATCCAGTGTCCCGGAATCCAGGGCCGCTGCGGTACCGGGTAATAGACCGGAGCGCCGTAGTACGCCGGCGGTGGCGCGTAGTACGCGGGTGGCGGCACGTAGACCGGCGCCGGCGCAACCACCACGGGCGGCAACCCAATGCCGACGGCGCAACACCAGCCGCCATGCCACCAGGCCTCCGCCGGCTGCGGCGCCGCGGCGACACCAACCGCCGCAAGGCCGAGCATTCCGCATCCCGCTACCATCCGCCGCATCGCGACGCTGCTGTTTGTCAGGAACCGCATAGCACCCTCCATCCGATTGATCTGAGCTCGCGTTCATTACCTGGCGCGAAAATAGGACGTTGGAGAACCGGCACAACGACGAATGCGCTGCCGGCATCCCGGTCGATATCCCAGGGGATTTCATGCCGAAGGCCGGGGTAGTTTCCGACGAAAACTCCAGGGGAAAATTCGCTCCGCCGCGATCGATGCCGGTTCGGCCAATTGCTCGATGGCTGCCCAGACGATTGCCCGACGGCGGTTCAGGCGATCGATCGAGCACGGTTCAGGCGATCGATCGATCACGGTTCAGACGATCGATCGATTACGGTTCAGACGGTTGATCGATGGCGGTTCAGGCGATCGATCGATCACGGTTCAGACGGTTGATCGACGGCGGTTCGAGCGATTGGTAGCGAATGCCTGATCACGGCTGCAGGCCGCTGGCAATCCTTCGGCCGCGGGGCCGACCGCCGTCAAACCGTCAGCCCGAGCACTGCCGCCGCGTCGCATGCCAGCGCCAGCAGCGAACGGTCGAAGCCCGGCGCCGCCACCAGTGACAGCCCGACCGGAGCGCCCCGCACCTGCGCTGCCGGCAGCGTCACCTCCGGCAAGCCGCAGAAGCCGGCGATCGCCGTCACCCCCACCGTTGCCTGTCGCACCGCATCTTGCTCTGACAGGCTCGCGCTCAGCAGGGGAGCGATGCAGGGGCTGGTCGGGTAGACCATCACCGCCCCGCCGGCCAGCAGCGGCCGGATGCGCGACTGCAACACCCGGCGGAACGCCCGCCCGGGCGCGGCGATCGCCGCATCGGTCGCCTTCGCCGCCGCAAACCGCTCGCCGACGCCGGGGCCGAACCGAGGCCGCGTCGCCTCCACCCAGCCGCCCAGCGCTGCCCACGCCTCCTCCGCCTGCGCCGTGCGGAAATGGTCGAAGAAGCTGTCGATCCCTTCGGGCGCGATCCGCACACCCACCGCGCGTCCGCGGATTTGCTCCAGCTTCTCCAATGCGGGCCGCAATGCCTCGGCAACCTCGGGTTGAGCGTTGACCCACACTTCTTCCGGCCGGAGCAGGGGGCCGTCGGGACCGGAGCGCGGCCCCGCGAGCAATACCTCCCCCACCCCCGCCAGCAGCGAGGCGGACCGCGTGAACCAGCCGCAGGTGTCGAAGCTCGGCGCCAGCGGGCAGGCACCGGCCAGGCTGACGGCGCCATGCGTCGGCCGGATGCCGAACAAGCCGCAATAGCTCGCGGGGATCCGCACCGAGCCGCCGGTATCGGATCCCAGCGCGAAATCCACCAGCGACGCCGCCACGGCAGCGGCCGAGCCACAACTCGATCCACCCGGGAACCGGTCCGGCGCCGCCGGGTTGGTCGGCGTCCCCTGCCAGACATTCTCTCCGGTCAGGCCATAGGCCAGCTCATGCGTCTTGGTCTTGCCCGCCAGATACGCCCCCGCCTGCAGCAACGTCACCACGACCGGCGCGGTGGCGGTGGCCGGCAGATGCGTGCTCGCCCAGTCCGGGTTGCCGTAGGTCGTCACCACGCCGGCGAGGTCGAACAAATCCTTGACCGCGAAAGTGAGACCCGACAGCCGGCCGCTCCCCAGCGGCGCCCGTTTGGCGCGGGGCCCCGGAACGAAGGCGCCTACTGTGTCCTGCATCGCGACCATGGATGTGATCTCCGCTTCGGTGGCCGTATGTTACCCTCGCATCACCGGCCGTATGTTAACCTGCACACACCACGACCCGGAAAACCGAGCGCAGGATGACCTCGCCAGGGCCGCATGACCCGCATGCAAACTCCCTCGGGCTCGGACTCCGCCAGTTTACGCCGCATAGGATGACAGACCTGTTTCTGATGTCCCGTCGGATCGTCAGTGTGCGACCTCACCGTCGCGTGACGCACGATGGAGGAATGAGTTGAAATTGTCGCATCCGCCGGGCATACTCGCAGTTGTGAACCGCCGGCCACTGGGCACTCGGGCCGCGCCGCGCGGCGACCGGATCATTCTGGCCAAGGGTCAGGACACCATTCCCATCCGGCCGCAAATAGGGAAACAGGCTCCGTCTGCGGCGCACCCGCGGCTGACCGACAAGCCTCTGAGAGGGATTGCCCGTGGATATACCTGACGGAACCATCGCCGGCCCGCCTGGGCAGGACCGCCGGGCTTTGCCCCCGCCCGCCGAGGCCTCCGCCGGCGGCAGCGGCTCCGACACCGGCAGTCCCGTCGATCTCGGCGGCCCACGCGAACCGCCAATCCATCCACGCGTCATGGCAATGATCATGGCCGGACGCTATCACGGCATCGAGCTGGATCCCGCCGAATATCGCGTTCCCGCCGGGGAGACCGATCCCACCGCCGCCTCACTCTCCGCCTGGGCGCAGAATTCCGGCATGTGGTCGCGCGCCGTGCGCCTCCGCTGGCGCCACCTGATGCATTTCAACAACACCGGCCCCGTCGTATTGCTGTTTACCGACGGCACCGCCGGGCTGCTGACCGGCATCAACCTGGAACACAATGTCGTCTTCCTGAAGGATCCCCGCGGGCCCGCCGCCGACAACCCGGTCCCGGTCGACGAAATGCGCCTCAACGAGGTGTGGAGCGGCGAGGCCATCCTGCTCCGCGCCAATCGCGGCCAGACCGAGGCCGACGCACCGTTCTCCTTCCGCTGGCTGATGGGCGTGGTCGGGAAGGAGCGCAAGTCGCTGCGCGACATCGCCATCGCCTCCTTCACCCTCAGCATGCTGACCATCTTCCCGCCATTCCTGGTGATGACGGTGGTGGACAAGGTGCTGACCCACCACAGCTACTCCACGCTCATCCTGCTCTCCAGCATCCTCGCCATCGCGGTCTGCTATGAAACGGTCCTGGGCTATGTGCGCCGCCTGATCATTGTCATCGTCGGCGTGCGCATCGATGCCAAGCTCAGCCTGCACGTGTTTGCCCGGCTGGTGCGATTGCCGCTCGACTATTTCGAACGCCACCCCGCCGGCGAGACGATGTACAACGTCAGCCAGATCAACCGGGTGCGCGAGTTCATCACCGGCAAGCTGCTGACCACGTTCCTCGACCTGATCACGCTCTGCGTGCTGCTGCCGTTCCTGTTCTATCTGAACGCGACGCTGGCCTGGATCGTGGTGGCCTGCGCCTGCGTGATCACCCTGATCATCGTTTCCTACCTCCGCCCCCTGCGCGTCGTGTTCAAGCGCGTGGTGGAGGCCGAGACCAAGAAGCACTCCGCGCTCGCCGAAACCATCTATGGCGTGAAGACGGTGAAGGCGCTGGCACTCGAGCCGCAGCGCAAGACGCTGTGGGACGAGGTGGTGGCCGATGCCGGCAAGTGGCGCATCGCCTTCGGTAAGCTGGCCAACTGGCCGCAAACGCTGGTGACCCCGGTCGAGCGCTTCATGTGGATGGGCGTGATCATGGTCGGCGCCTATCTCGCGATGACCGACACCCAAGGCTACATGGTCGGCAGCTTGTTCGCCTTCATGATGCTGTCGCAGCGCGTCGCGCAGCCGCTGGTCGGCCTCGCCCGCCTGATCGAGGATTACGAAGAAGTCGGCGCCTCGATCGGCCAGGCCGCGTCGGTGCTGAACCGTCCGTTGGAAGTGGATGCCGCGTCCGGCGGCTTGCGCCCGAGATTCCAGGGCGCGATCACCTTCGACGACGTCACCTTCACCTATGCGGGCACCAAGACGCCGGCACTCGACCGGGTCGCCTTCTCGGTCCCCGCTGGCACCATGCTGGGACTGGTCGGCCGGTCCGGCTCCGGCAAATCCACCGTCACCCGCCTGCTGCAAGGGATCAACCGCGACTACACCGGCTATGTGAAAATCGACGGCGCCGACCTGCGCGAGATCAACCTGCGCCACCTGCGTTCCAGCTTCGGCGTGGTGTTGCAGGACAACTTCCTGTTCCGCGGCTCGATCCGCGACAACATCCTGGCAGGGCGCCCGGGCCTGACATTGGATGACGCGGTGCGCGCCGCGCGCCTGGCCGGCGCGGAAGAGTTCATCGAGCGCATGCCCAACGGCTACGAGACCTACGTCGAGGAAGGCTCGCCCAATCTCTCCGGCGGCCAGCGCCAGCGTCTCGCCATCGCCCGCGCGCTGATCACCGACCCGCGCATCCTGATCCTGGACGAGGCCACCAGCGCGCTCGATCCGGAATCCGAGGCGCTGGTGAACGCCAACCTGCTGCGCATCGCGCGCGGCCGGACCATGATCATCGTTTCCCACCGCATGTCCTCGCTCACCGAATGCGACCAGATCTGCGTGCTCGAGAAGGGCAAGGTGATGGACGTCGCACCGCATCACACCTTGCTCGAGCGCTGCACCGTGTATCGCCAGCTCTGGGCGCAGCAGACCCGCTTCATGAATAACGAAGGTCCCCGCCATGCAGCTCCTGCCCCGACCCTCGTCCAAGGGGACTGAGCGCCGCGCGCTCGTCGACGCCGAGGCGCGCGACCCCACGCTGCCGGCGATCCTCGAGTTCCAGTCGCCGTCCACCGCCGTCGTCAACGCGCCGATTCCCCGCGCAGCGCAGCATGCGGCGTGGCTGGTCACCAGCATGTTCGTCGCCTGCATCATCGCGCTCAGCCTGATCCGGGTGGATCAGGTGGTGACCGCGCCCGGCATCGTCGTGTCGAAGAACGCAACGCTGGTGGTGCAGCCGCTGGAGACCGCCATCGTCCGCTCGATCGACGTGCACGAGGGTGAGGCGGTGCATGCCGGCCAGGTGCTTGCCCGGCTCGATCCGACCTTCGCCGCCGCCGATCTCGGCGCCAGCGCGGCGCAGGTGTCCAGCCTGCAGGCCGAGGTCGAGCGCATGCAGGCGGAAGTGGACGACAAGCCGTTCCACTACGCCGGCCTCGATCCCGACCTGTCGTTGCAGGCGGCGATCTACGCCCAGCGCAAGGCCGAGTACGACTACAAGATGGAGAACTACCAGCAGAAGGCGGATAGCCTGGTCGCAACCATCGCCCACGCGAATTCGGACGCCGCGGGCTATCGCGACCGGCTGGAAGTGGCCTCCGCGGTCGAGAAGATGCGCAAGGATCTGGAGAAGCTCCAGGTCGGCAGCCGGCTGAACACGCTGGCGGCGATGGACAACCGCGCCGAGATGGCGCGCAATCTTGCCGCGGCACAGGAACAAGCGGCCGGCGCCCAGCGTGACCTCGCCGCCCTGCTTGCCGAGCGCAACGGCTTCGTGCAGCAGTGGCATGCCGACGTCGCCGACAAGCTCTCGGACGCGACCAGCAAGCTGTCGGATGCCCGCGAGTCGCTGAACAAGGCGCAGCTTCGCCGTCAGCTCGTGGAGTTGCGAGCCGATCGGGATGCCACGGTGCTGACCGTTGCCAAGGTGTCGGTGGGCTCCGTCCTGCAATCCGGCCAGCAGCTCATTACCCTGGTGCCGTCGGATGCGCCGCTGGAGGTGGAAGCCAACATCATGGGCCGCGACGATGGCTATGTGCATGTCGGCGATCCGGTGGCGATCAAGTTCGACACCTTCCCGTTCACGCAGTACGGCATGGCCTATGGCACGGTCCGCATCATCAGCGCCGACAGCTTCAACGCGCAGGAGGAGCAACGGAATCCGACCACGGCCGGCGCTCTGCCGATGCCGACGAACAGTGGCGGCGAGCCGTATTACCGCACGCGGGTCGCGATCGACCGGGTCGCGTTGCACAACGTCCCCGCCAGCTTCCGGCTGATGCCGGGCATGCCGGTGACGGCGGACGTGAAGGTCGGCAAGCGGACGGTCCTGAAATATCTGCTTGGCCGAGTGCTGCCGGTGACCCAGGAGGGCATGCGCGAGCCATGAGGCGGCGCGTGCCTGAACCTGCCCCAACCACCGGCGGACCCGGTGGCGCGTCTGCCGCCGTGCGTTCGGACGGCGAATTGGGCCCCGCCTTTCCAACCCCGATGAACCGCCAGCGCGTGGCCCGGTGCCCGCGCGTCGCGGACCTGAGGCAATGAGCGTGCTCGATAATCTGGTCGGCCGGGCTTCGCCCCGGGTGGCGTTGAAGCGCGGCCTGCGGCTGGCGGAGCAAGGCCAGACGAAACGGGCATTTCCGCTGCTGGTGCGGGCGGCCACGACCGGCATTGCCGAGGCCGAGTACCGCGTCGGCCGCTGTTATCTGGAAGGCGTCGGTGTCCCGCCGAGCCGCGCGCAAGGTGCCCGATGGCTCGAGCGGGCGGCCAACCAG
This sequence comes from Acetobacteraceae bacterium, assembly GCA_035508435.1. Classification (GTDB taxonomy): domain Bacteria; phylum Pseudomonadota; class Alphaproteobacteria; order Acetobacterales; family Acetobacteraceae; genus JASHVB01. The sequence continues at coordinate 861 of DATJNA010000282.1, read as the reverse complement.
GGCTATGTCGAGGCCCAGGTGCTGTTGGCGACGCTGTTTGTCCACGGGCTGGCGACGGATTCGATCGGCAGTGCCGCCGGCTTGTTTGCCGGCAACGCCGCGATGCAGCCGGACTTTGTCGCGGCGGAGAAATGGGCGCGCCGGTCCGCCGAGGGCGGGTCCGCGGACGGCCAGGCCCTGCTGGGATTCATCCTCACCTCGGGGCCGGACAATCTGCGCAATCTCGACGAGGCGCGCGGCTGGTATGAACGATCGGCGGCGGCAGGCTGCCCGCAAGGCCACCTTGGCTACGCCCTGGCGATGGCGCGGGACGGCACCACGCCGGAATCGCAGGCAGCGATCATAGAACAATTGCGCAAGGCGGCCGACGCCAGCCTGCCCACCGCGCTTTACCTGCTTGGCATGGTCACCGAGCGCGGCCTGGGAACCACCGCCGACGCCGCCGCTGCAGCCGAGTTCTATCGCCGCTCGGCCGAGCGCGGTCATCGCGGGGCCCAGGCCCGCTGGGGCGTGGCACTGCTTGAAGGGCGGGGCGTGAAGGCGAACGCCACCGAGGGCGAATCATGGCTGCGCCGCGCCGCCCTCGCCGGTGACGCCGAGGCCGCTGCCGTGGTCGGCGACCTCTATGCCAAGGGCGGCAAGCTCCCGCCCAATTTCGCGGAGGCGGCGATCTGGTTCCGCCGTGCCGCGGAAGCCAACCACCAGGGCGCTGCCCGGGCATTGGGCATGCTGCACCTCACCGGGGCCGGCGTCGGCCGCGATCAGGACGAGGCGGCAAGATGGTTCCGCGCCGCCGCGCTGGCGGGCGACCGCAACGCCCAGGTCGACTTCGCCAACCTGTTGCTGAAGGGCGTCGGCGGC
>DATJNA010000281.1:0-19198 GCA_035508435.1 Acetobacteraceae bacterium | reverse complement strand
GGCGACGTCGAACAATCGCAACGCGATCACCGCGCCGGCGCCGACCACGAGTTCGGTCTCGCTCATGCCGCGCGGCGTGCGGCGGGCACACGATCCCGTCAAGGCAAGGGGGATATCAAGTGGGAGACCGGACAACGACCCGAGCGGAAACTCGTTGCGGCTGCTTCCTTCCGGACCTGACCGGGTTGGCGAGGCGCCCGTCCGCCGCCGACCTCCCGCTGCTGCATATCATGCTTTTTACCGCGCAGGGCAAGGCGTGCGTCATCGCGCAGGGCAACGCGTGCGATCGCGGCGGCGGGCCGGCCCGGCTCGCAATCCGGCAGGGCGGGTGATCCCGCCGGCGGCAGGCGGCGGGTTCGCGCACAGGAAAGCGGCCGCGTTGCACAGTCGCCATGCGGCACTGGCACATCCATCCGACGCCGTCACATTCGTCCGACGCCGGCGCAGCCTCGCCGCGGGCGGACCCCTGCGCTAAATGTCGGTCATGGACAGTGTCACACCATCCCTGGTCTTCCCCCATGCTCAGGCCCCCGAGCCGGGCAGCGTCATCGAGATCACGCCCGGCGTCCTCTGGTTCCGCCTGCCGCTGCCCTACCGCCTGGACCACGTGAACATCTATCTGATCGAGGACGATGACGGCTGGGCCGTCCTCGACACCGGCCTTGGCACCGCCGCCTGCCGGGCCGCGTGGGATGCGATCCTCGCCGGACCGCTGGCCGGCCAGCGCCTCACCCGGATGGTCGTGACGCACTATCATCCCGACCATGTCGGACTGGCCGGGTGGCTGACCGAGCGCTTCGGCCTGCCGCTTGCCATGCCGCGGCCGGAATATCTCTACAGCCTGGCGCTGCAATACGCGCCAGGCGATCTGGGCGCCGACGCATTCCGCCCGTTCTATCGCCGCCATGGGCTGTCCGATGAAATCACCGAACTGGTGCTGAGTCGTGGCCATGAGTATCTGCGGCGCACTACCGGCGTTCCCACCACCTATCATCGCTTGCAGCATGGCGACGTGCTGTGCGTCGGCGCGCGCGATTTCCAGGTGCTGACCGGCGGCGGCCATGCGCTCGAGCAAGCCATGCTGGTGCGCCCGGTCGAAAACCTGTTCTTTGCCGCGGACCAGGTGATCGCGCGCATCTCGCCGAATGTCAGCGTACACGCGATGGAGCCGGACCTGGATGCGCTCGGCATCTATCTGCGCTCGCTGCGCGCGCTGCGGGAGGCGGTGCCGCCGGAAGTGCTGGTGCTGCCCGGCCATGGCTTGCCATTCCTCGGCCTGCACACTCGGATCGATGAGCTGATCGCGCATCACGCGCAGCGCTGCGGATTGATCGCCGATGCCTGCCGGGGCCGGCCGCCTTCCGTGGCGGAACTGGTGCCGCACGTGTTCCATCGTGAGCTGGATGCGCACCAAACCGGCTTCGCCTTCGGCGAGGTGCTGGCGCATGTCAATCACATGCTCGGTGCCGGGGAGTTGATATTGCAGACCGATTCTGCCGGCACGGACCGTTATCGCGCGCGTTGAGCGACCGAGGCCGCTGCCGGGTCTGTCTGGCGCCTTGATGTCTGGCAAGCGGCCTCGAACGACGGGTCGCTTGAATGGAGTCCCGCGTTGTGCTGCCCGCTGCGCGGGCCACCGATTCGACGGGGCCAGCCGGTACCCGCCTGCGCGCACCACGAGACATGGGTGCAACTTTCGCGGGAGGATCATCATGTTCAAACGGGCTCTCGCGGGCACGGTCTTCACCGCCGCGCGTTGACTGCAGGTGGCGCGCTGGCACAGTCCGCGCCCATGACCGGGCCAGTCGCCCATGTCGAGGGTGGCGGGTATGTCGCCAACGGCGGTTATGTCGGTCCGAACGGCGTGCCCTGTGCCACTGCCCGGACGCTGCCGGCGGCTGCGTCCGCGGCGCCGGCACCCGACGGCGCAACACAGCCGCAGCCGTTCAGCCCGAATGACTACAGCGGCGGCGCATACAGCGGGCCGGGCTATCGCGCCGAGCCGGGCAGTCAGGGCATGCTCAGGTGTAATTGCCCAGATGGCAGCCGAATGCGTCGGGCTTTTGCATCAGTGGGCCGCCGGGCACGATCTCGACGATATCGTAGTAGTCGTCGGGGTTCTTCATGTCCGACTTCTTCTTGCCGCGTTGGATGATCACCGGCCGGATCAGTTGATGATCCTCGGGGCGGAACCGCACTTCGCCCACCGTTGACTGCGTCGGCTTGCCGGCTTCGTACGCCTTGATCACCGCCGGCGGATAGAACGTGCCCGCGCGGGTCACCGCATCGGCCCACAACGCCAGCGACATGTAGCCGGTATTGGCGCTCCAGTCCGGCTTGTACTTGTACTTGTCCTGGAACGCGGTGACGAATTCCTTCGCCAGCGGGAACCTGTCCTCCAGTGTCCACCAGAAATCGGTGGCCGCGTAGACGCCCTGCATGAGGTCGGGGCCAACATCGCGTGCCAGGAACGGCGTGTTGTACGCCATCACCAGCGTCATCTTGTCCAGCACGCCGAACTGCTTTGCCTGCTTCAGCGACAGCACCGCGTCATTGCCGAAGTTGATGTTGATGAACACATCGGCGCCGCTGTTGGCGATGTTCAGCAGGTAGGAGCTGTAGTCAGGCGAACCGAGCGGCGCGATCTGGTTGGTGGCAACGGTCCAGCCGCCGTCCTTCGCGGTCGCCTCCTGGAACGACTGCCGCACCGTATGGCCATAGGTATAGTCCGGCGTCAGGAACGCGATCTTCTTGTTCTTGCCGAGCTGCTTGATGATCACCGGGGTCAGCGCTGCCGCCGCGGTCTGGGCATAGAAGCACTGGCGGAACGAGTAGCGCACGCAGTCCTTGCCGGTGGTGTCGTTCGAACCGCTGACCAGCGGCAGGTAGATGACATGCTCGCGCTGCGCCAGCTTGTTCAGCGCCACCGCCTCGGCTGACGATACGCAGCCGCAGATCATGATCGCCTTGTTATCGTTGATGAAGCGCGTGCCGTTCTCCACCGCGACGTTCGGCTTGGCCTGCGAATCGGCCACCGCGTGCATCACCTGCTTGCCGAGCAATCCCTTGGTCAGCCCGGTGGCGATCTTGCGCATCAGCGGGTTGCCGCTGTTGATATGCTCGATCGCCAGTTCGACGCCTTTGAGCTCGTCCTCGCCGGGGACGGCATAGGTGCCGGTACGCGGCAGGGTTACCCCAACGAACACGCTCGGGCCGGAGGTGCCGGCGGGATATGTGCCGACCGGTTCCTCATTGGCGGCAAACGCCGATTGCGACAGTCCGGTCGCCAGCAGGCTGCCGCCGACGAGACCGGCGCCTGCCTGCAACAGGCGACGACGCGACGCGACAGGCGAGGAACGCGAGTATGTCATTTCCTGGACCCTCTTTGATTGGACGGTCACCGTCTGCCCTGTTGTTTGACTTATGGCGGGCACCCGGCGGCTTCTGTGGCGGCCATTTCTTACGCGAACGAAAGCGGACCCGCAAGGCGGAGCGTTCCCAATCGGTTGGCCGTGTCGACGACATGGCTCGCGCCGCGCCTTGCGCCGCGCCTTCGGCACCGCCTTGGGCACCGCCGCGGAGAACCGTTTCGACATCGCCATCTCACAGTTGCTCATGGCAGCATTGGCCGCTAAGTGCCGGCCGGGGCGTCATGCACGCCCTTCGTCGCGGCCGTGACAGGGGGCGGCACCACACGGGAAGGACGGAATCATGACTCAACCCACGCGGGCTGTCGGCATCGGCCGTCGCCGCATCCTCGAGAGCAGTCTTGGCATTGCCGGCGGGCTGGCGGTGGCCAGGCATGGATTTGCCGCGCAACCAGCCGCGATCGGAACCTGGCCTCGCGGCGTTAGCGGAGATACCGCGTTCATCGGCATCACGACGCCGCTGACCGGCCCTTATTCCGCAGATGGAACAGATGAGAAACTTGGCTATGATCTGGTGATTGCCGAGATCAATGCCGGCGGCCCGATGGCCCGCAAATGGGGCCTGCGGGGCAAGGGCGTGCTGGGCAAGACCTTGCGCTACAAGGTCGCCGATTCGCAGACCAGGCCGAACGTCGCAGTGCAGGCGCAGACCGGCTTCATCCAGAACGACAAGGCGATCATGATTACCGGCTGCGTCAGCAGTGCCGAGGCGATCGCGATCGAGGAGTTGGCGCAGCGCGAGAAGGTGCTGAACATGGTCGGCGCCTCCGGCTCCAACGACACCACCGGCAAGGATTGCCAGCGCTACGGCTTCCGCTCACAGCCTTCCGCCTACATGGCCGCCAGGGCGCTCGCGCCGGTAGTTGGCAAGGCGTACGGCAAGGGGGTGAAGGCGGCGTATCTGACCCCGGACTATACCTATGGCCACTCGGTCTTCGATTCGTTCACCGCCGGGGTAAAACCCTATGGTTGGACCGTCGCCACCAACCAGGTCGTGCCGCTGGGCACCAGCGATTTCAGCTCCGCGCTGCTGAATATCGCCAACAGCGGCGCGCAGGTGTTTGTCAATATCGCCTTCGGTGCCGACGCGGTGGCTTCCACCAAGCAGGCGGATCAGTTCGGCGTATTGAAGAAGATGAAGATGATCGTGCCGAACATCTCATCATTCCAGTCGAAGCAGACCGGCGCGGCGCTGATGGCAGGCGTCTACGGCACGTTCGATTTCTGGTGGACGCTGGAGGATCGCTATGCCTTGGCCAAGGATTTCGTGCAGGCCTTCCTGAAGCAATTCAACTACCGTCCGAGCTGGGGTGCGCACATCGCGTTTTCCCAGACGATGATCTGGGCGGTATCGGTCGAGCGTGCCGGCACGTTCTCTCCGCCCGCGGTGATCAAGGCGCTGGAGGCGTCGCAGTCCAATCCGTATGATACGTCGCTCGGCAGGGTGTACTACCGCGCCGGCGACCACCAGTTGGTGCGTCCGGTGCCGGTGGTGATTGGCAAGGCCGGTTCGGCGATGCAGAACCCCGACGATTTCTACGACGTGGTGGAGCTGGTGCCCGGCGAGCAAGTGATGCAGCCGCTGGCAGACACGGGTTGCCACTTGGGCGCCTATACCTGAGAAGTCCGGACGGTCCCGCTCCATGCCGAGTGTTCCGCTGCTGCTGTCCCAGGCCTTCAACGGCCTCGCACTGGGTTCATTGCTGGCTCTGGTCAGCAGCGGCCTGACCATCATTCTGGGCACCCTCGGGGTGTTGAATTTCGCCCACGGCGCCTTGTTCATGCTGGGCGCCTACGCGATCTTCGTGGTGATGCAGGCCACCGGCTCGTTCATTCTGGCGATGCTGGTCGGCTGCAGCTTCATGCTGGTGGTCGGCGTGCTGGTGGAACGCCTGGTCGTGCGCTGGTTCTATCAGCGCCCCCCCGAGGACCAGATCCTGGTTACCTTCGGCATCGGCATCGTGGTGGTGGAAGCGGTGCGTGCAGGGTTCGGCGGCAACAGCCAACACCTCTCGGTGCCGACCTGGGGCGAGGGCGTCACGCAGCTCGGCTTCCTGATCTATCCCACCTACCGGCTGGAAGTGATCGGCATCATTGCGGTGACGCTCGCGGTGCTGTGGCTGGTGCTGTACCGCACCTCGATCGGGCTGGTCGTGCGTGCCGGCATCGAGGATCAGCGCATGGTCGGCATCCTCGGCATCAATGTGCGGCGCACGTTCCTCCTGGTGTTCGCGATCGGCGTGGTTGCCGCCGGCTTCGCCGGGATGATCTACGCACCCATCATCGCGGTGGTGCCGGACATGGGGGACTCGTTTCTTGTCGAGTCGTTCGTGGTGATCGTCATCGGCGGGCTGGGTTCGTTTCCCGGCGCGGTGGTGGGCGGGCTGATCGCCGGGGAAATCGTCAGCATCACCAGCGCGTTCAATTCCGCCTATTCCGAGGTGATGCTGTACGCGGTGATGGCCCTGTTGCTGGTCGTGCGCCCGCAAGGCTTGTTCGGCACCGAGGGGCGGGTGTGATGGCCAAAACGATGGCGGCCCGGCCATTGTTGCTGTTAGAGGTGCCGCTTCCGCTTGCGGGAGCCGGTCGGGCGGAGGGGCGCGATCGTCCATGGCGCCGCGGCGCTCGCAGTGCTGCTTCCATCCGGCTCCCGCCAGGGAAGCGGCAGGACCCCGACCGATGAGCCGCCGCCGGTTCCTGCCCGAACTCTCCCTCGCCGTCGTCCTGGCGATACTGCCGTTCGTGTTGCCGCATGTCGGCGCCACATTCGACATGATGGAGCGCATCCTGGACTGGGGCTTGCTCGGCCTCGGCTTCGATCTGCTGTTTGGCTGGACCGGCCTGCTGTCGTTCGGCCAGGCCGCGTTCTTTGGCACCGGCGGCTTCGTCGCCGCCTACCTATTGCTCAACAACATCATCGGCAGCGTCTGGATCGCGCTCGTCATCGGCACCATCGTTGCCGGCTTGTTCGGCGCGGTCGTCGGTTGGCTCGCGGTGCGGCGCATCGGCATCTATTTCGCCATGATCACCCTGGCGTTCGGTCAGATGGCGTATTTCCTCGAGAACTCCCCGCTGTCCGATTACACCGGCGGCGAGAACGGCCTGCCCGGTGTTCCGGTGCCGTGGCTTGGCTGGGGCAGCTTCGCAGTGCGCCTGGAGCCTGGCCTGCCGATGTACGGCATGCTGGCGGTCATCTTCCTGGCCGGCTTCTTCATCGCCCGCCGCATCACCAATTCCCCGTTCGGCGCGGTGCTGCGCGCGATCAAGGAGAACACGCCGCGCGCCGTCATGCTCGGCCACAACGTGCCGCGCTATAAGCTCGCGGTGTTTGTCATTGCCGCACTTTATGCCGGCCTCGCCGGCGGCTTGCTGGGCGTGCTGCAAAGCTACATGCCGCCGGACGCGTTCGATCTCGACACCTCCGGTCAGCTCGTCGTGCAGACCGTCATCGGCGGCGTCGGCACGCTGATCGGGCCGCTGGTCGGCGCCGGCATCTGGCTGTGGTTGCGGGACAACCTGCAAGCGATCCCCGGCGTGGGTGCGCTGTGGAAGCTGATCCTGGGCGTGATTTTCGTCGTGCTGGTGATCGCGCTGCGCCGCGGCATCTGCGGCGAGGTCCGCCATTGGTGGCAACGCCGTCACCTGGGTCCCGAGCCTGCCCCGACCGAGGCGGCGGTTGTCCCGGAGCTTCGCGTCGCCCCGACCATGGTGATGACCGCGCCATTGCTCCGCGCGACGGCCGAGGCGCCCGCCCTCGACATCAGCGAGCTTTGCAAGCAGTACGGCGGGCTGCGTGCGGTGGACCACGTATCCTTCACCGTGCGCACCGGCTCCATTCACGCGGTGATCGGTCCCAATGGCGCCGGCAAGAGCACGTTGTTCAAGATGTTGCTCGACGAGGTCCATCCCACCGAGGGCCACGTGCGCTTGTTCGGCCGCCAGATCACCGGTCTCGGCGCCACGCGCACCTCACAACTTGGCATCGCCAAGAGCAATCAGCTCAACACATTGTTCCTGGACCTTTCGGCGCGCGAGAACATGCGGGTTGCCGCCCTGGCACGACGCCGCGGATCATTCCGCCTCGACGTGCTGCGCCGTGCCGACAGTATTTCGGAAGTAGAGCAACAGGTGGAGATCGCGCTGGCCACGGTCGGCCTGACCGAGCGCGCGACACTGCCCGCCCATGTGCTGGCCTACGGGGAAAAACGCCGGCTGGAGATCGGCATGGCGCTTGCCACCGGCCCCAACGTCCTATTGCTCGACGAGCCGCTGGCCGGCATGAGCCCGGCCGAGCGCATCAGCACCCGCGCACTGATCCGCGAGATCGGCCGCGACCGCACGCTGGTCGTGGTGGAACATGACATGGATGCGATCTTCGAACTCGCGGAGAAGATCACCGTGCTGTACGAAGGCCGCTTGCTGGCCGAGGGCGACCCGGACGAGATCCAACGCAACCAGGCGGTGCAGGACGCCTATCTCGGAGGCATGCGGGACGTCCATGAGCCTGCTTGAAGTCGAGTCGATCAACAGCTTCTATGGCGACAGCCACATCCTGTTCGATGTCTCCTTGCACGTTGACGAGAACGAAGTGGTGGCATTGCTCGGCCGCAACGGCGCCGGCAAGACGACGACGCTGCGCACCATCATGGGCGTGCTGGCGCCCGGCAGCGGCACCATCCGGCTCGACGGCAAGCCGATCCACGGCCTGCCGCCTTATGAAATCGCGCGCATGGGCATGCAGCTCGTGCCAGAGGAGCGCGCGATCTTCGGCGGGCTGACGGTGGAGGAGAACCTGCGCCTCGCGGCGCTGACCGCGCCGAACGCATGGAGCCTGGACCGCATCTATGCCGCATTCCCGCGCCTGGCGGAACGCCGGCGTTCCGGCGGACGCACGCTGTCGGGCGGCGAGCAACAGATGCTGGCGATTGCACGGGCGCTGATCCGAGACGCGCGGGTGATCCTGCTGGATGAGCCGTTCGAGGGCCTGGCGCCGCTGATCGTGCGCGAACTGGTGCGTGTCAGCCGCGAGCTGGCGCAGCAGGGCCGCACCATCGTGGTGGTAGAGCAAAATGTGGTGGCGGCCTTGAGTTTCGCCGATCGGGTGTACGTGCTGAACAATGGCCACGTGGTGTGGACCGGCACGCCGGACGAACTGCATGCCGACCCGACAGTGATGAAAAGCCATTTGGGGGTGTAGGCCAACAGGCTCCCCCGCCCCTTGCGGGAGTGGGATGGGGGAGGGGTGAGTACCACCGTGAACCGTGGCTGATGCGCACCCCTTCCCCACCGCCTCCCGCGAGGGGAGGGGAGTCGTGTCAGCGCCCCAACCGCACCAAACGCGCACGCCGTGGCCCCCTGGCCACCGACAACAGCACGTCGAGGTCGCGCAAAACTTCCGCCACCGATGCATTGCCGGCTGGACCGAAGCGTTCCTGATGTGCACGGAGGCGTTGCAGGATGTCCGCCGCCAGTACCTGCAATCCGGACAGCACGGCGGCTTGGTCAGGCAGGCGGCCGGCATCCAACGCCGCCACAACGGCCTCCGCCGCCTCGCCAAACACTGCGACCAGCCCGGAGATCGCTCCAAGCGACGCCGCGGCTTCCTCGCCCGTTTCGCTGCCGCCGAGCTGGGCCCTGAGGCATCGATAGCACCCCAGCAGCGTGAACATTCCCACTGCATCTTCGATGTCCCGGAAGGGCAGCGCCATCGTCTCATACGCGGTGCCTTCCGCGCCGAGCAATGCCGCCTCAGGCACGTGCACGTCCTTGAGTGCCAGGCCGCAATGCCGCGACGGACGCAGCGCGTGGAACGCCGGCATTTCCGAGAGCGCGACCCCAGGCGCGTCGTGCGGCACCAGCAGCGCGCTATAGCGCTTGCGGCCGGCCTGCTCCGCGGTGATCGCCAGCACGATGAACACATCCGCCGACGGACCGTTGCTGACCCACGCTTTTTCCCCGTTGATGCGGAAGCCGTCGCCGTCCGGCTCCGCGCGCGTGGTCAGCAGCTTCGGATGCGCGCCGACGCCCGGTTCGGAAATCGCCACCGCCGCGGCACGCGCCAGCCACGCCGCGCGCTGCGTGTCGTTGCCGAATCCCGCGATGAACCAGCGCGCGACGATCTGGCGTCCGCCCCACACGCCCGCCACCCCCGGCAGCCCGGTGCGCTGCCCCAACGCCGCCTTGACGTGAGCGATCGTCTGGTAGCTGTCCGCCGGCGCCAGCAGTCCCGCTTCGGCCATGCCGTCGAGCGGATCGGTCTTCGGATCGGCGCAGCGGGCCAACCAGGCGTCGATCCGGGCAGAAACGTCGGTCCGGGCAGAAATATCATGCGGCATGGCGCATCATCGCCAGGCGATCGAGCCCCAGCAAGCGGCCCTGCCAATGCGCGGCTGCGCACGACGAATGGCGCCCCCATTGGCAAGCCACGCCGCCCAGGGTGTAGCCTGCGGTTCGTCCCGACCCGGGCCAACAACTGTCAGGAGGACCGGCCATGTTGCTCGGCTATTTCGCCATGCCCTCGCATCCACCCGAGAGAGGCCTCAAGGAAGGCCACGACTGGGATCTGCAGACGCTGCGCTGGCTCGACGAACTCGGCTACGACGAGGCATGGATCGGCGAGCATTACACCGCGCCGTGGGAACCGCATCCCTCGCCTGATCTGTTGATCGCCCAGGCATTGGCACAGACGAAGCGCCTGCGCATCGGTCCCGGCGGCTTCCTGCTGCCCTATCACCATCCCGCCGAGCTCGCCAACCGTGTGGCGATGCTGGACCACCTCTCGGAAGGCCGTTTGAATTTCGGCGTTGCGGCGTCGGGCCTGCCGACCGACTGGGCGATGTTCAACGTCGACGGCACCGCCGGCGTGAACCGCGAGATGACGCGCGAAGCGCTCGATATCATCCTGCGTCTGTGGAGCGACGAGCCCAGCTTCACGCACCAGGGCAAGTTCTGGACCGTGCAGAAGCCCGAGCCGATGTTCGGCTTCCTGCGCCCGCATATCTATCCATTGCAGAAGCCGCATCCGCCGATCGGGGTGGCCGGATTCTCGAAACAGTCCGACACGCTGAAGATGGCGGGCGAGCATGGGTTCCTGCCGCTGTCGCTGAATTTGAATCCCGCCTATGTCGCGAGCCATTGGGAAGCGGTGGAGATCGGTGCCGCGCGTACCGGCCGCACGCCCAGCCGTGCCGACTGGCGGCTGGTGCGCGAGGTATTCGTCGCCGACACAGACGCCGAGGCCTGGAAGCTGTGCGTCGAGGGCATGATGGGCCGCATGATGCGCGAATACTTCCTGCCGCTGCTTGGGAATTTCGGGTTCCTCGAATTCCTCAAGCACGACCCGGAGGTGGCGGACAGCGACGTGACCCCGGCCTATTGCGCGGAACATAACTGGCTGGTGGGATCGCCGTCGACGGTGGCGGCCAAGCTCGAGCGCATCTATCACGAAGCCGGCGGCTTCGGTGGACTGCTGGTATTCGGCTTCGACTATCTGGAGAACCCGCAGGCCTGGTACCGCTCCCTGAAATTGTTCAAGGAGGAAGTGGCGCCGCGCGTGGCTCACCTGGTGCCGGGGCGCCGGCAGGCAGCGGAGTAGCGGTCTCGGAAGCGCCGGCGATCTCGCCGGCGCTGCGCTGATTGTACGAAGAATGGCTTGACTGCCGCCGATACAGCGGGCCGACGAGTGCAATCCGGCAGCCGGGGTTCGCCTCGCTGATGCGAACCAACATGTTATGCAGTCCGGCGACGCCCGAGACGAGGGCCAGGCCAAGCCCGCTTCCCGGCGTGTGGCGGCTTTGCTCGGCGCGATAGAAGCGGCGCAGCACCGCCTCGCGCTGGTCGGGCGGAATTCCCGGGCCGGTGTCCGACACTTCGATGCCCTGCCCGTCAGCGCCGGCAAACACGCGCACGCCAACCTGGCCCCCCGGCGGCGTGAACTTGAGAGCATTGTCCACCAGGTTGCCGAGCGCTTCGAACAGTAGGCTGGGGTCGCCGCGCATCGGCACCGCAGCGTCGCCCAGTTGGCGCAGTACGACGCCCTTTTGCTCGGCGATGGGCTCATAGAATTCCACGACATCGGTGCTGATCTGCACCAGATCCAGTTCGGCGAAGCCGGCGCGGCGTGCGCCGCTCTCCACTTCGGCGATCCGCAGCATGGCGGCAAAGGTCTGCAGCAGGCCGCGAATCTCCTGCATGGCCTCGTCCACCGCCACGGCGTAGTCGTCCATCGATCCGGCACGGCGGCGCGCGCGTTCGAGGCCCGCGAGCAAGCGCGTCAGTGGCGTTCGCAGGTCATGCGCCACGTTGTCGCAGACGCCCTTCACCTCCAGCATCAGGCGCTCAATCTCGCCCAGCATGAAGTTGATTTCCAACGCCAGGCGGTCGAGGTCGCTGGAGCGACCAGGCGTCGGCAGCCGGCCGGCCAGGTCGCCGCGAACGATGCGCTGCACCGCGCGCGTGATGCCGTCGATGCGACGCACTGCGCCCGCGCCGGCGATGGCCGCCCCGATGAGGCCGAGGAGTATCGTCGCCGCCCCGCCCCAAAGGCAGGATCGCAAGAGCAAATCGCGGAACGCTCGGATGCTGGTCATGTCCTCGGCGACCAGCAGGAATTGCTGGCCCGTCAGGGCGCGGGTGAGGCCGCGGAAATGCACCGTCCGGCCATCGCGTTGCAGCATGAATGCGAAGGGCTGGCCGATCGGGTGCGCCAAAACCTGAAACCGCGGCGGGGTCAGCGCGCTGCCGCCGATCCGCTCACCCCTGGCGTCGAACCAGGCGAAGGGCCGCTGCAAGTGCCGATCCATGGCGACGTGAGCCGCCAACACCTGGGCCAGTTCTGTTCGATCCATCTGATCAAGCGCCGTCAGTTCCACCCGCAGCGTCGCGTCGGCACGTTGTGCCAGGTAGCTCCTCGTTTGCAGAAACAGAAAGCCGCACAGCAACGTGGCTGCCGTGCCGAACAACAGCAAGAACAGTACCGCCAGGCGGAAGCTGGTGGTGCGACGGAGGTCAGTCAGGCGCACGGAGGATATACCCGGCACCGCGCACGGTCTGGATCATCGGCTGCGTGCCCGTGGGATCGATCTTCCGGCGCAACTTGCCGATATGCACGTCGATGACATTGGTGGGCTCGATATGATGGTAGTTCCAGACCTCCTCGAACAACATCGTGCGGGTGACGAGCTGGCCGGCGTGCCGCAGCAGGCATTCCAACAGCCGGAACTCACGCGGCAGCAACTCGACGGGCCTGCCGGCGAGGGTGACGGTGTGCGTCAGCAGGTCCATTTCCAGGCGACCGACGCGCAACATGGTCTCGCGTTGCGGCACACCGGCGCGACGCCGCAGCAGCACGTCCAGCCGCGCGGTCAGTTCCAGGAAGTCGAATGGCTTGGTCAGGTAATCGTCGCCGCCGGCACGCAGGCCGCGCACCCGCTCATCCACCCCGGACAAGGCACTGAGAATCAGCACCGGCGCTTCCACCCCGGCGGTACGCAGTGTTGCCAGCAAGCCCAGGCCATCGAGTCCGCCTGGCAGCATGCGGTCCAGCACGATGGCATCGTAGCTCTCGGCCGCGGCCTTCAATAAGCCTTCACGACCGGTGCCGGCAGCATCCACGGCGAAACCATGGTCGCTGAGCGCGGCCATGATCTCTTCTGCCGTCTGACGGTCATCTTCCACGATGAGCACGCGGGTCATTGGTGATGCCTTGATGGCGGTCGCTCCCTATATGGGGCTCCGGGCCTGGTATCATCTGGTAGAATGGGTTGTGACGTCCTGCCGGCAAAGCCTGCTTCGCACGAAGCTAATATTTTTTTCATGATGGAAGAATGCCGCATGCGCCTGCTGGTGATCGAGGATGATAGCCGTGTCGCCCGCTACCTGCTGCGCGGCCTGAGTGAGAGCGGACATGTGGTCGACCATGTCGCGGATGGCGAGACCGGTCTCGCGCTGGCACTGGAAGGAATATACGACGCATTGATCGTTGACCGCCGGTTGCCGGTGCTGGATGGGCTGACCCTGGTGCGCCGGTTGCGTGCCGACGGTGCGACAATGCCGGTGCTGATGCTGAGTGCGATCGGCAGTTCGGCGGACAAGGTGGCGGGGTTGCAAGCCGGGTGTGACGATTACCTCGCCAAGCCCTATGCCTTCGCGGAGGTGCTGGCGCGGCTTGAGGCATTGGCGCGCCGCGTGGACCGGACGCAGCGCCTGGCCGTGCTACGGGTCGCCGATCTCAGACTGGATACACATGCGCGGGAGGCCAGCCGCGCGGGCCGGCCGCTGGGACTGCAGCACCGCGAATATCTGTTGCTGGAACAATTGGTGCGGCATGCCGGCCAGGTGGTGACGCGATCGATGCTGCTGGAAGCGGCATGGAATTACGATTTCGAGCCGCGCGGCAACATCATCGACATGCACATGCACCGGATCCGCCAGAAGGTCGACCATGCGTTCGATCAACCGCTGATCCACACGATCCCGGGGGCCGGATACATGATCCGAGAGCCAAAGCAAGGGGAATCAGCGACGGCGTGATGCCTTGGACGGTGCCGGCCGTGGCACGGACAGCCTCTCCGTCATGATCGGCAACGGAGAGGCGTTCATGCATCCGCTCACCACGCGCCGCTGACCCGCGCCGCGCCGGTGCCGACGCTGTAGCCGGGTTCCAGATCAAGCGTTCCCTGATGGCCGAGGTAGGACGGGTCGGAGCCGTCGCTGATCCGCGCGGCGCCGGTGCCGACGCTGTAGCCGGGTTCCAGAGCAAGCGTTCCCTGATGGCCGAGGTAGGACGGGTCGGATCCGTCGCTGATCCGCGCGGCGCCGGTGCCGACAGAGAAGCCGGGTTCCAGGGCAAGCGTTCGCTGTTGGCCGAGGTACGACGGGTCGGATCCGTCGCTGATCCGCGCGGCGCCGGTGCCTATGCTGTAGCCGGGCTCGTTGATCAGCGCATTCTGATTACGCAAGTAAGCGGGATTGGACCCGTCCGAGATATATGCCGCATCCCTGGTCACCGCGTTGCCCTGATCGAAGGGCCGGAGCGAAACGCTGTGGACCACCAGGCTCGGTTGGTCGGATTGCGCGAACGGGCTCGCCGCGGGGTGCGCCAGCGCCGTGGCGGCACCGAAGGCCAGAAGCATGGCGGGAACGAGGGCGTGGATTTTGGTAGTCATGGCACTTTCTCCTGTCAGTTCGGACATCACTTGGGGCCTTTCCCTGGGCTGCTGTCCGAGCCAGACAGTAGAAGCGGCGGCGTCAGATCCGCTTCGCCCGCGGCTAAAATCGAATTTAAGCTTCTGTGGTCAACGAGACATCCGGCTGTGCCGCTGCCATGCTGCCGGCTCACCGGCGAACCTGGTGACCCCGAACGATAGCGGCCGGCTATCGAGCCATTGCGACCGGCCGGTGACTGGCAATTGCGACCGGCCGGTGACTACCGCGCTTGGACGAAATCTCGGCCGGGCGTTACGGCGTTACATGCCCGATGAACTTCTCCGGCGGCCGCGTGCCCCATTGCGAGCGGAGCCCTTCCTCCGCCGACACCAGGTTGCCGCCGTTATGCACGTTCAAGCGGTCGGTATCGGCCCAGTGTTCGTGCACGCGCCGCCACGGATCGGCCCAGTAGTCATAGACCTGGCTGCCGAGCAAATGCCGGCCAATGCCCCACATGTGCTCGTATTTCCCGATCTGCGAAAGGTGCTCATGGCCCATGAACACGTCGTCGATGTCCTGCACCTCGAACGAGAAATGGTTGAGGCCGGTGCGCTCGTTCCTCATGCAGAAGAAGGCGTGGTGGTCGACGTATTCATCGCCGCAATCCAGGCGGCTGAACTGGCCGATGATGTTCTCGGGCGATCCGGCAAACACGTCGTCGGAGGAGATCAGCCCCAGCGTCTCGCGGAACCAGCGCACGGTTTCCTGGTTGCGCGGCGTGCCCATCACGGCGTGCCCGATGCGCTTCACGCGCGAGGGCCCGGCGTCGATGCGCATCACCTCGCCGGCGCGGTTCAGCGGTTCCTGCCCCGAGTTCACCGCCTGCCGCGCCACGGGAATGGGGGCCGACGGCTCGATCCCGTAGACCACTTCGATCATGTAGCCATTCGGTTCCGTCAGGCGCACGCGCTTGCCGCCGCCCGGTTCGTCGATGTTCTCGATGCCGGAGGCGCCGGGAAGCCCGGCGACGGTCTTCAGATCGTCCTCGCTGGCGGCGTACCAGGCGAAGCCCAGAAAGGCCGTGTCACCTTTTTCGGTGACGTGAATATGGTGGGCGGGATCGGTGCCGCGCATGTAAAGCGCGTTGGGTGTTCGCTCGGCACGCGCCATGCCGAAGGCAGTGAGGAACTCTTCCTCGGCGTCAAGGTCCGGCGCCCGCAGCCGGCCATAGGCAAGGTCGCGCACTTTGATCACGGACATCGTTCTCCCTCCCGCCGGATGACGGATTGCGCTGCCATTCTACGCGGGGACGTTGGGCGTGCAAAGGCGCAATAACCGGCGGCAGGCGGGGTGTCGCGGGGATTGTCAGCTTAAATTGCCTGAACTCGCGCCGGTCGACCACCGCGCGTTCTATAGCACGTCCATCACATCACCTGATTCGCGTGCCGCTGCGATCAGCCGGTCGGCGTCTTCCCGAAGCAGCAATCGTTCCGCGACCAATTGCTCTGCCGCTGCAGTCACGCGCGCGGCCCAAGCGCCATGCGAGCCATAGCGCTCCTCGATCGACCGCCGCGGATCGCCCGCACGCATACGTTCGGCTTCGGTCGCGGCGAACGGGACGAAGGAACCTTGCACGGTGAAGAGATCGCCCTCGGCGTAGCCCGGCCCGCGGATGGCCCATCCGGTGTGCGTACCGCGCGGAGCCGCGAGCAATGGATGACGCAGGCCACCCAGGCTGTTGCCGTCCTCGTCCAGTGCGTTGACAAAGACCGGATAGGCCGGGCCGTCGGTCGGTGGTTGCACGGAGTGATCGCGTAGGTGCAGCTCATTCAGCACGTCCGGGAATTTGACCCCCGGAATGCGCGGGAAAGCGCGCTCCGCTTCCTCGCGCGTAACCAGCGTTCGTTCGGCGCGTGACGGAAAGCGGCTGACAGGTGGTGGCGTGCCTTGCTCCACCCATTCCGTAAGGGCAATCAGCAGTGCGCGCATCCAGGCACCGTAGCCGAGCGGATTACCGGCCAACTGGCCGGCATGTTTTGCCGCCGGCCTATGCACCGCGTGCTGTGTGCTGGAGGCGAGATAGACGCGAACATCGTCCGGCATCGCCACGTCCTGCCCCGCCGGGTCGGTCACCACCAGTGAGGCGCGCGCTGCCCACATGTCGGAATCAGCATCCAAATGCATGACCTTTGGCCTGACGCCAGCCTCGGCGGCGCGGCGCATGATGCCGTCGGTCTTGCCGCTCAGTGGGTCGGTCAAGGTTGGGTAAGTGAAGGGGAACTGGTCGTCCAGGAATGCGTGATCCTCATGCTGGCGCGAATAGCGCCCGGGCTGGGCGAACGCGAAATTGATGAAAGTGCGGCGGGAGCCGGACACGATTGGAAAGATCGCGTCGAATACCTGACGACCGCTCAGATCCTGGTTGAAGCCGAGATGCACCAGATCGCGCAGCACGCGCCCACTTTGAGAGATGCCGAAACCCACGGTGTGACGCACGTTGCCGCGGATCGGGTTCCTCGCGTCGCAGTCATAGCGCAGGAAGGATACCAGATCGCGGATCGCGGCGAAACCGATGCCCATCACCTCGGGGTCTTTCGCCGGATAGATGAATTCATAGATCGCGCCACGGTCGAAACCTGGCGGCCGTAAGATCTCGATATGATGGGCGTCGATATAGCGCCAGGTGAGGCCGCGCGGTGTGGCGCGGGGATCGCTCTGGCGCTGGCGCACCGTCAGGCTGGATTTGTCCGGGGCGAGATCGGCAGCCTGGTAGGATAAGGTGCCGATGAATGCGGTCTCGGAAATCTCCTGGATGAAGGCATCACCGGGGCCAAATCCCTCGGCGATGAATTCGTCGCGGTTGATCGTGGTGGCCGGGACAGTTGGGAATTGTGCGCCCAGCCGATCCGCGCCGGCGGGGACACGGCTCTGCCAGGCGCTCCAGATGATCGAGAAACCGTGTCGCATCAGCAAGCCATCGCCGGCATGGGCGGCGCTGATCGGTCGATTACCCTCCGCACCCCGGTTCAGACGGGTCAGCGCGACCTTGTTGCCACGATTGGGCACGTCATAGAGCAACCAGCCATTGCCCTTGGCCAGATTGGACGGCGTCATCAGGGTAAACTCGGAACGATAGGCCACCCGTCCGGCAGTATTGCGTGGCGCTTTGTCGAGATTGACGATCGTGGCGTTCAACGGATGGCTGGGGTCGAGTTCGCCGTGGATCGTGCCGGTCAGACACTCATAGGTGCCGACCGAGCCAAACGACCTGCCGTCGAAAGCCGGGGACAGACGCTCCGTTATTTCGAGCTGCAGCACACTGCCGGGTTGGCTGGTCATGGTGTTCCCCCTCTGACATCGGACGAAACCTGCTACCCTGACTCACACCGAGGCTACAGGCAATCGATCGAGTTTGGCCAGGACAGAGGCTGTGGCGCCGACCTGGTCGCACCGGAAGTGATCGTGACTTTGCAGCAGGCCAAAGTGCTTTGCAGAGGCTTCGATGCCGGACACTGAAGGGCCTAGCCGTGCAGGAAGCGTCGCAGCGCCTCACGAGTGTCATGCTCGGCCTGCCTGGTCACGCGGGCATTCGTCGCACGATAGAAGCCGTGATATGCCCGCGGATATACATGGAGCTCGACCGGCACTCCGGCGCGGCTCAGTCGATCCGCATAGCTCAGATTTTCTTCGAGAAAGAGATCGAGACCACCGACCGAAATGTAGGTTGGAGGCAAGCCACACACATCCGATGCTCGGGCGACCGCCGCATAAGGCGAGACGTCCGCCGAGCCTGGTTCCTTGCGGAGCAACGAACGCCAACCGAAATGATTGTTCTCCTGTGTCCAGACGAATTCGCCAACCCAAGGATGCAAATCCTGCCGCACCGCCGAGCGGTCGTCGATCATCGGATAGATCAGGTGTTGAAAGGCGAATTCCGGTCCCTCCCGATCGCGGGCGAAAAGTGCAGCGGCCGCCGCGAAACCGCCCCCTCCGCTTTCGCCCTTGATCCCGATGCGGGCAGGATCAAGCCCGAGTTGACCAGCGTTCGCGTGCAGCCAGACAAACACCGAGTAGATGTCCTCCAGCGGTGCCGGATGCGGCGCCTCGGGCGCGAGGCGATAATCCACGGAATAAATCGCGCATTTCAATTCCGATGCGAAGAACCTGTTCTCCACATCCTTCATCTCCGGTGAGCCCATCACGAACCCCCCACCGTGGACGTGCACGATGACGGGAAGCGGATCGTCGGGCCTGATTGGGCGATAGGTCAGAACCCGGACCGGTTTTGCACCAAACGCGCTCTCGACATGGATTTCGCCCGTCTCGATGTCAGACAGATACGGCCTCGGAACAGAGCTCAGCAAAGCAAGCGCATCGGCGCGACGCCGCGCCAAAGTTTCCGCGGTCAGTGGCACCTGTGGCCACAGTGCGAGCGCATCGCGCAATTCAGGGTCGACAAGTTCGATTGTGCGCATTGTTGGCAGTCAGCCGCGTGCGAGAGCGTAGATCTGCGTGCCGTCGGGCGGCGGCGGATGCGCGGTCCAATGCTCACCGCCGTCGCCGCTGCTGTAGATTTCTCCCCCGTTGGTGGCGCACGACATCAGCATCGGCCGGTGTTCATCGAA
>DATJNA010000280.1:0-36352 GCA_035508435.1 Acetobacteraceae bacterium | reverse complement strand
CGCCCGAAACGTCGTGATCTCGCCTGGCCGGAATTCTCCAATACCGGCGACACCGATTTGCAGTGGTGACTCGCACCCCGCCGTCACGCGCGGCGAAGCCTGGCTGGGGCGCTCGACCCAACGGTTGGCAGTGAAGTCCAGAAGACCCGGCCATGCGTGATCATCTCGCCAGCGATATGCATGACTTTCTGCGCACCGTGACTGTCGCGCTGATGACGACCGGTTCCCTCCCGGCGCCCCACCGCATTCCACTTGGCTTTCCACGCAAGAATGCAGCGATCCTGCCTGACCAGATTCGAACACTGGACAGGCTGCGGCTCGTGCGGCTCGTGCTGCGGTTGGGCGCGGTCGACGCAACCACGCCACGCACGACCCTTGCGGTATTACGCGAGACGTTCGAGGAGTGAAATTGGTCGCAGCGGTGTGCAGCCTGGGCACGTGGGCCAATCCCGCCCACGTGCCCGCCCGGACGCTTACAAGTTAGCCTGGAAATCCTGGTAGTCGCGCACCTTGCGATACACCTGCAGCCGGTTGCGCTGGCTGTCCGCCACGATGATCTCATCCGTCGCCGGATTGAAGTCCACCGCGGTCGGGAAGCAGAACCGCCACAGCGGCTCCAGGTTCCGCACCCGCCGATACGCCTTCATCATGTCCGGGTTCGCATCGACGCTCTGCTTGCCCCACTTCGACATCACCTGCGCGTCGCCATACAAATTCGTCAGCGGCGTGCCGTCATGCTCGAAGATGGAGACGCGATGGTTGCCCCAGTCGGTGATGTAGATGTCGCCATCCGGATCCACCGCCACGTCGGTCGGGTGATTGAGCAGCCCCGCCTTGGGGTAGTTCGACACCGGCAGGCTGGACACGAACGGCCCCAGATACGTCACCGCGAAGGCATCGTCCGGATGCGGCAGCGTGCCGTAGGTGCCGATGCTCATGATGTGGTGGCCCTGCGGCGACAGCTTCTGCACGCGGTGGTTCTTCCAGTCCGCGACGTAGATGTTGCCGGTCTGGTCCAGCGTGATGCCCCACGGTTGGTTGAACTCGCCAGGGCCCGACCCGGCCTTGCCGCACTGCGCCACCAGCTTGCCGGTCGGGGAAAAAACCTGCAGGCGGTTGTTGCCGCTGTCCACCACGATGACATTGCCATTCTTCTCGCAGGCAATGCCGGCCGGCCGCAGCAGCTCGCCATCGCCGCTGCCGGTGCTGCCGAACTTGAACTGGAACTTGCCGTTCGGATCGAACACCGAGATCGTATTCGTCCACTCGTCAGAGCAATACACGTTGCCGTTCTGTCCCACGGCGACGCCGAACGGCCAGGTCGCCTTGCCGTCGCCCTCGCCATGCTGGAAGAACTCGGCAATCAGCTCCTCATCGCCGGCGCCGCCGAGCCGGATGCGGTTCACCCGCATGCCGAAATTGTTCTCGTTGCCGCGGTTTGAGGTGTACAGATCGCCGTCGTTGCCCAGGCACATCGTCTGGACGTAGTTGAATCCCGTGCCCGTTGCGGCACCGCGTCCGATGGCATGGCTCCAGTCATAGGCCCTGCCGCGGACAACTGTCGTAAGCGCCATGATTTCCTCCCGTCACTTCGCAAGCCAATTCCCCTCCCGTCCAATAAGAACGGGAGGGGTTAGCCGTAAGCCGCCTCAGTGCAGGAAGGCCGGCTTCTCGTAGGTGCCGTTGACGATCGGCGCTGGGTTCAGCCCGAGCCACTTGTCGAGAATGGTCGAGTAGATCTCGCGGAAGTCCATGCTCGGGTTCAGGTCGCCCTGCACCAGCTTGCTGGCATCCAGCGACGGGTATTCGCCGTAATGCCCACCCTTCACCTTCTCGCCCAACACGAACGTGGCACCCGCCGCGCCGTGGTCGGTGCCCGAGCCGTTGTCGCGCACGCGGCGGCCGAATTCCGAGAACATCAGCACGATGACGTTGTCGGCCGCGTTATGCTCGCGCAGATCGGTCATGAAGGCATCGAGGCCTTCGGTGACCGCCGTCCACAGCCCGTTATGCAGCGGCGTCTGGCCGGCGTGCGAGTCGAAGCTGCCATGATCGCAGTAGAACACCCGCGTGCCGAGGCCCGCGAGATGCACCTGCGCGACGCCGCGCAGCTTCTGCGCGATCGTCGTGTTCGGGTACTTCACGTTCGACTTGTAGCGGCCCGGCGCCACCTTCAGGATGTCAGCGCCCTTCAGCCCGTCGAGGCCGGTGGTGCCGAGATAGTCCATCACGCCGCTGCCTTCGATCGGCTGATACATGTGCGAGAAGGTTTCCAGCACCTTCAGCCGCTGTGCCTGGTCGCGGATCGAGGGCAGGAACCCGTATTGTTCCAGCGGCCCGGCGACGCAGGCCACCGGCACGTTGGGCACCGCCAGCGCGCGGAACAAGCACGGGCCGAAGCTGACGGCGGTGACGACGTTCTCCTTCCTCGGGTCGAATTCGCGCACCACGCGGCCGAGCCAGCCCTCGGTGCCGACCTTCTCCGCCTCGCAGGTGTGCCAGATGTCCATCGAGCGGAAATGCGAGCGCGGCGAATCCAGGTAGCCGACGCCATGCATGATCGCCAGCTTGTCGTCGTCCCAGAACTTCTTCAGCGGCGCCATGTAGGACGGAATGGCGTGCGCCTGGTCGAGCTGGATCATGTCCTTTTCCGCAATGCCGACGGCCTTGCGGTTATCGCGATACAGCCCGTTGTTGTACGGGATCACCGTGTTCAGGTAGTCGTTGCCGCCCGTGAGCTGCAACACCACCAGCACAGGATCCTTCGAAGCAGTCTGCGTAGCCGACATTTGTTTGTCCTCCTGTTATTTCCGGGGGCGTGTTTCAGCCGAATTGGTATTCGCGGGTTGCCGCAATGAGTTGCAGCATCTCGGCGGCGCGTTGCGACCCCGTGGCATCCTCCCAGCGGATCTCGCCCCATTGCTTCGCCTGGTCGGTCAGTTCCTTCTTGGTGTTGTCGCCGACCACCACCGGTCCGAGCAGGTCCAGGCAGTTGTCGACCAATTGCTCCGGCGTCTTCGTCCCTTGCGCCTTCAGCCGCGCGATGATCGCCTGCACGCCGGGCAGGTCGGGATTGCCGAGCTGGGCTGCGACGAAGTTGATGCGCGACATCAACGAGCCGCTGTTGATCCACTCCTTGCCGGTGTGCCAGCCCTCGACCGACGGCGGGTTCAGCAGGTCCTGGCCCATGTAGGACGGCTGCATCGACAGCTCGCCATAGCCCGGACGCGGCAGTTCGAAACCGCCGACCAGGCGCAGCGTGCCGACGACCACTTCGGCCGGCGACTTCAGGTGCTGGAAGCGGGCGTTCTTGAAGAACTCCGAGGTGAACAATGCCCGCAGGACAGGCTTCACCTCGCACTTGTTGTCGCGGAACACCTTGCACAGCATGTCGACGGCGGCGGGATCGCGCGGTGCCTCGTGCGGCCAGGCAGGCACCTGCGGCTCGTCGGCGACGAAGAAGTTGTACATGTGGCGGCAGATGAACTTCGCGTTCGCCGGCTGCTGCACCACGATGTCGATGATGTCCTCGCCGTTCAGGTTGCCCTTGTGGCCGAGGAACGTCTTCTCGCCGTCGTCATGGTCTTCCGGACGGTACTCGAACTTCCAGGGGAAGCGGCCGTACGGCAGGCGCGGCAGCTTGGTCTCGAAGGTCCAGCCGGTGAAGGCACGCGACGCCTCGCGCACGTCCACCTCGGTGTAGTTGCCGGCGCCGAGGCTGAACAATTCGAGCAATTCGCGGCCCCAGTTCTCGTTCACCGCGGTGCCGTGGTTCTGATTGTTATCCAACCAGAACAGCATCGTGGGGTTCTTGGCGATCTTCACCAGCAGGTCGCGGTAGTTGCCCATGCCGTGGTTGCGGAACAGGTCGATTTGTTCCAGCAACTGGTCGTAGTTGTCGACCTTCGAATTGCCGGTGGCGAACACGTGGTGCCAGAACAGCGCCATCTTCTCTTGCAGCGGGCGCTGGGTATTAACCAGGTAGTACATGTAGTTCACGTTGCCCATCGGCGGCTGGCCGCCGGGAAGCAGCGCCGCGGGCTGGTGCCGCAGCAGCGTGTAGGCATCGACCGGTGGCTGCTTCTCCGGATTGAGCAGCTCGTCCACCGTTGCTTCGTAGCCCTTGGCCGCCCGTGCTTCCAACTCGTCGCGGCTGGCACCGAAACCCGCGCGCCGCATCAGGTGGGCCATCAGAGCGATGTCGTCCTTGTTTGGCATGTTTCCATCCTCCCAACTTCCAAGCGGTCTACTCTCGTGCGGTCCGCGGCTGCCTTGCGGCCGTGGCCCGCTAAGATCATTCCGGTCTGCCAGCAAGCCTGCCTGCCCGCCGAGCCATTGCAGCGTTGCCTCGCCGTAGGGGCCGCTGCCTGTCCGGTCCGTCAGTTGCTGACCCACCTGGCGCCGGCAGTGGCGGCCGTCATCGGTGTGCAACAACTGATAGGCCCGGCAGAGCCTTGTCTGACCGCCGGTTGCCGGGACAGCCTTGCCGCGGACCTCAGAGTTGTCCAATCTAAAGATGCAATTTCACCAATCGACAACGTCTATGGGGGGGAACGTGACACTGGCCGAGCTGCGCTACCTGGTTGCGGTGGCTGACCTGTCCCATTTCGGCCGCGCCGCGGAGCGCTGTCGGATCACGCAGCCGACGCTAAGCAGCCAATTACGGAAACTTGAAGACAGCCTTGGCGTCTCGCTGGTCGAGCGCACCACCCGCTTCGTCACGCTCACCCCGATCGGTGCCGAGGTGGTCGCCCATGCCCGCCGCATCCTGGAAGCGGCCGACCAGATCACCGAACTGGTGCGACACCGCCCCGGCACGCTGATGAGCGGGCTGCGCCTCGGCATCATCCCGACGCTCAGCCCCTACATCCTGCCCCTGCTGCTTGACCGGCTGCACAAGCATTTCCCGGGATTGCGCTTGGCGCTGCGAGAGGACCTGACGGCAAACCTCATGGCTGCCCTCGACACCTATGCGCTGGATGTCCTGCTGATCGCCTTGCCCGCGCAGACCGACGGCTATCGCAGCATGCCCCTGTTCCTGGAGCCGTTCTCGCTCGCCTGCCCGATCGGCCACCGGCTGAGCAATCGGCCGGTGGTGACGGCGCGCGAATTGAGGCAGGAACGTCTGCTGCTGCTGGATGAAGGCCATTGCCTGCGCGATCAGGCACTGGAAGTGTGCGGCCATCAGTTCAACGAAGGCCAGGGTTCGAGCGACGACTTCCGTGCCACTAGCCTCGAGACGATATCCGAGATGGTTGCCGCCGGGCTGGGTTGCACCCTGCTGCCCGCGATGGCCGTACCGCACCTGACGGCGCGGCATAAGCACCTCGAGGTGCGCCCGCTGATCGCGGCGAAGGCGCACCGGCGCATCGGCCTGCTGTGGCGCGCGAGTTTCCCCAGCAGCGAAGATCTGATCGAATTCGGGCGGGTCATCCTCGGCCAGTTACCTGACTGCGTGGAGCCGATTGGCCCGGTGGCTACCGGTGCGCGGGCCGCGGCGCCCAAGCCCATACGTCGCACTGCCGCCAAATTGCCCGCCCAGATGGACCGAGCCTGAGGGGCGCGGCGCATCGAAGCAGCGGCGCGTCGGATACCAGCAGCGCGCCGAGCATAGGCAGCGCGTCGCTGCATGCGGCGCGTCGCGGACCACAAGCGCGCCGAGCGAAAGCGGCGCGGCGAGGACAAACACCGCGGCGGGTAGCAGCAGACAGCGGAGGGCCTGCGGGCGGCTGGCCGTGGCCCACGAAATCCCTCCGGACGCCGTTGCCGGCAGCAGGACTTTTTCCCGACCGTCAGGCGAAATGAGCACAAAAATCTTTCTTCTTGCCCCCTATTGCACGGCATCCAGAGAATAGACTTCTCTCTGCCTCGACCGCGGCTCGCGTGCCGCTGCTCCGGGGTCCCATCACGTGCCGATCAGTCTTGCCACCGCCGCCCGCCTCCGGCCTCCCGACTTCGATCCCGGCTCGGTCTGGCTCGCTGGGGCCGGTCCCGGTGATCCGGGCTTGCTCACGCTCCACGCGCTGCACGCCCTCAACACCGCCGACGTCGTGCTGCACGACGCGCTGGTGCCGTCCGACATCCTGGCGCTCGCCGCCACGCCGCGGGTGCACAGTGTCGGCAAGCGCGCCGGCGGTGCCCGCACGCACCAACTGCGCATCAACCAGAGGCTGATTATGCTCGCCCGCGATGGCCGCCGCGTGCTGCGGCTGAAGGGCGGCGACCCGCTGATCTTCGGCCGTGGCGGCGAGGAGGCGATGGCGCTTGTCGCCGCCGGCATTCCGTTCCGCATCGTGCCGGGGATTTCCGCCGGGATCGGCGGCACCGCCGGGGCCGGCATTCCGCTGACCCATCGCACGCTGGCCCGCAGTGTTGCGTTCGCCACCGGCCATGCCGCGCCGGGCGCGCTGCCGGACGACCTCGATTTCGCCGCCCTGGCGCGGACCGACGTGGTGGTGTTCTACATGGCCCTGCGGCATGCCGGCATCATCGCCGAGCGCCTGATGGCGGCCGGCCGCTCGCCCGACGAAGCACTGGCATTCATCAGCGACGCGACCACGCCTCGCCAGCGCGTCACCGAGGCGACGCTCGTCACCGCCGCCGAAGCCGCCGCTCGCCTCGATCGCCATGCGCCGACGCTGGTCGTCATCGGCCCGGTGCTGGCGCTGCGCAACATGCTTGCCCCCTTGCAACAAGCGGCCCCGATGACGCTGGCCCCAGCGCCCCGCGCCGCCGCCGGAGACGTCCCATGAGCAATGCGCTGGCTGCCCCATTCCCTGAAGATCAGCTCAGCGAAATCCGCCGCCTGCTGTCGAATGCCACGGCGGAGCAGCGGCTGTGGCTGAGCGGCTATGTCGCCGGCTTCCAGGCCGCCACCGAGGCGCCGGCCGCGCCGGCCGCGCCCCCGGCCGCGAAGGCCAAGCTGACGATTTTGTACGCCACCGAATCCGGCAACGCCGAGGCGCTGGCGGGCGCTGCGCGCAAGACCGCCGCACGGCTCGGTTTTGCGGCGAAAGCCGTCGATATGGCGGACACCGCGCCGGCCAGGATCGCCGATGCCGAGAACCTGCTGGTGATTGCCAGCACCTGGGGCGAGGGCGACCCGCCGCAGCGCGCCGAAGCCTTCATGACGGAACTGATGGCGGAGAAGGCGTCGCGCCTGGACGGCCTGCGGTTTGCGGTGCTGGCGCTGGGCGACCGCGCCTACGCGCAGTTCTGCCAGACCGGCAAGCAGATCGACGCGCGGCTGGAGGCGTTGGGCGCCACGCGCATCACCGCACGGATCGATTGCGACCTCGATTACCAGAAGCCGGCGGCCGGCTGGATCGACGCCACCCTGCGCGAGATCGCGCCCGCGCAGGAGCAAGGTGCCGCGGTGATCCACGTCGATTTCGCTCGCCCCAGCGCGACGGACGATCGTGCCCGCGTGTTCGATGCCGAGATCACCGCGCAGATCAACCTCAATAGCAGCCGGTCCGACGTCGAGACGCACCATCTTGAATTGTCGCTGGCGGGATCAGGGCTCGCCTATGAGCCCGGCGATTCGCTTGGCTTCGTGCCGCGCAACGATCCGGCACTGGTAGAGGACGTGCTGCGGCTCGCCGGCCTCGACGGCGACGCGGCGCTGCATGCCGCGCTGACCGAGCGCTTCGATATCACCACCCTGACCCGCACGCAGATCGCCGACTACGCCACGCTGACGGGCGATGCCACGCTGCGGGCCATCGCCGAGGATGCCGCGCGTACCACGGAATTTCTGCCCGATCGGCAGTTCGTCGATCTGCTTGCCGCCGCGCCGCACAGGCTGACGGCGGAGCAATTGACGGCGCTGCTGCGTCCGTTGCCGCCGCGGCTCTATTCCGTGGCGTCCAGCCGCGCCGCGGTGGGCGAGGAGGCGCATCTGCTGATCGGCGCCGTGCGCTGGGAAAGCCATGGCCGGGCCCGCAACGGCGTCGCCTCGATCGAGGCGATCGAACGCCGCGGCGTCGGCACCACACTGCCGGTCTATGTGAAGCAGAACATGCATTTCCGCCTGCCGGCCGATCCGGCCGCGCCGATCGTGATGATCGGCCCCGGCACCGGCGTGGCGCCCTTCCGTGCCTTCCTGCAACATCGCGAAGCCACCGGCGCCACCGGGCGCAACTGGCTGTTCTTTGGCGCGCGGCGCTTTATGCACGATTTCCTGTATCAGCTCGAATGGCAGGACTGGCTGAAATCTGGCCTGCTGTCCCGCATCGACGTCGCGTTCAGCCGTGACCAGCGGCAGAAGATCTATGTGCAGCACCGGATGTGGGATGCGCGCCGCGCGTTGTTCGCGTCACTTCAGGACGGCGCCAGCGTCTACGTGTGCGGCGATGCCAAGGCGATGGCGAAGGACGTGCACGCCACGCTGCTTAGAATCATCGCCGACCAGACCGGACGCGATGCCGACAACGCGGCCGCCTATCTGCACGACATGCAGCGGGCCCACCGCTATCTTCGGGATGTCTACTGATGCCACCTCTGTCACGCAACGAAACCATCAAGGGCGACAGCCGCTTTCTGCGCGGCACCATCGCCGACGGCCTGCGCTGGCCGGAAACCGGCGGCCTCGCCGAGGACGACCAGCAACTGACGAAATTTCACGGCATCTACCAGCAGGATGATCGCGACCTGCGCGCGGAACGCGCCAAGAAGAAGCTGGAAAAGGCCGTCATCTTCATGGTGCGGACGCGCATCCCCGGCGGCGTGCTGACGCCGGCGCAGTGGATCGCACTGCACGATATCGCGGCAGAGCATGGCAACGGCACGCTGCGCGTCACCACGCGGCAGACGGTGCAGTTCCACGGCGTCATCAAGTCCAACCTGCGCACCACCATCCAGGGCATCCATGCCGCATTGCTCGACACCGTCGCGGCGTGCGGCGATGTGAACCGCAACGTGATCGCTTCGGTGGTGCCGCAGCATGCGGCGGTACATGCGCAGGTGCTGGCGACGACGCAGGCGATCAGCAGGCATCTGCTGCCACACTCGCGCGCCTGGCACGAGATCTGGATCGACGACGAGAAGGTGGCTGGCGGCGAGGAAGAGGACGAGCCGATCCTCGGCCGCACCTATCTGCCGCGGAAATTCAAGATCGCGGTCGCGGTGCCACCGTATAACGACGTGGACGTCTTCGCCCACGAGATCGGACTGATTGCGATCGTCGATCATGGCGCCGTGGCGGGCTACAACGTCGTGGTTGGCGGCGGCATGGGCATGACCCATGGCGAGCCTGACACCTTCCCGCGCACCGGCGACGTGATCGGCTTCGTCACGCCCGACCAGGTGGTGGAGCTGTGCGAGAAGGTGGTGACGATCCAGCGCGACTGGGGCAATCGCTCCGACCGCAAGCACGCGCGGCTGAAATACACCATCGAGAGGCACGGGCTGGACAAGTTCCGGGCCGAGCTGAACGCGCGGCTGGGTTATGAACTGCCGCCTGCGCGGGACTACGCGTTCGCTCGGTCGGGTGATCCGATCGGCTGGGTGGAAGGCGACGACGGACGCTGGCACTTCTTCACTTTCATCGAGAATGGCCGGGTGCGCGGTGAGTTGCTGGCTGGGCTGCGTGCGGTCGCCGGCCAACACGATGGCCGCTTCATCCTGACACCGAACCAGAATCTGGTGATCGCGGATGTCGCCGCGGAGCATAAGGCGGCGATCGACGCGCTGCTGCGCCGGCATGACCTGACCGAGCCCGGCGTCCTGCGTCGCAACGCGATGGCTTGCGTGGCTCTGCCGACCTGCGGTCTCGCGCTGGCGGAAAGCGAGCGCTACCTGCCTGACCTGATCACCGCGCTGGAAGCCGAATACGAGCAAGCGGGCCTGCGTGATGACGAGATCGTGATCCGCATGACCGGCTGCCCCAACGGCTGTGCGCGGCCATATCTGGCCGAGATCGGCTTGGTCGGTACAAGTCCTGGTTCGTACAATTTATATCTCGGCGGCGCCTTCGATGGCACCCGGCTTTCCAAGCTGTACCGCAAGCAGATCGGCCATGACGAGATCGTTGCTGCGTTGTCTGCCTTGTTCCGCGCCTATGCGCGGGATCGCCGATGGGGCGAACGATTCGCTGATTTCGTGATCCGCGCCGGTGTTGTCGCCGCGACCCCGGCCGGCAACCGGTTCCACGCCTAACGCGCCGTCGTGGCTATCCTGACGCGCCGTCGTGGCTATCCTAACGCGGCGTCGTGGTTATCTCGTGCAACATGCGAAGCACGGCCGCCTCCTGTCGCGCCAGCCCGTAGCGTTCATGAACCCACTCCCGGTACAGGCCCGGGCGTGCCGAACGGATCAGCGCCAGCGCGTCTTCGATCGCGGTGAACAAGCACTCGGAGGGCCATAACTCAGCGGCGCCGGGGAAATCGTGCACCACGGGGAAGGCGCCTGTGGCCATCGCCTCGCCGATCGCCATGCCGAAGCTTTCGTACATGCTGGTCGAAAGCAGTGCGCCCTTGTCGGAATACCAGGTGGGCATGTCGGCGATTGGGCCATCGAACCGTAGCACGCTCGCGAGGCCCAATGCCGGAATGGCATGCCGCAGATAACGCAGCGTGCGCAGGTCAGTGAATGCGCCCGCGGCGTGAATCGTATAACGCGGGTCTGCCAGGTGCAGCCGATGCGCGATCTGTAGTAGCAGCATCGGATTCTTTTTCGGCTCTACGTGGCCCACCCACCCAATTCGGAACCGGTCCGGCGTGCCGGGGGCGAAGCGGGCTGTGTCGATGCCGTTGGGGATCAGCTCTGATTGCACTGCGCGCGCAATGGCCGGGAAGCGGTCGCTCAGCAGCGTGGCGACATCGCCGCCAACCAGCACCAGCCGGTGCACCTGGGTCCAGTCCACACGGGCGGGGAAATCGGTCTGCAACGCCTCGATCGAATGCAGCCGCAGGACGCACGGACGCCCGGCCAACGCCCCTGACGTGGTTGCCCAGACGGCATGGTCCCAGCACCATTCCAGCCATACCACGTCGGCGTCGGAGATGGCGGCGGCCAAGGCCTCGCCTGGCGGCAAAGAGACAAAGCGTACGTCGTAGTCGCGTCGCAGAGCCGGCAGCAGCGGCCGCAGGAAACTGTCTCGCTCGCCCTTCACCCGATCCGCCAGAAGCAAACGCCGGAGCGTCATGGCGGCGGACCCCATAATGGCGGGGTCAGCAGCGGCGGACCCCGCAAAGGCGCGGTCAGCAGAGGGGGACCCTGCAAAGGCCCGGTCAGCGACGGAGCGATCGGCGCCGTCGCCGGGCGGCGCGCGAGGCTATGCCTTGCGGGTCGCCGCCGCATGAGCGCCGGGCACAGTCGATGGCACCGAGGTCTGCCCCGGCAGGGGTTGGCTCCAATGCCGGTAGGCTTCGAGCTGCCGCAGCGTCGGGATCGACGTGGTAACATCGCCGGCGGCATCGTGATACTCGATCACCACCAGCCCCGACGCGACGTCGAACCGCAACGTCGGGTTGGCAACCATCACCGGCGACGGCTGCGGTGGCGCCTGCGCCGGCGGGGTAAACGTCTCCGGCTTCGGCTGGGCCGGGTTTTCACTCGCGCCGAGAACCGGGCCGACAGCTTGCACGCTGAAATCGGTCGGCATGGCAGAACGGCCTGTTGCGGTTGCGCCCTTCTGGCACAAGAGACACAGAGCCACTTATGCGCCGGAAATGATTAACCAAGAGTGAACGCCGGACGGTTTTTCGATCGTCGCCCTGCCCGAGAGGTCAGCCTACCTCCAGTGTGGCGCTCAGCGCAGTGGGTCCGGAACCATCACCCCCAACAGCCGCGCCGCGTTGCCACCCAGGATTGCCCGCCGCGTGGCGTCATCCAATCCCGCTGCGCCCTCAATGAAGCCGATCGGATCGATCTCACCCATATCCGCCGGGTAGTCGGTGCCGACCAGGATGTGGTCCGCACCATATTGCGCCACCAGGTATTCGAGCTGCGCGTGCGTGTACACCAGCGCATCGAAATACAGGCGGCGCAGATAGACCCCCGGCATCTCCTTCAGCTTCTCGCCAGTGTCCGGCCGCGCCGATGCCGCATGATCGATACGACCCGCATAGGCCGGCAGGTAACCGCCGCCGTGCGCGGCCACCAGCTTCAGCCTGGGGCAGTCTTCCAGCACGCCGCCGAAGATC
This sequence comes from Acetobacteraceae bacterium, assembly GCA_035508435.1. GTDB lineage: Bacteria > Pseudomonadota > Alphaproteobacteria > Acetobacterales > Acetobacteraceae > JASHVB01. Next base: position 24,206 of record DATJNA010000280.1, on the reverse strand, counting down.
AGGTGATGCAGCGCCACCGTGGTATCGAGCGGGTTGCCGATCACATTGGCAAAGTAATGCTCGTGCAAGCGCCGCGGCTCGGTGAAGCCGTCCGGATGCATGAACACCAGAATCCCGAGTTCCTCGATCCGGCGAAACACGGGTCGGAAGCGGTCCGCGGCGAGATCCTCGCCGGCCACGTGAGTCAGGATCTCGATGCCGCGCATGCCGAGTGATTTGTGCAGCCGTTCCAACTCGGCGATGGCGAGTTCGGGTGCCTGCAACGGAATGGTACCTAACCCGGTGAAGCGGTCGGGATAGCGCGCGACGATATCGGCGATCTCGTCGTTCAGCACGCGGGCGGTGGCCAGCCCCAGATCCGGATCGGCGCCGTAATACGTCTGCCGCGGCGCGGGCGACACCGCCTGCATGTCGACGCCCATCAGATCCATGTCGGCGATGCGTTGCTCCGCGGCGGTGCCCTGCGGCCGCGTGCGCACCGAATTCTGGCGGTTCACCACCTGGCTTTGCGGATTGGCCGCAGTCTCCAGGAACCAGCGCGACACGGCTTCGTTGCCGTCGACCATCGCGGCAGCCTTGGGGCTGGTCCAATGGCAGTGGATGTCGAGCGTGAACCACTTGCCGCGCGGGTGCGGCGGGCCGGGGAAACGGCCGGGGATGCGGGCGCCCTCCGGCAGACATGAGAACAGCATGGTTTCGCTCCTTTGGTTTGTGGCATGGCGGGTGGTTTGCGGCATGGCGGGGCGGCGCGCGGCAGTTTGCCGTGGTCAGCCGCGCGCCGCCCGGTGGTACTCGCGGTTCGGCATCATGTCGCTGGCCGACGCCATTCGATTCGACAAATTGAAAAAGGCCACCGTTTCCGCGAGGTCGAACACATCCTCGTTCGACAATCCGACCCGGTGCAGCGCGTCGCGGTCGGCATCCTCGATCAGCCACGGTGTGGTGGTCATCTTCCAGGCGTAGTCCAGCATCGCACGCTGGCGATCATCCAGCCGCGCCACGCGGTAGTTCAACGCCATCATTTCGCCCAGCTCGGGATCGCCGGACAGCACGCGCACCGCCGCGCCATGCGCGACCAGGCAGTAGTAGCAGCGGTTGGCCGAGGACACGACCACCGCCACCATCTCGCGCTCCAGCTTCGACAGGCCGGACTCCGACAGCATGATTTCGTTGTACATCGCCATGAAATGCCGCAATCGCCGTGGCTTCAGGCTGTACGCGCTGTAGACGTTCAGCACGAAGCCAAGCTTGTCCACGCATTTGCGCCAGATCGCCTGTAGGTCGGCGTCGAGCGACTCGGGGTCCGGGACGCCGAGCTTGGAGATGTGATCGGGTTGGGGCATTGAGGTCTCCGGAGCAGGCTCGCTCATCATATCGTTGCAGAGCGCGCGGCAGCACCGCATCCTTGCCGCCGCTCTTCACGGCAGACATTGCTGCGTCGCCGTGCCGCCCGCAACGCCGCCGGTGCGGTGACTGCCCTCTGACGCGCCGACAAGGAACCCATGCCGCATGCCGCACACGCCGCTGCTGTTTCAGCCCATCAGTTTCCGGTCCGTCACCGCCCGCAATCGCATCGTGGTATCGCCGATGTGCCAGTACAGTGCCGCCGACGGGTTGGGCGACGACTGGCATGTGCAGCATCTCGGTGCGCGCGCGATGGGCGGCGCGGGCATCGTGTTCACCGAGGCGGCGCATGTCTCGGCGGTGGGGCGCATCACCCATCATTGCCTGGGGCTGTGGAACGCGGCGCATCAGGCGCTGCTGCGCCGCGTGGTGGGGATCATCGAACGAGGCAATGCGGTGCCCGGCATTCAGCTCGCGCATGCCGGGCGCAAGGCGTCAGTAAAGCGGCCATGGGAAGGTGGTGCGCCGATCCCGCCGCAGGACGGCGGCTGGCTGCCGCTGGCGCCCAGTACTGTTCCCATGGTCGCCGGCGCCACCGATCCGCATATGCTGTCGGCGGGCGAGATCGCGGACATTGCCGGGCAGTTCGCCGCGTCTGCGCGCATGGCGCGCGAGGCGGGCTTTCGCATCGTCGAGCTGCACTCGGCGCACGGCTACCTGGCGCACTCGTTCCTCTCGCCAATCAGCAACCGCCGCAATGATGGCTACGGCGGCGATGCGGTGGGGCGCAGGCGGTTCCTGATGGAGACGCTGGATGCGATCCGCGGCGAGTGGCCGGACGAACTGCCGCTCTGGGTGCGGCTGTCCTGCACCGATTGGGCGCCCGGCGGCCTGACGATCGAGGATACCGTGGCCCTGTGCCGGCAGATCGCCGCGCGGGGCGATGTGGACCTGATCGATTGCTCATCGGGCGGCGTGGCGGCGGACCAGAAGATTCCGTCGCTGCATCCGGGCTACCAGGTGCCATTCGCCGAGGCGGTGAAGCACGGCGCGGGAATCGCCACCGGCGCGGTGGGGTTGATCACGGAAGCGGCGCACGCGGCCGAGATCGTGGCCAACAACCGCGCTGATGTCGTGCTGGTGGCACGCGCGGTGTTGGCCGATCCGGCCTGGCCGCTGCGGGCGGCGAAGACGCTTGGGGTCAAGCCGGAAGTGCCGCCGCAATATGCGCGAGCCGGGCTGTAGGCGTCGGCGGGAGCGGCAGCCAATTCAAATCCGATAAAGCGAGCATGGTCCGTTGCCATGGTGCGCCGCGGGATTCGTCGGCTACTCTCCCGCCTGGGTCTGCGTTGCAGGCGCAGAGCCATCGCACCGGCGGCGCGTCGCCGCTAGTGTTCGCCGCTCCTGTCCACCGCTACTGTCCACCGGGGCCGCGCCTCCAACCGAAAGGAACGCCATGAGCGAGCGCGATGAAGCCGTGCGTAACCTCGTAATCGGCAACCGGATCCTCGCGCATCAGAACGTCGTCGATGCGTACGGCCATATCAGCGTGCGCCATCCCACCAACCCCGAGCATTTCCTGCTGTCGCGCTCGCGCGCGCCGGAGCTCGTCCAGGCGGCGGACATCATGGAGTTCACGCTCGACGGCAAGGTGGTGGGCGACGACCCGCGCCCGCCCTACCTGGAACGCTTCATCCATGGCGGCATCTATGAAGCCCGACCCGACGTGAACGCCGTGGTGCACAGCCACGCCGAGGAAACGCTGCCGTTCGGCATCACCAGCGTGCCATTGCAGCCGGTGATCCACGTCGCCAGCGTGATCGGACCCACCATCCCGGTCTGGGACATCGCGGACAATTTCGGCGACAACACCAACCTGCTGGTCGTCAATCCGGAGCAGGGGCGCGATCTGGCAAGGTGCATCGGCACGAACCAGGTCGCGCTGATGCGCGGTCACGGCTTCGCCGCGGTGGGTGCCACGATCATGGATGTGGTGCGGGTGTCAGTCTATCTGCCGGTGAATGCACGCGTGCTGACCACCGCGATGAGCTTCGGCGCGTTCAAGCCGCTGGCCCCGGGTGAGGTCGCCAACCGCGCCGCGTTCAATCCGCGTTCGGCCGCGGGCTGGCGTGCCTGGGAATATTGGGCACGCCGCGCCGGCGTCGGCGACTTGCTCGGCGAGATGCCGTAACCGCGCCGATGGGCAACGAGATGTCGTGACCACGGCCAACCGCCATCGGATCGTGCCATGAGCAACAATTTTCGCGACCTGATTCCGCCGCCGGACCATCCCCGCATCGCGGGAATTTCCGAACGCGACGCTTACAGCCACGCGGCGCATATCCTGGCGACGCGTCCGCGCGTGCAGGGGCTGCTGGCGGAACGGCGCGCGCGGATCAACGAGCCATTCCGCGGCATCACCACGGATGGCGACGTGGTACCGAGCCTCTATTCACTCGCCGACGAGGACCCGCCGACCGCCGCCATGGTCGAGGCCGCGCGCGCGGTGCTGAATATCGCGTCGGCGGAAGAACGCGCCAAACTCTGCTTCGCGATCGATGCGCCGCAATGGCGCATGTGGAGCAATCCCGAACTGTATTTCGATCGTTTCGGCCTGCGCCTGGACGAGCTCGGCACGCCGCTGCGCGACGCGATCCTGGGGATGATGCAGGCGAGCCTGAGTCCCAACGGCTTTGCCAGGGCGCGCGGGGCCATGCGCACCAACGGCTTTCTCGGCGAGCTGGTCAACGCGCCGCGCGTGATGAACCAGTTCAGCTACAATTTCTCCCTGTTCTCGGAACCGTCGCTCACCGAGCCCTGGGGCTGGAACCTGTTCGGCCACCATCTGTGCCTGAACTGTTTGGTGCTGGGAAAGCAGATGGTGCTGTCGCCGGAATTCATCGGCGCCGAGCCAAACTGCATCGATTGCGGCCCCGATGCCGGCCTCGCGTTGTTCCTCGACGAGGAGCGCATCGGACTGGAGCTGATGCGCGCCCTGCCCAACACGCTGCAAAGCCGGGCGCAGGTCTACAAGCTGATGCACGATCCGGCGATGCCGGAGGGACGCTGGCATCCCGCCGATCAACGCCATCTCGGCGGTGCTTATCGCGACAACTGGATCATCCCCTATGAAGGTGTCGCGGTGCGCGAGTTCGCCCCGCGGCAGCGCGAGCACTTGCTTGGATTGGTGGCAAAATATTTCGAGATCCTGCCACCCGGCCCGTTCGCCGCGCGCATGCGCGAGATCGAGACGCATCTCGATGCGACGCATTTCTGCTGGATCGGCGCGTTTGGCGATGAAGACCCGTTTTACTACCGGATTCAAAGCCCCGTCACGATGATCGAGTTCGACCACCATTCCGGCGTGTTCCTCACCAACACCGAGCCGGCGAAGTGCCATATCCACACGGTGATCCGCACGCCGAACGGCAACGACTACGGCAAGGACCTGCTGCGCCTGCATTACGCGCAGGTGCACGGCGGCCCGGCACCCGGTCGCGCGTAGGCCGCCCATATCCCGCCATGTCGTTACAGTGTCAGCCCGCCATCCACCGTGATCGTCTGGCCGGTGACCATCGCCGCGCCGAAGCCGAGGAACAACACCACCTCGGCCAGGTCCTCAGGCTGGCAGCGACGCTTCAGCAAGGCGCGCTCGATCGATTGCTGGCGCTCCTCGTTGGTCCATTCCACCATCCAGGAACTGTCCACCGCGCCGGGGGCGATCGCGTTCACCCGCACCTCGGGCGCCAGCGCGCGCGCCAAATTCTGCGTCAGGCTGACCACGCCGGCTTTGGTGGCACTATAGGCCAGACTGCTCCCCGCGCGTCCCAGGCCGGCGATCGAGGCGGTACTCACCACCGCGCCCTTGGCCGCCTTCAGCGCCGGCGCGGCCGCCTTGCTGCAACGAAACACGCCGAGCAAATTGGTCTCCAGCAGCTGCGACCATAGATCTTCGGTGATCAGGTCAAGTTCCGGCGGCGTGATGCGTCGCCGCGTCCCCGGCGTGCCGGCGTTGTTGAACAACAGATCCAGCCGGCCGAGGTCGCCGATTGCCTTCAGTACCATATGCTCGGCGGCGCCGGCTTCACCCACACTGCCGGGTGCGCCGATCGCCTTGCCACCGGTGTCGATCAACTTGTCCACCGCCTCGGGGCCGCGCGGATCGTCAGGCAGGTAGTTCACCGCCACGGTGGCGCCAAAGCCCGCCAGCATCTTCGCGGTGGCAAAGCCGATGCCGGATGCCCCGCCGGTCACCAGCGCGGTCTTGCCCTTCAGGTCGTAGCTGATCATGTGCCCTCCATCGGTCCGATCTTGCGCAGCGCCTGCTTCAGTGCCAGCAGTTTCTTGTCGCGTTCACGAAACAAATCTTCCGGGCTGCGATCGCCCCAGTCGAAGTAGCCCTTGCCGGACATCACACCGGTGCGGCCGGCCGCGATGAGCGCATCCAGCGTTTCGCTGTGATCGCCCGGCACCGGCGGCGTATAGCTGCGGTTCCGCATGCCCTGCTGCATCAGCAATAGCCCGGTGAAGTCGGCTTTTGCCATGATGCCAAGGATCGGAATCCGCAATGCCAGGCCGTGGATCACCGAATCGTCGATGTCCTTCGCCGTCACCAGGCCTTCGTCGAGCAAGCGATAGACTTCGAGCTGCATCGCGGCCTGTAGCCGGTTGGCGACGTAACCCTGCACCATCTGCTTGAACACCACCGGTGCCTTGCCCATCGCCTTCACCATGTCGCGGACGGTGGCAATGGCGGCGGGATCGGTGTGCGGGCCGGGACAGAGATCGACCAGATCGCACAAATAGGGCGGCGTATACCAATGCGCGATGATCGTGCGCCGCTGCAAACCCTCTGGCACCAGCGGGAATATGTCGAGGTTGCTGGTATTGCTGGCGAGGATCGCACCGGCGTCCATCAGCCCTGCAAGCTGGCCATAGACCGCCCGCTTGGCGTCGGGGCGTTCGATGACCGCCTCGATCACCAGCTTCGCTCCTGCGACCGTCTCCGCCAGCCCTGGGATACAGCGCACGGATTGCGACAGGCGCTGACGGTTCCAGGAGGCCTCGACCTCGCCGGCTTCGGCCAGCGTCGCCAGTGCGGTCGCCATCAGCCCGGGCGCGAGGTCGAGCGTTTCTGCATTCGTATCGGTCAGTCGCACCTGGTGTCCGCCCAGGGCAAACACAAGGGCAAGGGCGTGCCCCATCAGGCCTGCCCCGACCACGGCGACTTCGGTCATCGCGTCCCCTCCGCTGCCTGCCGCGCTTCCTCCGCGCGGCGCCATTCTGCGCGCGGGAAAGGCGCGGAGGCCAGAGCAAGGAGCGCGGCCGCGTCCTCATGTCGCGGCGGCGACCTCATGTCATTGCGAGGCCCGGGTTCGCGCGTGTCATTGCGAGGCCCGCATGGGCCAAAGCAACCCCGGTCGAGCTCGTGCTCAGCTTTGGGTACGCGCGCTTGACCGAGCTCGCTGCGTCGCTACGCTCCTCGCAATGACACGTGCGTTGCCGTGGCACTCACTCCACGAGTAGAGGGAGCGACCCGGACACGATACGAAAGGCTGACCATGGCTCCGAACATCAAGCGCGTCTTCTACGTCAACCGTGTCTCCGCACCGGTGTTTCTCGAAATCCTGGCACGGCGACCGGACGTCCAGGTGGATCGTCTGACCAATGACAGCCCCGAGGACGAAGTGGAACCGGTGTTGGCGCGCGCGCACGCCTTCCAGATCGGTTCGGCACGGCAGGAGCTGGCGCGCAAGTTCCACGGCACCGCGGCATTGCTGGAGCGCATGCCGCATGTGGTGGTGCTGTCCACCACAGGCGCAGGCTACGACACGGTCAATCTGGATGACTGCACGCGCGCGGGCGTCGCGGCGGTCAATCAGGCCGGCGGCAACAAGGAAGGCGTCGCCGAGCATGTGATGGCGATGATGTTGTCGCTGTCGAAGCGGCTTATGCTGGCGGATCACGCGATGCGCGGCGGCGGCGAGTACGATCGCCGCGATTTCATGGGCGACGACGTGGTGGAGCGCAGCATCGGCATCATCGGCCTGGGCAATGTCGGCTCGCGCGTGGCGGAACTGTGCCGCGGATTGTTCCGCATGCGCGTGCTGGCGTACGATCCGTACCTGTCCGCGGACGTCATGGCGGCGCGCGGTGTGGCGAAAGTTGAGGTGTTGCACGATCTGCTGCGGCAGGTGGACTACGTCTCGATCAACTGCCCGCATACCGCCGAAACGCGCGGTATGATCGGCGCGCGCGAATACGCGCTGATGCAGCCGCACGCCTATTTCATCACCACCGCGCGTGGCGGCATCCATGACGAGGAAGCGTTGGCCGAGGCGTTGCGTACGCAGCAGATTGCCGGCGCGGGTCTCGACGTGTGGGAAGACGAGCCGCCGCCGACGGACCATCCGCTGCTGAAATTCGACAACGTGCTGGTCAGCCCGCACATCGCGGGCGTCACGCGACAGTCGCGGCACAACATTTCGAAGATCGCGGCAGAGCAATTGCTGGGCGTGCTGGACGGCGAGCGTCCGCCACGCCTGCTGAACCCCGAGGTGTGGCCGGCCTATTGCGAGCGGTTCGAACGGATCATGGGGTTCCACCCGAAAGACTGAACAACGGTCCTGCCGTTTCCGGAAAGGGTCTTGACCTCATTTCGCGTATCGCCCGGCCGAGCCGCCGGCGATCTTGCCGAACACCGAACCGGAGGCGAGGCCTGCTCCGCCGAGATAATTCTGGTAGAAGATTCCCCCCACCAGCTCGCCCGCCGCGAACAAACCGGGGATCACCCGGCCGGTCGTGTCTTCCACCTCGCCGTCGGTGGTGATCTTCAACCCGCCGAAGCTGAACGTGATGCCGCAGGTCACGGCGTAGCCGTGGTAGGGAGGCTCGTCGATCGGCAGCGCCCAGTTCGACTTCGGCGGCGTGATGCCTTCGGTGCACTTGCCGTCGAGGATTGCCGGGTTGAACTCGCCCGGCTGGCACGCTGCGTTGAACTCCTTCACAGTGCGCACGAGCCCTGCGGGGCTGATCTCCAACTGCGTCGCCAGCTCCTCCAGCGTGTTGGCCTGCGCCTTGGTGACCTGGCGGATCCGGTATTCGTCGCGCGTCATGTGATTGGTCTTGCTGTCGAAGATCTGCACCGCCATGCGCTGCGGCTGTTTCATCACCTCTCGGCCGTATTTGGCATAGGTGTAGTTGCGCCAGCTCTCGCCTTCGTCGACGAAGCGCTCGCCGTTGGCGTTGACCATGATGCCGATCGGGTAGGAGTGCTTCTGGTAGTTGTCCAGCACCACGCGGTCGCCGAACGGCGGCGCGCTGAGGTCCCATTGCACCGCATGACAGGTGGACCAGCCGCCGAACGCCGCTGCCCCGATCTCCAGCGCCGCCTTGATGCCGTCGCCGGTGTTGTGCCGTGTGCCGCGCACGCGCGCCATTTCCCAACCCGGGCCGTAGTAGCGGACTCGCATTTCCGGATCGGCCTCGAACCCGCCACACGCCAGCACCACGGCGCGCGCATGAATGTCCTCGTACCCGTCAGGGCCGAACACGGTCACGCCGCTAATCTCGCCCTTCTTGTTCTGGATCAGCTTGCGCAGGCCGGTGTTGTAGCGGACCGTCACGCCGTAGCGCTCGGCGGACTTGAACAGGAAATCGACCAGTCCCCAGCCGCCGCCGACCGCCTCGACGGCCATGCCGCCGAAGAAATGGTTGATGCCGTTCACCAGGTAGGACTGGCGCTTGAACATCGGGATCCAGCGCACGCCCTTCTCGCGCATCCACACCACGGTGGGGCGCGAGCGGTTCACCAGCAGGTCGAGCAAGTCCAGTTCCGACAGGTTCTCGGTCACCTTCATCAGGTCTTCGGTATAGGTCGCCGCCGTGAACGGCGGGATGAACATCGACTTCGCCTCGCTCTCGGAAAGGTCGACCAGCACGTCCTTGCGCAGGTCTTCCAACCCTTCATGCACGAAGCGGAAGCCGCCGGCGGTGAAGGTGGAGTTGCCGCCGCGCTCGTCCTCGCTGGCCTTTTCCAGCACCAGCACGCGCGCGCCTTGTTCCTGCGCCGAGAGGGCAGCGCACAGCGCGGCGTTGCCCGCGCCAACCACGATCACGTCATACTGCGAATCCGGCATCGTCTTCCTCTCCTGCTCCCGGCGGTAGCCCGCTGCGCGCGGTGCTCGGAGATTGGTATAGCCTGTAGCGACGACGGGGCATACCGGGTGCCGGCGTGACAGGTCCCGGCGGTGTGCTAGTGTGCAGGCATGAGCGTCGCCGTGCGCCAATCGATGACGATGGAAGACTTCCTGACCTGGGAGGAGAGGCAGGAGCTGCGCTGGGAATTCGACGGGTTTGCCCCGGTGGCGATGCTCGGCGGTACGGCTGGGCACTCGCTCATCCAGGGCAACGTCATCACGGCGCTTGCTATCCGCCTGCGCGGCGGACCTTGCCGCGCTTATACCAGCGACATGAAGGTTCGACTGGCAGGATCGCTGCGGTACCCGGATGCATTCGTTGTATGCACGCCGCTCCCTCGCACGGCCACGTTGGTAACCGATCCGGTCGTCGTGTTCGAAGTACTGAGCGAAAGCACAGCGCGCACCGATCACTTTGTCAAGAACCAGGAATACCGCGCCACGCCTTCGATTCGGCGCTACGTCATGCCGGAGCAGGACGCAATCGGCGCTACGGTATTCGCGCGAGCGGGAGATGATTGGGTCGGGCACGTGTTGGGTGCCGATGCGGTGCTGGACACGCCAGAGCTCGGAATTTCGGTGCCGCTGACAGAGTTGTACGAGGGGGTCGATTTCTCCCCGCCGGAGCAGGACTGAACCGGCCGGTCGACGCCCAACGGAGGATACCGCGATGGACGAAGAATCCCCCACTCGCGCCTGGCACGAAATCGTGCGGGACGTGTTGAAGCGCCACAATGTGTCGCTGGTCACCTACGTTCCGGACAACGTGCTGCGCCCGCTGATCGACCTGGTGCACGCCGACCCGTTCTTCACCGCGTTCTCCGTGGCGCGCGAGGAAGAAGGTCTGGGCATCGTCGCCGGTGCCTGGATGGGCGGCGCGCGTGGCATCCTGCTGATGCAGACCAGCGGCTTTGCCACGCTGGCGAACGTGCTCGCCTCGCTGGCGGTGCCATATCAGCTCCCCGTTCTGATGATGGTGTCCGAACGCGGCACTCTGGGTGAGTTCAATATCGGCCAGGCACTGGTGGCGCACACGATGCGGCCGGTGCTGCAAACGCTGAATATAGAGCACCCGGTGATTACCCGTCACGACGAACTGGAATTCATCGTCGATCGCAGCATCACCCAGGCCGTCGCCACGCAGGCGCCGTGCTGTTTCATTCTCTCGCCCTTGCTGACGGGCGGCAAAGTGTTCGCGGCATAGGGGGGCGCAACGATGTCATTCGCAGCCAATCAGCCGACGCGCCGCGACCAGGCGAAGGTGCTGAATCGCTTCGACATCACCCGGCGCCTGGTGGCGTTGCTCAGGCACGAGGAAGCCGTGATCGGCGGCATCGGCTATACCAATTTCGATCTTTGGGCGACGGGACGGCGGCCGCAGAATTTCTACATGCTCGGCAGCATGGGCCTCGCGGTACCGATCGCGCTGGGCGTGGCACTGGCGCAGCCGCAGCGGCGCGTGTTCGCGCTGGAAGGCGACGGGTCGATTCTGATGCAATTGGGCTCTCTCGCGACGGTGGCCGCGCGGGCGCAGCAGAATTTGGCCGTCGTCATCATGGATAACGGCACCTACCAGATCACCGGCGGCCAGGCGACGCTGACCGACCAAGGCGCCGACATCGTCGCCATCGCCCGCGGGGCGGGGTTGGCGCAAAGTGCGTGGGCGGCGGATGAAAGCGCATTCGAGGAACTGGTCGCGCTGGCGCTGCACGAGGACGGCCCCTGGCTGATCGGCTGTCGTATCGACCACGACAAGCCGAAAGAGACCACCGAACGCGACCCCGCGCGCATCCGCGATCAGTTCATGCGCGGGCTGGGGGTGAAGAAGTAGACCGCTGCCGGGTTTTATCTGCATCCAACCCCCTCCCACACCGGGAGGGGGAAGACGCTGGGGTCAGACGTAGACCGCCGCCATGCCGCCGGCGGGATAGCGGGTGCCGGCCGCCGCCCCCTTCGGAACCGCGGCAGAGATCCGCGCCACATCGTCCGCCGTCAGCTGCACCTTCAACGCGCCGAGGTTCTCGTCCAGCCGATGCTTGTAGCGCGTGCCTGCGATCGCCACGACATCCTCGCCCTGCGCCAGCAACCAGGCCAATGCGAGCTGTCCCGGGGTGCATCGCTTCTCCGCCGCAATTCCTTCGATGCGCGCGACCAGTTCGCGGTTCTGATCGAAATTCTCCTTCTGAAAGCGGGGATGCGCCGCCCGGCGGCCATCGACGTCATCGAAGGTCTGGATCGCCCCGGTCAGGAACCCGCGCCCCAGCGGGGCATAGGCGACAAAGCTGATGCCCAGGCCGCGCGTGATCTCGCGCGTTTCCTCGGCCTCGGCCCGATAAAGCAACGAATATTCCGTCTGCACGCAGGCGATCGGATGCACCTTGTGGGCGCGCCGGACGGTTTCCGGCTTCGCTTCCGACAGGCCGAGATGTTTCACCTTGCCCTGCTGCACCAGCTTCGCCATGGCGCCGACGGTATCCTCGATCGGCACGGCGGGATCGACACGGTGCTGATAATAGAGATCGATCACGTCCTCGCCCAGGCGCTTCAGGCTCGCCTCACAGGCCTGGATCACGTATTCGGGGCGGCCGTTGACCTTGTTCTGTCCGCCGGGGTTCTGCACCTGGCCGAATTTGGTCGCCAGCACCACGCGGTCCCGCCGGCCCTTGATCGCGCGGCCGACCACCTCCTCGTTATGGCCCCAGCCATACATGTCGGAGGAATCGAGATGATCCACGCCGAGATCGATGGCGTAGCGGATCAGCTCCTCCGATGCCGCGTCATCGGCAGCGCCATAGACGCCGGACAGCGACATGCAGCCCAGGCCGATCGCGGCGACCGACAGGCCACCGCCGCCAAGTTTCCGATGGGGCAGTTTTTCCGTTGTCATGACCGCTTGGACCCTCGCATGTGTGGTTTGAGAACTTCGACTTTGGCGTCGGCGGCCGATCGTGTGACCGCTCGCCCTCACGCTCCCCGCAGCGCCGCGACATAGGCACGCACGGCGGCGCCGAACCCCATTTCCAGCGCATCGGCGGTCAGCTCGTGGCCGATCGAGGCTTCCGCCAGGAACGGGACCGTCCGCATCAACGCCGGGATATTGCGCAGGTTCAGGTCATGTCCGGCGTTCACCGCCATGCCCAACTCCTGCGCCCGTCGTGCCGCCTCACCGATCCGGGCCAATAGCGGATCCCCACTGCCGCTGCGAAATGCGTCCGCATAGCCGCCGGTATAGATCTCGATCCCATCCGCACCGGCATCACGCACGCGCGGCACCACCGCCGCGTCCGGATCGATGAACAGGATCACGCGGCAGCCCAAGGCCTTCGCCGCCGCAACGGCCGGACGTGCCAGCGCCATCTGTGCGGCATCGAGCTTCCAGCCTTCTTCCGAGGTGAACGCATCCGGCGCATCGGGCACGAAGGTGCATTGCTCTGGCTTCACTTCCTCCAGGATCGCCTGCATGCGCGGATCCGGATAGCCCTCGATGTTGAACTCCACCCCCGGCCGCACCGGCTGCATCAGGGCGGCGAGCGCGGGCACATCGGAGCGGCGGATGTGCCGCTCATCCGGACGCGGGTGCACGGTGAGGCCCGCCGCGCCCGCATTCAGCGCGATGCGGGCGAACTGCAGCAGGTCCGGCACGCCGGTACGCCGCGAATTGCGGAGCAATGCAACTTTGTTGAGGTTCACGCTCAGCCTGGCCATGCGGCGGAGTCTAGCGCGATAGGCCGGGGCGCGCCAAACTGGGCACATGCCAACCGTCACGCCATCGGGCGAGGTCCTCGGCGCGCGCATCACCGGCCTCGACCTCGCCGCGCCGCTGCGGCGCAACGATTTCGCGCTGATCTTGCGCGCGTTGGCGGCGCATGGCGTACTGTGCTTCCCCAACCAGCGGCTCGACCCCGCGGCGCAGGCGGCGTTCAGCCGATTGTTCGGCACACTGGAAGTGCATGTCTCCGGCGCGTTCCAGGTCCCGGAGCATCCGGAAGTGATGATCCTGTCCAATATCGTGGAAAACGGGCGGCCGATCGGCCTCGCCGACGCGGGGCAGGACTGGCACACCGACATGTCGTTCAGCCGCACCATCGCGTTCGTCAACGTGCTGCATGCGCTGAAGGTGCCACGGCGCGATGGGCAGGTGCTGGGCGACACGTGGTTCGCCGACATGGCGGCGGCATTCGATGACCTGCCAGTCACGCTGCACGCGCGGCTCGAGACGCTGACCGCGACGCATGATTTCGCAAAATTTTGGGACATGATGCGGGCACGCGGCGGCGAGGGCAGCGTGCGCAAGCCGCTCACCGCGGCACAGCGCCGGCAGAAGCCGCCGGTGTCGCAGCCCATGGTGTTGCACCATCCGCTGTCCGGGCGACGCATCCTGTATGCCAATCCAGGTTACACTGTGCACATCGATGGTCTGCCGGATGCGGAAAGCGACGCGCTGCTGGAGGTGTTGTTCGCGCACCAGCTTCAGCCGCGCTACCGTTTTGCGCACCATTGGACCGAGGGCGATGTGCTGATGTGGGACAACATCCGCACCATGCATTACGCCGTGCCGGATTATCAACCCACGGAGCACCGGCTGGTGCGACGCTGCCAGGCGATGGCAGATCGCGTATTTGAGCCGGCCTTCGCGGCATTGGCCGGCGACTGTGCGGCTGCGCTCTTACAGTAATGCTGCGTTTTTGATCGGCCGTGCTGACGACTTCAGCGCCCATTTGAATACCGCGTCCGTATAAGCAACGAGGCGGCAATGCCGCGCTTGTTCTGCTGCGTTGCACAACGGATTATCGCTGCACTGCACAACGCAAGATCGCTGCAGTGCACAAAATATTCAGTCACCATCGACGATTAACGCGCGCCATCGAATGTGCCACACTGAGGCCAACGGGCGGGCCAAGAACGCCGTCCTCAAGCGCCGAACGGAGGAAATTGTCATATGGCTACCTACAACATCCTGATAATGGGCGCGTCCTACGGCTCCCTGCTCGCCAGCAAAGTACTGTTCGGCGGTCACAGCGTGACGATGATCTGCCTGCCCAACGAAGTAGAGGCGGTCAACAGCGATGGCATTCGCGTGCGTATACCGGTGAAAGGCCGGCACGACCTGGTGGAGATCGACTCGCGCAAGCTGCCCGGCAAGCTGTCCGCCGCGGGGCCGTCGGCAGTGAACCCGGCCGACTATGACCTCGTTGCGCTGGCGATGCAGGAGCCGCAATACCGCTCGCCGGGCGTGCGCGAACTGCTGGACGCGGTGGCAAAGGCGGGCAAGCCGTGCCTGTCGATCATGAACATGCCGCCGCTGCCCTATTTGAAGCGCATCTCCGGGCTGAACACCGACATACTGCATGATTGCTTCACCGATGCCAGCGTGTGGACGAATTTCGAGCCGGGGCTGGTGACGCTGTGCAGCCCGGATCCGCAGGCGTTCCGCCCGCCGGAAGAGAAGATCAACGTGCTGCAAGTGACGCTGCCGACCAACTTCAAGGCGGCGCGGTTTGAGTCGAATGGCTATACCGCGATGCTGCGGCAATTGCAGGCGGAGATCGAGGCGATCCGCTTCGACGCCGGCGACGCAGCGATCGATCTGCCGGTGAAGCTGAAAGTGCACGACTCGATCTTCGTGCCATTGGCCAAGTGGGCGATGCTGATCACCGGCAATTACCGCTGCGTGCAGAAGGACGCGGCACGGTCGATCAAGGATGCGGTGCATACGGATCTGGAGACCTCGAACCGGGTGTATGATTCGGTGCGGGAGTTGTGCATGACGCTGGGGGCGGCGCCGGATGACCTGGTGCCGTTCGAGAAATATGCCGCCGCGGCGATGACGCTGGTGCGGCCATCCTCGGCGGCACGCGCCTTGTTCGCGGGGGCACCGAATATCGAGCGGGTGGACCGGCTGGTGCAGCGGATCGCGGCACAGAAGGGGATGCGGGTGCCGGGGCTGGAAGAGACGGTGGCGCTGGTGGATGCCCGGCTCGAGATGAACCGGAAGGCGGCGGCCTAGAACGAGCAGGTCAGCCGGCCGGTCGCGCTGACGCTGGTGTCGGGCTTGAAGTGCCGGCAGGTGACGGGCACAACGGCGTGCCCGGCGCCGCGGGCCGGCTCTCCTCGTCCCGGCGACGGCGCCCCGGACCGGAGAGGTCAGCAGGAGCGATGGCTAACCCGACGGAGACGGCGCCTGCGCTCGACAACAGCGCTGGTCCTGTCGAGCCCGCTGCCCCGTCGTGCAACCATGCCGACGGCCAGGCGCGCCTGCCCGTGGCAGTCGTCATACCGTGCTATAAAGTACGCAGTCAGATCGCCGCGGTCATCACCGGAATCCTGGACCGCGTGCTCCAGATCTACGTGGTTGACGACCGCTGTCCCGAGCAAACGGGACGCTTCGTGCAGCAGCATTTTGCCAACCCGCGGGTCGCCGTACTGTTCCATGAGGGAAATCAAGGCGTCGGCGGCGCGGTCATCACCGGCTATCGCAGGGCCTTGCTCGACGGTTACGATATCGTCGTAAAGATGGACGGCGACAATCAGATGGATCCGGCTTATCTGCCCGCGCTGATCGCCCCTTTGCTGGCAGGCACCGCGGATTACACGAAAGGCAACCGCTTTTTCGAGCTGTACTCCCTGACCGGCATGCCCTTGACGCGCCTGATCGGCAATGCCGGCCTGTCGTTCGTCAACAAACTCGCCAGCGGCTATTGGGACATCATGGATCCCACGAATGGCTACACCGCCATTCATCGCGTTGCCCTGAGTCTGCTGCCGCTGGATCGCATGGAGCGCCGCTACTTCTTCGAATCGGACATGCTGTTCCGGTTGTCGACCGTTCGCGCGGTGATACGCGACGTGCCGATGCCGGCGATCTACCGCAACGAACGCAGCAATCTCAAGGTCGCCCAGGTTCTGCTGGATTTTCCGAGACTGTTCATGTCCCGGATCGGCAAGCGCTTCTTCTATACGTATCTCCTGCGCGACTTCAACATCGGCTCGCTCGAGACCCTGGTCGGGATTCCCCTGGTATTGTTCGGCGCTGCCTTCGGCGCGTTGCACTGGATCCAATCGGTCCGCACCGGTCAGTTCACCTCAACCGGGACGGTCATGATCGCCGTGCTGCCGATTGTCATCGGCGTCCAGTTGCTGCTGTCAGCGATCGGCTTTGACATGGCGAACCGGCCCGACCTGCCGCTGCAACGGCTCGACTCCCTCGCCCGGATGCCTCACGGCAGCGCCTCCGGCGGACGAGACGGGCGTGCCGCTCGCGCGGGTAGAACCGGGAAACCTTGAGTGCCGCGTGGGCCGCATGTCCCACCACAATGCTGATGCAACGAACCGAGACGCCGATCCCACTCCCGTAATCCCGCACATCGCATTGGCCACGCGCGATCGGCGCGCTAACCTCCGTTGTGGAGGAATCCGATGCCGCCCACCGCTCCCATCGATTGCGACGTGCATCCTACAGTGCCGAGTCTCGCGGTGCTGATGCCCTATCTCGACGACCTCTGGCGCGACACCGTCATCCGACGTGGCCTCGATGAGCTGAACACCATCAGCTACCCCAGCCGCAGCCCGCTCACCGCCCGCGCCGACTGGCGCGACGACGCCGGCAAGGCTGCCACCACGCCGCAGGCGTTGGGGACACAGGCGCTGGATCCGTTCCACACACAGCTCGCCATCTGCTCCTGCCTCTACGGCGCCCAGGCCCTGTTCTCGGAAGACATGGGCGCCGCCTTCGCCCGTTCGATCAATGACTGGATCGCCCGCGAATGGCTGGATGCGGATGCCCGCCTGCGCGCCTCGATCATCGTGCCGATGCAGAACCCGGAGTTGGCCGTGGCGGAGATCGACCGCGTCGCGCCCGACCGCCGCTTCGTCCAGGTGCTGCTGCTGGCCGGCGCCGACCACCCGCTGGGCAAGCGCTATTGGTGGCCGATCTATGCCGCCGCCCAGCGCCACGGGTTGCCGGTCGGCATCCATGCCGGCAGCACCTATCGCCACCCGGTCACGCCGGTCGGCTGGCCGAGCTACTATACCGAGGACTACGTCAACCAGGCCCCCGCCATTCAGACGCAGCTCACCTCGCTGGTGGCCGAGGGCGTGTTCACCCGCCACCCCGACCTGACCGTGGTGCTGATGGAATCCGGGGTGACCTGGCTGCCCGCCTATCTCTGGCGCCTGACGAAATTCTGGAAGGGCCTGCGCGGCGAGATCCCTTGGGTGGCCGACCCGCCCGGCAGCGTGGTGCGCGAGCGCGTGCGGCTGACGCTACAGCCGTTCGATGGGCCGCCGGACGCCGCCACCGTCATGCGCGTGATGGACCATATCGGCTCCGATGACATCCTGCTGTTCTCCACCGACTATCCGCATTGGCAGTTCGACGGGCTGGAGGCGATGCCCGCCGGGCTTGACCCCGGCCTCGCGCGGAAGATCATGGTGGAGAACCCGATGCGTACCTATCCTCGCCTGAGCCATACGGCTCGCATGGAGACCGTGGCATGAATGTGGACGTTTTGAACCGCTCCGGCGGACAGCCGGCATCCGCCTCCAAGGTCGGCATCGCCGATTGCGACGTGCATCCCCGCCCGCCCGGCGTCGGCATCGGTGGCGTGAGCAAGGCGCTGTACCCTTATCTGTCGAAGCGCTGGCAGCAGCATGTGGAGCAATTCGGCATGCTGTACCGCCAGCCATGGGAGAAGGGCTCGGCCTATCCGAAAGGCCAGCCGCAGGCGTGCCGGCATGATGCATGGCCGCCAGGTGGATCGCCGGGTAGCGACCTCGGTTTCATGCAGCAGCAGCATCTGGATCGGAACAATGTGGTGCTGGGGATTTTGAACCCGCTCACGTCCGGCCAGGGCGCGCAGAATCCGGAGCTGTCGGCCGCGATCACGCATGCCACGAACGAGTGGCAGATCGCCGAATGGACCTCGCGCGATTCGCGACTGCGCGCATCCTTGATGACGGCGTACGAAGATCCGCCCGCCGCGGTGAAGGAAATCGAGTTGCGTGCGGGCGATCCGAACTTCGCCCAGGTCTTGTTCCTGAGCAGAACCGCGGAGCCACTGGGATCGCGGAAGTACTGGCCGGTCTTCGAAGCGGCGGCAGCGGCGGGCTTGCCGGTCGGCGTGCATGCCTTCGGCTATGGCGGCTGGCCGATCACCAACAGCGGCTGGGGATCCTTCTACCTTGAGGAGATGGTCGGTCACGCCCAGGCGCAGCAGTCGCTGCTGATCAGCCTGATCTTCGAAGGCGTGTTCGAGCGCATTCCCGATTTGAAGGTCGTGCTGATCGAGGCGGGGTTGGCCTGGGGCGCCGCACTGGCGTGGCGCATGGACCGGCAATGGCACAAGCTGAAGGCCGAGACACCGCATTTGAAAATGCTGCCGAGCGATTACCTGCGCCGCAACGTGTGGTTCACCACGCAGCCGATCGAGGAGCCGGAGCCGCGCGAGCATCTGGCCGAGGCAATCGAGTGGCTGGGCTGGGACCGCGTGTTGTTCGCCACCGACTATCCGCATTGGGATTATGATGATCCGATGCGAGCCCTGCCGATCCAGATGACAGAGCAACAGCGGCGAGCGGTGTTCCTGGAGAACGCACAAGCGGTGTACGGGGTGGCATAGCGACGTTTTCGAGGTTTACGCGACCGTCGCTGCCGGAAAGGTTGCGACGGCCGCGGACATCAACGTCGTGTTGGCTGCGCTAGCCAGTGCGGCAACGGGAGCGCACCGGGAGCGCGGGCACTCCACCGCGCAACAAAGCCTTGCTGCGGCGCACAATCAGCCCCACTATGCAACGGCTGCGGCCACGTCCCGGACGCGGCTGCCGTGCCCGCATCCCGCCACCCGGTCTCGCCACGAAACCCCGCCATGCCGCTGCACGTCGCGTTAACCCACCGCACCAGCTACCGTTATGACCGGCTGGTCAATCTCGGCCCGCAGACCATCCGCCTACGGCCTGCTCCGCATGCCCGCACGCCCATCGTCTCGTACGCGCTGACGGTCGAGCCGCGGCCGCATTTCCTGAACTGGCAGCAGGACCCGCAGGGCAATCACCTGGCGCGCGTCGTATTCCCCGAGCGCGCCACACATTTCGACGTGACCGTGGACCTCGTTGCCGACATGGCGACGATCAACCCGTTCGATTTCTTCCTGGAGCCCGACGCCGAACATTGGCCCTTCACCTACGATCCGGTGTTGGATCAGGAGCTCGCCCCGTTCCGTCACATCGCCCCGGTCGGGCCGCGGATGCGCGCCTTGCTCGATGGCGTGCCGCGCGGCGAGCCACGCACCGTGGACATGCTGGTCGCGCTGAACCGCCGGGTGCAGAACCACATCGCCTACATCGTCCGCATGGAGCCGGGCGTCTGGACACCGGAGGAGACGCTCGCCAACGCCAAGGGCTCCTGCCGCGACAGCGCCTGGGTACTGGTGCAGGCGCTGCGAAACCTGGGCTACGCGGCGCGTTTCGTCTCCGGCTACCTGATCCAGCTCGTGGCGGACGTGAAGCCGCTGGAAGGGCCGGAGGGTCCGGCCGCCGACTTCACCGACCTGCATGCCTGGGCGGAGGTTTATCTTCCCGGCGCCGGCTGGGTGGGCCTGGACCCCACGTCCGGCTTGCTCGCGGGCGAGGGCCATATCCCGCTCGCCGCGACGCCCGAACCGCAGTCCGCCGCACCGATTTCCGGCGCGGTCGATCCGTGCGAAACGACATTCGAATTCGACATGCGCCTGACGCGCGTGCGCGAGACGCCGCGTGTCACCAGGCCCTACACGCCGGAACAATGGCAGGACATTCTTGCCACCGGCGCGCGGGTGGACCGCGCTTTGGCTGCCTCCGACATCCGCCTGACCATGGGCGGCGAGCCGACCTTCGTCTCTGCCACCGACATGGACGCGGCGGAGTGGAATACCGAGGCGCTCGGCCCCACCAAGCAGGCCTACGCCGATAAGCTGATCCGCCGCCTGATGGCACGCTGGGCGCCGGGTGCTGCGTTGCAGCACGCCTTCGGCAAGACTTATCCGGGCGAGCAATTGCCGCGCTGGGCGCTCTACACGCATTGGCGCCCCGACGGCGAGCCGGTCTGGCGCGATCCATCCTTGTTCGCTGGCGAAACTGAGACCGGCTCGGCCAATGCCGAGGATGCCGCACGGTTCGCCGCCGCCCTGGCCGAGCGGCTGCAGGTCGATCCGTCGCTGGTGCATCCGGCCTATGAGGACGCCCACTACTACCTGTGGCGCGAACGCCGGCTGCCCGCCAACGTCATCGCCGAGGATGCGAAACTGCGCGATGAAATGGAGCGCGCCCGCCTGAGCCGCGTGTTCGGCCAGGGTCTCGCCGCGCCGGTCGGCAGCGTGCTGCCGCTGCGCCGCGTGGTGCGCGACGGCGTGCGCATCTGGCAAGGCGGCAAATGGTTTCTGCGCGGCGGCGTGTTGTTCCTGATCCCCGGCGATTCGCCGATCGGCTTGCGCCTGCCGCTGGACAGCCTGCCCTGGGTCAATCCCGAGCAAGTCGAGACCGAATTCGAACCCGACGTGTTTGCGCCGGCGACGCCGCTGCCGCCGCGCCAGGCGCTGTTGCCGCGCCGGCCAGCCGCCGCCGACGGCATGACCGTAGGTCCCGAAAGCTTCCGCCCCATGCCGCAGGAGGCCCCTGTGGTCGGACGCGGCGAGCCGGACCAGGTACGCACCGCCCTCTGCGTGGAGCAATGCAACGGCCTGATCCACGTGTTCCTGCCACCGCTTTATGCCGCCGAGGACTGGATGGCATTGCTCGCTGCCGTCGAGGACACCGCCGCCGAATTCGGCACCAAGGTGGTGCTGGAAGGCTACCTGCCGCCGCACCATCCGGAGCTGAACCATTTCTCCGTCACCCCCGATCCGGGCGTGATCGAGGTGAACATCCATCCCGCGCACAACTGGTCGGAAATGGTGCAGCGGTCCGAGGAGCTGTACGAAGAGGCCCGCCAGGTCGGGCTGGCCACCGAGAAGTTCATGCTGGACGGGCGGCATGTCGGCACCGGCGGCGGCAACCATGTGGTCATGGGCGCAGCGCAGCCCGCCGATTCACCGTTCCTGCGCCGTCCCGACCTGCTGAGATCCTTGCTCGGCTTCTGGCACAATCATCCCAGCCTCTCCTACCTGTTCTCCGGTTTGTTCATTGGCCCGAGCAGTCAGCATCCGCGCATCGATGAGGCGCGGCAGGACAGCCTGGCGGAATTGGAGATCGCGTTCTCGCAGATCAATCCGAAGCAGGAGACGCCGCCCTGGCTGGTCGATCGGCTGTTCCGCAACATCCTCGCGGACATGACCGGCAATACGCATCGCACCGAGTTCTGCATCGACAAACTGTACACGCCGGAAGGTGGATCCGGCCGGCTCGGGCTGGTGGAGTTCCGCGCGTTGGAAATGCCGCCACATGCACAGATGGCGGCGGCGCAGATGCTGCTGATGCGCTCGGCCCTGGCGGCATTCTGGCAGACTCCGTATCAGCGCCGGCTGATCCATTGGGGCACGCGCGTGCACGACGATTTCATGCTGCCGCATTTCGTCGCGCAGGATTTCACCGATGTGCTGGAGGAGATGCGCGCGCTCGGGTATCCGCTGGACCGCGCCTGGTTCGATCCGCATTTCGAATTCCGCTTCCCCCGTATCGGTGAGGTGACGCTGCGCGGCAGCACACTGGAACTGCGCCACGCACTGGAACCCTGGCACGTGCTGGGTGAGGAGGCGACGACCGGCGGCTCCGCGCGCTATGTGGACAGTTCGGTGGAACGCGTGCAGGCGCGGGTGAATGGCTGGGTGGATGAACGCTATGTGCTAGCTTGCAACGGTCGCGCCGTGCCGCTGACGCAGACCGATCGGGAAGGCGAGTATGTCGGCGGCGTGCGCTTCAAGGCGTGGCAGCCGCCCAGCGCGTTGCATCCCACAATCCCGGCGCAGACGCCGCTGATTTTCGATATCTATGATCGCTGGACGGGACGCTCGCTTGGTGGCCTGACGCATCACGTGGCGCATCCGGGTGGGCGAAATTACGAACGCTTCCCGGTGAACGCCAATGAGGCGGAGGCACGGCGGAAAGCGCGCTTCTTCCCAATCGGGCATACGCCGGGGCCGATGGGAGAACCGATGGTGGCGCGGTCGCGTGAACATCCCCACACGCTGGATTTGCGGCGGGAACGATAATCGCGGCGGTTCAAGACCCGATCGGCAGCAGTGCCAGCCAAAGCGCCACCAAACCAGCGGCAATCGCCGCGACGATCATCATCTGTCGCATTTCGCTGCGTCCTTGGCGCCGGGGACGAGTGGGAGCTGTGTAGCGATCCAAAACGCTCTCGGGTCGTCCAGGCGCCTGAAGGGTCAGCATCGGTGCCATCGCTGCCATGTCTCCTGCCGGCAGGCATCTCCTGCCGCCACGGCGGTAGTTAGAGAGCAGTGGCAATCTCTACAACATTGAAAGATGTTGACTGATTTGGCGGAACTGAGGGTGGCGAAGTGCCGTGGTTCTGTCGCGGGAAAATCGGGAAAATACCCTGCCAGTTTTCGCTGCCGGGTGTTTTGCCGACGGGGATTGTAGTGGGCGGGAATTGCGTCGCCGTATTCCCACAGTTCCCGCCGCAGCGGAAACGCCGTAGCCTCTGGGCCATGCTTGGCGATGCACAACGCCGCTTTCTTGCCACCGCGCGCGTGGCGCATCTCGCCACCGCGGATACGGCTGGCGCGCCGCATGTTGTGCCTGTGTGCTACGCGGTCGATGGCGCGACGCTCTACATCACCATTGACGAAAAGCCGAAACGGCGCGACGTGCCGCTGAAACGGCTACGTAACATCCTGGCGAACCCGGCGGTTGCGGTCTCGGTGGATCGCTGGGATGAGGACTGGGGTCGCCTCGCCTGGGTGATGCTGCGCGGACACGCCGAAATCCTCGAATCCGGGGCGGAGCATGACCGCGCGCAGGATCTGCTGCGCGACCGATACCCGCAATACCGCGCGATGGACCTCGCACCGCTGCCGGTGATCGCGCTCCGCATCGAGCGGGCCACAAGTTGGGGCCGGCTCTGATCGCCTGGTTTGGCGACTGCGCGTAACGGCTTGCTATCCGGTGCGATTCCTGCTCACACTCCCGGCGCAACCATAATAACCCTGGGAGGGAAACGATGCCGTACCTCACGTCGCGGCATGGGTTCGCCGGCGTGCTTTGCCTGCTGTTGGCGGCGAAGGCCGCCTGCGCGGCGCCCTGGCTGATTGTCGGCAATGACGAGAAGGTGCTTTGGGACGACAAGGGCAAGCCGATCTTCTCGCCCACCGGCAAGGACACGGTGCAGATCGTGGATGTTGCCAGGCCCGAGGCCCCGAAGATCGTCGCGACCCTGCCGCTGGAGAATTCGATCGTCGGGCCGCCGGTCAATCTCGCCATTGCGCCGGACAACAGCATCGCCCTGGTGGCGGATTCGATGACCGTCGTGGAAGATAACGGCACGCGCAAACAGGTGCCAACCAACAAGCTGTTTGTTATCGATCTGAAGGCGCAGCCGCCGAAGCTGGTGCAAACGCTGACGCTGGGGAAGCAGCCGTCCGGCCTGTCATTCAGCCCGGACGGTAAGCTGGCCTTGGTGTGCAACCGTGGCGAGGACACCATCAGCGAGTTGAAGATCGACGGCATGCAGGTAAC
>DATJNA010000279.1:0-35720 GCA_035508435.1 Acetobacteraceae bacterium | reverse complement strand
CGCTGGGCACGCGTATTCGCGACATGCCGCTGACGCGCGAGCGCATCGCGGCGGCATTGCTCGCATAGTCGAGCACTGTCATCGCGAAGACCGCGAGCGAAGCGCGGCGGGACACAGCAATCTCGGTCTTGTAGCCGTACCGGCGGGCGGCGTGCCCGGGCCGACCGGAATTGCTTCGTCCCGCGGCGCTTCGCTCGCGGTCACCGCAATGAAATGGGAGCGCGATGAAATTGAGACGTAATGGAATTGTCGCGCAATGACATCGAGGCACAATCACATTGCAACGCAATGACATTTAGTGGCAATGACATTCGATCGCAATGAGACCGGTGCACGATGACACTATGACGCTACGACGGTACGACGCTATGACGCTGTGACGCTATGACACTATGACGCTATGACGCTATGACGCTATGACGCTATGACGCTATGACACCGAAGCACAACGACACTTGAAACGTAACGGGACTGTAACGCAATGACACCGCAACGCAATGACATTTGGCGGGGTTCCACGCTGCAGCACTAACGCCGCATCGCGCCGACCACGGCGGCACGACGTTCGGTGATACGGATCATCACGTCGTGCAGCAGGTAGGCGGTGCGTTCGCGGCACCAGGCCTGGCCGGATTCGGGGTCATAGCGGTTCGGTAGCGGCATGCCCGCCGGTGCATAGGCATCGAACCCGAGCCGGCGGGCGGTGGCGACGCAGCGATAGGCATGGTCGGCAAACGCCACCACACCGACACGGCCAAGCGATTGTGGCGCGGTGAGACGGGCGATCTCCACCAGCACGCCGGTGGTGCTCCGATACACGGGCTCATCCCGCGCGTCGCGCGCGGGATTGATTACCGTGACGAGCATGGAGGGCACCCGCCCTTCCAGCACGGCCGCAACTTCCCACTGCGCGAAAATCCGTGCGCCGGTGCGTTGGTGCAAATCCGCCACGATATCGGCCAGCGCCGCGTTCACCGGCCCCGGCTCGCGATTGCCGTTCGGCAGCATGCGGTTGCCAAACGTGAACGCCAGAATCGTAGCGATTTGCTCTGGGGCGATCAGTGGCGGTGACCATGACAGCGTCTCCTCGAGCAGGATCGTTGCGAAGGCGCGGGCGGTGACGGCGTCACCCAACCCGCGTGACAGATGATGCTCGAGCTCGGTTTCCAGACTCATGACAATCCTTTCATGCGATACCGTTTGCTTGCCAATGCCCATCGCGGCGTCCAGGATCGCGGCAAAGACTGGTCCGGGAGGAACGTGATGAGCAAGACTGGCCGACGCGTCCGGCGTCGCGACGTGCTGACCGGTGCCGCGGCGGCACCGCTGCTGATGCTGCCGGGCAAGGCGCCGGCACAAGGCGGGACGAAGCCGCTGTCGGGCGTCACGCTGAACGTGAGCTGCTGGAGCTCGTCGTATCCCAAGTTCCTGACGCATTATATTCCGGAGTTTGAGCAAGCGACCGGCGCCAAGGTGAATTATGAAACGCCGTCGTTTCCGATCTATAACCAGCGCATGGACATCGAGCTGTCCACTCGCAGCGACGCGCATGACGTGGTGAATGTGACCTTCATCTTCTCGGGCCGCTGGGTCGGGGCAGGCTGGGTGACGCCGCTCACCGACTACATCAACGACCCGAAGCAGACGCCGGCGGACTGGGACGCGAAGGATTTCCTGCCGGCGGCGGAATCCGCATTCATCGATGCTCAAGGCCGGCTGTGCGCGATTCCCTGGATCGCCGACGTGCACATGGCCGGCGCCTCGCGCTATGACCTGATTCAACAGGCCGGCATGAAGATGCCCAATACGTTCGACGAACTCGGGACGATGCTGAAGGCAGTCAACAAGAAGGACAGCATTCCGGCGTTCGTCGAGGAGAACCACTACGGCTGGACGTTCATCCCGTTTCTGCAAGGCTATGGCGGCAATGTGTTCCGTGATGCGCCGAAGGACCTGATGCCGGTGCTGGACTCGCCGGAAGCGGTCGCGGCGGCCGAGTTCTTTTGCAGCATGCTGCGTCGGTACGGGCCGGATGGCGTGCTGTCCTACACCTACGACCAGGTGCTCGAATCGATGAAGCAAGGCCGCGTCAATTATTCCAATAGCAACGAAACGTTCATGGTGCAGATGGCGGGCGCAGACAGCAAGGTGGCGAAGACGTGCGCCTTGTCGCTGACGCCGGGAGGGCCGGCAGGACGCTTCCCCAACGTTGCCGCGCATGGCTGGGGCATTCCCGTCGGCTCGCGCAACAAGGACGCCGCCTGGCAGTTCATCGTCTGGTCGATGTCGAAGCAGTTGACCCAGCGGATGTTCAACGATTACGGCTACAGCTCGGTCACCCGGCGGTCGATGATCGAGAAGCCGGAATTCCGCCAGAAGATGATGATCAACGGCACCGACGTGGCGCAGCTCTATCTCGATACGCTAAATCTCGGCGCGAAGGGGTATACGGTGTACCGCACGGTACCGGCCTATCCGCCGGTCGACCACGAGATCGACGTCGCGATGCAGCGTATCATTTCCGGCGAGCAAAGCGCCAAGGAGTCGATGGCACAGTTGCAGCGCAATGCGCTGATGCAGTTGAAGCGTGCCGGCGTGAAGCTGTAGCCGTTGCGAGCATCGCGGCGTGCCGACGGCTGGCAGGCGGAGCAATGCCGGTCGTTTCGCATGGGACTGGCACCGGCGCTGATCGTTCTGGCCGCGATCACGCTGGGGCCGGCGCTGTATTTGCTGGTCACCAGCCTGACGCCGCTGACACCGATCAATCCGGCCACGGCGTACGATTTCTCCGATCCGCTGGGCAATTATCGAGAGATCATCGCCACTGGCGAGTTCTGGCATTCGGTCTGGGTGCAGATCGAGCTGTCGGTGGTGGGCGTTGCGGCACAGATCGCGGTTGGACTTGGGCTGGCGCTGTTGCTGGATCGGCCATCGCATCTGTTGGAAGCGCTGCGCACCGGGTTCCTGGTGCCGATGGTGCTGCCGCCGATCGTCGTGGCGATCATCTGGAAAGTGCTCTACACGCCGGACATCAGTCCGCTGCATCATTTGCTGGCGTGGCTGGGCGTGCCGGTGCGGTCCCTGATCACCAATCCCGCCACCGCGATCTGGGCGATCGCCGCGGCCGACACCTGGGAATGGTTCCCGTTCACCATGCTGATGTTGCTCGCAGCGTTGCAGATGGTGCCAAAAGAGCCGCAGGAGGCCGCGCGCATCGACGGTGCCAACGCGATGCAATTATTCTGGCACGTGCGGCTGCCCTACATCCGGCCGACGCTGATCGTCTGCGTATTGTTCCGGCTGATCGACAGCATCAAG
The DNA here is from genome assembly GCA_035508435.1 of Acetobacteraceae bacterium. Lineage (GTDB taxonomy): Bacteria > Pseudomonadota > Alphaproteobacteria > Acetobacterales > Acetobacteraceae > JASHVB01. The sequence goes on along the minus strand of DATJNA010000279.1, from coordinate 32,402 downwards.
GCGTTTCCGCTGATCTATGTGCTGACCGATGGCGGTCCCGGCGGTGCGACGGAAGTCACCAACTACTACGCCTTCGAGCAAACCTTCAGCTTCTCCTATTGGGGCTATGGCAGCGCAGTGGCGATGCTGATGGTCGCCGGCGTGACGCTGCTGTCACTGCTGGTCGGCCGACTGGGAGACGAGGCGCTGGATGAGTAGGCGATGTTCCCTCCGCGAGGGCGTGGCCGTGCTGATTTTGGCCGTTGTGCTGTCGCCGGCTTTATGGCTGTTGCAGATGTCGTTCCGCCACAACGGCGACATCATGACGACGCGGCTTGGCTTCACGCCGACGCTGGAAAACTACACGGCGCTGTGGACCGGCAATTTCCCACACTCCTTCGTCAACAGCTTGCTTGCCAGCAGTACGTCCACGGCGGTCTCGCTATTGCTCGGCGTGCCGGCGGCGTATGCGCTGTCGCGTTGGCGCTTCCGCGGCAGCCGGCAGGTTGCGCTATGGATTTTGGTGACCCGGATGGCGCCGCCGATCGCATTCACCATTCCGTTCTTCCTGGCATTCACCTGGGCCGGGCTGATGGATACGGTCACCGGCCTGGCGCTGATCTACATCACCTTCAACCTGGCGCTGGTGGTTTGGTCGATGCGCGGCTTCTTCGCCGCGGTGCCGCGGTCGCTGGAGGAAGCGGCGTGGATCGACGGCTGTGGCGTGTGGAACGGCTTCTTGCGCATCGCGCTGCCGCTGTCGGCACCAGGCCTCGCTGCCACCGGCATTCTGTGCTTCATCCTGTCGTGGAACGACTTCTTCTATGCGCTGATTCTCACGCGCACCCAGGCGATGACGGCGCCGGTCGCGATCGTCAATTTCATGCAGTACGAAGGCTGGGAATGGGGCAAGATCGCCGCGGGTGGCGTGCTGGTGATGCTGCCCGTCCTGGCATTCGCGTTGTTCGTGCGCGGCTATTTGGTCAGTGGCCTGATGGCCGGCGGGGTGAAGGAATAAGCGGCGGCCTCTCCCGCACTGACCATGCGCGGGAGAGGCCGCGAAGATCAGACGTTCGCGCCTTCGATCAGGCTGCCGAAACGGACCCAGGTCTTGCCGTCCCAGCGCTCCAACTGCATCGCCTTGATCGGACGATGATCGGTGGGGCTGGTGCTGATCGTGATGCCCGGGAGCAGTACTGGGATTTCAACGTTGCGCAGGTTCTCTGCCTGGTGCATGACGTTGGCGCGGGAGAAATTGCCTTTGCACTGCTTCAGCACCTGCAGCATCGTCATGCTGATGCCATAGGCGAACACGGTGGCGGCGTCGGTGGTATCGCCGCTGGGATTGTATTTCGCCATGAAGGCACGCCAGGTCTTGATGGCGGGATCGTCTGTCCAGCTCGGGTCGGTCGGGTCCTTCAGGTACTGCGAGCTGAGAATCCCCACCGCCTTGTCCTCGCCGGCGGGATGGATGACCGTGCCGACGGAGTTGGAGACGTTGGTCATGAAGAACATCGGCTTCCATTGCAGGTCGTAGACCTTGCGGATGGATTGCGCCGCGAACTTGGGGATTGCGCCCACCAGCAGCGCGTTCGCGCCGGCGCCCTGAAGCTCGGCGATCTGCGAATCGATGGTCGCGTCCGTGGTTTCGTAACTGAGGTTCTTGACGACGATCTTGTCCCAGTCCTTGCCCAGCACGTCGCGCGCGCCCAGCGGATAGTCCTTGCCGAAATCGTCGTTCTGATACAGGATGCCAAGTTTCGGATTCTTTAAGTTCGCCAGCATGTACTTCATGTAGATCTGGGCTTCGGTGCGGTAGTTTGGCTGCCAACCCATGGTCCACGGGAACTTCTTCACGTCGCTCCACTTGCTGGCACCGGAGCCGACGAACAACTGCGGCACCTTCATGTGGTTCATATAGGTGGCGATGGCCGAATTCGTCGGCGTACCGAGGGTCTGGAAGCAGAAGTCGACGTGGTCTTCCTCGACCAGTTGGCGAATATCTTCCACGGTCTTTGGCGGGCTGTAGCCGTCGTCGATCGAGATGAAGTCGATCTTGTGGCCGTCGACGCCGCCCTGATCGTTGATCATCTTGAAGTAGGCCGATTCGGTCCGGCCAATGACGCTGTACGAGGACGCGGGTCCGCTGTATGGCATGGTGTTGCCGATTTTGATTTCGGTGGCGGTCACGCCCGGCGTATTGGCGGCGTGAGCACTGGTAAGCCGGCCTGCCACCGCAGACGCAAGTCCGGCGGTCAGAGCCGTTCGGCGGGTAATCATACGTCGTTTCTCCCGAGTGGTTTGGAGCTTCCCCTTCGCCAGGGCGCAGCGGGCCCTGACCGCCGCTACATTGGGCCAGCGCGGCGGTGGGGGCAATCGGGAGCAGCGGCTATCCAGCACTGCCGCCGGCGGCGATGATCGAGCCGTCAGGGCCAAACGCAGTGCCGAAGCGCCCCGATCATGTCACGGGTCGCGTTGCTGCGCGACGCAGCCGCGGCCTCCCCCGCGGTGCATGCGGGAGAGGCCGCGTCGATCAGACGTTGGCGCCTTCGATCAGGCCGCCGAAGCGGACCCAGGTCTTGCCGTCCCAGCGCTCGAGCTGCATTGCCTTCATCGGTCGATGATCGGTGGGGCTGGTGTTCAACTTGATCCCCGGCAGCAGCACCGGGATGTCCACATTGTGCAGGTTCTCCGCCTGTTTCATGACGTTGGCGCGGGAAAAGTCGCCGTTGCACTGTTTCAGCACCTGCACCATGGTCATTGCGCAGCCGTAGGCGAACACGGTTGCCGCGTCCTTCTGATCACCGCTCGGATTGTACTTGCTCATGAAGGCGCGCCAGGTCTTGATGGCTGCGTCGTTGTCCCACTCGGGATCAGTCGGGTCCTTCAGATACTGCGTGCTGATCATGCCGATCGCTTTCTCCGGCCCGGCCGGCGCCATCACCGTGCCGACCGAAATCGACACATTGGTCATGAAGAACATCGGCTTCCAGTTCAGATCGTAGACCTTGCGGATCGCCTGTGCCGCAAACTTGGGGATGCCGGCCATCAGGAACACATTGCAGCCGGCGCCTTGCAATTCGGCGATCTGTGAATCTATGGTGGCATCGGTGGTTTCGTAGCTCAGGTTCTTGAGCACGACCTTGTCCCAGTTCGCACCCAGGACGTCGCGCACGCCGGTTGGGTAGTCCTTGCCGAAATCATCGTTCTGGTAAACGATGCCCATCTTCGGGTCTTTCACCTGTGCCAGCATATATTTGGTGTAGATCTGTGCTTCCGTGCGATAGTTGGGCTGGAAGCCCATGGTCCACGGATATTTCTTGTAATCGCTCCATTTGCTGGCGCCGGAGCCGACGAAAAGCTGCGGCACCTTGTGGTGATTCAGGTACTCGGCGATCGCCGAATTGGGCGGCGTGCCGATGTCGTTGAAACAGAAGTCCACATTGTCTTCTTCGACGAGCTGGCGGATGTCCTCCACCGTCTTCGGCGGGCTGTAGCCGTCGTCGAGCGACACCCAGGTGAGGGTGTGGCCGTGAACGCCGCCCTGGTCATTGATCATCTTGAAGTAGGCGCCCTCGGTGCGAGGGATCACGCTGTAGGTCGAGGCGGGTCCGCTGTACGGTCCGGTATTGCCGATCTTGATCTCGGTGGCGCTGCCTCCAGGCGTGTTTGCGGCGCGGGCACTGGTGAGGCGGCCTGCCACAGCGGACGCAAGTCCGGCGGCCAGGGCCGTACGGCGGGTGATCATTGTTTGTTCTCCCGATCAGTTGAAAGCTTCCCTTTTGGCCAGGAACGATTTGTCCGGGCCGCCCCTACAGTGGGCCAAGGCATGTCGGGCGATCAAGCGGTCCGGTATGGCCAGGCTCGACCTCGCCGCGCCTCGATTCTCGCCGGCGGATCGAATTCAAATTGCGATTGCATCGAGGTCTTTGCCGGCATGCTCCGGAGTGAAGAATTTGATGCCCAGCGCCATCAGCACCATCGCGACCGGCACGATCAGGAACGAGGCCGCGAACGAGCCGGTGCGTTCGGTCAGCCATACCGTGACAAACGGCCACAACACGAAGCCGATCAGCCACGCGACCGCCCAGGTGAAGCCGTTGCCGGCGCCGCGGATGCGGGTGGGATAGATCTCGGCGGTCAGGATGGTGCTTGGTCCCCAGAAGCCGAGGAATCCGATGCTCCAGAGCAATCCGTATACCCACAGCGCGGTGTTGGTCTCGGCCCGCACCCACAAGGTCAGGAAGACCGCACCCTCGGCCAGCATGATGTAGAACGCCCATCGCCGCCCGAACCGGTCGGCGATCAGTCCCGATGCAAGCAGGCCCAGGAACCCGATCAATCCCCACCAGATGTAGAACGTGCCGTACGCCGCGGCGGACCAGCCTCGCTCGTTCGACAAATAGAGCGGCATCCAGGTTCCCACGGTGCCGTAGATGATGGTGGAGCAACAGGCGACGAAGGTCGCCGCGGCGGTGGCACGCCACATATCGGGCATGAACAATTGCCGTATTGGCACGCGGCGGGACTTCTCCAGCCAGGTGCGGTCCGCCGCATCGATTGTTCCGCCTGCGGCGAGGGTTGCCTGGATCCGCCGGCGCCGGTCGCGTGTCCGCACCCAGTACGGCGATTCCGGACATTTCGCCCGGACATAGACCGCAATCAACGCGACCACCGCGGGGATCACGAAAGCCACGCGCCAACCGTATTGGGTGAACACGAACGCGGCGATCGATCCCGCCAGGGCCGCGCCGAAGCACCACGCACCGCGATTGATGCCAATGACCCGGCCGCGCAGCCGGGCGGGCCAGGTCTCGGCCACCAGCAGCGATCCCAGCGCCCATTCACCATTCAACGCGAAGCCGACAGCCGAACGGGCGGCGACGAAAGCGGCAAATGTCTGGGTCAGCGCCACGATCGGCATCATCAGCGAAAACAGCGCGATATTGGCGGCCAGCAGGCCGCGCCGTCCCACCCGGTCGGCCATCCAAGGCCAGAAGAAAATCCCCGCGATGCCGATCAGGATCGAGATCTGCACGCCGGTTCGCCATTGCGCCAGCGTTACGCCGAACTCCTTGATGAGCAACGGCGTGGCCAGCGCGAAGATGACGCCGTCCATGCCGTCGAAGCCCCAACCCAGTGCGTTCGCGGCGGCGATATGCCAATGCGTGCGGGTAACACGGCTCTGGTCGGCAGCGGCGCGAAACGCTGCCGAACGCATGTGACGTGCCTCCAGCGGGCCGATGACCGCGTCGCTCATGTCCGTCCCTTCTGCTTGGCGCCGGCAGGCTGCATGCCGGCCGCGTCCCGAAGATGGCATGATCGGGCGGGCAAACCCAGGCGGGAAGCGAGACAGCGCGTGCCGACGCTGACCGGCGGCCCCACGCGTCATTGCGAGGCCGCAAAGGGGTCGCAGCGATCCCGGTCGGAAACGTGCACGCATGATTCGTGCGTCACGTGACCGGGATTGCTTCGGCCGCTTCGCGCCTCGCAATGACAGCGGGCAGGCCTCGCAATGACAGCGGGCAGGCCTCGCATTGACAGCGGGCAGGCCTCGCATTGACAGCGAATTAGAATCCGAGAATTAGAATCCGAACATGTGATCCAGCGAGAACCCGCCGGCGTCGTCCATCAGGCCGTGATAGCCGAACAATCGGCAGGTGGCATCGCGCACCAGCACGTAGCCGTCGGCACCGGCCTGGCGCAGCATCGCGGCGCCGAATGCCTCATGCGGCCACAGCATCGCCGAGCCAGAGCAAGCGATTTCCAGCTTCTCCTCGGCGATCTGCTTGCCGGCGCTGTCGTGCAGTTGCAGCAACGTGGCTGACAAGGCGTGCCAGGGCGCGGACGCCGGATAGATCAGCACCGCGAAGCTGTGTCGCCGTGCGTCGCCGAGTTTCAGGAACAATCGGGTGGAAAGGCCGGGCGGCGGACCGGAATAGGACTGCGGCTCGTCGCGCCAGGTCATCGCGGTGTTGAAGATATGTGCACCGAAACTTGACTCGGCAGCGTGGCCGGAGCGGCGGTCTTCATAACGGAACAAGGCATGCAGCCAGCCATCGCCGCTGCCGCCATCGCGGAAATCATAGACCAGCTCGGCATGGCCGGCCTCCACCGGAAAATCCGCGCAGTCCACCACCACGGCATGATCGCGCGGCAGGCAGCCGAGAAAGCGTTCCGCCACCTTGCGGCCGGCCGCGTCGAACACATCCAGCCGCACCGGCAGATCGGCCTGGGTCTCCGCCATCGGCGTCGGCAGCACAATGCTGCGGAAGCGCTCGCGCGGCAGAATTGGAAAAGGCAGCAGGAAGCCGCGACCCATGTCAGGCGGCAGCGTGGGAATCGCAGGGTCGGGGCGCAGGTCGGCTCGCTCGACATTGACATGCGCGATGCGGGTGCGGCCGGCGCGCACCACTTCATAACGCGGGCGCACCACGTGACGGCCCGAGCAAAGCTCGATCTGCGCGGGCCAGCGCAGATCGGGCAGCAGGGCAGCCACGTCCAGACCCAGCGTTGCGAATGGACCAATAGCGCGATCGAGCAATACCGGGCGCTCGGCGCCCATCCGATCCAGCGCAATCGCGCCCGCCGGAATCGGCGCCGCATGACTGTTCTGAATCCATAACAAAACTTGCTCGCCGTCGCACGGAGCGGGCAGCCCGGCATAACGGTCCGATGGCCACGCATTGGCATCGTGAGTGCAGGACAGCGAGGCACCGTTGTCGGATGCATAGGTATCCAACGCGTATTTCACCACGTCATGTCCGGTGGCGCCGATCGCATGGATGAAGAGCTGGCCGGTGAACGCGGGCAGGCCGAAGCGCTCGCGCACTGCCCGGCTGTCGATCGAGAACCCCCCTGGCCCGGACGGCACCTCTTGCTCCCAGGTCGCCAGGATGCGCCCATCGGCATCGAACAAGCGCAGCCACAGGCGGATCGCACGTGCGCCATAGCTGGCCCAGTAATTGGCCGAGACCAGGCGCGTGGACAGTCCATCCGCGTCGCGGAAAAACGCGAAGTTGGTGGCGAAGTTCAGCTTGTCGAGATAGCGCGACGGATTGCTCTGCAACGCCTCGGGCAGCTTCACCGCGTCCAGCGTGTGCACCGCGGCGCCTGGCGGCAGCAGATGCGCAATGCGGGCGGCGATGCGGCCGGCATCGAACGCCGCGATCAGCACACTGCCGGCGCGGCAGTCGGGCAGCTCGGTCAGCCTGCGCGCGATCAGTCCGGCGCGGCGCTGACCCACCTGGGCGACGTCGTGCACGAACCATGCCTCCAGCGGGGGAAGGCCGGGATAGAGCGTGAGCAAGGGCTCCGCGATGCCGTCGGGATCATAGAGCGCGACCGGCGGAGTGAGGCGGGCATAGAGGGCGGCGACGGCTTCCGCGGCGAGCGGATGGGCCAGCGCCTTGTAGATCACGTTGCCGCCGGAGCGGTTGTCGAAGGTCTGGATGTTCAGCATGGCATGGCGTTCGGCATGGCCGGGATGATGGGGCGATCGCGGCCGGTCACAAGCCCAGCCGCCGGCGTAACTCGGCGGCGGCCAGCGGTGTGTCGTCCAGCGGCGCCACCTGCCACGCAGCGAAGCGGCCCTGGAACCAGCGGACGCGGTCCTCGGCCAACATGCCCTGCAGGAATACCGCCTGGCGGCGGGACCGGCCGGGCAGCGGCGCGATCAGCACCGGCGCGCTGGTCGCGACGGCTTCCGAGATCATCGACACGCTGTCCTGCGTGACCACGATGCCGTCCGCCAGGCCCAGCATGCCGAAATACGGATTGTCTCCCGTGCCGTCCCAGATCCAGGCGCCGAGCGGCTCCAGCGTCCGGCGCAGCACCTGCCCTGCCTGCGGGTCGGTGCGACGGGAGAGCGTGATGGCCAGCCCTACCCGGTCGCGTTGCATCATCGAGCCCAGTTCGCCGGCGAGCCGCGCGGCCACGGCTGCGTCCAGGCGGTAGCGGCCGTTGCTGCCGCCGATCAGCGCGGCGACCAGCGGACGCGGCAGCGGGGACAAACGATCGCGCCAGACGGCAGCGGCCTCGGCCAGGCGGTCGGGGGTGGCGCGGTGCAGCGCGGTGCGGGTGACGACCACGTTCGGGCCGGTGAGGCCGTCGTGGCGGTTCACCACCACCAGATCGAAGCGGCTCGGATCCAGCCGGGGGTGCTGCACCTGGACCACGCGGCGGCCGCCGCGGCGCAGTGCTGCGGCGACGGCTCCACCCACGCCGCCGCAGGCGATCACCAACCCCGGCAGCGGCCCTCGCAGCGAATCAGCCACTGCGGCGAGCGGCCGCGGCCAGAGCTTCGCCGCCACCCATTTCCAGGGCGGGCGCGGGGTCAGGGCGCGCAATTCGTGGGTCAGGCGCGCGGCCTCGGCCAAGCCGATCGCCTGCGCCTGCAGGCCGGCCAGAGGCTCACTGAGAATCAGCGCCGCGGCGGAGTCCGACATGGCAGGGCTTTTCGGCGCGGCCGGGGCAAAGGTCAATTGCGCGCGCCACGCCGTCCCCGCCCCACCGCCTTGCGCGCCGTCCGCGCCCTGGAGTTCACTGCCCCCGTCTTCACCTGGTCTTCCTTCACTTGGTCTTCACGTGCCGGGAGGTTCCGATGCCGGATGCCGCCACTCCAGTCGCCGCGCGCCACGTCTGGCCGGCGGGCCTGACCCGCGTGCCGTTCTGGGTCTACCAGGATCCGGACATCCTGCGCCTGGAGCAGGAGTGCGTGTTTGAAGGGCCGGTGTGGAACTATCTGTGCCTGGAGGTGGAGATCCCCAATCCGGGCGACTGGCGGGCCACCTGGGTGGGCGAGATGCCGGTCGTGGTCGCACGCGACGCCGAGGGCCGGATCGGCGCATTCGAAAACCGCTGCGCGCATCGCGGCGCGCTGATCTGCTTCGATGACGGCGGCAGCGGCGCGAAGGATTTCACCTGCCCGTACCACGCCTGGCGCTACGACCTGCAGGGCACCCTGCAATCGGTCGCGTTCCAGCGCGGGGTGAACGGCAAGGGCGGCATGCCCGAGACGTTCCGCATCGGCGAGCATGGGCCGCGCAAGCTGCGCGTCACGGTGTGGCGGGGATTGGTGTTCGGCACGTTCAGCCCCGACACGCCGGAATTCGCGGCGTTCATCGGCCCGCAGGTCGCCGCGCGGCTGCGCGTCGCCGCCAGCCGCAAGCTGGAGATCATCGGCCGCTACGTCGAGGCACTGCCAAACAACTGGAAACTCTACGCCGAGAACGTCCGCGATACCTACCACGCCAGCCTGCTTCACCTGTTTTTTGCCACGTTCAAGATCAACCGGCTGAGCCAGGGCGGCGGCGTGGAGATCAACGAAGCGGGAAGCTGCCACGTCTCCACCACGCTGGCGCCGGACGATGCGGTGGACAATGCCTATGCCGGGATGCGCTCGGTGGACGACGATTTCAAATTGCGCGATCCGCGGCTGGTGGACATCGTGGACGAGCATGGCGACCGGGTGCGCCAGCAGATCATGTCGGTGTTTCCAAGCTTTGTGATGCAGCGCACGCAGAACATCATGGCGGTGCGCCAGTTCGTGCCGCGCGGCGTGGGTGGGTGCGATCTGCACTGGATCTATCTGGGCTACGCGGACGACACGCCGGAGATGCGGGCGCGGCGGCTGCGGCAGTTGAATCTGGCAGGGCCGGCGGGGTTCGTCTCGATGGAGGACGGCTGCATCGGCGGGTTCGTGGAACGCGGCGCGGCGACGGCGCCGCGGGCGAGTTCCGTGGTGGAGATGGGCGGCGCCGGCACCGAGGCGCAGGACACACGCGCGACGGAAGTGGCGATACGGGGATTCTGGCGGATGTGGCGAGGGTTGGTGGGGGTGTAGGGCAGAGTGGCTGATACTCAGTGTGCCGCCAGCCAGGAATCGAAACGCTGCCGCAGCTTGGCCAGATTGTCGTGCCAGAACCCCTGGTCGAGTGGCACCGCGGCCGCCAGGTTCTTGGCATAGCTTGCCGACATCGCCTGGGCATCGTCCGGCAGTCCGTCATTGGCGCCCCTGGCAAGGCCGGCGACGCCGGCATCCTCAAATAACCGGGCCTCCAGCGCCGGCATGCCCATGAAATACAGGAATTGCTCGGCCTGGCGCAGGTCGGGCGTCGCCTTGGTCACGGCCCAGCTCTGCACCTGATAGAGGCCGGCGTTCCACTGGACGCCGAAATTGCGGTGGCCGACCTTGCCGGCCACCACGATGTCGCTCGCCGGCGCCGTGGTCATCAGCACGTCGCCGGAACTCAGGATGTGGGCCGCGTCCTTGCCCTTCTGCCACCATACGACATAGGGTTTGAGCTGATCCAGCTTGCGGAAGGCGCGCTCGACACCGTCGCTGGTGGCCAGCACCTTGTAGACGTCGGCCGGCGCCACACCGTCCGCGATCAGGGCAAATTCCAGATTGCCACGCACGCTCTTTTGCAGCCCGCGTTTGCCGGGATATTTCGCCACGTCCCAGAAATCCGCCCAACTCGGCGCGGTGGGGAACTTGTTGCGGTCCCATGCCAGCACCGTCATGGCAATGGCAGCGCCGACGCCGCAATCGCTGACACCTTGCGGCAGATAGTGGTCCTTGCCGCCGATCGCCGACCAGTCGAGTTTCTCGAACAAGCCGCCGCTGCAACCGGCGGCCAGTTCCTCGGGCGAGACCTCGACCACGTCCCAGGTGTTGTCCTGGGCCTTCAACTGCCCATTCAATGTGTCGGTGTTGCCGCTCCAGCTTTGCACCTTCAGCGGGACGCCGGTGGCGGTGGTGAAGGGCGGCGCCGCCACGTGGCGGAGCGCGTCCGGCATGGCATCACCGCGCGCGACCACGGTGAGGTCGCGCGCCATGGCAACGGCGGGACACGCGGCAAGGATCGCCACTACGAGCAATAGCGTGCGGGCGGGCATGGCAGAGGGGTTCGCGCTCCTGATGTGCGGGCGACGCTACAATCCGACGCGCCGGGGGGCAACGCGCCCGGTCAGCCGCCGAGGATCGTTCCTGCTGTGAGACCAAGCTCGCCGGCGGCCAGCTTCCTGCCACCGTCCCAACGGGCGCGTTGCACTTCGATGAAGCCGCCCTGGCCGTGGATCAAGGCGCCCGCATCGGTCACCGCGACGACCTCGCCCAGCTTCTTGCCCTTCACTTCGGAGAAGGTGCGGGCGATGCGCTTGCGGCATTCGAACAAGAACAGTTTCCGGCCATCGGGCGCGGTGGTCCAGGCGCCGGGGGCGGGATTGACGCCGCGGATCAGGTTGAAGATCAGGTCGACGTGGTTGGCCCAGTTGATGCGGGTTTCCGCCTCGCGGATGATGCCCTCGTAGCCGGCATCAGGCTCATATTGCGCCAGCGCGGGCGCCTTGCCCGCCACCACAAGCTCTGCCACCTCGACCAGCGCGGCGACACCCATCGGGAAGATTTTCCCGAAATAGAGCGAGCCCAGAGTGTCCTCGTCCTCGATTTTCACCGGGCGCGTCAGAATCACGGGCCCTTCATCGAGGCCGTCGGTGGGGCGGAAGATGGAGAAGCCGGTCTCGTTGCGGCCGCACATGATCGCCCAGCTCATGGACGACGCGCCGCGGTGCAGCGGCAGCAGGCTGGGATGGAACTGGATGGTGCCGAATGTCGGAACGTTCACGAACTCCTGCGGCGCGAACTGCGTGACATAGGCCATCACCCCGATATCGGCGCGGGCCGCGCGCATCGCCTCCTGTGCTGACGGGTCGGTGAGCTTGGGCAACTGGTGCACCGTCAGCCCGCGCTCCTGTGCGGCAACCCGCAGCGGGTCGGGGCGGCCTTTCTCCGGGGCGCAGAACACGGCGGTGACCTCATCGCCACGATTGAGGAACGCCTCCATGGTGGCCTTGCCGAAATCCTGCTGGCCGATGATGGCGATGCGCATGCCGTTTGCCTCCCGCTGACGCGGGGCGATCTTTGGACGCGCCGGCGGAGCGTGTCAAAACGCCAGCGACCGCCCGATCAGCGCCACCGCCGGCAGGAGGCGCGCGTGACGGCGGCATCCGTTGACGGGGCGAGCAGGTGGGACACAACCGGCGGGCCGCCCATCATGCAGCCATTGCAGCAATATCACGTGCCTTCCGGCGGCCCAACCTGCGATGAAGGCTGCGCGCCGCGGCTGCCGCCATCGTCACCTCGGGACAGCGGTGCGTCTCCTCTACAGCGGTGCGTCTCCTCTCCGGATAACGCCGCATTTCATCGGCGGAAAGCGCTGCATCTCCTCACCGGGTAACGCCGCGTCGCCTCAATGCGACGGCCGCGACCTGGAGCCACCTTCGACGTACAAGAACAATATGATTGCCGCGAGTCCGGCCAGGCTGACCAGCACGTCCAACCCGATCATCCGCTGCGCAACGTCCACCGCCTGGGCGATGGCCGCGATGATGATTGCCACGGCGCGCCTCCTCCATGAGACGCCCGACAGCTAACCTGCGGCGCAAAACCATGCCTTGATCCAGCGCAAACGTTGGCCGCCCGCAGCAAAATCGCTGGTCGGGCGATGGGAATGACGGCGCCCGCCGCTTGTGCCATCCTGGTGCAAACGCCGCCCGTGGGCCGACCCCGGCGCACGGCCAATGATCCTTACCAGCGGAGGAGCATCGCCATGTCAGACAACGCCGTGGAACTCGACTTCCTCAACGGCATCAAGGTGGTCGACTTCACCCAGTTCGAGGCTGGGCCGTCCTGCACCGAGGCGCTCGCCTGGCTCGGCGCCGAAGTGGTGAAGATCGAGAACCCGAAGACCGGCGATCCCGGCCGGCGGCTGCGTCCCGGCCAGCCCGATGACGATCCCTATTACTTCCACATGTTCAACGCCAACAAGAAGTCCATCACGCTCAATCTCAAGTCTCCGCGTGGCCTGGCACTGGTGCAGGACCTGTTGCGCCAGGCCGACGTGTGCGTGGAGAACATGGCACCTGGCACGATCGAGCGCCTGGGGCTGGGCTATGACGACGTGCGCAAGCTCAATCCGGGCATCATCTACTGCCAGGTGAAGGGCTTCGGCACCGGCAGCCCGTATGAGAGCAATCTGGCGTTCGACATGATCGCGCAGGCGACCGGCGGCACCATCAGCGTGACCGGAGAAAAGGGTCGCGGGCCGGTGAAGCCGGGGCTCTCGCTGGGCGATACCGGCACCGGGATGACGATGGCGATCACCATTCTCGGCGCCTTGCACAAGCGGGCGCAGACCGGCGAGGGCCATCGGCTTCAGGTCGCCATGCAGGATGCGATGCTGCACTACATGCGCACCAATTTCTCGACGCAGGCACGCAGCGGCAAGGCCGTGGAGCGTGACGGAACGCATTCGGGCGGTGGGTCCAACGCGCCATCGGGATTGTATCCCTGTGCGCCGGGCGGGCCGAATGACTACGTGTGGATCATGACCAGCCGCGCCAATCCCGAGCATTGGGTGCGGCTGTGCAAGGCGATGGGGCGCGAGGAGCTGATCGAGGATCCGCGCTTTGCCTCGCCGCGCGAGCGGGTCAAGAACAGTGAGGTGCTGGATGCGATGATCCGCGAGTGGACGGGTACGCGCACCAAGCACGAGGCGATGGCGCAGGTCGGCGGCGCGGGCATCCCGGCCGGTGCGGTGCTCGACACGATGGAGCTACAGAACGACCCGAGCTTCGAGCAACGCGGCATCATGCAGGTGATGCAGCATTCGAAGCACGGACCGTTCAAGATGCCGGCCTGGCCGGTGCGGGTGGATGGCAAGCCGCCGCGTATCGCGCCCTCGCCCGTGCTGGGAGAGCATACCGCGGATGTGCTTACCCGCTGGCTGGGGATGAGCGCGGCGGATGTCGAGGGGCTGCGGGGCGAAGGGGTCTTATAGCAGCGACGCTCGCCCGCCTGCGAGCGGCAGCGAGGCAGCGGGAGCGAGGGTAATCCGCGCGACACAGCAGATGGTGCGCTGCGCTGATCACCCTTGCCCACTTATATTGCCCTTAGGCAACTTGTCTCTTATAGAGAGGGCCATCTTGGACAAGATGCCTGACGATCTCCGGGCAGCTTGCACCGTTTGTTTGCTTGCATCGATAAACTCCCACAAATGAGGATGCTCGGGTGCCAGGGACATATTCTTGGGACGGCGACGAACCCAGTCCTCGATCTGTGCAATCTCCTCTGTCGTCAACAGATACTGGTCGCGCCTATTCGTTTGATGATCCCAAAGACTTAGTCGTTCGTACCAACGCATTGATTCGTCTATCCATGCATTCGCATCTGCATGTATGGCGGAGACGAGACGCGCAGCCGCACGGTCGAAGGCATTTCTGTCAGACATCCCAGACATGCGATACTCTTCGAAGCTAAGCTGGTGTGTATCCGTTAGTGTAGCAGGAAGCCGCTCGATATTTTCCGGCCTTTCCCACAATATCGGAATGACATGTTTTTTTGCGTTAACGGCAACTTCAAATTCCCTGACACATGCCGGTTTGGGGCTGGTGGTGCCTCGAAAGTCAATAACAGTGCTTGCGGATATTATTATGGCATACACATCCGCGCGGTTGATCTCTCTCACAATTTGATTCCACCACGACTCGCCGGCTACCAAAAACATTTGATCGTACATAATATCTACTATGCCATAGTAAGATTTGAAGAGCTCCGTGACCAGATGCTCTGTCTCCGATCGCTTATATGAGATGAACACGGAAGGACGTGCTCTGGTCACACCGACGCTCATAGTTCCGCTCTGTCGCCCATGGACGATCCTGGCCAGTACGAGCTTATAACAAATAGGCGCCCGGAGTCAATTTAGCTGCGATCCACTTAGAATTCCGTTTGTGTATCGCCGTTTCCGCGGTCGTGGTATGCATCGACGGCTGTTTCATTCAGGCGAGTCCGCGGCCATGAGTGCGGCAATGAATTACTGATCTCCCAGTCGGCTGGTGGGGAAGCTCACCGCATCAGGAACGGACGCAGCAGGCGATGGCGCAGGCCGGAGACAAGGGTATTTTGGCCCAGACAAATGCGGGTACCGATAATGCCACAGAACGACCCGACTTTCGAGCGACGCGGCATCATGGCAGTGATGCCGGCATGCGACGCAGGGATCATTCACGACGCCGGTATGCGACGCAGGGGTCATTCACGATGCCGGCGTGGCCGGTGCGGGTGGATGGCAAGCCGCCGCGAGTCGCGTCGTCGCCGGTGCCGGGCGAGCATACCGCGGATATGCTCGCCTGCTGGCTGGAGATGAGGGCGGCGGATGTCAAGGGACTGCGGGCCAAGAGTGTGTTGCAACGCCGCGCGGTTGGGCGCCGGCGCGCAGATCGCACGCCACGCCGGCCGCTGTGAAACCGCCCGCATCACCGCTGCTGTGAAACCACCCGCTCCGCCTGCCGTTGCTCCGCGGGCGGAGCCGATGGCCAGGCGCCGCAAGCAAGCGGAGCGTGCGCATGGCGAGGGTTGAGCATGTCGTCGTCCTCATGTTGGAAAACCGGTCGTTCGACTGCATGCTCGGCCGGCTGTATCCGGATCGGCCGGATTTCGACGGATTGCGCGGCGGCGAGAGCAATCCCTGGCATCGCGAGGACGGATCGATAGAGCAAGTGCCGGCCTGGAACGATGAGTCCATCACGGCCGATGCGGCGTGCATCCCGAACCCTGATCCCGGCGAATTGTTCGACGACATGACGATGCAGATCTTCGGCCTGCATCCCGACGGCAGGCCGCGCATGAACGGGTTCGTCGACAATTACCTGCGCCAGCCCGCCGCGCGGACGCGCCCGGATCCGCGTGCCGTGATGCACTGCTTCGAGCCCCGGCAGTTGCCCGTGCTCTGCTTGCTGGCGCGCTCCTTTGGCTTGTGCGACCGGTGGTTTGCGTCCGCACCGTGCGAGACCTGGCCCAACCGGTTATTCGCCCATACCGGGACCGGCGGCGGTCAGGTGAACAATGCGGCGATCCAACGCCCGTTCATCCTGCCTACCGTGTTCCGTCGCCTCGCCAAACGCGGCCGGCGCTGGCGGGTGTATTTCCATGACGTGCCGCAGACGGCCGCGCTGGTCAGCCTGTGGCCGTGGATCCCTTCGCATTTCCGCTTGTTCGATCCGGAGTTCGCCATCGATGCGGCCAATGGCATGTTGCCGCACTACAGCTTCATTGAGCCGCGTTATTTCACCAACACCGTGTTGAAGCGCATTCCGAATGATGCGCACCCGCCGCACAACGTCGCCTATGCGGAGCAATTGCTGGCGGCGGTGTACAACGCGGTACGCAGCGGTCCGGCGTGGCAGCGAACCCTGCTGCTGATCGTGTTCGACGAGCATGGCGGCTGCTACGATCATGTGGCTCCGCCCGCAGCAATTCCCGCCGGCCGGCCTGCGCGCAATGGCTTCCGCTTCGACCGCTACGGGCCGCGTGTGCCGGCCGTGGTGGTGTCGCCTTTTGTGCCGGCGGGCAGTGTCATCCGGCCGCCGTCGGATGGACCGCCGTTCGACCACACTTCGATCATTGCGACCTTGGACCGCTTGTTCGATCTCGGCACGCCGCTGAGCCCGCGTGTCGCGGCGGCGCCCGATCTGCTGGCGGCATTGACGCTGGCGCGGCCGGAGAACGGCGGGCCGGATCGCATCGATGCCACCATGACTGAAACGGATCGCGAGGAAATGCGGGCCACGCGCCGACTGCCGCGGAACAATTATCAGCGCCGCCTGATGTGGCCGGGGGCGTTGATGGCTGCCGGCGCCGCCCATGCCGCCGCTCATGTGCATCGGGCATGGCACAGGGCCAACACCTTGCCCGCGGCAGCGGGGTCGGATCACAAAGTGGGCCGACGCGGAACCCGCTAGCCCGGGCATCAGGGCGATCGGTGATCCCATTGCCCGCAATCGTCCGTCCATCATCTGCCCCGTTCTGCCGGGCAGCGGAACGCCGTTTGCGCCTACGCGACCGCCGTCGTCTCCACATCGACAGCGTCCGACTGGCCGATCGTGCTGGGATACTCGCGACCGAACGCAGCCAGACCGTCGAGCACGCGCTGCGACGCGGCCCGCATCGCGGCAACCTCGCGCTCGGCACCGGCAACATCGCCGGCCTGTAGCGCCAACAAGGCGCGCCGGCCGGCTTCATGCACGGCGTGGTGCGGTTCATCGATCGCGACAAAGCCCGGCAGCGACTTGGTCGCTATGTCACTGATGCTGTCGTACCAACGACCAAGACGGCACTGATGCGAATTCGACAAACTGTTCGGTGAGCGTTGCACGCGCCCCTGCACCGTCGTGGCGACGTCGTTCACAAAGGCGATGTGATCGGCCTGGCATAACTGCACCAGGTCACCGACGGTCGCCACGCTGATCCGATCCACCTCGGCGGTTGGCAGGCCATCGCCGAACAACTCTATCCGCCATCCATCCGGTGCGCTTTCCACCATTTTGCCGGTCAGCCGCCGGTGGAACCGGCCAAGCGTCAGTTCCACGCTCTGGCCGATATCGCAGCGCAGTGTCGTGGCAACAAAGCAGCCTTGCTCCGAAATATCCCGAACGGTACCGCTATCGGATCGACCGCCGGTGGTCAGCGTCGCCTCGGCGAGGCAGGGCCGGCGGCGATGGCGCCGCCGTTCGGCCTCGGTGCTGGCGGTGCGGATCGCCTGGATCACATCCCGCCGCAACGCTCCCACCGCCGCGGAGAGCCCCATGGACATATCGCCCACTTCCAAGGCGTGGCGCCCGGTCTCCTTGGCCTCCTGCGCGACTTCGCCGATACGATCGTTCACATGCTCCGCCGCGGCCGCGGTCTCGGTGACGTTACGGGCGATCTCCGCGGTCGCGGCACCCTGTTGCTCTACCGCCGCGGCGATCGACCCGGCGATCACATCGACCTCGGTCACGGTTTGCTCAATCCGTGCCACGGCTTCCACCGACTCAGCGGTGGCTGACCGCACGCGGGTGATATGCTGGGTGATTTGCTCGGTGGAACGCGCCGTTTGATTGGCAAGCAGCTTCACTTCGCTCGCCACGACGGCGAAGCCCTTGCCGGCGTCGCCGGCGCGGGCGGCTTCGATCGTGGCATTCAGCGCGAGCAAATTGGTGCGCGCCGCGATCTCGGCGATCATCCCGGCGACCACGCCGATCTGCGCCACCTCCTGGTTCAGCCGATCGATCGTCGCCCGGGTCTCCGCGCCCGCCGCCACAGCGCGACGGATCACGCCGGAAGAGTGGCCGACCTGGCTGCCGATTTCTCGAATCGAGCTGGATAATTGCTCGGCAGCCGCCGCTGCCGACTGGGTTGCCGCCCTGGCCTGCGCTGCCGAGGCCGCCGCGCCGCGCACCGCTTCCCCGGTACGGTCGGCAGAGGCATGCATGTCGGCCGAGCAAGTCGCCATCGCATCGGTGCGGCGGCCGATTTGCTCCACCGCCGCGGCAGTCCTGGCTTCGATCGCGTCGGCCATTCGAAGCTGTGCCGCCGCCTTATCAATTTGGGCCCGGTGGTTATGTTCTTCATCCACGAGGCGCGCTCGTTCGACGGCGTTGACGCGCAGCACCTCCACCGCGCGCGCGATGCGCCCGACTTCGTCTGCCCGCGCTTGCTCGGGCACCACGACGTCGTACTTGCCCTCGGACAGCGATCCCACGACGTCGGTCACTGCGAAAATCGGCCGCGTGATGCCGCGTGCCAACAGCCAGCCGATCAGGCCGGCGACCAGCAGGGCAACCGTGGCGATTGCCAGGGCGAGCTCGCGCGCACGCGCAATCGCGTTGGCGTAGCCGGCGTTGTCCATGACGATTTCGACGGCGCCGATCGCGGTACCAGAGAAGTCGCGAACAGGACCAAGCAGGATGGAAACCGGATGGCTTTCCAGTACGGCGTTATGTATCACAAATGTACCTGCCGTGGCGCTGGCATAGTCCGCTGGCGAAAGCAGATCGTGGCCTTGCAAAGTACTGCCGAAGGTCTTGAACGCGCCATTGTGCGCCAGATGAAAAGCCACATCGACGTGGCGTACCTGTTTGAACCGGTCAAAAAATGGCTGGCCGAACGACAGGCCGAACTCGACGCTGCCAAGCGGCTTGCCATCCACGGCAATCGGCACGACACCGCGAATGCCGAGACCGCCAACGCTGCCAGATTCGAGGCCCATGACCGGCAGGTGTGTAGCATTCGCCTGCATGACCGTTTTGCGATCCGACGACAGATCGTCACCGAACTTGTCCGGCTGATGAACGCGGAGAAAGGAAATCGCGGCTGGCGTGTGGAAATGCAATTGTTCGACGCCATAGGTGGCACGTTGCTCGCGGAACCAGGTAGCGAACAATGCGAGCAATGCGGCGCGATCGCCATGCAGCATCGCCTGCTGCACGGGCGGCATGCCGGCAACCAATGCGCTCAAGCTCGCGGCACGCAGGGTCTCCTGCTGGAGGGCCGACTGCAGTGCGTCGTAATGGCCGCGCAGCTCCCGCTCGTCGGCCTGGCGGATGATGACGTTGATCAGCCACAATGCGCCAAGCAATAGAACAATGGCGATCGTGCCCGCTGCCAAGGCCAGTGCGGCGGCAATTCGGGTACGCAGGCCGGAGAATGCGGTTGGTGCTGGCATGGAGTTTCCGCGCGGCAGGGCAAGGGTCCGCGCAGCGTACTGCGATACCATTAATCATTGGTAAACCCGGAAGAACCTCGCCCGCGACCGCGGGATTGGGCCACGACGTGGACCAAGGCGGAGCGCGATAGCCGTTCGGGTGAGCGCCATCGGGTCGCCGCGTTGTGCCGCATGCCGACCCGATTATCCTCGCCTCACCGTCGATCCGCTGCATTGCTCCACCCCGCGCGCGGCGCGGGAGAGCGCGATTACCGGTCCGGTGGGAGCGAGAATTACTGGCCGAACGCCGGCATCACGTCGCGCGCGAACCAGCGCAACTGGTCGGAGAATTCCGCCGGCGACAGCCCCTCGGCCCAGTGCACCATGAAATCCTCCAGCCCCGGATATTTCGCCTCGATCGACTTGATGCCGTCGATCACCTGCCCCGGCGAGCCGCAGAACCACGCCTTCTGCTGGACGCCATCGCGGAGCGAGGGAATCCGCGCCGGCGCCCCCGGCGTTCCCCACGTCCTGCCGTGCTCATCGGCGTAACGCACGAAGCCGAATGGCGCAAACCACTTGTAGCGTTCGTCATGCGCCGGCTCGACGCGGCGGATCGCCTCCTCCTGGTCGCGCGCGAGATAAAGCCCGGCACCCCAGATCATGTCCTGGCCCAACCGCTTCTGCTGGCCGTGTTTCGCACACGCCGCCTGGTACGCCTTCACCACGTCATCGAGAATCTTCTCGCCGTTCAGCGTCACCATCGCCTTCAGGCGGTATTTCGCCATCATCTCGATGGTCTTGCCGGATGCGACCGGCATCCACACCTCCACCGGCAGGTGCCTGGGCCGCGGCACCATGGTGATGTCGGTCAGCTTGTAGCCCCGATATTCCACCGGCGGCGGGCATTCGAAGAACCGGCCCTTGTGGTGGAATTGCTCCTCGTTGAAGCATTGCAGCAGAAGCTGCAATTGCTCCTCGAAATAGTCGCGGTTCTTGTCGGCATCGATCAGCGGCGCACCGAACGTCTCCACTTCGCGCGTGTGATAGCCGCGGCCGACGCCCATGATCACGCGGCCATCGGTGACGATGTCGGCCATCGCGTAATCCTCGGCCAGGCGGATCGGATGCCACATCGGCAGCACGTTGAACGCGCAGCCGAACTTGAGCCGCCTGGTCTGCGTCGCCAGCCACAGGCCGAGCTGCACCAGGTTGGGCAGGCACTCATAGCCTTCGCGTTGGAAATGATGCTCTGCGGTCCAGAAGGCGTAATAGCCGAGATCGTCCATCAGCCGCGACACGTCACGTGCGGTGAAGAACACTTCCGACAGGCGGTCGTTGGCATAGCGGCGATCGTTGGCCGGTATGCCGTCAAGCCCGACCTTGTCGAGATCGATCTGGCCGACATAGAGCACGTGGAACCGCTTGATCATGACGCACCTTTCGCCGCGCTGTCCGGGACCGCGGCACGGTGCGAAAGGCGCGGGCGCGGGTCAAGGGTGCCAGGGTCGGGTGCCAGGGTCGGGTGCCAGGGTCGGGTGCCAGGGTCGGGTGCCAGGGTCGGGTGCCAGGGTCGGGTGCCAGGGTCGGTGCTGCGGGCGAACCGTGCCGCGCTCCTCTGATCGCCGCTGCTAACGATTGAATTGCTGCCGACGCGGCACCCTGGCCCAGCGCGGCACGTAGAGCATGGCACATTCGTCGGCGAGGATGCCACCCTGCACGACCAGGTCGTCGCGGAACGCGTCGCGGATGAAATCCATCGTGTCGAGGTGGCGGTCCTCGAAATACATCGGATGCACTTCGTCGCGGCCGGCACCGAATACGATGCGGCCGATCTTGGCCCAGATCGATGCCATGGTGCACATGCCGCATGGCTGCAACGTGGTGTACAGTATCGCGCCGCGCAGTTCCGGGCATTGCGATCGCGCCGCCGCCTGACGGATGGCTACGATCTCGGCATGCGCGGTGGGATCGTGGCGTTGGTCCACCTCGTTGCGCGCCTCGCCGATCATCGTGCCCTCGTGCACGAGCACGCAGCCGATGGGGTTGGTGCCGTCACCTGCCTTGCCCTGCCGCGCCAGCGCGAGCGCGTGGCGCATCCAGCGTTCGTCGTCGTCCGAGGCCATGCCAGCAAACTGCCATCACCCGGCCCCGCGCCGGCATCAAGCCTGCGAGACCGGCGGCAACGATTCGGCGACCACTAACGTCCGGCCGGCCGTTCGCTCGCCAGGTAATCGCGGTACTTCGCCCGCAATGCCGTCTTCAGCAGCTTGCCCGTCGCGGTGTGGGGCAGCGCGTCCACCACCACCACCTCATCCGGCAACCACCATTTGGCGACCTTGCCTTCGTAGACCTGCAATACCGATTTCGGATCGATCGTGTGGCCCGGCCGGGGTGTCACCAGCAGCAGCGGACGCTCGTCCCATTTCGGGTGCCGCGCCGCCACGACAGCCGCCTCCAGCACGTCCGGATGCGACAGCGCGATATTCTCCAGTGTGATGGAGCTGATCCACTCCCCGCCCGACTTGATCACGTCCTTCGAGCGGTCGGTGATCTGCATGAACCCGTCGGGATCGACCGTCGCCACGTCGCCGGTGGTGAACCATCCCTCCTGGTCCACCGCGCTGCCCGCCGGCTCGCCGTAATAGGCGGAGCAAACCCATGGCCCGCGCACCATCAGATCGCCGAACGCCACGCCATCCCACGGCAGCTCATGGCCATCGCCATCGACGATCTTCATGTCGATGCCCGGCAGGATGCGGCCCTGCTTCAGCATGTGATGCACCGCCGCATCCTTGTCCAGGCCGGCCTGGGCCGGCTTCGGCGCGTTATAAGTGCCAACCGGGCTCAGCTCCGTCATGCCCCAGCCATGTTCCATGCGGACGCCGTATTCGTCGGCGAACGCCTCGATCAGTGCCGCCGGCGCAGCCGAGCCGCCGGTCATGATCCGCTTCACCGTGCGCAGACGCTCGCCGCTGGCACGCAGATGCTGCAGCAATCCCAGCCATACCGTCGGCACGCCGCAGGTGGTGGTGACACGCTCTTCGTTCAGCAATGCCGCCATGCTGGCACCGTCGAGATGGCGCCCCGGCAGAATCAGCGCCGCGCCAGCGATGGCGGTCGCGTACGGGATCCCCCAGGCATTGACGTGGAACATCGGCACGACCGGCAGGATGCGATCGGTGGCGTGAATGCTCAGCACGTCCGGCAGCGCCACGGCATATGCGTGCAGCACGGTGGAGCGGTGGCTGTACAGCACCCCCTTCGGCCGCCCCGTGGTGCCGGAGGTATAGCAGAGCGCGCTGGCGGTATTCTCGTCGAAGCTGGGCCAGACATAGTCCTCGTCGGCCTCCGCCAGCAGCGTTTCGTAGCAGTGCAGCCGCATGCCGGGCGGCAATGCGACATCCGGCATTTCCGCCTCGGCGCCCAGCATGATCACATCGCGCACACTCTCGGCGATGCGCGGGGCGATCTGGCAGATCAGCCCGGCGAATCCGACATCGACAAACAATACGCGGTCGGCGGCATGGCTGATGATGTAGGCGATGTCGTCCGGATGCAGCCGCGGGTTGATCGTGTGGCAGACCGCCTGCATCCCGGGCGCGCCGTAATAGACTTCCAGATGGCGATAATCGTTCCAGGCCAGCGTTCCGACGCGGTCGCCCGCGCCGACATCGAGGCTTTGCAGCACCCGCACCAGCCGCCTCGCCCGCCGTTCGGTCTCGCCCCAGGTGGTGCGATGAATGCCGCCGTCATGGGTGCGAGAAACCACGTCGGCCTTGGCATGATGGCGTGCCGCGTGCCGCAGCAGCGATGAGATCATCAGCGGATAGGACTGCATCAGACCGAGCATGACCGTTCGCCTCCGGTTCGCCGCGGCATTGTGACCTGCCGCGCAGGTCGCAACATTATGGCAACAGCGAGGAAAGCAACAGGACCGGCCGGTCAGCCGGCGTGCAGCAGGGTGCGCCGGCGTACCGCGTGGTCTTTGGGCTTGGGCCCGGACACCATCACCGGCGTCGCGGCCAGCGCGTCATGCAGCCAGCCGGTGGGCATGCCGCGCAGGAATTGTGTCTGCAGCTCGGCCAGCCGTTGCTCGGTCATGCCGACCCGCGGGGGCGAGAAGAACGCCGGGTCGCGGGTGAACATCAGATAGGCCTGCATCTCATTATACATCAGCTCTTCGTAGGTGGTGTCGTAGCCCTCGGAGCCGAGGAACCTGCGCACGCCCTCGCGTTCGTCCGCGGTCAGCGCCGTGTTCCAGAATTTATGGACGAAGTGGGCATAGTCCGGGTCGCTGAAGAACAGCCCGTGCGACAGCTCGTGGTGCAGAATCGCATAGCGCGCCGGGAGCGTGACGTTGGGATCGGAGCCCACGGCCGGGATCGAGATCAGCCCGCCCTGCGCGTCGGATGCGAACCACCCCACCTGATGGAGCAATTGACGCAACTGATCTTCCTCCGCGCCCAGCTCGATCTTCTCCGCATCCGCCAGGGCGAAGAAGCGCCGCAACGACGCGGCACTGTAGTCGTGGCCGTAATAGTAGGTGGCGACAGTGCTGCCGTCGGCGCGGATCGCCGCCAGCAATTCGCCCTCGGTCAGCACGCGGGTGCGCGGCGCACCGGCTTTTTCGATCAGCGCCGCGACCCGGTTCAGCGTCATGCCTTGCTCGTGCAGCGAGGCAAAATCCAACACCAGGATGCGGTCGTCGGCGGCGAACCGGAAGACCGATACGCCGGTGGGGACATTGCGCAGGATCTCTTGTTCGCTGGCACTGCGAATCGGGAATTCCGCCGGGGCAGGCGCCGCAGTCGGCGCAGGTGGCGCGGGGGCGGACGGCACTCGGGCAGGAGGCACGACGCTGGCCCGCTGCGCCGGCCGTGGCGATTCGAGCAATATGCTGACGCCGCGCAACAGGCACGCCGTGCTGAGGATACCCGCGCCTGCCAGCCATGCGCGGCGCGAGGTCAGCCAGGGCTCCGGCTTCCGTGCCAGCGGCCGCGCCAATCGCACCGTGTCGTCGGCATCAGGTCCCGACGGAGGCTGGCTGCGGTCAGCCATGGCCCGCAGCCCTTGCGGGGCGCCAGACGCGAATGCGGCCGCGCCTATGAGGGCCGCAGCCACACGCCACCCTGTGCCAACAGACGGAAAACGCGTTGTCGGCGAACATGACGGCTGGCAATTCTGCAACCGGCGATGCCGCCATTGCCCGGCTACGGCCGATCATCGACGATCGAGACGCACCCGGTGACATGCCAATCTCCCAACCCCGCCACAAGACTATCTCAGATTACCGTTCCGCGTCCAGCAAAGCGGGAGCCGGAACTTCCGCCAGAGCAATGTCGAGGAGACAGAGAGTTGGCCATGCACGTCCGGCTGCCGCGGCGGCGGGCTGTCGATTTGTCGGCGGCGCGGGCGGCCGCTAGCATCACCGGGCAACGCCACGACAAGGGAGGGCCCAGACCCATGGCGGCAAACACATTCAGGATCGGCGATCTCACGGTCCATCGGATCGTCGAAATGGAATGCGGGTTCACGCCCGCACTGGAGTTCCTGCCCGACCTGAAGCCGGAGGTGCTGGCAGAGAACCGATCCTGGCTCGCCCCCAGCGCGCTCGACGCCGAGGACATGCTGGTGCTCTGCTTCCAGTCCTATGTCGTGCAGACGCCACGCCACACCATCCTGGTCGATAGCTGCATCGGCAATGACAAGGATCGCCCGGCACGCCCGCTCTGGCACCAGAAGAAGGACGACGCCTGGATGCGCGGCCTCGCCGCGCTGGGGCTGACGGTGAACGACATCGATATCGTCCTGTGCACCCATCTGCACGTCGATCATATCGGCTGGAACACCCGCCTCGAGAACGGCCGCTGGGTCCCCACCTTTCCCAAGGCCCGCTACCTGTTCTCGAAGACCGAGCTCGACTACTGGCTGGCGGAGAACGACAAGGTCGGACTGCCGCAGATCGCCGACAGCGTGGTGCCGATCGTCGAGGCCAGGCGCTGCGACCTGGTGACCTCGGACCATGCCGTGGACGACGTCGTGTCACTGATCCCAACGCCGGGACACACGATCGACCACTACGCCGTGCAACTTGGCCGCGGCGGCAAGGACGGGGTGATCACCGGCGACCTGATCCACTCCCCGCTGCAGGCACGCTATCCGGAGCTGTGGATGCGCGTGGACTACAATCCACAGCAGGGCGCCGCCACGCGCCGCAAATTCCTCGAGACCTACTGCGACACCAACACGCAGTGCTGCTTCATGCACTTCCCCTCGCCGTCGCGCGGCCATATCAAGCGCTGGGGCAACGGGTTCAAGTGCGATTACATCACGGAATAACAGGAGACGGACGATGGCCTTCTACGAACTGCGCCAGTACAAGGTGCTGCCCGGGCGGATCGACGAATGGGTGCGCATCATGGAGGAGGAGATCATCCCCTTCCAGGTGTCGAAAGGCATGGTGATCTGCGGCAGCTTCCGCGGCGAGACGGATCCATCGGTCTATGTCTGGCTGCGCCGCTTCGACAGCGAGGCGCAGCGGGAGGCGCTGTACAAGGCAGTGTACGAGAGCGATCACTGGAAGACGAAGATCGCGCCACGCGTGCCCGAATACCTGGACCGGCCGAACAATGTGGTGACGCGTATCGTGCCTACGCCGCATTCGACGGTGCAGTAGCCGGAATCCCTGCCGGCGCCAAAGGATGTCCCGTGTCATCGCCAGCCCAATGGGCCGGCGGTGTCATTGCGATGCCCATGGGGGTGTGCCATTGCGAGGCCAATGGGGCCGCGGCAATCCAGGTCGAACAAGCCCGCCGACACTGCGGGCGCAATGCGACCGAGGCCGCCGCGGCGCCCGACGCCTCGCAACGACACACGTCTCGCAGTGACAGTCCTTGAACGACAGCCCCTGATGGACGTAACGCCGCTCCGCCGCTGGAGTCCCACCTGACACCACCGGTGGAGATTCAAAATGCAACGCCGCACTCTTGTTCTGGCTGCCGCAGCCGCCGCCTTCGCCTCGAGTGCTCCAGCCTCACCACCCACGGTCTTGCTCGAACTGTTCACCTCCGAGGGTTGCTCCTCGTGCCCGCCGGCCGACGCATTGCTTGGCGAGCTCGCGCGCCAACCGGGTGTGGTCGCCCTCGCCTGGCACGTCGACTATTGGAATGGCCTCGGCTGGCGCGATCCCTACGCAACGTCCGCGGCAACCAACCGCCAGCGCGCCTATGCCGCACGACTGCAAGATGACGTCTACACCCCCGCCCTGGTGGTGAACGGCGCCGCAATCGTCGTCGGTTCCGATCGGCGCGCCATCGCCAAGGCCATCGCGCAGGCCCCACCCATGGACATTCCGGTAACGCTGCGGCGCGACGCGTCCGGCGTTACGGCCGAGGTCGGCGCAGCAGCAACGCCCGTCTCCGCCTGGCTGGCGGTGTTCGATCCGATGCGGATCACGGCGATCGGAGGCGGCGAAAATGATGGGCGGCGCCTGAAGGAATTCAACATCGTGCGGCAGGCGACATTGCTCGGGACATGGCAAGGACCGGCGCGTCAGATTGCGGTGCAGCCCGCCGAGTCCGGCCTCGGGATGGCGCTGCTGGTGCAAACGGCGGACCTGCGTATCGCGGGTGCCGCGGCGCTGCCTGCGGCGGCTTCACCGGCGGCATCGGACGACCTGCGGCGTACGTGAACGCCCGGTGGGTGGCGCCGCCCCGTGCCGCAGCACTTATTGCGATGGCCGGCAAGAGTTCCCGGCGGCGCGCGATCACGCCGCCAGCGTCTTCCGCAAAAACCCTGTTCGGGCCATCGCGCCCGCCATCAGGAACGCCGCATCCTGCCCCGACAGGATGAACCGTGCGCCCATCTCGATATAGCGCGGCATGATGGTCTCATTATAGATGCCCGCCATCCCTGGGAACTTGCCATGCCTGTGGCAGGCCGCGATCATGGTACGGTACGCCTCCGCCACGCGCTCGTGGCCAAAATCTCCCGGGATCCCCATCTCGGCGCACAAATCGTTGGATCCGATCAGCAGCACATCCACCCCAGGCACCGCGGCGATCGACTCGGCATTGGCGATGGCGTTCGGCGTCTCCAGCATCACCACTGTCAGGTTCGCGGCGCTCAGAGCCTTCGCCGCCTCCCCGGTGCTGACCGACCGCAAGCCGTAATGCGGCCCGATCCCACCCATCGAGCGATGACCCACCGGCGGGTATTTCAACTTCGACACAACCTCGCGCGCTTCCTCGGCGGTATCGACATGCGGCATCACGATGCCCAATGCGCCGTTATCCAACGCGCGCGTGGCCATGGCATATTCCCCGTTCGGCACCCGCGCGATCGGCGCGATGCCGGCGTCCAACGCCGCGGTGCTGATCTGCGCGCAGGCCTCCAGCGACATCACGCCATGTTCCATATCCAGGAACAACCAGTCGAACCCGGCGACGGCCATGGCCTTGGCGATCTCGACGCTGCGCGTCAGCCGTATGCCGATGCCGAGCGACAATTGCCCATGTTCCAGCTTCTCGCGGGCGACATTGCGCACGGTCATCACGGCCCCCTATTTCAGTTCCGAGATGGCAATGGCGATGACACGGTTCAGCGCGGCCAGGTCCATCGGATGGTCGGTCTCGTTCGCCACTGCCACAACCATGCGGTGCCGCCGCAGGATGAAAATGCGTTGGTCGGAAGCGCCCGACGCCCAGGCGGTATCCAACGGCAGGTCGGGGAACAATCGGTCGCTGTTGGAACGGAAGCAGGCGGCGTAGCTGGTGCCGGCATGCGTCGGGGTCAACGCATAGTCGGGCCAGCCTGCCGGCAGCAGCCGCTCGCCGTTCCACACGCCATCCTGCAAATACAGCACGCCCAGTTTCGCGTAATCTCGCAGCGCGGCGAAGGCGGCGCCGGATGCGATCAGGTTGCCGGCGAGGTCGGCGGATATCTGGTAGCTCGCCATGCCCAGCCGGTCGGCCAGCAGACCATACAGCGTCGCGTGATATGGCAGCGCGCGCCGCTCAATCTGGTCGCGGATGACCGCGCCCAGCACGTTCACGCCACTGTTGACATAGCGGAACACGGCCCCGGGCTGCGTCGCCACGATCGACCGCTGGGCCGCTTCGAACGCATTGCCCGCGTCCTGGTAGACGGCGCTGTTTTCGAAACCCAATGAAATTCGTCCGTCGTCATGCCGGACGGGAAACCCCAGGCCGGAGCGCATGCGCAGCAGGTGATCCAAGGTGATCTGGTGGTGGATGCCGCGCGGATCGCGCCACAGCGGTGCCGGTGCCGGGTCGTAGACCGATGCCAGCCAGCCCTCCTGAATCAGCCGCCCGATCAGGGTGCAGGTGAAGGCCTTGTTCATCGACCAGCTCGGTGTCGCGCGATCCGGCGCGCCGAACGTGTTGTAGCGTTCGACCAGGATTTGCTCCGGCGAGGCGATCAGAATGCCATACAGTCCGGGCGAATTGGCAAAGAATGTCCGCAGCGCGGCAACCAGTTTCACCGGGGGCGGTGGCGGCGCTTCCACCGCGTCTCCGGCTGGCCAGGCGTGCGCTGCACCAGGAAGGGCGCGCGCAATCGGCTGCGGATGAAACGCCGGCACCGCGTGCGCACCGAGCAAAATGCCGCCATAACCCGGCCGCGCAATGGCGGCGGCGGTGACGCGCTGCTGGAAATCCGGACCGTCCCAGGCGACGGTGACGCGTTGCTCGGCATCGTCCGGTTCGAAGCTGAGGTGCCCGGCACGATACGCCGCGTCCAGCACGGCCTGGTCGCCGGCGGCAGTGCGCCGGCTGAGTCCGCCGGGCAGCGCCACGGCGCGCCAGCGGAAATGCCGCGCGGCGACATCGCGCGGCAGCTTGCTGACATACAACATGTCCGCGAACCGCTTGGCGGCAAAGTTCACTGTGCGCTGGCGAATCGCATGGGCCGAACCGTCATATACCAGCGGATCGGGCAGGCCGTCGCTGAACGGCTGTGGCGTGCGGTCGAAAATCGGTTCCACCGGAACCGACGGCGCCTCCGGCTTGTCGCTCACTTCACCGGCTCCGGCGCGCGGACAGTGGCGGTTTGGAAGTACCGATTGCGCATGCCCTTCTGGTTTTCGTAGAGCGACCCTTGTTTCGTCGCGGGCGGCAGCGGCAGGCGCACCGGCGCGGGCGCGAGCCGCGGCTCGCAATGCTCACCCGCGACCATCAGCCCCTTGTAGGTCTCGATGCCAGCGGCAAAGCCGAGCAATGGCCAGGCATCGGCGGCACGGAACTGGAACAACAGCAGGCGGCGGTCGCGGTCGGAGACGTTGGGCGCCGAGCCGTGCACCGCACGTACATGATGGACGGTGATCGATCCTGCCTTGCCCAGCAGCGGAATTGCGGCATCGTAATCGACGTCGTGGTTGGCGGGGTCCATCGCGCCACAGAAGGTGCCATCTGCGTGGTGATCGAAGGTGGGGCCGCGATGGCTGCCCGGGATGATCATCAGCGGGCCGTTCTGCATCGCCATGTCGTCCATCATGATGCCGACGGCGGCGAGGTTGTCGTTGGTGTGCGGATAGAACGCCCAGTCCTGATGCCATTCGACCGGCGCGCCGAACCCGGCGCATTTCATGTTCAGCTTCGCGGTGTCGAAGCGGATATCCGGGCCCCACAGATCCCGCAGCACGGCGATGATCTTCGGATGCCGCGTCAGCCGTCCGTATTCCGGATGCTGCGCATGTGTGGCCTTGATGCGGCGAACGCGCGGGTGGTCCGGAGTGTGGCTGTCCTCCAGGTCGTAAATATCATTATGACCGGTCAGGCCGCGGGCACGCTCGACGAAGCCGTCGGTGACGGCGCGCAACCGCAGCAGTTCGGCGTCGGTCAGGATATCTGGGACGACGATGGCGCCGACCTCGTTATATTCTTCGATTTGCGTCGGTGTCAGCATAGCCTGCCCTCCCGCCGCGGAACGTATCACCGCGGATGGGAGGGGTCGAGCCGAGTGGCTATGCGATGCGCTACAATCCGGCCTGTGCGAGTCGCAGGATCGCCCGCGCGCAGGCCTGGGCGCGCGGCACCAGGCTGTCGATGTGCAGGAACTCGTCCGGACTATGGGCTTTGCCGCCGACCGGACCGACCGCGCACAGCGTCGGCACGCCGGCGGCGGCCGTGAAGCCGGAATCCGCGCATCCGCCGGTGAACTCGCCATCAGTGGCGAACCCGGTATCGGCCGCCGCCGCCACATAGGTTTGGAACAACTTGCGGGATGCCGCCGTCTGGTTCAGCGGCAGGAACTCGCCTTGCATCGTCAACTCCGTGCGGGTGCCGGGGACGAAGCTGCGCTGCATGATGGCACCGATCCGCGACATGACGTCGTCGCGGTCCGGCGCACTTATATACCGGAGGTCGATTTCGCCCTCGGCCCAGGGGGCGACGGTGTTCACGCTTTGGCCTCCGCGGATCAGGCCGACATTGAGGGTAATGCCGCGATCCAGGTCGGTCAGGGCATGGATCGCCTGCACCTTGCGCGCCAGTTCCTCGATGGCGCTTATTCCGTCGGCGAAATTCGCGCCGGAATGCGCGGCGCGGCCGGTGACGCGGAAGCCCATGAACACGCCGCCCTTGCGCCCGGTGACGACGTTGCCGGAGACCCGCCCCGGCTCGCTGTTGAACACGACACGGGCGCGGCGCGCTTCGGCCTCGATGACCGCGCGGCCTTCCGGGCTGCCAATCTCCTCGTCGCCGGTGAACAAGCCGAGCAGCGGCGCGGGCGCGCCACCGAATCTGGCAAAGGCAGCGAGGACGAAGCAGTTCATCACCAGCCCTGCCTTCATGTCGGCGACGCCGGGGCCATAGGCGATACCATCGCGGATGGTGAAGGGACGGCGCGCGGCCTCGCCATCGGGGAAGACAGTGTCGCGATGGCCCATCAACACAATGTTACCGCCGGCATTGCCGGCCGGCCCGTCCCAGGGCACGGCAGCGCGCAGGCAATCGCCATGCTTGTGCTGAGAGACGGTCTCGACCCGCATGCCATGCGCTTCCACGAAGCGGCGGACCACGACGCCGACCGCATCGATGCCGGACTTGTTATAACTGCCGCTGTCGGTATCGACCATCTCCCGCAGCATGCCGACCATGGCGTCCTGCTGCGTGGCGAGCCACGCAGTGATCTCTGCTTCGATGGTCATGTCGGCGTTCTCCAGGCGTTAACCATTCGCGGTGGGCCGGCAGCATGACACCGGCTGGGCGGAGTATCACCCGTCTAATTAGCGTTACTGGCACGTTTCAGACACCTTCCCCGCCGATCCCTCGTTGCAACCGGCGGCGAGACCGCAGCGGTTGAAACCGGACAGAAAGAATGGCTGCGCCCAAATAAGCTTAGCGATAGGCTAGCCAGTATAATCCGTTCCATATTTCAGGACTAATTCAATCCGAGCAAATGCCATGTCTTTCGGCTTGGAAATGGCGAACATGCCGCTTCAACACCACGATTACGAATTGACGCTAAGGTAACGTTAAATGAACGATAAAAATTCCTTAATCTGGAAATATACAACTCATGTTGATGCGGGACGAAGTAGATCTCGTGTCGACCACAATAACCAAGACACCCGAAGGAAGGCCGAAACTATGTTGCTCCCGCGCCCGGTTGATACCGCTGACTTTGGCAAGGTCCGTCTCGGCGGTTGTGCTCCAAGCCTTAACACTACCGATACGGGTAAAGTCCGCCTCGGCGGCTGCGCCCCCAGCCTCGGCACCACCGATCTCGGCAAGGTTCGCCTGGGCGGCTGCGCCCCGAGCCTCGGCACCACCGACCTCGGCAAGGTCCGCCTGGGCGGCTGCGCCCCCAGCCTCAGCACGACCGACCTCGGCAAGGTCCGTCTCGGCGGTTGCGCCCCTAGCCTGAGCACCACCG
>DATJNA010000278.1:0-5005 GCA_035508435.1 Acetobacteraceae bacterium | reverse complement strand
GGCCGAATTCGATCCAGCGGCCGAGATGGATCTCATTCGGCTGGTTTCTCTCGAACGCAGCGTCGGAGAGACTCTCGGTCGTCCCGTCGAAATTCTGCCCGAACCAGTCGAGAACCCACGCTTGCGAGCCAATGTAGAGCGAGATCGCATTATTGCCTTCTAAGCACGATCCGGCGGACAGCCTCCACCACATCATTGAGAACGCGGAGCGGGTTGCGCGCCATCTCGGCGGCATGGACCGTCAGTCGTTTGAACGGAGTGAATGGGTTCGGGATGCCGTCGAACGCTGTATTGAAAGGGTCTGCGAGGCCGCGTACCGGCTTGGTGACCGTGCGGAGCAACTCATGCCGGGCCAGCCCTGGGGAGATATTCGCGGGATGGGAAATCGGCTGCGGCATGCCTATGACCGCATAGACATCGACATCATTTGGAGAACGGCCCAGCTCCGGCTGCCGGAGCTCGCGGCTGAGGCAAAGCGAGCACTTGAACGGCTAGAGACCGGCCAAGGTAATCGCTCGCCATAAACTCAGTCCTTGCTCGCCCGCGAGGGGCGTAGGTAGATCGCAACCGTCTCAGCAGAATAAGTGAGCAGCTACGTAGCTACGTACATCGCCACGTAGTTAGTTGCGTTTGGTGGCGGTTCGGGGTATCCGGTGCGCATGCGCACGATTCTGATCTTCGGCGCCAAGGGCGGCGTCGGGAAAACGACGCTCGCCAGGGAGTTGGGAGTCGCCAGTGCCATGGCTGGCCGAAAGGTGGCCCTGGCCGATCTCGACCCGCAGGCGGGGTTGACCGGCTGGTATGGGCGCCGCGCGGCCGACACGCCGGTCATGGTCAACTTGCCGCCCGGCTACGATCTTGGTCAGTTGGTCGATACCGGACTCGATGAGCTGATAATCGATCTGCCACCGGGGCTACCTACGTACGTAGCTACTTTGATTCGACAAGTTGATGCCGTGCTGGTGCCGTGTCGGCCTTCTCCGGACGATCTCACCGCCGCGTCGGGCGCAGTGCATGCGCTGGAGCAGCACCCGCGGTGGGCCTTTGTCTTGACCCAAACGCTCCCCCGGTCGCGGCTGTCTGACGGTGCTGTCCGCCAACTCGCTACGCTCGGCAGGATCGCCCCTGGCAGTCTCGGTCTGCGTCAGGACTATCCACTCGCCGCGATCGAAGGCCAGGCCGCAGTAGAATTCCCTGGCACGAAAAGCGCCGAGGATGTTAAGCAGCTACGTAGCTACGCAGATAAGTTGGCAGGATTCGATGTCGAAGAGGCCTGAGGGTGATCTAGGGTCGATGGCGATCAGCAAGGCCAAGGCGGCCGAGACGGTCCCGTTCAGCGTAGCACCCGCGCCGCCGCCAGTGTCTGGTGGCTCGCCCAAGAGTCTGACGGTCAAGCTGGATGGCGAGCTGTACGCCGCGCTTAGAGCGTACTGTTACGAACAGGAGCGAGCGTCTGGCAGCCGCCTGACACATCAGCAGGTGATGGTCGAGGCCCTGAAGAAGCTCCTCGGCCGGTAAGCTAAGCACTGCTTATCCACAAGCGGCTGGACCAGACTCCCGGCCGCGTGGCAGCGTGATCGCGCCGCACCCAATAGCGGCGACTCGAAAGGACCACCGCAACCCAGAACCCCAGAAAGCCGAAAGCCCCGCACAAGGCGGGGCTCGCGAACTTTTCCGCCGGGGCGGGGATCAGCTGATGTCTGGACAACATCAGCATCCTCGACCCGGCATCGAAAATCAAGCCCAGAAATGGGAACGGGAAAACGCGTGCCCGCGCCAGGCCGCGCGGCCTTCGGCACAGCCGGAGGATGCAGACGCATGCCCAGATCAGGCC
This sequence comes from Acetobacteraceae bacterium, assembly GCA_035508435.1. GTDB lineage: Bacteria > Pseudomonadota > Alphaproteobacteria > Acetobacterales > Acetobacteraceae > JASHVB01. The sequence goes on along the minus strand of DATJNA010000278.1, from coordinate 3,171 downwards.
ACCCGAAGCCCTGGCACCGCGGGAGCGTGTTCGGCGACGGCTATCGTCGTCCGCTGGACCGCGAGAAGCGCGCCAGGTTCCGCTACCTGCTGAATGCCCACCACCGCGGCGGCAGGCTCACCAGGGCCGCGAGGGATGTCGGCGAGTCCCTGCTGCGCCGCGTCGGCACAGACGGCCAGTGCGACCCCTGCCACGCCACCCTGGCCAACGACGCGGGCTGCTGTGACCGCACAGTGCGCCGGGCCACGGCCTCGATGCGGGATCTCGGTCTGCTGCGCTGGCAGACACGGCTGGTGCGCGCCGGCTGGCGGGTCGAGCAAACCAGCAACGCGTACGAGCTGGTCCCGACACTGGCCGCGCCGCCAGTTCTGCCGCGTGCTCGCTGCGGCGGACAGAACGTCCGGGAAAGCCAGAATGTATTGATTCAGCCTCTCCTACCTCTCCCATCGCCGGCGGAGGCAGCAGCAGCACAGGCGGCCCTGGCCCGGCATCGTGCCGCCATGGAGCAAAGGCTGCTGACAGGAAGGCTGGCTGGGCGGCCGGCGGCCTTATAACAGCAGTGACGAAGCTGCCCGGTCGCTAACACCGCCCCCTTCAGCCGCTCCGGGTTACGCAACCAAGGCGGCGAAAGGTCGCCTACGGGAACGCCAAGACTGAACAAGTCTGACGGCGGAAGAAGCGCTTATCCATCTGGGAAGGAGCCGTTGGGTGTATCCTGTTTCGGAGCTTGTAGTGACGATGGCGGCGCCTCGCGGTCAGCATCGAAGGTGCGAAGGCCGCGGCGGCGCCAGCGGGTGATTAGGTGGTGGGGATCGTCGCCGGCGTCTTTGACGCCGTGGAGCTGATCGGCCAGGTGGAGGAAAGCGCCGAGGAGGGTGGCGCGGTCGTCGCGTAGCAGCTCGACCAGGCCGGCCTTCTGGACGAGGCCGCCGAGTTCGATGAGGTGGCGGGTGCGCTCGCGGCGTGCTTTGGCCCAATCGCGCATGTCGGTGCGGGCCATCTGGGCATCCAGCCTATGGCGCTGGACTGCTGCCCGCCGCAGCAGGCGCGCCGTCGTTTGCAGCTCCCGGAGCAGGCTGACCGGCCCCGTTACGCTTTCCCCGGCCGCCCTGTTTGCTGTCCCCGCGAAAGAACGCGGTGCCGCGATCGGACCACCTCGCGACCGCTTCGGGCTTTTCCTTGGCCTGCTCGACTGCCGCCAGCAACACGCCGGCCAGTGCTTCCAGGGGGAGTGAATCGGCCCCTGTCGCCAGCACCAGCTCACCGAGCTGGGTCTTCTGCCTGTCCTTGAGGGACTTGGCTTTATCTTGGAGTGCCTTGATCTGTGCGTCGAGATCGGCGGGCTTGCGCATAAGGTGCCTCCGGTTGCAGTGTATGGCACAGGATAACGGAACCCGCTGCACCGCGTCACTCACGGCCGGTTGAGCGCAGCTAAGTCCGGCACTGTTTCGGGAGTGCGCGCTTATACGTTGCTGTGCAACGTAGCGTGAGATAGCCTCGCCACACTGAGCCTTTCGGAGCCTGCTGACCCGTGGCGATCTACCATCTCTCGGCGAAGGTGATCAGCCGCGCAGACGGACGCAGCGCTGTGGCCGCGGCGGCGTACCGGTCCGCGTCGGAACTCCAGGATGAAAGGCTCGACCGGGCGCACGACTTCACCAACAAGGCCGGGGTGATCCACTCGGAGATCCTGCTGCCCGAAGGTGCGCCGGCTCGCCTCGCTGACCGGGCGGCCTTGTGGAACGAGGTCGAGGCGGCCGAGAAGCGGAAGGACGCGCAGCTTGCCCGCGAGATCGAGATTTCTCTCCCGCGGGAGCTGACCAAGGCACAGGCGATCGGGCTGGCGCAGGATTTCGTGCGCGAGGAGTTCGTGGCGCGCGGGATGGTGGCGGACCTCAACGTGCACTGGGGCCGGACGGCCAACGGCGAGGACCAGCCGCACGCGCATGTCATGCTGACGATGCGCGAGGTCGGGCCGGACGGATTCGGCAAGAAGGTGCGGGATTGGAACCGGACCGGGCTGCTGGTGAGCTGGCGGGAACGGTGGGCGGAACTGGCCAACGAGCGGCTGGCCGAGCTGGGGCACGATCTGAGGATCGATCACCGCTCGCACGCGGCGCAGGGCATCAACCTGGAACCGCAGAACAAGATCGGCCCGGCCGGGGTGCGGCGCGAATCGCGCGGGGAAGACGCCGAGCGGGCGGCGGAGCACGAAGCGGTGGCGCGGCGGAACGGGGGGAGAATCATCGCCGACCCGTCCGTGGTGCTGGCGGCGCTGACGCGGCAGCAATCGACGTTCACGCGGCGCGACCTGGCGCGGCTGGTGGACCGGCACACCGCTGACCCCGAGCAGTTCACCACCGCCATGGCCAAGGTCGAGGCCTCGCCCGAGTTGGTGCGGCTGGGCCAGGACGGGCGAGGGCAGGAACGCTTCACCACGCGGGAGATGCTGGCGACCGAACAGCGGATGGAGCAGGCCGCCGCCAAGCTGGCCGAGCGCCAGGCGCACCGGGTGAATCTCCGGCGGCGGCTTCAGGAATCCACATCGTTGGGACGCGAGCAGGCGCAGGCGTACCGCCACGTGACGCAGATGCAGGACCTCAGCGTGGTGGTGGGGTACGCCGGGACCGGCAAGAGCACGATGCTGGGCGAGGCGCGCGCGGCGTGGGAGACCGAAGGCTATCACGTTCGCGGCGCGGCGCTGTCGGGGATCGCGGCGCAGCAGTTGGAGGGTGGCGCCGGCATCGCCAGCCGGACGGTGCACAGCCTGCTGTTCCAGTGGGAGCAGGGACGAGAGGCACTGACCGAACGCGATGTGCTGGTGGTGGACGAGGCCGGGATGATCGGCTCGCGGCAGATGGAACGCTTGCTGTCGGCGGCGCAGCGGTCCGGCGCCAAGGTGGTGCTGGTGGGCGACCCGGAGCAGTTGCAGGCGATCGAGGCGGGGGCGGCGTTCCGGGCGATCGCCGAGCGGGTCGGCGCGGCGGAGATTACCGAGGTTCGCCGGCAGCGTGAGGCCTGGCAGCAGGCGGCGACGCGGGAGCTGGCGACCGGGCGCACCGACGAGGCGCTGGCGCGGTACGAGCGGGCGGGAATGGTGACGGGGCACGCCACGCTCAGCGAGGCCAAGGACGCGATGATCGCCGGGTGGGATGCGGCGCGGCGGGACAA
>DATJNA010000277.1:0-6074 GCA_035508435.1 Acetobacteraceae bacterium | reverse complement strand
GACCATAGGCAAACTCAAGCGTTTCAAGCGTATCGCACTACGTTGCGAGAAAACTGACGTCTCCTTCAGCGCGTTCATCAGCTTTGCGTGCGTGATAATACTGATCAAATCCCTTATCAAATCCGTCCACACGACCTAGGTCTTGGATTGGGAGGCTCATAGCGGAAGCGCTCAATGTGCAGAATCTTTGTGATGTTAAGCACGATTCTTTGTCTTGCGGATTGGAATCCAGCCCTAGCGCAGTCAGGTAACTCGAATTGCGTCTATAGGGGGAAGAGTTATGCTCCCTTTAGTGCGAGCATTTGTATGAATGGCTACATGGCAAGATGTGTAGGCAATGGTGGGGAAATGCAAGCCAATGGTGGATGGATAATAAGCCAGTATATGCAATGCACAGAGCCGACGGGGCAGTCTCGTAAATACCACACAGATCCAAATGCGCCATTGCCCCCGGTGAGGCCCCTATGGACGCCACCTTGAATCATTCATGCGGCCTTGTATCGACGGAGGTCTATCAGAGGTGGTCGTGTTGGTCTGAACACCGTTCCGGTTCCGATAGATGGTTTCCCTGCGTATGGCCGCCCGCAAATGCGCTTCGATCACGTCCAGCCCGCCCTGCACGTAGCTTGCGCCCAAGCGCGCTCCGCGCCCAGATTAAAAGCTCCTGCACCAGCACGCCCAAGGTTTCGGCGTGATGTCGCTCGGGAAATCCCGCGCGACTTGCGCCAGCATGTCGTCGGGCATGCGGTCGATGTGGCGCGGCGGGTTGTCGCGGATCGCGTGGCCTTCTGCTGGCGACGCGGGCGTTGCGGCATGGCTGGCACTCCGGAGGATACCTTTTACCGCGAAACCACGTGCCCAAGCCGTTAACTCTGAACAAAGCGTAAGGGAGATCACGGTAGACCAGACGAGCCGGTTGCACAGGGATCTGAGGGCTGATACGGAGTCATTCCGGTCATACCTTCCGGGAAATCCGAAATTCTTGAATTTGCAACGCGCTCTTCTTGCGTCGGACGACTCAGGTCGGCATTATCGGTTAGCGGCTGCAGGCCCCTTAATTGCTGTGGAAACAGCCGATATACGCTTACGGCCGCGTGCTAGGTCTAACAATTCTGGTTCGAACCCAAACGCACTCATGTTCCTAAACGTGTCCTCAACCCTTTGAAGGGCGGCATCGAACTCGTTCCTGTACTGCCTATTGCGATCAATTACCTGATAGAGCAGTGCGCGCGCTCTATCAGAGCTCTCGAATATACACGCATGTATTATCGCTTCTATCACGGGCGCTCTTTCGCTCTTCTTCTCCGGCAAACCTTCGTCCAGAATTCGCAAAGCGGCATAGGCGATCGTAGAGCGATCGCCGAGAAGGTTCTTGATCCTTTCGGCCTTTCGAGCACGACGATTGCGCCATTCTGCAATTGCGAACGTGCTGAACGAGACCCCAAACGCCATGCCGGCAATTACCGTTCCGGGCCAGCTGTCCATGAAGCTTCCCCCTTAAATAAATGTACCAGAAGTTCGGGAGAAGCGAAATCGGTCAGCGGATCGTCCCGACCTCAGGGCGCGTGCGCAAAACACAAGCAGGCCGTGTGAAAACCACGCGCCGCCATTACAATGGCGGAAACCCCCGGAGCGGCGATCCGCAACGTGCTGAGCGACCTCGAAACCAAGGATCGCCGATGGTCCTGATCCGGCCGGCCAGGCGGTCGGCCGCGACGGATGTATCGATACAGCCGGCCACCGATGATTCACTTGCGGTCAGCGACCGGCATTCTCATGCTCGGCAGATGTTCGTTGTCTCCGAGGAAGAGGCCGCCGCGATCTGGGCTGCGTTCGATCGTGGCGGCGAGTTTGCGGCTACCGTCGAGCTGCGTCGCCGGTTCCCTGGCATCAGCGACAATGAGCAGGCCCGGCGGTGTGCCAGGACCATCGCGGGATGGAGACCGGTGAAGCTACCGCCACGCGCCCCCGTGCAGCCGCGGAAACGCCGCCCGTGCCGCGACACCTGACGATCTACCTGAATGACCAGGGCGCCGGCGATCACCGGGGATGTCGACAACCAGGACAATTCCTACCGCCCCAGGCTGAGCCCACGTGACGGTCTGGCCGCACGTTCCTGCTCGCGCCGCTGTCCGAGCGCCTGGTGCTGCCTTTCGCGCCGTTGCGCGATGGACCCGTGCAGCACCGGTTGCATCGCTGCCATAGTACGGGTCGCGGCCTCTCGCACGGCCGGCACAAGCCGGCCCAACACGTCCAAAGCAGCGCCCTGCTCGCGCGCCACACGTCCCAGCCGCTCGGCCAACTCGGCGACACGCGCCACGACACGCCGCCGCTGGCACGCCTGGTGCAGCGTGACCGCCTGCAATCCCTCGGCGACACGCTGCTCGGCCGGCTGCAACCCGCGCTGTAATGCGTGTGCCGCACCGCGATGGAGCCGGTGCGCCCGCGCCAGCAGATCGAGTGCCGCCGGCATCTCCGGCTGGCGGGCCAGGTTGCGCGCCATGTTGGCCCAGACATCGGCTTCGCGGATCGGCCGCGGATCGCCGAGCGGCCGGCGTGCGGCGATCTCCCGCCGCTCGGCCCCATCCGACGTGACGATGTAGCTCGCCACCCGGTGCCGGCTCGCCGCGGTGTAAGCCTTGTAGCCGGTGACCACCTGCGTGCCGCCCGGCATCGCCTGGATGTGCTCGGTGCTGGTCAGCCCCTGCGCCGCGTCGATCGTCAGCACGTCGCCATAGCTGAGCCGGATGCGCCCGTTGGCGGGGTCACGCAGCGTGTCCCATTTCACCAGGCCTTCGCTGCCCTGCGCATTCCGCAACGTGACGCCGGCGGCGCCGATGTCGCACACCGTCAGGACCGACCCGTTGTTGCCGATGATGCCGCGGCTGCGATCGGCATAGGCAGCGTTGGTTCGCGCAAACAGCCGCACCCGGTCGCCCACCGCCAGCGGCAGCGCATAGGCGCCGCCCAACTGATCGCAGGCATCGACCACCACCCGGTCGGATCCGATCTCGCCGGCATTCCGCCGATGTTCGCGGATCGCCGCGCCGATCGCCCGCGCATCGGCATTGCTCGGCGCACTGACCGTCAGCGTGTACCCCGGGTCGTGCCCGTGCGCCGCATGCCGTGCGGCCCAGAGTGTAGCGACATGTTCCACTGCCTCCCGGTAGCCGCCGGGCACGAGCTGCGCGGTGCCGTCGCCGCGCTTCAGCGCCAGCGCCTCCGCCGCGCGGCCGTCGCGGAACATCAGGCTGGTCTCCCGCTCACGCGCACTCTGCTGGCGCACCGTGCTGAGCAGCTCCGGCACCGCTTCGGCGCCGAGCGCCCGGCGCAGCAACTCGATCACCGGCCCGGCTTCGATCGCCTGGCACTGCTTCGGGTCGCCCACCGCCACCACCTGGCAGCCCGTCGCGGCTTGCACCCGCAGCAGGTCCAGCAGCTGCCGCGTCCCCAGCAGGCCGAGTTCGTCCACCACCACGACGCTACGGGGGTCGAGGTGAATCTGTCCCTTGCCCGCGCGATCGAGGAATACCGAGACGGCCGCCCGATCTTTTTCCGCGATGCCGGCCGCGGCCAGGTCGTCCGACTGCCGCCAGGCAAGCGCGGCGCCATAGACCTGCCGCCCGTCGCGCTGCCAGGCATCCACCAACGGCGCCAGCACCGTCGATTTACCCGACCCGGCGACGCCGATCGCCACCGCCAGCCGCCCGCCCTGCCCCAGCCGGTCGATCAGCGCCCGTTGCGCCTGGCCGTGCTCCGTCCCTGCGAAATCCCATCCCGCCCGCGCCACCGCCGCCGCAATCGCATCGCTGCCAAGCGCGCCGCTGCGATCCGCCGCCGCTTTCTGTGCCAGCGCAATCAGCTCGGTCTCGCGGTCGACATGCAGGGTGGTGGTCAGCTTCACCCGCTCGCGGCCCTGGGCGTCGGCGGTCTGCCCCCAGATCAGCCCCACCGCCTGCCCGTCCTGGCGCGCCCCGCGGCTGACGAAGGCACGCACGACGTCGTCGATCTCCGCGGCGCTCTCGACCCCGGACGCGATCAATCCCCGTGCCGCCGCTGTTCGTGCGACCGATGCATCCGCCACCGCCCGCCGCTGCAGGTCGCGGTCCAGCAGCGTGAGCGCGGCCTGATACGCCTGCTCGATTCGTTCCTCCCGCGTTGGCAGCGGAATCGGCTCCGGCCGCAGCACGCTCGCGTGCCGCCAACCGAGTGCCGCCGCCTCGCGCCGCCAGGCCGCCCAATCGCTGAGGTCATCCTGCTTCGCCTGCCGCGGATCGCCCTGCACGCCGCGTTTGGCCAGACCGATTCGCCGCTCCGCATCGAGACCGTCCCAGTCGAGGCCGAGTCCCGCCGCATAGCTGCGCGCCGCCTCGGTCCCGTTCATGGTTCGTTTGGAGAACGCCGCGCGCGCCGAATCGGGGATCGCGGTGATCCGCGCTGCACCGGTCGCCTCGTCCAGCGCTACGTCGATGCCGTGCCGGCGCAGGTTGGTCGCAAGATGCGCCTGGTACAGCGCGCCCCATTCATGCACCCGGCCTTCCAGCCGCTGCAGGTCCAGCCCGCCGACCCGGCCGCTTTCGGTCAGCACGGCATTCGGCACCGCGACATGGGTATGGAGCTGCGGATCGCCGGCGACCTTCAGAGTCACTAGCTCGGTATAGGCCTCGCCGGTCGCCGCATCGCGCCGCGGCACCTCCACCGTCGGGCGGCTGGCATAGTGCTCGAAGCGCAGCCAGCCGATCCGCCCGGGTTCGAATCCTTCCCGGCCCGCCTTGCCCTTGCGTGCCCGGCCGAGTTCCCGCTCCACGTGGCGCATCGCCGCGTCCACCGCGTCGTGATGCGCCGCGGCGATGATCGCGCGCTCCGCCTCGGTCGGTGCGAAGGCCCAGGCCAGCGACACCGATTTGTCCGCCGACCAGCACAGATCGACGTAGCCGATGCGCGACCGCGTCGCCGACAGTCCGTCCAGCAGAGCCGCCCGCCCGGGCGCCGATCCGTCCGCCCGCTGCCCGGCGAGCAGATTCTCCCGTTCCTCGGCACGCGGCTCCCGGTTGGCGTGAAAGCCATAGAGCGCCAGCGCGCGCGCCTGGATTGTCGCTGCCCGGTCCTCCGGCAGCGCAGATCCGTCCGCCCGCCTTCCGTTCAGAATGTTCGCCATCTGCGCCGCGCCAGGCAGCGTGCCGGGCGCCAGCCCCAACAGCGCGGCCAAGCTCTCGCTTGCGCGCTGCACCTGCTTGCCCGGGATCGGCGCGCCGTCCGCCCGGTTGCCCGCCAGGAGCTGGGCGATGGCGTCGACGTCCGGCGCCCGGTTCGGGTCGATCCCCAGCAGGTCTGCCACGCGCGGGTCCATGTCCCGCCGCGGTTCTGCGAGTGTCACCGTATGCCCGGCCTCCGCTGGCGCCACGCCGCGCTGGTAGTAGGCCGCGAGGTCCGCCTGTGCGGCGGGGAGCGTCTGTTCCAGCAGATGGTCTGCCATGGCACGTGCCGCCGACGGTGCACCGGCCGCTCCGGTCCGGTAGGTCAGCATCGGCGGACTCTTCCCTCAGCCACCGGACAGCGCCTCCCGCACCCCCGCCGCCACGCTCTGGCCGACATCCTCCGGCAGCCGCAGCAGCACCGCCTGGATCGCCGTCATCTCGCTGGTCTGACGGTTGAGGATCGCGGCGATCTGCGCCAGCGCCTCCGACAGCGCAGTCTCCGATTCGCCTGGTGCTGCCGCCGCCTCCATCAGCTGCCGCAGCATCTCCGTCTGCGTGGCCTGCGCCTCCAGCATCAACGCCAGGGCCTGCCGCAGAGCCGCAACCTCCGCCTGCAACGCTGCCAGCACGGCGGCTGTCTCCCCGCCCGCCGCCGCCGATGATGCTGCTGATGCTGCTCCTGCCGCTGCCCTCGCCATCGCCGGTTGCCCTCACCCTATGCGTGGCGCATCCTACATCGGCTTTCGGCGATCAGCCGCACCAAGGGTGCCTTGGTCTGTAGAAACCTGCCTAACATCCCTGTGACACGCCCCTTGCGACGTTGAACCCACGTCCCCGCGCTCGGTAGAGTCTCCCCCCGTCGCCGTCGGGCGACAC
>DATJNA010000276.1:0-7602 GCA_035508435.1 Acetobacteraceae bacterium | reverse complement strand
TGCTTGCCAACGCGGCAAAGCCCGGGATTGCCGCGATCCCGACCCACACAACGCCGTAGAATGGACGATTTCTAGGCTATTGCCTTAGATGTTGCATAAAATTCAGTCGTCGCACAATGCGTCAGCCTGCATATTCAGCGGCTGCGGATCCGCCTCCCAGAGCCACGCCGCGCGGTGCCGCTGTGGCGGGCGACGGGTCACGTCCGGCCAGTTCAACCCCTCGGACCGTGCCACCGGCTCCAGCAGCTCCGGACGATAACTCTCCGCCGCCAGCCCCACCTGCTCCGCGCCGCCGTCCAACCAGCCCCAGCGGCGCATCTGGCCCAAAAACCATATGGCGTGACCACGCCAGGGGAACCAGACCGCGGGCGCATGGAATCGCAGCAGCTCCCTGGCACCGCCGCCCGGCAGCGCGGCCCGGCAGGCGGCGCGGGACAGGCCGAGAAACTCCGGACCCAGCAGGTCCGCCACAGCCTCCGCCTGCCCCGGGTCGTCGCAGATCCGTCCGGCGCGCAGCAGCGCCCGCAACAAGCCTTGCAGCAGCATCGGACTGTCCGCCGCCCAGACGGCACGCACGGCCAGGCATTTCTCGGGGTGGGAGGCCCAGATCTCGGAACTGCCCAGCGCCACGCGCCCCGCACCGTCCGCCTCCGCCACGCCGCCCCACGGCGCGCCGGCACAGAATCCGGCAACGGCGCCTTCCGCCATTGCCGCCACGACCAGTTCCGGCGGCACGCCGACGATGCGCACGTCGCGATCCGGGTCGGCGCCGCAGGCGGCAAGCCAATAGCGCAGCAGCAGATTATGCGTGGAAAACACATGCACGACGGCAAGGCGCGGCGGTTCCGGCTGCGCGCGCGCCCAGGCGGCGAAACGCTGTCCCGTCGTCATCGCGCTCGTCCCGCCGCCCACCGCCGCGGCGGCCGACGTGCTCAGCACCACCGAATTGCCGCCCTGGCTGATCCCCATCGGCACCAGCAGCGGCGCCCGCACGCCGCGCAGGCCGAGCGTGCAGGCCAGCGCAAGCGGCGGCAACATCACCGCCGCGTCGAGCAAACCGTAGGTCAGCTTGTCGGCGATGTTGGCCCAGGACGGCTCGACGCTGATCTGCACCGCGACGCCGCAGTCCTCGAACAGGCCGCGGTCGGCGGCGACCAGGACGGGGGCGCTGTCGGCAAGACGCAGCAGGCCGATCCGGATGGGCCTGGTCATGGCAGCGGCTTCCCGGGATCATGCGGCGGCTGATCACGAAGTGGCTGGTCATGCGGCGCCTGGTCCTGCTGCCGCCGGAGATGCGGCGGCTGGTCGCGCAACGGCCGGTCAGGCAACGGTCGGTCATGCGGCGTCTCATGCAGCAGGTCGCGGGCGATCTCCGGAATCCGCCGGCCGCTCGCCATGGCGCGGCGGCGCAGCCAGCGATAGGCATCGGGCTCCGTCATGCGGCGCTCGCGGATCAGCAGGGCCTTGGCACGATCGACCATACCGCGCTCCTCCAGCCGGGTCTGCGCCGTGCGCAGCTCGTCGCGCGCCTGCTTATGGCGGCGGAACAATGCGATCGCCGCCCGCAGGATCGGCCGCATGTCGGGCGGCGGCAGGCCGGCAACGTTGTAGGAGCAAACGCCGGCACTGATCGCCGCCTCCATGAACTCCGGGTCGTCCTGATCGACGAACATCACGATCGGACGGGGATCCGCCTCGGTCACGCGCCGCACGCGGTCGAGCGTGTCGCGGTCCGGGCGGGCGATATCGACGATCACCACATCGGGCGCGTGCGCGGCGACGGCATCGACCAGCAACTGGCCGGGTTGCAGACGGCTGAGCATGACGCCCGGGATCGCCGCGAGGACGCGCATCAGCGCGTCGGCGCGAATGGCGTCATCGTCGGCCAGAAGCACGTGCACGTTCAGCGGTCGCCCGCCGCGAGACCTCTGGCTGGCGCCCGATGGCGCGGCACGTTGCGGCCACAGCAGGGTCTCCCGGGAAGCATCGCGGCCTCGGCATCCTTTGAGCAGGCGCAGGTCCGGGCGGAATTCCGGAGCCGTCGGCGACCGGGATCACAGCAATCGCCATGCCAGCCGCGACAAGGTCGGACAAGTTATGCCGATGAACGTGCAAGAACGCGCCGCGGTTATCCGGGACAAACCGCCGGCGGCGGGAACGTCGCGCGCCGCCCGGCACCCCGCGGGCGCATGGGATCGGTGCCGGCGGCGCCAATGGAGGGAGTGAGACGATGGACGTTGCCAGCGTGAAGGCACTTTGTTTCGATACCGGCGGCACGATTCTTGACTGGCATACCGGCATGCGCGCGGCATTCGCCAGGGTTGGCGCCCGCCACGGGGCCGACCGCGACTGGGCCAGCCTCGCCAACGAATTCCGTAGCCGCTCGCTCAGATTGATCCTCAACCATGGCGAGCATGCGCCGGCCACGATGACGTTCGACGACGCTCACCGCATGGCGCTCGATCAGGTGCTCGCCGCCAACGGGCTTGACGCGATCGGCGAGCAGGAGCGGCGGAGGCTGTGGTGGGATGCGATGCATGGCCTGACATGCTGGCCGGACTTCCCCGCATCGCTGGCGCGGCTGCGCAGCCGGTTGATCTGCGTCTCGTTCACCCTGCTGAGCTTTCGGATCGTCATCGATACCGCCAGGCAGAACGGGATTTCCTGGGATGCCGTGATCTCCTGCGAGGCGATCGGCAAGTACAAGGTCCTGCCCGAGGCGTACCGGACCTGCGCCAGGTTCCTGCAGCTCGATCCCGGCGAGTGCTGCATGGTGGCGTGCCACAATTTCGATCTCAACGCGGCCAAGGCCTGCGGCTACCGTACTGCGTTCGTGCGCCGGCCCGACGAATGGGGCGCGGAAGGGCCGCCGGACCCCGAGCCGGACCCGCGGCACGATATCGTCGTCGCAAGCTTCCCCGAACTGGCGGCGGCGTTCGGCGCATGACCGCGGCGCCGGCGAGCGGCCGCGCAGCATCGGCCGAAGTGAGGCGGTGCCGCGCCGGATGTTCGGGACGCCAACCGCCTCACGCGCCGGGTGGCATGCCGGCATCGGCCAGGCGAAGGGTGGTGGAAGCGAGGCCAATTGAGGGGTTGGTCAGGCCGAGGGTACGGTTGATCAATCCGTTATCGAGGGCCGTGTTCATGGGCGCGGACTGTCGAGGATGGGTTGACGAAGCGTTGGTCATGGCAGGCCTGGCGGGCCGGGCAGCCGCGCAAGAAAGTGTTTCTAACACAATGCGACCGCAGGCCGCAATCAAACTCCCAAACACGAGGCCAATGCCGGTCAACCCGCGAGGATGGTGAGGGAGCCGCAATGGGTTGGGTCTGTACGAGACATCAGCGTTCATTTGCATTGCTAACCCTAAAAATCCCCGCAGATCGCGCAGATTTTTCTCAGGCGGCCATCTTTGTAAGTTCCTGCGTGTTGGCATTGCGCGCCGCCATCAGCGCGGTGACGATGGTTCGTCCAGCGTCCGTCAGGTGGTATCGGTGAGTGCGCGGCACCTTGCGGATCAGATGATGAGCGCGCAGCAGCCGCAGCTTGCGGGAGATCGCCGCGGCCTGGCGCTTCTGCTCCGTCTTGGTGCGGCCCGGTTTGGCGAACAGCAGGCCGCGCAGGTCCTGGTTGCGCAGACCGTTCAGCGTGAACTCGCCGCGGCTGATGGCGGCGAGCAGCGCACTGTCCGCCGGCGCGTGCGGATTGATCGCCCGCACCCGCCGCCCCTTATATGTCACCGGCCGGCACAGCCGTGCCGTCAGTTCGCCCAACGCCGTGGTGTCCTCGGTCGCGGCGATCGCCGTCAGGTAGCGCTCGTTGCAGGCTTGCGAGACCTCGGCGCGGCGGTGCAGGTCGGCAACGCCCTTGCGCATCCGCTGCCAGCTCGGGTCGGCATCCGGCTGGTTCTCCGGCGGCCGGAAGGTCTTGAACTGGTCGACATCGTTGATCGTGGTCTCGACCCGCAGCACGCTGCCTTGCTTGTCGTACATCTTCACCGAGTTGTCGCCCACCCGGTGCTTGATCCGCACGCCTTCCGGGCGGTGCTTCACGTCGCTGGTCACCTCGGCCGCGAACCGCGGCGGCAGCCGCTCGCCGGCCAGCACCTTGCGGCCGAGGAAGCGCATCACGTCGGTGCTGAGGAACGTGGTCAGCCCGTGCTGCACCAGCCGGGGATACAGCCGGGACAGCACCGCGGGGTCACGGAACATGATGTCGGTGGCCCACTCGCTCTGATAGGTGGACCAGTAGTACTCCATGGGAAAATCGGCAAACATCGTCGTGTGCATCGGGTTCAGGCTGCGCGCGATGGCGTCCAGCAGGACAGGCCAGTCGCTGTGCAACTGCCGCTCCATCATCCGCTGCGCCCGCTCGGGTTGCTGCAACCAGGTGAAGCAGTTGTCCCGCCGCTGATAGGCCAGCCCGGCAGCATCCATGCTGCGCGCCAACCACTCACGCCCATTGAGGCAGACCTGGATGGCAAACGGGAACCAGGTCTGGATGCGGGCATGCATGAAGCCGAACCGCGGATGCACCTGGTAGTGGTAGTGGAACAGGCACTTGCGCCAGCGCGGCTCCAGTTCGATGCGCCGGTTGGCGCGGTCGCGCACGACGGCGTATGTGAGGCACGGTTCGACCGCGGCCAGGACGCAGATCAGGCCTCGCGTTATGCCGTCTGCCTCGGCGATCGCGCGGGCGATCTCCTCTTTGTTGCTGGCCGCCGAGGCCAGATACTTCACCGGTCGCCCGAGCCGCCGGGCGAGCGCGGTGGAGGCGTCCTTCAATTGCTCGGTCAGCGCCCGCGCATGCGCGTCGAAATGCTTCAGCAGCACCTCGGCCGCCGACAGATAGGTCATCATGCCGCCGCGGTGCGCCAGCATGCGCAACGTGCCGCGGAACACCAGCCGGTCAAACCCCGAGAGCGTGCCGATGACATGCTCGGCGTGCTTCGCTACAAACCCTGCCACGGCGTTCCCCTCCGGCTGTCCTGGTATTGCTCGTCACAATCCAGCTTAGCAGCAGAAGTGCGGGACGCCGTGCCTATGTTTGGTTGCGGCCATCGGCCGCGCTGTGTTCATCTGTGTTCATCTGCGGTTCCTGATTCTTTTACAGCCAAGCGAAAGCTGTTGCGTCTCCGCCCATGACAGACTTGCTTCGCATCGAAAACCTCCGCACCGTCTTCCAAACATCCAACGGCGAGGTCGCCGCGGTGGACGGCGTCGATCTTTCCGTCGCGCGTGGCCGCACGCTGGGCATCGTCGGCGAGTCCGGCTGTGGCAAGTCCGTGCTGTCGCTGTCGATCATGCGCCTGGTGCCGCAGCCCGGCCGTATCGCCTCTGGCCGAATCGACTTCGGTGGCCAAAACCTGCTGGAACTGCCCGCGGCCGAAATGCGCGCGATCCGCGGCAGCCGCATCGCCATGATCTTCCAGGAGCCGATGACCAGCCTGAACCCGGTGTTCACCGCCGGCGACCAGATCGTCGAGGCGATGCGCGCGCATGATCGTTCCGCCTCTGCCGCCGCGTTGCGCGCCCGCGCGATCGAGGCGCTGGCGCGCGTGCGCATCCCTGCGCCCGAACGTCGTTTCGACGAGTACCCGCACCAGATGTCGGGCGGCATGCGGCAGCGGGTGATGATCGCCATGGCGCTGGCCTGTGCGCCCGATGTGCTGATCGCCGATGAACCCACCACGGCGCTGGACGTCACCGTGCAGGCGCAAATTCTCGGCCTGCTGCGTGAGTTGCAGCAGCAGACCGGCATGGCGATCATTCTGATCACGCACGATCTCGGCGTGGTGGCGGAAATGGCCGACGAGGTGGCGGTAATGTATGCCGGCCGCGTCGTTGAACGCGGTCCCGGCGCGTCGTTGTTCGACGATCCGCAACATCCGTACACGCTCGGCTTGCTCGGCAGCATTCCCAAGATCGAGGAGCAACGCGAGCGGCTGCTGGCGATCGAGGGCGTGGTACCGCCGCCCTTTGCCCTGCCGCAGGGCTGCCGCTTTCATCCGCGCTGCGTCTTCGCCGAACCGGCGTGCACGGCGCAGGAACCGCCGCTGCGGACGCTTGGCCCGGACCATACCGCCGCTTGCATCCGCGCACCGGTGGAGCAGGTGGCGGGATGAGCAGGCGACTTCGGCAGTTTGGCGCGAGTCGCGGTGCGTGAGGGTTCAAATTTCGACTTCCTCACCAGCCTGCAGCCTCTGCCATACCCCAGCGCGCCATTGCGCAAATGTTTCGCCCCGCCACGCATCGTGCCGTCCTTCCGCATAGGCCAGCGCGTTGCGGTGATAGATCAGCGCATTGCGCCGCGTCGCCTGGAAATTGTCGCGCGTTGCGGTGACCTTGCCAGGCACGCCGGTGACGACCGAGCAATCCGGCACCTCCATCCCCGGCGGCACCAGGGCCATGGCACCGATCATGCAACGGCGGCCGACCTTGGCCCCGTCCATGACCACGGCGCCGATGCCGATCAGGCAGTCGTTGCCGATCTCGGCTCCATGCACCACGGCACGATGCGCGATGGAGCAATAGTCGCCGATGGTGGTGCCGCGGCCGCCACCGACATGGATCACCGCGCCATCCTGGATGTTGCAGGCACGGCCAATCCGCACGGCCGCGCCCTCGGCACGTATCACGCAATAGGGCCAGAAGCTGCTGCCCTCGCCGGCGCTGACGCGGCCGAAGATGCGTGTGGTGGGATCGACATAGGCCGGACGATCGAGGGCGACCTCGGGGCCAAAACTGAATGACATAAGCGTTTCTCCGGATTCACGCAGAACGATGACCGCCCCAACGTTGCCCGCACAACCGGCTGTTAGAAAGTCAGGCTTGCCGCGGGCCTCGCGCTGACCCTGCCACGCGGCCGCGCGCGAGAATGCCTTGCCGTCGGCGACCGATGCTTGCAGGCTGCCCCCGGCAGCACAGCCAACAGGGAGGGCGAGGTCATGGCGGAGCAACGATCGTGGATTTATCTCGGCCTGGCTGGAGAAACCGGGCGCGGGCGCGCGGTACAGTCCGGCCTCTATCGCATGGCGGACGGCGGCGACGGTTGGGAGGCGCTGCGCAACGGCCTGCCGGAGGCGCCAGCGGTGCGCGCGCTGGCCGTGCATCCGCTGCATCCCGAGCAAATCTATGCCGGCACCCAATCCGGCCCGTATCGCAGCAACGATCGCGGCGAGCACTGGGAAAGAATCGACATCCCCGACCATGGCCTGCCGGTATGGTCGTTTTTGTTCCATCCTTCCGATCCCGACGTGATGTTCGTCGGCTACGAGAACTGCGAGATCTATCGCAGCGGCGATGGCGGCGAGCACTGGATGCGCCTGCCGGTGAGCGTGCGCTTCCCGGACATCACCACGGCGCCCGGCTCCAACCCCGCGAAGCGGGTGCTGGCGCTGGATGCCAGCGTGAACGATCCGGACTTGCTCTACGCGGCGATCGAAGTCGGCGGCACGTTGCGTTCGACCGACGGCGGGGAGCATTGGGAAAACCTGAGCCACGGCCAGTATTTGAATGACGATGCGGTGGACATGCACAGCGTGCTGGCCAGCCGCTGGCGTCCCGGTACCGTGTTCGGCATCGGCCGCGCCGGCATGTTCTGCA
>DATJNA010000275.1:0-12825 GCA_035508435.1 Acetobacteraceae bacterium | reverse complement strand
CTGGCAGGCCTCGCGGGCGTGCTGGCCGGCGGCCAGATCGGCCTGAATCCCAACATGGGCGATGACCTGCTGATGCCGAGCTTCATCGCCATCATCGTCGGTGGCGTCGGCAGCCTGGCGGGCACGCTGGTCGGCGGCCTGCTGATCGGCGTGGCCGCCGCGGTCACCACCGTGTTCTGGCCGTCCGGCAACGAGGCGGTGATCTACATGATCATGGCCCTGGTACTGATCATCCGCCCACGCGGACTGATGGGCGAGGAAGGGATGATGTCATGAACAGTGCGACCACCTCGACGGCATCGGTCGCCGAAGGACGGCTGTTCGATCAGAACTGGATGAAGCTGGTCGTCATCTGGCTGGCGCTGCTGACCGTGCCGCTGTGGCTGCCGATGCTGGGCGGCTATACCGCGCTGGCCGGCCGTGTGCTGGTGCTGGGCCTCGCCGCGATGTCCTTCAACATCTTGCTCGGCTTCACCGGCGTCATGAGCTTCGGCCACGCGGCGTATTTCGGGCTGGGCGCGTATGGCGCCGGACTGGCACTGAAATTTGTCGCCGCCTCCACACCCCTGGCCTTGCTGGCGGGCACCTTGCTGGGCGGCGTCGCCGGTGCGGTCGTCGGTGCGCTGATCGTGCGCCGGCGCGGCGTGTATTTCGCCATGGCCACCGTGGCATTCGGCCAGATCGGCTTCTACATCGCCTATACCTGGAACGACCTGACCGGCGGCTATGACGGGTTGCGCGGCTTCGAGCGCGCGCCAATCAATCTCGGCATTACCACCATCGACATCACCAACAATGGCACGATCTTCTACTACTTCCTGTTGTTCGTGTTCGCCGTCGCGGTGGCATTGCAGGGGTTCCTGCTGGCGTCGCCGTTCGGGCGCACGTTGCTGGCCATTCGCGAGAACGAGCGGCGCGCTCGCTTCCTCGGCATTCCGATCGAGCGACATATCTGGCTGTCCTTCACCATCTCCTGCTTCTTCACCGCGCTGGCCGGCTCGCTCTACGCGCTGCTGAACAATTTCGCCGATCCGATGGCGCTGCATTACTCGCTGTCGGGCGAGATCGTGATCATGGCCGTCATGGGCGGCATGCGCGCGTTCTGGGGGCCGCTGATCGGCGCGGCGGTGTTCGTGGTGCTGCAAGACTACATCTCATCCATGACGGTGAACTGGATGAGCTTCGTGGGCCTGATCTTCGTGCTGGTCGTGTTGTTCTTCCCAAGGGGATTGCTGGGCATGTTCCAGCGGCGAGGCGCGCAATGACCGCAATGCTGGAAGTGCGCGGCGTGTCGAAGCATTTCGGCAGCCTGCGCGCGGTGCAGGATGTGTCGATGACGGTGGCGGCGGGCGAGCTGCGCGCCATCATCGGCCCCAACGGCGCCGGCAAGACGACGTTCTTCAACACCATCTCGGGCTTCTTTCCGCCCACCTCCGGTGACATCGTGTTCGACGGCGAGGTGGTCACGCGGTTGCCGGTCGCGAAGCGGGTCGCGCGGGGCATGGCGCGGACGTTCCAGATCACCGAAATCTTTCCCGAGCTGACCGTGCGGGAGAACGTGCGCATCGGCGCCGAGAGTGCCGCCGGCATGAAGCTGTCGCTGTGGCGCGGCAAGGCGGCTGCAGCGCAGGTGGAAGCGCGGATCGAGGAGTTGCTCGGGCTGGTCGGGCTGGCCGGCAAGGGCGACCGACTGGTGGGCGAAATGTCGCACGGCGACCAGCGCGCGGCGGAAATCGCCATGGCGCTGACCCTGCAGCCGCGGCTGCTATTGCTCGACGAGCCGACCGCCGGCATGGGTGAGCAAGAGACCTATCAAATCGCCGGCCTGATCCGCCGGCTCCACCGCAATTCGAATTACACCATCGTCCTGATCGAGCATGACATGCGGGTGGTGTTCAATCTCGCAGACCGCATCAGCGTGCTGGATCAGGGCAAGTTGCTGGCCGACGGCACGCCGGCCGAGATTGCCGCCGACCCGCACGTGCAGGCGGCGTATCTGGGGAAGGCGGAGTGAGAACTTTCCCCCGCTGTCATGGCGAGAACCGCGAGCACGTCGCGGCGAGACCAAGCAACCTCGGTCGGGGCCACGTGCTTGTTGCCCGAGATCGCTTCGGCACTTTGTGCCTCGCAATCACGTACTGCTCCGGCTGGTTGCCGCTTCAAAGGGTATAGGACATGACCGCCGCATTGCAGGCCGAGGGCCTGAACACGTTCTACGGCAAGAGCCACATCCTGCATGATGTCGGTCTGACAGTGGCGGCAGGCAGGATCACCACGCTGCTGGGCCGCAACGGCGCCGGCAAGAGCACGACGCTGCGAAGCCTGGTCGGCCTTACGCCGCCGCGCAGCGGGCGGGTGCAGATTTTCGGCCGCGAGACCACCGGCCTGCCGCCCTATCGCGTGGCGCAGCTTGGTGTCGGTTTCGTACCGGAGGGGCGCAAGATCTTTGCCAACCTCACCGTGGCGGAGAACCTTGAAGTGCCGTTCGAGCGGCCGGGCCCGTGGAACATTCAGCGCATCTATCAGTTGTTTCCGCGTCTGCACGAGCGCCGCTCCAACCGCGGCCGGCAGCTTTCGGGCGGTGAGCAAGAGATGCTGTCGATCGCGCGGGCGCTGCTGTTGAATCCGAAGCTGCTGATCCTGGACGAACCCTCGCAGGGGCTGGCGCCGCTGATCGTGAAAGAGGTATTTCGCATCGTGGCGCAGATGCGGGACGAGGGCATTTCCGTGCTTCTGGTGGAACAAAATGTGCGCGTCGCGTTGGAGATCGCGGACGACGCGTACGTGCTGGAGAATGGCGAGATCGTCTATACCGGCAAGGCGGCGGAGCTTGGCGCGGATGAGGAGCGCATCCAGGCCCTGGCCGGTGCATCCGCCGAAGAATGGCACCTGGACGAGGTGCTGCACGCGTAGCGTGCTCCGGCTCGAACTGGCGCGCCAGCGCCGGGCGTTGCCAACGTCAGCCTGCCGAACCAAGAACTGAGGCGCGCCCGACACGGTGCGCGCGCGCTCCCACCCGCGTGTCATTGCGAAGAGCGCGGCGACGAAGCAAGCTTGGTCAGATAGGCGCACGATCCGTGCGTTCGCGTGATCGGGGTTGCTTCGTCGCCGCGCTCCTCGCAATGACCATGGGGCGCGATGACATCGCCAGACAACCAAAGGAAACCGTCCATTGGACACCAGCCAGCAAACCGCTTCGATCGTGGCACGGTTGGATCGCCTGCCGCCGTCGCGTTATTTCGTGCAGCTTGTCGTGTTGATCGCGATCGGCGGCTGGTTCGAGTTCTATGAATTCTCGATGCCCGGTGGTATTTCCCTCGGCCTGACGCGCCACATCTACACCGCATCGAAAGCCGGCCTGTTTGCGTGGAACAGTTTCGCAACGTTTCTCGCGGCGTTTTTCCTGGGCATGTTCGTCGGCGCATTCCTGTTCACCTGGATCTCCGACCGCTTCGGCCGGCGCGCAACCTTCACCTGGTCGATGCTGGTCTACTCCGTCGCGATCTTCATCACCGCGTTCCTGTCCTCGGCGGTCTGGATCGATGTGCTGCGCTTCATTGCCGGCTTCGGCATCAGCGTGCAGCTCATCAACAACGACTCGTTCATCTCCGAGATCACGCCGCGGCGTTGGCGCGGCCGCTACATGGCATTCGCCATCCTGGTCGTGCTGACCTCCGGCCCGGTCGCTTTCTTTCTTTCCTACCTGCTTGTACCGCATACCGTGCTGGGGCTCAGCGGCTGGCGCTGGGTGGTGATTGCCGGCGCTCTGGGTGGCATCGCGGTGTGGTTGATTCGCGGCAGCATTCCCGAATCGCCGCGCTGGCTGCAAACGCACGGCCGCCACGACGAAGCCGACGCCGTGATGCGCCAGATGGAATCGCGTGTGCGCGCCGAACTGGGGCGCGAACTGCCGGCGCCGGACCTCGACCATGTCGAAGCGATCGTCGCGCCTGGCAAATGGAGCGAGATGTTCGGCCGCCCCTATATCCGCCGCACCGTCATGCTGTCGTTGTTCCAGTTCTGCCAGACCATCGCCGCGTTCGGCTTCGCCATCTGGGTGCCGATCATGCTGGTGAAGCAGGGCTTTGCCATCGCGCACTCGCTGGCTTTCACCACCATGATCGTGCTGCTGGCACCGGTCGGTGCCGGGCTCGGCCTGCTGTTTGCCGAGCGGTTCGAACGCAAATGGCAGCTCGTCGGCACGGCAATCGGCATCGGCGTGTTTGGCGTGTTGTTCTCGCAGTCGCGCTCCGACGGTGCGATCCTGCTGTGCGGCGCGCTGGTTTCACTGTGCCTCAACTGGCTGGTCAGCATTTTCCATCCCTATGCCGCCGAGCTGTTCCCGACGCGGATACGTGCCCAGGCGGTGGGCTTCACCTTCAGTTGGAGCAGGGTAAGTTCAATTCTGGTGGGGTATGCGGTGACGTTCCTGCTGTCGACCTATGGCCCGCCCGGCGTGTTCACCATGATCGCCATCGCGATGCTGGTGATCGTATTGTCGGTCGGCATCCTGGGACCGCCGACCAACCGGCAAAGCCTGGAGAAGCTATCGCAATGACCTTACCGCGGACACCGTCGCTGCGGCTGGACGGGCGCCGCGCGCTGGTCACGGGCGCTGGCCGCGGCATCGGCATGGCGTGCGCCGCGGCGCTGGCTCAGGCCGGCGCGCATGTCGTGCCGGCGGCGCGCACCGCGACCGAGATCGGCGCGGTGGCAGAGGAAATCCGCGCGGAAGGCGGCAGCGCCGAGCCGCTGGTGTTGGATGTCACCGATGCCGCGGCGGTGCGCGCGGCCATCGCCCGCCAGGCACCGTTCGACGTGCTGGTGAACAATGCCGGCACCAACCGGCCGCGTTGGTTCCTCGAGGTGACGGAGGAGGATTACGACGCCATCACGCTGCTGAACCAGCGCGCCGCATTCTTCGTGGCGCAGGCGGTGGCACGCCGCATGGTGGACGCCGGCGTGCGCGGCTCGATCATTCATATGTCGTCGCAGATGGCGCACGTCGGCGCCGCTCGTCGCACCGTCTATTGCATGACCAAGCACGGTATCGAGGGGCTGACCAAGGCGATGGCGGTCGAACTCGCGCCGCATGGTGTGCGGGTGAATTCGATCGGCCCGACGTTCATTGACACGCCTCTGACCCGGCCGTTCTTCCAGGACACGGCATTCCGCGATGACGTGCTGCAGCGGATCAAGCTCGGGCGGCTGGGCACGTTGGAGGATCTGATGGGCGCGGTGGTGTTCCTGGCATCGGACGCCGCGGCACTGGTCACCGGCACGACGCTTCTGGTCGATGGCGGTTGGACGGCGGAATAGCCCCGCCAACTGTGCATTGCCCCTGGTAACTGCCGGACCCCGCCACGAAGAACGGCGTACCAGGTCTTGTCCTGGAATGGCGCGGGCAACGCGTCGGGACGCCGAGTTGCTGCGAGGGCCGTGCGGACAGTTCGGCCCCGGCGGAACTGTTTGCCCGCGACCTCACCGCCCTGACGCACCATGGTCTTTGGCAGAATCGTCGGAGACGAGACATGGTCCGATCAAATCTCACCCTCACCACGCTCACCACCGGTCTTGGGTTTCTGCTGGTTCAGCTCGATGTCTCTATTGTGAACGTCGCGCTCGCGAGCATTGGTCGGAACCTCCAGGTCGGCATTGCGGTGCTGCAATGGACCGTTGACGCGTATGCGATCACCTTCGCATCGCTGCTGTTATCCGCTGGCGCATTGGGTGACCGGCTGGGCTCGCGCCGTGTCTTTGTTGGCGGCCTGTGGTTGTTCCTGGTTGGCTCGCTGGGCTGCGCGCTGGCGCCGGGCGCCGCCACATTGATCGCCGCGCGCGCCGTGCAGGGCATCGGCGCCGCGACCCTGGTGCCATGTTCGTTGGCATTGCTGAACCAGGCCGCGCGCGACGACGCCCATATCCGCGCACGCGCGATCAGCCTGTGGACGGCGGCCGGCAGCGTGGGCCTGGCGCTGGGTCCGGTGTTGGGCGGCGCACTGATCGCGGCGATCGGCTGGCGCGGCGTGTTTGCGATCAACCTCCCGATTGTGGCTGCCGCCATCTGGCTCACCTCCCGCCATGTCGATGAAGCCGCGGTGCATGACGGCGGCGCGGACCGTTCGGGCCAGGCGCTCGCCATTCTCAGTTTGTTTCTGATAGCCGGCGCCGTGATCGAAGCGGGCCCGCTCGGCTGGTCGTCGCCGGTGGTATGGGGTGGCATTGCCGCCGCGGCCGTCGCATTTGCCGGCCTCGTCGCCGTGGAACGCCGCGCGGCGCGGCCGATGTTGCCGCTCGGCTTGTTTGCTCATCCGACGTTCAGCGCTGCCACCTGTGTGGGCTTCCTGCTGAACCTGGCGCTGTACGGTGCGCTGTTCGTGCTCGGGCTGTATTTCCAGCAGACGCACCACCTGTCGCCATGGCGCAGCGGGCTTGCCTTGCTGCCATTTGCGCTTGCCATCTTTGCCGCCAATGTCGCCGCTGGCCGGCTCGCGGGGCTGGCATCGCCACGCATTATCATGACGGCAGGACTGGCGCTTGCGTCGATTGGCACCTGGCTGCTGCGTGACATCGGTCCGACCACGCCCTACGGCATGATTTTGCCAGGCCTGGTGCTGCTGCCGTTGGGCATTGGCCTCGCCGTGCCAATGATGACCGCGGCATTGCTGGCGACGGTGCCACGGTCGCGGGCAGGCGTCGGTTCTGGCGTGTTGAATGCGGCGCGCCAGGCCGGAGGCGCCATCGGCGTGGCATTGTTCGGCGCGCTGATGGCTGGCGGCGGCTCGGGGACGGCATCGGCCTTTGTCGCGGCCTCGGTCGTGCTGGCAAGCGCCGCCGCGGTTGCGGCCGGCTTCATCGGCACCGACCGGTTGGCTATGTTCGGCCGCACGGCACGGCGCGTCGCCGGCCGCGGATGACCGGCAGCAAGGGGCCTGGGCGATGATCCGCTACCTGAAACAGGGCGCGTCTGAATCCGAGAAGCGCGAAGCCGACCGCAAGGTGCGGCAGACGGTCGAGGCGATCCTGGACGACATCGCCGCCCGCGGCGAGATGGCGGTGCGCGAACTCTCCGCGAAATTCGACCGGTGGGAACCCGCGTCGTTCCGCCTGTCGCCGGATCAGATCCAGTCCCTGATCGGCGGCCTGCCGGCGCAGGTCATCGACGACATCAGGTTCGCGCAGACGCAGATCCGTAACTTTGCCGAGGCGCAGAAGGCCGCGCTGCGCGACATCGAGGTGGAAACCCTGCCCGGCGTCCGTCTTGGCCATCGCAACATCCCGGTGGCGAGTGTCGGCTGCTATGTCCCGGGCGGCCGTTACCCGATGGTGGCATCGGCCCACATGTCAGTGCTCACCGCCAAGGTCGCCGGGGTGAAGCGCGTCGCGGCCTGCACGCCGCCGCTGAATGGCGTGCCGCCGGCCGCGACCGTCGCCGCCATGCACCTTGCCGGCGCCGACGAGATCTATTTGCTCGGCGGCATCCAGGCGGTGGCGGCGATGGCGCTGGGCACCGCCGGCATTCCGGCAGTCGATATGCTGGTCGGCCCCGGCAACGCCTTTGTCGCGGAGGCGAAGCGCCAACTCTTTGGCCGCGTCGGCATCGACTTGCTGGCCGGTCCCACGGAGACGCTGATCATCGCCGACGACACCGCCGACGCCGAGATGTGCGCCACCGACCTGCTTGGCCAGGCGGAGCATGGACCGACTTCGCCGGCGATCCTGCTTACCACGTCGGCAAGGATTGCGGACGGCATCCAGGCGGAGATCGACCGCCAGCTCGCCCGCCTGCCCACCGCGGACGTCGCCGGTGTGGCCTGGCGCGACCACGGCCAGGTGATCCTGTGCGACACCGACGACGAGATGGTGTCCGAAGCCGACCGCATCGCCTCGGAGCATGTTCAGGTTCTGACCCGCAACCCGCGCTGGTTCCTGGACCGCATGACCAACTACGGCTCGTTGTTCCTCGGCAAGGAGACCAACGTTGCGTATGGCGACAAGGTGATCGGCACCAACCACACGCTGCCGACCAGGCGCGCGGCGCGCTACACCGGTGGGCTGTGGGTGGGGAAGTTCCTGAAGACGGTGACCTGGCAGGAGGTCAGCCCGGAGGCGACCGCCATGATCGGCGAGTATTGCTCGCGACTGTGCGCGATCGAGAATTTCGCCGCGCACAAGGAGCAAGCGGATCTGCGGGTGCGGCGATACGGCGGCAAGAACGCGGCGTGAGGTATCGCCCCGCCCCCTGATGTCATTGCAAGGCCCTGATCGGCCGAAGCAAGCCGGGTCGGGTGGGCGAACGGCACCCCTGGGTCTGCCCGACCAAGGTTGCTTCGGCCCCCTTGGGGCCTCGCAATGACATAGGGTGGGGTGGCATGGCCGCAGTTTTCTGGCTCCGGATTGCAGGCTTGGGACGACGGGAGGATCGCGACGATGAATCAGACCACCAGCGACCAGACGGTACTCGACCACATCCAACGGCTGGTGGCCGAGGAGGAGCAAATCCTGGGCCGGGGTGTCGCCTCCGATGCCGACCGTGATCGGCTCAAGACCATTGGTGTTGCGCTGGACCAGGCCTGGGATCTGCTGCGCCAGCGGCGCGCCTTGCGGGAGTTCGGACAAGAGCCGACCGATGCGCGCATTCGCCCGCCGGAGGTGGTGGAGAAATATCTCGGCTGACGTGCCGGCGGCGGCGCCGGCCGGTGCCGGCGGCGACGCGAAAAGCTGCTGCGGTCAGCGGCTGGCGACTTCGCGGGCTTCCGGGCGCACCACCATACAGGGGGTGCGATGGTGCGCGAGGCGGCTGCATGCGCCTTCTGCTTCTGGACCGGTCAGGCCGACCAGTTGGGCGCGCCACGCTTCCCGGCCGCGGGCGCTGGTGCGCTCGACCCGCGGCTCGCCGTCATCCGCCAGGCGGTGCGCGGTGAACGCGGCCTCACGCGCAATCCTCTCGTTCCGGTAGACGCCCACCTGCACGGCCCAGGTCGCCGCAACGCCGGCCGGCCGCGTGCGCGAACCGTGCTGCGCTTGCTCTGCCGCCGCGAGGTGCGTTTCCCGTTCCACGGTCATGCGAGGAGAATGGTTGAGTGTGGCGGCGTGGGCCACACCCATGAGCGCAATCCGGTTGGCCACCTCGGTCGGGCGGCCGACGGGCACGTCTATCCCCGTGTAGGCGGCGTTCAGGACCGATGCCATATAGATGTCGCGCTCGCCGTTGCTGGCGGCACCCATCTCCACCCCGATCAGCCGCACGCCGTCGCGCACGGCGCTGGTGACCAGGTTGTGGCCGGAGGCATTGGTGTAGCCGGTCTTGAGGCCATCGGCGCCGGGATACACCTTCAGCATCGTGTCGTGGTTGAAGATGGTTACGCCGCGGAACACGAAGCTGGTGGTACTGAAGTAGTGGTAATCCTCGGGGAAGTCGGTGATCAGGTGGCGGGCCAACACCGCCATGTCATGCGCTGACGTCCACATGTCGGGATCCGGCAAACCCGACGCGTTGGTGAAGGTGCTGTGCGGCATCCCGAGGGCGCGAGCGCGCAGGGTCATCATTTCGCCGAACCGGTCCTCGCTGCCGCCGAGTAACTCTCCGAGCGCGCAAGCCGCGTCGTTCGCCGAGAGCGTGACCATGCCAAGGATCGCCTGCCCCACCACGAACGGCATGCCGGGCTTCAGCCCCAGCTTGGTCGGCTCCATGGAGGCGCAGTGGAAGGAGACCGGCACAGGGGTGTCCAGCGTGATGCGGCGGTCGCGCAGTGCCTCAAACGCCATGTAGAGGGTCATCAGCTTGGCGAGGCTTGCCGGGTGGCGCAGCGCGTCTGGATCGGCCGATTCCAGGATGGTGCCACTGGCGGCGTTCACCACGATGGAACTGAACCGCTCGGAGCCGACCTGCGCCTGCGCCGGGCGAGACTGCGGGGCGAGGAGAGCGAGTGCGGATAACGCGATCAGCAGCGCGCGGGCACGCGAAGGAAAGTTGCGTCCCCAGCGCGGCATCGTGCGCATCCGTAACCCCCACAGTCCCAGCGGCCAGCGCAACCTAAGGCGCCGGATACTGACCTGTCCAGCGTGAAGCCGTGGAAAACCGAAAAAAGTGAGCGGGTTACGGGGCGATGCTAGGACCGCTCGGGGCGTTCGGCCGGCAAGCCTGCCCTGAGGTTTTTGTGCGGTGCACAATATTCACTTGATCAGAAACCGTGCCTGGCCTATATCGGGGGCGTTGCTGCAATGCAGCAAAGTATTCCAACCGGCGCGTTGCCCAGCCACGACCCATGGGCGCGGCCCCTCGCGAGGGCGAATCGATGAGCATGAAACCAAAGGCAACGGAGACGGCCATGATAACCGAAGACACGGCCACCAAGGGAATCGAGGCTACGGTCACCAGCCTGAAGGACGGCATGACCAAGGCGGCTGCGGGGTTCACCGAAACCCAGGCCAAGATGAAGGAAGGCATGGAGAAGGCAATGAAGACGGCGGAAGAGTTCGTGGCGTTCAGCCAGGGCAACCTCGAGGCGCTGCTGAAGTCCGGCCAGATCTGGGCCGCCGGCGTGCAGGATCTGTCGAAGCAGGTCGCCGCCAACGCGCAGGCCTCGTTCGACGAGACCATGTCGACCTTCAAGGCGTTGACCACGGTCAAGTCGCTGAAGGACGCGATGGACCTGCAGGCCAGCCTGGCCCGCTCGACGCTGGAGAAGGCGCTGGCCGAGTCCGGCAAGCTGACCGACGCCTCGTTCAAGCTGACGGAGCAGGCGATCGCACCGATCACGGCGCGCGTCAGCCTGGCGGTGGAGAAGTTCGCGAAGTCGGCCTGAGCGACGGCTGCGACCCGCGATCCGGCGGGGTGGGACGCGCTGCCTCCCCGCCAGCTTGCGGCAGGTAGATTGCTGGAAAGGCCCGGGCACCGTCCCGGGCCTTGCTTTTTTCCGGCTCCGCCGCCATGCCGCGCGTCCTCGGAAGCCTGGGCGAACGGCTGGTGGCGGGAAGCGGGGCGGGACCGCGCCACGGCGTCAACGGCCGACTGGATGGACGAGAAAAGCACGGGAGGGCCGCAGCCAATCGCGACGGCAGGGCTGGATCCGGTCGCCGCTTTCTTACCGGGGGCCGCTGTTTTCTGCTGCGGGACGCGCTAGGGTCTTTCAACACGGCCGCGGCTTCCGATATGCTCCCCAGCCTGGTGACAGCGGGGGACGTCCGGGTTCTGGCTCCGGCTGACGGGATAACGCGGCGCGACGGATAGGCGCGGAAGTAGAGAATGAGCGATAGCGACAGGCGCGGGACCAATACGGAAGGCCCGAACACCGGCGTGGTCGTCAAGACCAGGCCGAAAACCCGCAAGCCGGCTATGTACAAGGTTCTGATGCTGAACGACGACTACACGCCGATGGAGTTCGTCGTCCACGTGCTCGAGCGGTTCTTCCAGAAATCCCGTGAAGAGGCCACCCGGATCATGCTACATGTGCATCGGCGGGGGGTCGGGGTGTGCGGCGTTTACACCTACGAGGTAGCCGAGACCAAAGTGACCCAGGTCATGGACCTCGCCCGGCAAAACCAGCACCCTCTGCAATGCACGATCGAGAAGGAATGATGCCCGCTATTTCCAGGGCCATGGCTACATGACTCATGCGGCAAGAGCCGTGGCGGGGACTTTGCCTGCAGACGATCCGGTCCGGTCTCCGGACCCCAGCGCTTAGGAGCGTCGACTATCATGCTTTCACGGAACCTAGAACAGACGCTGCACCGCTCGCTATCGCTGGCGAGCGAGCGTCGCCACGAATACGCGACGCTGGAGCATTTGCTGCTTGGCCTGGCCGATGACACCGATGCGGCGACGGTGCTGCGAGCCTGCGGTGTGGACCTGGACAAGCTGCGCAGTGATCTGGGTGAGTTCCTCGACAAGGACCTGGCCGGATTGGCCACCGACCGGCCCGGCGATCCGAAGCCCACCGCCGGCTTCCAGCGCGTGGTGCAACGGGCCGCGATCCACGTGCAGTCCTCCGGCCGCGACGAGGTGACCGGGGCCAACGTGCTGGTGGCCTTGTTCTCGGAACGCGAGAGCCACGCGGTGTATTTCCTCCAGCTCCAGGACATGACCCGGCTGGATGCGGTGAATTTCATCAGTCACGGCATTGCCAAGGCGCCGGGCCGATCCACGCAGCGGACGGTGCAGGGCACCGGCAGCGGCGGCGGCACCCAGTCCGAGGGCCACCAGGAGCAGGAGCGGGAGGAGAAGCCGAACCGGCGGAACCAGGACGCGCTGTCCAACTACTGCGTGAACCTGAACAAGAAGGCGATGGCGGGGAAGATCGACCCGCTGATCGGCCGCGAGCTGGAAATCGAGCGCACCATCCAGATCCTGTGCCGGCGGACGAAGAACAATCCGCTGTATGTCGGCGATCCCGGCGTGGGCAAGACGGCCATCGCCGAGGGCCTCGCCAAGCGCATCGTCGAGGGCGACGTGCCGGAGGTACTGGGCCGCTCCACCATCTACGCTCTGGACATGGGGGCATTGCTCGCGGGCACCCGCTATCGCGGCGATTTCGAGGAGCGGCTGAAGGCGGTCGTCTCCGAGCTGGAGAACCAGCAGGGTGCCATCTTGTTCATTGACGAGATCCATACCGTGATCGGCGCCGGCGCCACGTCGGGCGGCGCGATGGATGCGTCCAATCTGCTGAAGCCGGCGTTGGCCTCCGGCAACCTGCGCTGCATCGGCTCCACCACCTACAAGGAATTCCGCAACTATTTCGAGAAGGACCGCGCCCTGGTCCGCCGCTTCCAGAAGATCGACGTGAACGAGCCGACCCTGGAAGACAGCGTGAAGATCCTGCGCGG
>DATJNA010000274.1:0-7610 GCA_035508435.1 Acetobacteraceae bacterium | reverse complement strand
TTGCCCACAGTCGCACGATTAACCCTGGGAGCGTCCTCAGACCCCAACACAACTGCCATCACCCTGTCGTCCTCTCTGAAGGACGACAGGTGGCCCGATTTTCATCGCGTCCCGCAATGTGCTGCCGCGACCCCGCTTACGCTTCACGTGCACCGCGTCGCGCACATCGGCCCAAGACTTGCTCGAAAAGTCCTTCTCCAGTTGGCTGAGCCGACCGCGCGGTGTGCCAACCAGGTAACAGGTCGGCGTCTCCGCCTGCCGCATTTCGGCCAGCACCTGTTCGGTCGGAATGCCGCGGTCCATCACCCAGGTGCGCCGGGCCTTGCCCTATTGGGCTTCGATCCGCGCAAGGAAGTCGTGCAGCGTCGTCTTGTCCGAGGTGTTGCCCGGCATCACTTCGTACGCGAGCGGGAAGCCTTCCGGTGTGACGATCAGCGCAATCACCACCTGCACGCAGTCCGAACGATGATCGCGCGAGTGGCCGAACCGTCGTTTGCCGGCCTCCGGTGGGACACTCTCGAAATAGGTGCTGGTCAGGTCGTACAGCAGCACCTAGAAGTCGGCCTGGAACAGCATCTGCCAGCGCTGCCGGAGAAAACTGAACAGCTCGGGCTTGTGCGCCGTCAGCTTGTCCAGACACCTATATAGAGTGTCCTTCTGCGCCAGCGCGAAATCCTCGCCCAGCAGGTCGGCAATGGCACTGCGCTCATACCATTGCCGATGCAAGCGCCACTCGCTGCCAGGGTCGATCAGGCGGTACGCCACCAGGGTCTTCAGGACGTTCAGCCAGTTCGTGCCCTGGCGCGATGGCGGCAAACGCGGCGACCAGAAATCGTCCAGCTGCAACTGGTTCCACAATTCCCAAGCCAGCCAGCAGGCACCCCATTGCCGCGGTCGGTGCAGCCGCAGGCCGCTGAGTTTGACATGCACCACGTCGCAATCCAGCGCCGGGGCGGTTCGGTCCTCCGGAAACAGGGCGATCTGCCGACGGTCTGAATGGTTCGCGTCCAGCGCCTCGATGCTGCGACACCAGGCGGCCTGCTGGTTGTCGTTGATCTCGCCGAGGTAGAGCACTTGGCGCTGCACCGTCCGCCCGCCTGACACGCGGCGGTTTTCCACGATGCTCCAGTAACGATGCTGCTTGCCGTCCTTGCGGCGAATCTTGTGGCGCAGAAACATGCCGCGAGGGTCCGCCAGCCGCCGCCCGCGCCGCAAGCGGCTTGGTCGGCACCGCAGACCATCTGACGGCTTCCGGGGACGCTCGTGCCAAGCCCGTCAAGCACTTGCGCTCAGCGGCGAGCGGCAAAATTCCCGCGAATCGAGGCGAGTTGCGAAAGTTGGGATAACACGATACTCGGCTGCTCGTCCTCGCCTTCGGCTGTGACAACGTTGCGGTTGACGGCGGCATCGGGCGGATCGTCGCGCGCCACAGTGGCGGTCGCTGGGTTCAGAGCTTCCCGTGCACCGATCAGTGCCGGGCGATGGCGTTTGCGCAACTGACGTTCTGGGAGAGCTTGCGCGACATCGAGGCGTGCCTGTCCGCTCAACCAGAAAAACTCTGGCACACGGGGTTTCGTGGACCGGTCCGCCGCTCGACACTAGCCGATGCCAACGAACGGCGCGATTGGCGCATCTACGCCGAGTTCGCCCGGAGCATCATCGCTGCGTCTCCTTTGAGTAGCGCGTCAACCGAGCCACACCAAAACGCGGTGAGTAGCTCCGTCGTCCTGCATCTTCAAAGCGTACGGCCGCTCCCCGACCGCTGCACCGTCCACCGTGATGGCAACAACTCCTCGGCAGATACCGTCCGGGTTCTCGACCCGGACTTCATAATGTGCCGAGCGGAACCGTACCGTCATCTCGAAGTGCGGCCAGGTCTTTGGGATGCACGGGTCAAGACGCAGAACATCACCTTCCAGGCGCAACCCGAGGATGCTTTCGACGCCCGCGCGTTGCATCCAGCCCGCTGAGCCGGTGTACCACGTCCAGCCCCCACGTCCGATATGCGGGGCGGCACCGTAGACGTCGGCGGCGACGACATAGGGCTCAACCTTATAGCGGTGCACATCGTACCGCGTGCGAGAGTGATTGATCGGGTTGAGCAAGGAGAACAGCATCGCCGCCTTGTCGCCTTCGCCGAGTGCGGCGAATGCCATGACCGACCACAGAGCGGCATGCGTGTACTGACCACCGTTCTCGCGAATGCCTGGGGGATACCCCTTTATGTAGCCGGGATCCTGTGCGGTGTTGTCGAATGGCGGCGTGAACAGCAGCGCCACACCATCCAGCGGCCGGATCAGTTCACGTTCGACGGCCGCCATTGCGCGCGCTGCACGCCCGGGATCAGCCGCACCTGAGATTGCCGCCCATGATTGCGATATAGAATCGACACGACACTCTTGGTCGGTCGCCGAACCGAGCGGAGAGCCATCGTCAAACCAGGCGCGGCGATACCATTCGCCATCCCAGGCTTCACGCTCCAGCGCTGCCTGCAGCGCTCCAGCATGGCTTCGCCAAGTTGCGCCGTGAGCGTTGTCGCCTCGCGCATCGGCGAGTGGTGCAAACGCGTTCAGCGCCGCGTGCAGTAACCAGCCGAGCCAGACGCTCTCTCCCAAGCCGCGTTCCCCGACGCGATTCATGCCGTCGTTCCAGTCACCCGTGCCGATCAGCGGCAGGCCGTGAGAACCCGCCTTGAGGCTGGCATCAAGGCCGCGGGCGCAGTGTTCGAATAGCGTGCCAATGTCGTCGGACACAGTCGGCAGGAAGAAGCTGTCGTGCTCGCATTCC
This sequence comes from Acetobacteraceae bacterium, assembly GCA_035508435.1. GTDB lineage: Bacteria > Pseudomonadota > Alphaproteobacteria > Acetobacterales > Acetobacteraceae > JASHVB01. Next base: position 4,823 of record DATJNA010000274.1, on the reverse strand, counting down.
TGCAGAAGCTGTCCCTCCAGGAAAGGCACCACCTCGTCCAGCACCGCAGCATCGGCAGTCGCGCGGACATAATGTGCGACGGCATAGGCGAGCCAGGCCCGATCATCGGAGATCCGCGTACGCACGCCCTGACCTGAATGCGGCAACCACCAATGCTGGACGTCGCCTTCGACGAACTGTCGCGAGGCGGCGCGCAGCAGGTGTTCGCGTGTCATGGCAGGCCGCGTGGCAACCAGCGCCATGCCGTCCTGCAACTGGTCGCGAAAGCCATATGCACCGCTTGCCTGGTAGAACCCCGAACGGGCCCAGATACGGCAGGCCAGCGTCTGATACAGCAGCCAGCCGTTCAGCATGATATCCATCGTGCGGTCAGGCGTTTTCACCTGAACTGCACCAAGCACAGCATCCCAGTGGCGACGTACCTCTGACAGCACCTCGTCCAGCTCGGCCTTACGATACTTCGCAACGAGTGCGCTCGCATCTTGCGTGTTCGCAGCTTGGCCAAGGAAGCAGACGATCTCTACGCGGGTGTTCGGCGGCAGCACGATCGATCGTCCCAATGCGCCGCAGGGATCGAGACCGGCGCCCACCTTGTTGGAGAGTGGCGCCCCGTCGGCAAGGGCTGCAGGACGTTCGTATGTTCCGTTTCGGCCGATGAATTCTCGCCGGTCGCCGGTCCAATTGGACTGTCTCCCGGCGAGGTCAGCGAAAGCAACGCGCGATCCGAATGCAGCATTCCATGGATTGCGTGCGAACAAAGCTCCGGTTTCCGGGTCGATCGCGGTCGTTACGAACGGCGCCGAGGCACCGCGCGATGGACCCAGTACCCAGTCGATGTAGGCCGTCACCGAGAGGTGCCGCATCCGACGGGTTGTGTTGATCAGGCTGAGCCGCGAGATCTTTATCGGATCATCGAGCGGAACGTATTGCGTCAGTTCCGCGGTGATTCCATGGGAAGTGTGCTCGAACAGGCTGTACCCCCAACCGTGTCGCGCCACATAGGTTGCGTTGTTATCGCGGATCGGCAGCGCCGTCGGGCACCACAGGTCGCCTGTGTCGTTATCGCGTAAATAGAACACCTCGCCCGGACGATCGCAGACCGGGTCGTTCGACCATGGCGTGAGTTGGTTCTCGCGGCTGTTGACCGACCAGGTGAAGCCGCTCCCTTCCGCGGACACGTGATAACCGAATGCAGGATTGGCGATGACATTGACCCACGGCGCAGGCGTCACCTGGCCCGGACCAAGCGTCGTCGCGTATTCCCGCCCATCGTCGGCAAAACCACCAACCCCATTGAAGAATTCAAGCCGCGGCGGCGCAATCGGGCGAGAACCAAGCGGCTTCGCTGGCTCTCGTCTGGTGCGGACAGTCTCGTCGGGTTCCGGCACGCGATCGAGCTGATCAGCGAGGGAGCCGCGCTGTCCGACCAGGACAACCCGCGCGACCGATGCGAGCAGGGCGCGGGCGTCCGATGAGATCAGATCCGCTTGCAGCACGAAGACACGCCCCTGCCGCCGCTCCTCATCGACCGGCGTCCGCGCCTGGCCTGTCCGTACCTGAGTCTCCAACGCGATCTGCAGATCCTGGACGTAAGACGATGCCCGTTCATTCAAGATCACCAGATCGACCGCAAGCTGTTTCATCCGCCAATACTGGTGGGCCTGCAGCAGTTGGCGGGCGATGTCGAGGTTCTCGATGTCGGCGATGCGCAGCAACACAATCGGCAGGTCGCCGGAAATACCCATGGGCCAGAGTCCCGGCTGTCCACCAGCGCCGCGCAGGATGGTTCCAGAGGCGGGCCGCAGCGCCGGCCCGGCATACAGCAGGTGGCCGGCGATACGCTGGAACAGACCCGCTTCGCCTGCATCGATGCCAAGATGATGGAGTTGTACCTGTGCCTGCGTCCAGGCCAACGTCGCGGCCCGCTCGAAGGCGCTGCTGTCGCGATGCTTGTCGACGAGGTCGAGCACTGCCTCGCGCGAGGCCGCAACCATTGTCCAGAAGGCGATGCGCACGCTGGTGCCGGGTGCGACGCGCACACGGTGGCGCAATGCGAAGATCGGATCGAGCACCGTGCCGACGGTGCCCGACAGAGGCTGTCCGTCGGTCACCGCGATCGGCGTACGGATGCTACGACCACGCCCCAGGAAGCGAGCACGGTCGGTTTCCACCTCCGGCCTCCCCACAGCCTCGCCATCCACGATGGCGAGGTGTGCGGCCCAGATCTCCTGCTCACCGGGTGATCGTCGCCGGCGCGTCGCCAGCAGGGTACCTCGGGTGGCGAGGTATTCCGTGGCAACGAACAATTTCATAAACGCGGGATGCGCGACGTCATCGGCCTGCGGCGCCAGCACCAGTTCGGCATAGGACGTCGCATCGATCTCGCGCGCCCGGTTGCCCGAATTGGCGATCGAGATGCGCCGGACCTCAGCGTCGTATTCCGCCGAGACGAGCACTTCGATCGTCGTCGTCAGAGTTCCGTCGTGCCGCGTGATCTCGGCACGATCTTCGTTGAAGGCGACATCATAACCGCCGGGTTCGGCGCCGACCGGCTGGTCGCCGGCCGACCAGACGTCACCACTGCGAACGTCCCGGAGGAAAATATAGGAGCCCCAGTCATCGCAAGTGGCATCCTCGCGCCAACGCGTGACGGCCAGCCCACGCCAGCGACTGTAACCGGAGCCGGCGGCCGTCAGCATCACCGCGTAGCGGCCGTTGGACAGCAGATGCGTGGCAACCGAAGCGGTGTGAGCAGTGGACAATCGCCGCCCGCCCTGCGCTCCGACCTGCCGCACGATGGGCGACGTTGCGTCGGCTTCCCAGGGGCGCACCACGGCAACGTCACGTGGCGTGCCCTCCTGCAGCAACAATTCAGTCGCCTGGACCATCGGTTCAGCATGGAACCGCGCGCGCATCGCGCCATCCAGCAGTGCATCGGCGATGGCCACAATCGTCATGCCCTGATGGTGCGCCATGAAAGCACGCACGATCGCGACGCTTGCGTTCTCCGGCAGCCGGCTCGGCGTATAGTCCAGTGCCTCGTAGAACCCGTAGCGACCGCAGGCGCCGATGCTGGCAAGCCTGGCAAGATTGCGTGCCGCCGCGGCCGGATTGACCATGCTGGCAAGCGCTGTTGCGTACGGTGCCACCACGGCGCTCTCGCCCAGGCCGCGTTTCAGCCCGAGGCCACGGACGCCGAAGTTTGAGTATTGGTAGGTCAGCTCGAGGTCGCGCATGTTGTATGCCGATTCCGAGACGCCCCATGGCAGGCCAAGCGACGTGCCATAGGCCATCTGCCGCTGCACGATCAGCCGACTGGTTCGTTCCAGCAGGCTTCCCGCCGGGGCGCGCATGACCAGCGAAGGCATCAGGTATTCAAACATCGATCCGGACCACGAGATCAGCGCGGCGCCGTTTGCGATCGGTGTAACGGCACGGCCGAGATGGAACCAATGCCGCGCCGGGACATCGTCCTTGGCGATTGCGATAAAGCTGGCAAGCCGTGCTTCCGAGGCGAGAAGGTCGTAGCAACTTGGGTCAAGGGTTCCTTCGGTCACCCGGTAGCCGATCGAGAGCAGCTTGCGGACAGGATCGAGCAAAAACTCGTAGTCCATTTGCAGCGCCATTGATCGGGCCGCCGCTTGAAGCGACGCCAGACGCTCCGCCAGGAGAGCGGCCGACTCGGGTGACTGACATATGTCCTTGTGATGACTCTCGATGGAGCGGCGCGCTGCCGTCATCCAGAACAGCATGTCTGCGCCGGTGTCGTCGCCGCGCTCGCTGGCGAATGCAGAGGCGATGTCGACCGTGGTCTCGGCCCGCGCATCGAGATCGGCCAGATGCGCTGCAATGCCCTGAAGGTCCGGCCGCGGCTGACGCACGCTGGCCAAAAGCGTTGCGAGCGTGTCGTCGAGCTGATGCCAGGTCACTGTCAGCGTGCGTCGCCCGTCCCGCAACTGGTCTGCCGCCTCGCGGGCGAGATTGAGCGAGTCGGCGATGCCTGCCAGCCGCTGCACGGCCGTGAGCGCCACGACGGTCCATTCCCGGCAGGCGTTAGCCAGTGCAATCAGATGGCCAGCCAGGTTCCCGCTATCGACCGTGGAGACATAGGGCGGATCGAGTGGGCGAAGATCGCGCGTGTCGTACCAGTTGTAGAAATGTCCGCGAAACCGGCCAAGCTTGGCCATGGTGGCCAGCGTCATCTCCAGCCGTTCAGCCGATTCCGCCGTGCCCAGCCATCCGAAATCGCGCGCGGTCGCCACCGAGAGGAGATAGAGCCCGAGATTGGTTGGCGACGTCCGGTGGGCCAGTACAGGGGCCGGGTCCTCCTGGAAGTTGTCAGGCGGCAACATATTGTCGGCTGCCGTCACGAAGGTCTCGAAGAACCGCCAGGTTCGCCGAGCGGTCATCCGCAATGCCTGACTGTCCGCAACTGAGACGGACAGCGTTTTGGTCATTCCAGGGGGCCGGCTGATCCAGCGCGCCATCGCAGGCGATGCAATCCAGAGGGTAGCGAGCGGTACCCCCAGCGGCCATGTGCCATGCCTGGTCACCAGGGAGACCCCAAGGGCTAGTTCATCGATTCCATGGAACCGACCGGTTGGGGCCGATTCCCATTTTCGGCACCATATGCTGTAATCTGCCAACGATTCACAGATGACGGCAAGGCAGGATGGCAGCATCTCGGCGGATCATTGAAATCCCGATCGGAGCAACCGAACGCATCGAACTGGAGGCCATTGCGCGATCGCGAACGGAATGGGCCTGTCGATCCCAACGGGCACGCATTTTGCTGGCTTATCAAGCCGATCCATCGACCTACG
>DATJNA010000273.1:0-12169 GCA_035508435.1 Acetobacteraceae bacterium | reverse complement strand
CCGATCGGGATTTCAATGATCCGCCGAGGTGCTGCCATCCTGCCTTGCCGTCATCTGTGAATCGTTGGCAGATTACAGCATATGGTGCCGAAAATGGGAATCGGCCCCAACCGGTCGGTTCCATGGAATCGATGAACTAGGCTTGTACTGCGGCGAGGTCGTCGAGATCAGCCAGCCGTTGTTGCCGATGGGAATGAAGACGCCGATGTCCATGCATTGGTCTCCTTGAAACGGTGCGCCCAAACAGCCGGGCCAGCCGATATCGTGGGGGGGGGTCGGCTATAGGCTGCCGATGGCGACATCGGGCTCGCGGATCGGCACCGCCGGCAGGGCCGTGCGGCCGTCTTCCAACAGGCGCACGTCGCGGGGATGCCAACTCGCAACCGCGCGTTCGCCGATGTCGATAGGATCCGCGAAGTAATCCTTCTCATCGACATTGGCGACGAACTCTTCGCCTGCGCCGATGTCGACCGTTACCTTGACCCAGGACCCCTGATTCTCGATCGCATGCACGTCGCCGCTGACGCTGTTGACCGGATCACGCCCTTGTCCTTCCTGCGGCGCGCGGCGCACCGCGATGCGGTCACGGCGCACCGCGACAAAGGCCTGTTCGCCTGCCGTAACATGCAAGCGGTCGAGCAGAATCTCCAACCGTGCGTCGGTGCCAGTGACGGCGGTGGCGACGCCGTCGATGACGCGGTCCACCGTGCCCGACAGCACATTCTGTCCCCCCATGAAGCGCGCCACATACGCGGTGCGCGGTGCCAGGAATATGTCGCGCACCGACGCCGCTTGCTCGATCCTGCCATGCTCCATCACCACGACAACGTCGGCGACGCCGATCGCCTCCAACTGCGTGTGCGTGACGTGGACGAAGGTGATGCCGAGCTCGCGCTGCATGCGGCGCAGCTCGCCGCGCATTTGCAGCCGCAGGTACTCGTCCAGCGCCGACAGCGGCTCATCGAGCAACAGCACCTTCGGGTTGGTCATCAGCGCGCGGGCCAGCGCGACGCGTTGCTGCTGTCCGCCGGAAAGTTCCGACGGCAGGCGTTGCGCGAATGCCTCCAGCCGCACCTTCTCCAGCAGTTCGCGTGCCCTGGCGTGGCGCTCGGATTTCGACACGCCGCGTATCTTCAGTGCGAACGCGACGTTGTCGAGCACGCTGCGGTGCGGGAACAATGCGTAGCTCTGGAACATCATCGCCGTACCGCGCTGCACCGGCGGCAGGCCAACGACGTCGCGGCCGCCGATCAGCACCTGGCCCGAGGTTGGCGTTTCGTGCCCCGCGATCATGCGCAGGATCGTGGTCTTGCCGCAGCCGCTGGGTCCCAGCAGGCAGACATAGGCGCCGTCGTCGATCGTCAGGTCCAGGTCGGCGACCGCGGGCCGGGCGCCGGGCGTATAGCGCTTGGTTATGTTGACGAGCTCTACCTTGCCATTCCGAATTGGCGCAACGGCCATGAAAGTCTCCGTCGGTGGTCATTCCGCGCGGCGCGATCGGTGCCGCTGGATCAGGGCGATGGAGCCGAGTGCCACGATGATCACGACGAACGACACCGCCGTGGTGATCGTGCCCAGGGCATAGAGCGCCGGCGAGGTGACGTTCGTCGTCATCGCCCAGATCTCCAGCGGCAGGGTGTTCTGGCTGCCCGCGGTCAGCACGGTGCGAGGGAATTCGTCATACGACAGGGTGAACCCGAACAACGCGACGCCGATGATGCCGGGCAGCAGGATCGGCAATGTCACCTCGCGCGTGCGTTCCCAGGGCGTGGCGCCGAGGTCGGTTGCCGCTTCTTCCCAGGACCGGTTGAAGCGGCCGATCACCGAGATCATCACCAGCAGGCCGAACGGCAGTGTCCAGGTAAGCTGGGTGAACAGGCCCGACACTCGCCAATCGGTGGTCCAGCCGAGCAATTGGAACACCAATGAAACGCCGAGCCCCACGAACAAGCCGGGCAGCACCAGACTCGCGATCGCCATGTAGAAGACGAAGCCCGACCCCGGAAAGCGCCGGCGGAAGCCCAGCCCCGCGGCAACCGACATCACGACGGTGAGAATTCCGACCGCGATGGCAAGGATGATCGATCGCTGGAAGGCGCCGGGGATGTCCACGTCGCGCGTGCCGCCGTTCAGCAGCGCATGGAACCAGTTCAGCGACAGGCCGCGCAGCGGGAACGTCATGCCGCCGTTCGGCCCCTGGAACGACAGAACGTAGATCACCACCATCGGTCCGTAGACGAACGCCACGTAGAGCGCGAAGAACGCAGCGAGCGCATAGAAGGTCCAGGGACGGTCGCCGGAGGCGGTAGCGCGCATTCGAATTTTCTCTCCCCCTCAGGCTGCGAGTTCCTTGCGCACATCGACCACGCGCAGGACGGCGGCGACCATCAGTACGACAACGATCACCAGGACGACGGCGCTCGCCGCGGCCGGCGGGTACTGCATGGCGCCGATCTCTTGCTGCAACGCCGATACGACCGAGGCGCTCTGGCCGCCGCTCATGACCTGCACGACGAAGAAGTCGCCCATGACCTGGGTGACGACGAAGATCGTGCCAAGCGCGATGCCGCTTTTCGACAGCGGGATCACGATCTCACGCAGAATCCACCAGCGCGAGGCGCCGGCATCCCTGGCCGCCTCGATCAGCGCCGGGTCGATGCGCACCATGGAGTTGAAGATCGGCACCACCATGAACAGGGTGAACAAATGGATATACGAAACGTCGACCGCGAAGCGTGAGAACAGCAGAAAGGTCAGCGGATGCGACGTGACGTGCGCGTCGAGCAAGGCCGAGTTGACCAGCCCGTCGCGGCCGAGGAACGGAATCCAGGCGATCATCCGGATGATGTCGGAGGTCCAGAACGGCACCGAGACAAGCGCGAACAGGCCCAGCTTCACGATCAGGCTGCGAACGTGGAACACCAGGAAATTCGCCAGCGTGAAGCCGACCACCAGTGTCACCGCCCACACCACGACGGCAAATTGCAGCGTGCTGAGATAAAGCTCCCAGGTGATGCTGGACCCGAATATATCCTGATAATTATCCAGAATGAAAGCCGGAATAACCGTTACCTGTTCGAAATCAAAGAAACTGACGATGAGCACGACGATCATCGGCACGCCGAAAAACAGCAGCAGCACGAGAGCGAGCGGGCCGACCTGCAGCCAGGAGACGAGCGTAGGTGGCAGCTTCATGCGGTCCGATACCCCGGGGACCGTGCGCGTCGTGCCGGCCCTGCCGTGGCGACCCGGCACTTCAGGCGATCAGGCAGCAACGAACTGGATCCAGCGGCGCGTCAGGTAGCGGTCCTCGTCCATCACGGTGTTCCAGACCGCGATGTGGCCCTCGCGATCCCACAGCGAGCCGCCGTCGCGCACCGCGCCCTTCTTGTCGATCAGATGGCCGAATGGGTCCATGATATCGGTCGCGGCCGGCTTGCCCTCGTACCAGTAGTCCCATTCCGCCGGTGTCAGGAACTTCTTCGCGGTCGACGGCACCGGCGAGTAATACCCCTGCTTGGCGATGAAGCCGCCCTGCCATCCGGAATTGAACCAGTTGATGTATTCCATTGCGCAATTCAGCTTCAGGCCGCTGAGATGCGCCATCGGCGTCTGTCCGGTGTACCAGCCGCGATAGCCTTCCTTCAGCGGCGCGTAATAGCACGGGATGCCCTGTGCCCGCACCGCCGTGACGGCGGGCGACCACATCGACTGGATCACCACCTCGCCGGAGGCCATCAGGTTCACCGATTCGTCAAAATTGGTCCAGAACGCGCGGAACTGCCCGGACTTCTTGATTTTCATCATGAGATCGACGGTCTTGTCGATTTCCGCGCGGGTCATGTTGCCCATGTTCTTGTACGTGATGTCGCCGTTTGCCTGCAGCGCCATCGCGGCGTCCATCACGCCGATCTGCGCCTGGTCGTTCAACGCCGCCTTGCCCTTGTATTTCGGGTCGATCAGGTCCTTCCAGCTTGTCACCACATCCTTGCCGCCCACCAGGTCGGGGCGGACGCCCAGCGTGTCGGCATTGAACAATGTCGGCACCATGGTCAGCCACTCGGTCGGCTTGCCGGCGAGCTTCTTGCCATCGGGGCCGTCCCAGAAGCCGCTGCGCAGCGGCGACGACCCCAGGTTGGAGATCGGCTTTCCGTCGGGCAGTTTCCCGTCGGTGAAGATCGGCAACGTCTGGTCCCAGAGCTTGTAGTCCTTGACGTTGATCGGCTTCACCACGCCCTTGCCCTGCAGGTAGGTGATGGTGGAGTTGTCGCTGTAATTGACGTCGAAGCTTCTGGGCTGGGTCAACGTCCGCTGAAGCTGCGTCGCCGGATCGACGGCCTGCATCACGACCTTGAACCCGAGATCCTTCTCCGCCTGGTCGGCGATCTGCTTGATGCATTCGAAGGACCCGCCGATATTGATCAGCGTGATATCCTTGATGTTCTGTGCCCAGACCGTCGGAAACCCGCCGATCGCATCCGATCCGGCTGCCGCGCCGGCCAGCGCCGCGGCGCCTTTCAACACGCCGCGGCGCGACAACACTGCCTGCTTACTGCCTGCCCGGCCCTTCGACATATCCATTCCTCCATGTCGTCGCCCCAACGCGGCCAGACGACGAGGAATGGCGGACCAGCCGCGTGCGTGCGGTTGGGGTGGGTTCCGCGCCATCGATGTCCCGCGTCGGCTTGGGGAGTCGCGTGCAAACTGTGTACCGGGAGCGTGTCGTGCAGATCGTCGGTCCATCCGCTGGTGGGCGCTTCGTACGCGTCGGCGGCGTGCATAAACCGTGGGCATTTGAACAAATTTGGTAACCGCGCGACCAGCGCTGACAAAAGTCAAGCGAAGGCCTGGGGATCGGTCGTTGTGGCAGGGCGCGGTGCGGCGGAGTTCACAATATCGTTATACGCAGCGCGTCACGCGCAGATCGGTCCGGCTCCCGGCGTTCTGGAACGTCTGCAATGAAGCAGCGATGCGATCGGGATCTGTTGCCCGGGTAATGAACACCAGATAGGGCCGGCGCTCGGTCGCTGGCCAGGCCTGGAGGTGCTCTGGCGGATGCACCACGTGCTGCGCGGCGTTCATCACCACCGGGCCGGCATCGCCGATATTCAGCAGGCCCTTGATGCGCAGCACGTTCGGCCCGCGCGCCTGCAGCAGCATGCCCAGCCAGACGCCGAACGCCGGCCAGTCAAGCGGCGCACTGAACGTGAGCGCGGCCGATTGCACGTCCGGATGCCCCAGCGCGACGCCGACGCGCAGTGGTTTATCCAGGCTGCGCGCACCCTGTGGCGCGTTGCCCGGGGCAAGCACATCGAACGCCTCGCCGAAGCTGGAGACGACGATGCCGGCGGTCGGATTCAATTGTCGCACTTTCATGCGGCAGCGCGCGATTTGCTCGCGCGTGGCGAGGTCGGGCTTGGTGACCACCACCCGGTCGGCCGCAATGATCTGCTGGCTGACCTCCGGCTGCCGGTCGATCTGCGCCGTGGCGTCGGCCGCAGAGAGCATTACGACGACCGACGATGCGGCGAAGTGATGCCGCAGCACCGGATCGGAGGAGATGGTGAACAGGATCGGCAGCGGATCGGCAAGGCCGCTGGTCTCGATCACCACCTGGCGGATCGGCGCGATCTCGCCGCTTTGCTCCTGATCCAGCAGCGCGCGCAGGGTGTTGGCCAGGTCCTCGCGGCGGTTGCAGCAGACGCAGCCGGCTTGCAGCAGAATCAATTGCTCCTTGACCATGCGGACCAGGTGGTGGTCGACGCCAACCGCGCCGTATTCGTTGATGATGACGGCAATGCCGGCCTCGGATTGCGCGCTTTCTGCCAGGTAGCGGCGCAGCAGCGTGGTCTTGCCGCTGCCGAGAAAGCCGGACAGGACCGAGACCGGGCGGCGTCCCGCCGGCGTCATTCAGCGCCCTCCGCGGCGCCGTCCCGCAGGTGTTGCAGCAACGCGTCGTCCAGCGGATCGAGCAAGCGGCCCGCCATGCGGGTCGCGGCCGGCCACAACTCGGCCAGGCTGGCAACCACCTGGCGGTCGCCTTTGCGGTTGCCGACGACGTAGTTCGTGGCGCTCCAATCGTCGCTGACCTCCAGACCGTAATGTGCCAGCACCTTGCCGATCAGCCGGGTGCGCGCGTGCCGGCTTTGCCGGCGCAGCGTTTCGCCGGCACCCTGGCTGACTTGTTCCGGATCGAGTTGTTGCTCCGACCAGTGGATCTCGCTGAACATCTGGCCGCACAGCACGCACATAAGCTGGCCTCCTCCGCTGCCCGCATCGTCATGGCAGGCGCCGTCAGTGCGCCGGTCTTGCAAGCGGTCGCACGCCCGACGCCAAGCCTATTATCCGCGCTTCAGCGATATCGGCTACTATCGCGCCGCAAACGGCTGGCGCGTGCGGAAATCCGCCACCACCTCCTCCATCGTCATCCAGCGCACGCCGTCATGCGCATTGATATGCCCGATCAGCCGTTCGAGCATCAGCAGGACCTGCGGCCGGCCGCTCACGTCCGGATGAATGGTGATGGGAAACACCGCGTAGTCCATTTCGCGATACACCCAATCGAATTCATCGCGCCACATCTCCTCCAGGTGGCGCGGATTGACGAAGCCGTGGCTGTTGGGCGACTTCTTGATGAACATCATTGGCGGCAGGTCGTCCACGTACCAATTGGCGCCAATCTCGACCAGGTCCACCTCCTTGCCGCGCTGCAGCGGCTTCATCCACTCGGCGGCGGTCTTAGAGTAGTCGATCTTGGTCCAGGTATCCCCGACCCGCGCGTAGAACGGCAGGAAGTCGTGGTAGGCCTGGCTATGGTCGTAGCGGAACCCGTTCTGCAACAGCAGTTCGGCGGTGGCGCTCGACATCTCCCACCACGGGGCGACGTAGCCGCGCGGCCGCTTGCCAGAGAACTTCTCGATCAGCTCGATCGACTTCTTGAGCACGTCCTCTTCCTGCCGGCGCGTCATGGCAACCGGATTCTCGTGCGAGTAGCCGTGCGCGCCGATCTCATGCCCGGCCGCGGCAATCATCCGCGTTTCCTCCGGGAACGTCTCGATGGAGTGCCCAGGAATGAACCAACTCGCCTTGATTTTGAATTTGTCAAACAGCCGGAGCAATCGCGGCGTGCCGACTTCGCCGGCGAACACGCCGCGCTGGATGTCCGACGGCGAGTCCTCGCCGCCGTACGAACCCAGCCAGCCCGCGACGGCATCGATGTCCACGCCAAAGACACAATGAATCTGCTTTGCCATGCGTCACTCCTTCCCGATGGCGGCGTTCACAAGCACGACCTTGCGGCACCGTTTGCCTGGAACAGCGTATGGTCCAATACGCGCGGTCCGGCCGCTTGCTACGGCATCGATCACGCAAATCTGACAGTGGCGGCGGCGCGACCTCGCGCGCGACGCCGGTTGCTGCGACGGCACCAAATCGCGTTCCAATGGCGCGTGCGGCGCGCGTGCCGCCTCTGCCCTCGGTTTGGACAACTGCCCAATCCGGAAGCAGGCGAATTGCCGACATAGGGATCGCCGTCTGATGCGTCGCCACGCGTTTTTCTGCCCATGACTCTGCCCCGGCCGGTCACGCAACGGGCATGCCATGCCAAGTGGCATCTCGCTTGCTGGTGACGCGCGTGACGGTGACGCGCTTGCTGGTGACGCCGGTGCTGCTGTCGCCGCCGCTGCCCCCGCAGCGGAACCAGAGCGCCGTGCCGGACGGAGTTGAGCAGCGATGAAGTTGATCGGCATCGACGTGGGTGGGACCTTCACCGACCTGGTGTACGCCGACACCGGCAGCGGCACGATGGCAATCCACAAGGTTGCGACGACGCCGCACGATCCCTCCATCGCGATGATGGACGGCATCACCGCCCTGTGCGCGGCCAATGGCCTGACGCTGTCGGAGATCGACGTGGTGCTGCATGCCAGCACGATCGCGACCAACGCGATCCTGGAATACGACGGCGCCAACGTTGGTATGCTGACCACCGAAGGCTTCCGCGACGTCCTGCATATCGGCCGTCATCAGCGCCCGCAGCATTACTCGCTGCGGCAGGAAATCCCCTGGCAGGCCCGCCCGCTGGTGCGGCGTCGCCATCGCAAGACGGTGCCGGAGCGGCTCACCGCCGACCGCACCTCGGTGCTGCAGCCGCTGGACGAGGCGGCGGTGCGCCAGGCCGCCCGCGAATTCCGCGCCGAGGGCGTGGACGCAATCGCCGTCTGCTTCTTGTTCTCCTACCTCAACGCAACGCACGAACAACGCGCCGCGGCGATCCTGCGCGACAAGCTGCCCGGTTGCTTCATCACGACCTCCGCCGAGGTTGCGCCGCAGTTCCGCGAGTTCGAGCGGTTTACCACCGCCGCGATGAACGCCTTCATCGGCCCCAAGGTGCGCCGCTACATCGCCTTGCTCCAGGCGGCATTCCGTGACCGCGACATGCGCGCGGAGCTGCGCATCATGCGCTCCAACGGCGGCATCGCCACTGCGGCGTTGATCGAGCAATTGCCGGTGCTGACGCTGCTGTCGGGTCCCGCTGCCGGCGTGCTGGGCGGCACCTGGGCGGGCGCGCTGTCGGCACGGCGCAACCTGATCACCTTCGATGTCGGCGGCACCTCGGCCGATATCGGCATCGTGCGCGACGGCTTGTTCGTCGAGGCCTCGGCGCGCGATACCACGGTGGCCGGCTACCCGGTGCTGGTGCCGATGATCGACATTCACACCATCGGCGCCGGGGGCGGATCGATCGCCTCGGTCGACGCCGCCGGCGCGTTCCGCGTGGGCCCGCGCAGCGCCGGCGCGGTGCCGGGCCCCGCCGCCTATGGCCGCGGCGGGCGGCTGCCGACGGTCACCGACGCCAACCTCTATCTGGGCCGCCTCGAGCCAGAGCATTTTCTCGGCGGCGGCATGGCACTGCATCCGCAGGCGGCCGCGGACGTGGTCGAACGCCTGGCCGCGCAGCTCGGCCTGCCGCCGCAGGAGGCCGCGGAAGGCGTGCTGACCGTGCTGAACGCCAACATGGCCAACGCGATCCGCTCGCGCACGGTGGAGAAGGGGCTCGATCCGCGCGACTTCACCCTGGTCGCGATGGGCGGCGCCGGTCCGCTGCACGGGGCGGAGGTGGCGCGCGCCATCGGCATCCCGGAAGTGCTGGTGCCGCCGTATCCGGGTGCCGCCTCGGCCATGGGGCTGATGACCACCGACCTGAAATACGACACGATCCGCACCGTGTTTAGCCGGTCCGACCGGTTGGATCCGGCGGCACTGGATGCCGATCTCGCGGCGATGCGGGCCGACCTGGCAGCGCAGATCACCGGCGACGGCATCGACCCCGCGGTCGCTATGTTCCGGCGCGCGGCCGATCTGCGCTATCTCGGTCAAGGCTACGAGTTGCGCATGCCGATTCCCGACGGCACGCTGACGGCGGCATTGGTTGATCTTGTGCTGTGTGAATTCCATGCCCGCCATGCGACCGAGTATCGCCACGCCTTCCCCGGCAATCCGGTGGAGGTGGTCAATCTGCGCGTCACCGCGACCGCGCCAGGGCCAAAGCTGGGCGACGTCGCGCCGCCGCGCCACGGCTCGCTTGCCGCGGCGCTGATCCGCCACGCACCCTGCGTGTTCCGCCTGGACGGTGCGCTGCGCTGCCTCGACACGCCGCGCTACGCACGCGACCACCTGCCGCTGGAGGAGGCGGTGGCGGGGCCAGCTATCATCCTGCAAACCGACAGCACCACGGTCGTGCCGCCGGATGCGTTGTTCACCGCCGGATGCGACGGCAACCTGATCATTCGCGTTGGGGCCTGAACCATGGACCGCATCGATCCGATCACCGTCAGCGTCATCCACGGCGCGCTGGAGACCATCGCCATCGAGATGGGATTCAAGCTGATGCGGATGGCGCATTCCTCCATCATCCGGGAATCGGAGGACTTCGGCGCCGCGGTGATCGACCGGCACGGCCGCGGGATTGCCGAATCGACGCAATCGACGCCGCTGCAGTCGGGGCCCCTGCCAGGCTATGTCCGCGGCATGCTGCGGGTGATGCGGCAGCGCGGCACGACGCTGCGCCCGGGCGATGTCATCATGCACAACGACCCGTACGGCGGCGCCAGCCACGGCCCGGACGTCGGTTTCATTGTGCCGGTGTTCCTGGACCGCACTCTGGTCGGCTATACCGCGACCGCGGCACACCACCTCGACATCGGCGCCCTCACGCCGGGAAGCTGCGGCATCGTCGATGCGATCGACGCCTACGCCGAGGGGCTGCAGTTCAAAGCGATCAAGGTATTCGACCAAGGCCGGCGGGTCGAGCCGGTGTGGCACATGCTGCGCGACAATATCCGCTCGCCGGACCTGGTCGTCGGCGACATGGAGGGGCAGGTCGCCGCCGCGCGCATCGGCGCGGAGCGGCTGCTGGACCTGATCGGGCGCTATGGCCTGGAGACGTTCGAGGCAGCGTGCGAGCAGGCGCTGGCGCAGTCGGAGGCGCTGATGCGGCGGGCGATCGCGGCGCTGCCGGACGGGAGCTGGACTGCGCAAACCTATATCGACGGCTACAGCGACAGTGACGACCCGGCGCGCCGCGACCTGCCGCTGGTTGCCACCGTCACCGTGGCGGGCGACAGCATGACGGTGGATCTGACCGGCACCGCGCCCCAGATTGCCGACCGGCCGATCAACATGCCGTTCGAAGGCACGGTGGATATCGCGGTATGGCTGACGATCCGCTCGATCCTGCTGGACACGGCGGTGCACGGCCATATCCCGGTCAACGAGGGGCTGACGCGGCCGATCCGGATCGTTGCGCCCAGCGGCTGCCTCGCCAACCCGATCTTTCCCGCACCGACCATCGCCCGCTTCGCGCCAGGCAACCAGCTTGCCGACACGGTGATGAAGGCGATGGCGCAGGTGGTGCCGGGGCAGGTCTCGGCGGGGATCGGCAACCTGCGGGTGATGGCGTTCTCCGGCCCTGGGCGGGATGGCCGGACGGATGGCCCCTGGGTTCACATGGAGATCTTCGAGGGCAGCTATGGTGGCCGCGACGGCGGGGACGGCATGGACGCGGTTGATACGCTCTAGGCCAATACCCGCAACAATCCGGTGGAAGATATCGAGAGCCACCTGCCGCTGCGCGTGCGCCGCTATGAGCTGCGCACCGACGCCATGGGGTATGGCAGATGGCGTGGCGGCCTCGGCGCGGTGCGGGAGTTCGAGTTGTTGGCGGCCGGGGGCGTCTCGGTGGAGGGCGATGGCCACCAGCATCGCCCGTGGGGCCTCGGTGGTGGGGCGGAGGGACATCCTGCGACCCTGCGATTGATTTCCGACGGGATTGAACGGGCGTTGTCCTCGAAGATGCCGTATCGGCAGATGCGGGCAGGGGACCGCTTCCTGTGCATCGGGCCGTGCGGTGGCGGTTATGGCCCGGCCGCGAAGCGCGCGCCGAAGGCGGTGAGGCAGGACGTGCTGGACGGGTTGTTGAGCGTCGAAGCCGCGGCGCATCATTTCGGGGTGGTGCTCGACGAGGCGTTGGAGGTGGACATGGAGGCGACCGACCGGGCCCGCGCGTCGCTATAACGGGGTAGAGGGCGTCGTTCGTCGTCTGAACACCGCCTACGGAATCTTTGGATAATTTTCTACCGGGACTTGAACGGCTCGCCGTATGTGAGGAGAGCCGCACCGGTGGAGCGGGCTGGGATTCGGCAGCTGAGCCTGATGACGGTTAATTTCGGGAACACCACAAGTCGCCGCGTTGCGCCGCATTCCTCGCCGAGATGAAGCGGGTGGGGCGGCACGAGCCCGGAACGACCTTCCGCTCGAGTAACACGCGATAAGAACCCTTCCCACATGTTATGTCTGCGACGCTATTCTGATGGCGAGGTATTGAGAGCGCCCCCGCTGAGGTCCGCTCTGCGCCCATTCCGGCCGGTCGGGCAACCAGAACCTCCCCCAGAAACCGGATGTGCTGATCGCTGGCCTGGGCCTGCCACAACACGAAAGGCCAGTGCAAAAGGCCGCTGGTCTCGGACGACGTAAGCGGGGTCGCGGCAGCACATTGCGGGACGCGATGAAAATCGGGCCACCTGTCGTCCTTCAGAGAGGACGACAGGGTGATGGCAGTTGTGTTGGGGTCTGAGGACGCTCCCAGGGTTAATCGTGCGACTGTGGGCAA
>DATJNA010000272.1:0-40520 GCA_035508435.1 Acetobacteraceae bacterium | reverse complement strand
CCTTCCGCGCCCAGGACATGCAGCGCCAGGCAGCCGTGATGCAGGAGGCGTTCGGCGGTCGTTGTTCTTCGAAACGATGAGCACCGGCCGGCGCTTTTCCGTCGAGCAATCGGTGAACGGAAATTCATCCAGGGCGATCGTCCCGAACTCGAACATCAGCGATAGCGTTCGATCAGGTCCGCCTCGGAGTACAGATCGGGTTCATCCGCGAGAAAATCGAACGCGCCGCCGGCTTGCGCAATCGCGGCCATGGGCAGGTCAGCGTCCTCCGGAACCTCCATCAGCGCATGGACGCGCTTGTGCGGCGCCACACCCCGGTGGGCAAGTTCTGTCGACAACTGACCAGCTTCTACGTCGAGCACGACGCGCTGCATCGGTCGTCTCCTTTGAGCGGCTTGCGCGCAATGGCGCGGTTCCGCCCGGCGGGTCATCTCCGGGCCAAAAGTGATGCGAAATGCCGGTGACTGCAAGCTCCGGTTGTCACCACTTGCAGGACTGCGCCCGTATGCACGCCAAAGAGGCCAGAGCCCATGCCACATAAAGTCCCCCGTCTCCGCACCGACGCTGCGGCGGAAGCGTTCCTGGCGCAGGGCCTGTCCGATCTGGACTTCTCCCAGTTCCGCCCGACCCGGTTCGAATTCGAGAAAAGGAGACCGCGCAGCTCAACATGCGTCTGCCGGCATCCTTGCTCGACGCGGTGAAGCAGCGCGCGGCGGCACGCGGCATCCCCTATACGCGCTTCAGCCGCGAGGCCGTGGAACACGCGCTGACCGAGCCGGGGAAGACGCGATGAACGCCGCGCCGGCGTGTTCGCCAAATCCGACAGCCAAATGCTGGGACGAACCGCGTGCGATGGTGGCTAGGAGCGCGCGATCTGCGGCCCGAGGCACGCGCCGGCGGCAGCGTCGAGCGCCGGCGATGCGGACACCGCGGCTGCCGGCAGCGGTTCGACGCGGACCAGCGCGACGCCCTCGCGGCGCATGTCGAGCACCTTCGCCGCCGCGACTGAGAGGTCGATGATGCGGTCGTGCGCGACCGGGCCGCGGTCGGTGATGCGCACCACCACGGAGCGGCCGGTGGCAACATCGGTCACGCGGACGCGGGTACCGAAGGGCAGCGACCGATGGGCGGCGGTGAAGGCGGCGGGGTTGAATTGCTCGCCACTCGCCGTGCGGGTCTGGCCGGGCATCCGCGTGTACCAGGACGCGAGCCCCTGCTGCGCGCAGGGCGGTGCCGGTGCCACCGCCTGCTGCCGCGGCGCGGCGCACGCGGCGAGCAAGAGCACGACAAGGCAGGGAAGCAAAGCGGCCCGCATCGGGCGGTTGAGCCGCCCAACGGCGGCGAAAACGTGGCGGCGGAGTTGTTGCGGGTTCAGAAGTTCGTGTGGCGGATTGGGATGCCAGCCAAGGCAGTGACGCGCCCGGCGCATCGCAGCCACCGCAAAACGCCACCTCAAATCGCCTGCTCCCGCCAGACGGCGTGCATCGAGCTCTGACACCGTGCCGGATTCGTGAATCCCGCCGCCCCCGGCTACACCCGCCCCGCATGCTCGTGCTCGCCCTCGATTCCGCTCTGGCGCAGTGTTCCGCCGGCGTCGTGCTGGATGGCGTTTTGCGCGCTGCCCTTCAGCAGCGCGCCCAGCAGGGCCACGCCGCCTTGCTCCCGGTCATGGCCGACGCGGTCCTGCGCGAAGCCGATATCGAGCCCACCGCATTGGACCTTGTCGCCGTCACCGTCGGTCCCGGCAGCTTCACCGGCATCCGCGCGGGCCTGGCGCTGGCGCATGGCATCGCGTTGGCCGCCGGCGTGCCGGTGGTGGGCGTCACGGTCGGCGAGGCACTGGTGGATGCCCTGCCCCGCCTGGGCGCCCGCCGTCTGTGGACGGTGATCGACAGCCGCCGCGGCCGGGTGTTCCTGGAACGCGACGGCGCCGCGATCGCCTGCACGTTGGAGGATCTGCCCCGCCCGCACGGCCCGATTGCCATCGCCGGCGACGCGGCGATTGCGGTCGCAGCCAGGCTGGCGGCGCAAGACGCCGACGTGATGTTGACCGACGCCCGCCTGCCCGCCCCGCGCCACGTCGCCGTGGTGGGAGCCGCGCGCCTCGGCGGGGCCCGCCGCCCGCTGCCTCCGCAGCCGCTCTATGTCGACCCGCCCGAGGCGCGCCTGCCGGCGGGCGGCCTGCGTCCGCCTCCAGTCGCGGCATGATCGAACAAATCCAGCGCGCCAGCCGGGCGCAGGTGCCTGTCATGGCGGCGATCCACGCCGCTGCCTTCCCGCCGCGGGAGGCATGGCACGAGGACGCATTCGCCCTCCAGCTCGTCATGCCGGGCGTGTTCGGTCTGGTGCACCCAAGCGGCGGTCTGCTGCTGGCACGGGTCACCATGGACGAGGCGGAGATCCTCACGCTTGCGGTCGCGCCGGAGGTCCAAAGGCAGGGCATCGGCCGCGCATTGCTCACCGCCGGCATGACGCTGGCGCGAGAGCAGGATGCACGGAGCATGATGCTCGAGGTCGCGGTGGACAACAAAGCCGCCCAGGCGCTGTACCGGCAGGCGGGTTTTGTCGAAGCCGGCCGCCGGCCGCGCTATTATGCCGATGGCGGCGACGCGCTGATCCTGCGGGCGCCGCTGGCATAGACTGGCTGCGCCTGCCGCGCCGCATCGGTGCGGCGCCGCGACCCGACGGAACGGAACGAATGGACGGAGCAATACCGGTGCCGCCTTTGGCGGCGCGCAGTGACCATTTCAACGGCGAGCGGTTCTTCAACCCCCACGCCCCCTATGGCAAGTCCCGCGAAGACCTGCGCCGCTGGCGCCGCACGCGCCGCAGACAGCCGTGGCCGGGGCATGTCGAGGATCCGTCCTTCCCGCCCCCCTCCCCTGCCGCCGCCGACCGGATCGCGGCGACGTTCATCGGCCATTCTACCTTCCTGGTGCAGATCGGCGGCGTGGCGGTATTGTTCGATCCGATCTGGTCGCAGCGTTGCAGCCCGGTCGCCTTCGCCGGCCCGCGCCGCGCACGTCGGCCGGGGCAGAGCCTGGAGGTGCTGCCGGCGGTGGACCTGTTGCTGGTTTCGCACAACCACTACGACCACATGGACCTGCCGACGCTGCGCCGTGTGCAGCGGCACTGGGCGCCGCCGGCGGTGACCGGGCTCGCCAATGCGCGGCACCTCGCGAAGGCGGGCATAGCTGGCGCGGCCGAGCTGGACTGGTGGCAGAGCATGGAGCGCGCGGGCGCCCGCATCACCTACGTGCCGGCGCAGCATTTCTCCGCGCGCACGCTGCGCGACAGGAACCGCAGCCTGTGGGGCGGGTTCGTGGTCGAAGCGGGCGGCGCGGTGGTGTATTTCGCCGGCGACTCCGGCTACTGCCCGCATTTCGTCGAGATCGGCGAACGGTTTCGGCGCATCGATCTCGCGCTGCTGCCGATCGGCGCCTATGAGCCGCGCTGGTTCATGCGCCAGCAGCACATGAACCCGGAGGAAGCGGTGCGCGCGCATCGCGACCTGCGGCCGCGCCGCAGCCTGGGCATGCATTTCGGTACCTTCCAGTTGACCGACGAAGGCATCGACGCACCAGTGCGCGCGCTGCGTCAGGCGCAGGCGGCGGCTGGTGTCGCGGTCGCGGATTTCGACGTGCTGGGGTTCGGCGAGACGCGGGAATATGCGATTGCGTAACCATTGTCATTGCGAGAAGCGGAGCGACGAAGCAATCGAGAAGCAGAGCGGCGAAGCACTCTTGTTCGTGTGGCGCACGAAAGTCGGATGGCTTGCATGAACGAGATTGCTTCGGCGCCCGCTCCTCGCAATGACGGAAGACCCCGAGGCTAGAGCTTCGGTCCGGCAAACATTTCTTCTGCCACTTTGCGCGACTGCCACTTGCCGTCGCTCAGCGCGCCTTTCCAGGCACCGTTCTCCACCACCACCTTGCCGCGCAGTATCGTCAGGCAGGGCCAGGCTGCCATCTTGTGGCCCTCCCACGGGGTATAATCCGTCTCGTGCAGGTCCTCGGCGCGGATCACTCGCTTGTCGGCGGGATCGAGCACGCAGATATCGGCGTCCGACCCCGCCGCCAGCGCTCCCTTGCGCGGATACAGCCCCATGATCCTTGCGGCGTTGGTGGAGACCAGATCGACATAGCGCGACAGCGCGTAGTCGCGCTTGCCCACCATCTCGGTGTACATCAGCGCGACGCGCGGCTCGACGCCGGCGTTGCCGCCCGTCGTATCGTCGATCCGCGCGCCTTGCAATTTCTTGGCCAGCGTGCAGCAGATTTCGTCGGTGGCGACGCAGTTGATGCAGCCGTCCAGCGTGCCCGACCACAGCGCCGCCTGGTCCTCGGCCGCCTTCAGCGAGGGATAGGTGTGCCAGATCTGGCCGCGCGGCTTCTTGTAATCCTCCTTCGTCTTCAACATGTACTGGTGCAGCGACTCGCCGTAGATCGGCACGCCACGTGCCCGCGCCTCGCGGATCGCCGCGACGCCTGACGCCGCGCTGGTGTGCATCATATAGAGCGCCGTACCCGTCACCTTTTCCGCCAGCCGGATGACGCGGCGGAAGCTGATGTCCTCCGACAGCGTGTTATGCACTTCGGCCATGTTCTCGAACCCGGTACGGCCCTCGCGGATCAGCTTGCCGTACATGTGCATCACGATGTCGTTGTCCTCGGAATGGATCACGCCGAGGCCGCGATTTGCCGCCAGCACCTGGAACACCTCCCAGATGTCGCCGAAATCCACCATGCGCCCCTTGCGGCTGGGGGTGATGTCGGTGGTGAAGATCTTCACCGTCGGGAAGCCTGCCTGGATCGCTTCGGCAAGCTGCGGCGGCAGGTCGATCGGCAGCGCGCCTTCCACCATGATGTGCTGCGCGTAGTCGCAGGCGCAGTGGCCTTTCCAATCCTCCTCGCGCAGCGCAATGGCGTCGGTCAGCTTCGGTGCCTGGTTGGCGCGGGTGAAGTCGATGATGGTGGTGGTGCCGCCGTGCACCGCGGCGCGGCCCACCACATCGGGCGGATCGGTCAGGCCGGCGCTGCCGTCCGGATTGGGCAGGAACCATTTGCAGTGCACATGGGGATCGATGCCGCCCGGCATCACGATCTTGCCGGTGAGGTCGATCAGCCTGGTGCCGCCGCCGACCGGCAGGCTGCCCTGCGCGGCCACCGCGACGATCTTTTCCCCCAGGATCGCAACATCGAAGGCACCGACGCCCTGTGGCGTCACCACCGTATCGCCGCGCAACAGCAGGTCGACCATGATTGCTCTCTCTCCCTCCCTCCCTCGCCCGGGGTCTCGCCCCCATGGTTCCGCGCCTTGGCGCAGGACGCAAGCGCGAGCGGCGGCAGTCTTCCGGTTCGACGTTGCCGCGAGCGGCGGCAGTCTTCCGGTTCGACGTTGCCGCGGGCAGCATGCGCAACCGCACTCACCGCGGAAGATGGGCGAACTGGGATCGCGCTGGAGCAAGACACCATGACTGGCCCGAGCGGCACCGAGGGTTACCCGGACGAGGCGGACGCCTTGTTTCGGCAATACGAGAGCGTCTCGTTCGCCGAAGTACACCGGGCGGCATTTCCATTGATGCCGCCGCCGCCGGCCGACGTCGTCGACATCGGCGCCGGCACCGGACGGGATGCAGCCGGCTTCGCCGCGCTCGGCTATCGCGTGACGGCCGTCGAACCGACCGCCGCGCTGCGCCAGCGCGCCATGACGCTGCATGATTCGGCTGACATCGCCTGGCTGGACGACAGTCTGCCAACGCTTGCGGTGCTGTCGGCGCGAAACGAAACGTTCGACATCGTCATGCTGACCGCCGTCTGGATGCATCTGGACCACGAGCAACGGCGGTGGGCGATGCCGCGCGTGGCAGCGCTGGTGCGGTCCGGCGGAGTCATGATGCTGTCGCTGCGCCACGGACCAGTACCGGCCGGGCGGCGCATGTTCGAGGTAACGCCCGACGAGACGATCGCGCTTGCGCAATCGCAAGGCCTCCGCTGCATCCAGCACCTGAAGGGCCAGGATAGTATGCTCTGCCGGCCTGGCGTATCCTGGGATCGGCTGGTGTTTGTGAAGCCGGGGAACGCCGGATGAACGGCGCTTGGTTCATGCCGCAACCACGGGACGGCGTTCAGACCCACCAAGGCTCGCCCGGTTCAGGATAGGGACGGTAGCCGCGCCCGCGGCCGACGGCGATGTAGTGATGCGCGAAATTCGCGTAGTCGCCCTGGCCCACCTCGAATGCCGCCATCGGATATTGCGCCGCGTACCACACCGGCTCCAGGCGGAACGGCAATCGTTGCTCACGAATACCGAGCAAGAGATAGTGCGCGCGGGCGCCCTCGGTGTTGCCGGCACCGAGCAATTGCCGCAGGTCGGGGTAGGCGGACAAATAGAACTGCGGATCGAAATGTTCGAGGATAACGGGATGCGGCGGGTCCAGGCGCGGCGCCTCGTTCACGCGCCGCTGCAAGGCGTTGTGCGCAACCGGACGCCAGAACGGCGCCATGCCGCGGTGCGCCGCGGCCAGATGCTGTAGCGGCAGGGCGTAGTTGATGGGGAACAGGTGAAACAGATAGCGCGTGTCATTGATCGGCAGCAGATTGACGAAGGAATACTGCATCGGGTTGAAGAACCCGCTTACCGTCATAAAGATTCGTTCGGCCTTGGATAGCCAGGCGGCGAGCCAGGCAAAGCTGTTGACCCCGACGACAATGTGCTTGGTCCGAAGGATGGCCAGAAAATCCAGGAATGGACTGCCGGAAGCAAGGAACTGCGCCTGTGGGATTTGCGCGCGCAGCAGGTCGAGATAGGCTGGCGGCACCGCCTGTCCCACGAACACCGGTCGAAGGCCGGTTTCCGCAATGATCTCGCGATAGAATTCGACCGGCGTCAGCGAATGAAGCGGGCCGGCTTCTTCCGCGGTCGTTTCGCTACCCAAGGGGCAAACCAGATCGTCCTCGCCGAACGCGAACGGCGGCGCCACGTTGGCGGCAAATATGTTCCGATAAGCCTGCACCGGCATGAAATTCGCCATGTGCAGGCCGATACCGGAATAGACCACGCTGCGCACTGCGCCGCTGCGCACGCGCTCGGCCAGCGCCCGCAGGTCGATCTCATGCTGCGCGGCGGCCGCCTCGGCCGGGGCAGGCAAGGCCACCGGAGGCAGCGCAATATTCCAGTCCGGCAGGTTGACGTTGGCGATACGGCAGCCGGGCGCGAGGGTCATGAACTTCAGCGCGACCATGTACTGGAACATGCGGCTGGCGAAGCCGCCGTGCGGCTCCACATGGAACACCGGCGCGCCAGGGGCTGCGCTCATCCCGTCGGCTCCAGAGCATTCATGCGTTGGCGAATCTCGTCCAGGCGAGTGGCGACCACGTCGAGATCGATGCACCAGTTGCGCTTGTGCGGATCACCCTCTCCAGGCTCGGCGGGGAACACATCGCCCCAGTAGCGCAGCCGGCAGCTCTGCGCGAGATGATTGTAGCAGTGGTTGGGATAGTGGCTCGGCAGCAGCTCATAGACATGGGTGCCGGGCTCGCAGGCAATGAGATTGCTGAGGCCGGCGCCATGCGGCCCGATCACCAGCCTGGCGCGACGGAAGGTCGCGAGCTGCCGTGTCACCGGCATCGCTCCGGGCACGATGGTGCGGACGCCCTGGCGCTCCAGCATCGCGATCAGCGCGTCCTCGTTGAGCGCGACTCGCCGGGTCGCGTCGGTGCGCGCGACATAGATCGCATCGGCGCCATCAGGGTCCGGCGCGACGGCCTGGCGCAGGCGCGCGTAGGTCTCGGCGGCTCGGTGCGACGCTATGCGGTCCATGCGGGCGCCGAGGAACTCGGCATACTCGGCGCTGTCCAAAGCATAATGCGCGTACGGTCGCAGCGTCAGGCGCGGCAGGCCGGCGAGGCCGAGCAATGCGAGCGCCTCCACCTGCCAGGGCAGCAACGGCGGCACCGCCAGGGCGATGTTGTTGTGACGACTGCGGCGCACGCCCCAGTCGATCGCAGGCAGCGACTGGATCATCCAATGATAATAATCGCGGACCGAGATGTTGGCAGCAACGATGTAGTGCTGCGTGTGGTTGGTGGGCTCGGGTTCCAGCGGCTTCACCAGCGCGAAGTCGTAGTCCTTCTGGGTCAGCAGATACATCGTCTCGCGGATCGGTTGGCGGCCGGTGAAGAGCGCCATCATCGACACGTCGAGGGTAACGTCACGCAGGCGGAAGATCCGCATCTCTTCGGTTGCAGCGAAACGCGCAAAGTTGCGGACGATGTCCGGCGGCAGCAGCCGGACGAAACTGTCGCCGAGCATGACCTCGACGTCCGCGGCGAGCGGCGCGGCGCGTTCCAGCGTCACCACTTCCTTGGCCAGCACATGGATCGAGGGGGTGGTGGCGGGCGTCGCCTTCGCCAGCTCCGCTTCATCCCAGAGATGAGCTTCGGCCTCGTCCGGCAGCGGACGATGCCCATGGCGACGGCCGGCGGCGACATAATGCTGGGCGAAGCCGCTGTAGTCGCCCTGCGCCAGTTCCAGCGCCGCCATCGGATATTGTTCGGCGTACCATCGCACTGCCAGGCGGAACGGCTGGCGTCCCTCACGCACACCACATTCGCGGTAGTGGTGGCGAGCCGCGGCGAAATTACCCGGGCCGAACGCCCGCACAACGTCCCGATTGTTAGCCAGATAGTAGTCGGGGTCGAACAATTCCAGCATCTCTTCCAGCGGAGGATCGTAGTGCGGTGCGTCGCGGAACAGGCGGCGCAGGCGATCCTGCGGCAGGTAGCGGCAAAGCGGCGCGATCCGCTCGTGCTGCGCGGCCAGACGCTCCGGCGGCACGGCGTAGGTGATCGGCAGCAAATGAAAATGGTAGCGCGCATCGCCGAACGGCAGCAGGTCGGCCCGCTTCTCTTGCGCCGGATGATGGCGGCCGGTCACCGCCATGAAGATGCGCTCGGCATGGGAGAGCCACGCCGCGAGCCAGGCAAAGCTGCCGACACCGAGCGCAATGTTGTGCGCCTGGCGGATGGTCTCGAAATCCAGGACCGGGTCGCCGGCATCCAGGAACACGCCGCGCGGAAATCGGCGGCGCAGTCGATCAGCATACTCGCCCTCGGCGCCGCGGCCGACGAACACCGGGATCAGCCCGGTCTGCGCGACCACGTTGGCATAGAACTCGGGCGGCATGACCGGCGCATAGGGATCGGACTTCGTACCGGCGGCAGCGGGCGCCCGCACATGGCAGACAACGTAACGGTCGTTGAACCGGGCCGGACTGACGACTGCCGGCCGAAAGGCCGAGCGGCAGACATCGAGCGGGGGGAAATTCTCCAGCCGCTGGCCGAAGCCGTCGTAGACGATGCTGCGCAGCGCACCGGTGCGAGCGCGTTCCGCCAGGCCGGCCATTTCGACATGGTGCAGTGGGAGTGGCCACTCGATGTCATCTTCCAGTTCCAGCGGCGGATGATCGATGCCCCATTCGGGAAGCTGCACATTGGAAATCCGGCAGTCGGGCGCCAGCGCCTGGAAGCTCAGTGCCACCAGGTACTGAAACATGCGGTTGCCGAGTCCGCTTTTCGGTTGGACGTGGAAGATCGGGCCATCAGCCATGGCGGCGCGCATCCCCGACGGCACGATGCGGCATTACCACGGGGCGTGCGGCAGGGCCTGCCGCATCTCCTCGCGCAGTTGCCGCGCCTCTTGCTCGGTCTGGAACGGCGGACGGTGGCTGTATTCGCCGAGCAATAGTTGCGCGAGCACGCGATTGCGCTCAGTCTGCCAATCGCCGGCGTCACCGACCGAGGGCGCGAACTGGTGCGCAATGCCACCCCAGATCAGCCGGAACTCCGGTGCCGTCTTGGAGTCCGGCGGCCACTCGCTGCCGCCGTAGCCCATGCGCAGCAGCCGCCAGGTATGCTCTACATGCTCGTGGCCGTAGCCGCGGAAGCGGGTGTCGAAATAGCCGCCGAACAGGATGGATTCGCGCGAGAAGACGGCGCACTGGGCGGTAAGCTGGCGGCTGAGGATCGGGTCCGCCGCCGTTCCCTTGCCGGAGATGAAGTGTTCCCGCAGCCAATCGGCGGCGAGGTTGACGTGGCCCCAGCGGCGGGCCGCCTCGATCCACTCGGCGTGCCACCCGTCGCGCGTGGGATAGGCATCGTCTTCCAGCAGGATCACGACATCGCAGCGCCGCAGGGCAAACAGCAGGAACAAGGCACGGTTCTTGTTCCAGGCGACGCCGGCGTTGGTGCCGGAGACGGCGAGGACCTGGCGGGCGCGCAGCATCTGCATTGTGTCGTCGGTCGATCCGTCATCGGCGACGGCAACGATGGTGTGCGGATGCGTGGTGTGGCGCTGCACGCGGTCGAGCGTCTTCGCCAGCACGCCGGCGCGGTTATAGGTGACAATGCCGATGCCCAGCAGCGGGCTCGCAGGATCGGCGCCGACGCTGGACGCGCACGCCACGACGGGGGCGCGTCCCGCCGGAGCGGCGGGGGAAGCTCCAACAGGAATGGCGGGGGAATGTCCCGCAGGAACTGACTGGGTAGGTCCCGCAAGAGGGGCGGGGGCGGGTCCGGCGGCGGCGACAGGAGCCGGACCCGCGAAAGCGGCGGGCGCAGGTCCCGCGGGGGCCGCGGGCACAGGTCCCGCGGGGGCCGCGGGGGCAGGTCTCGCCGCCGCAGAGGACAGAGGCGCACCGAGCATGGGCAGCGTGGGCGCCGGCGCGGGCCGTGTCGGCGCGACCGGGGAGGCTGCCGCAGCGACGGCGGGCAAAGGTTCCTGTGCCGGGGCGGGTGTCGCTGCCCCCCGCATCGTTGGCGCGGGCACGCCGTCGTGCAGCATGGCCCGCAGGCGCGGTACGAAGCGCAGGATGCGGCGATCCTGCACGGTCTCTTCCGGGCCGGACAGGCGGAGGTAGCGGTTGACCACCAGCACACTGGCGTCCACCTGGTCCGCCGGCATGCGCCGGCCGCTGCCATCGCAGGCGTCGCCAGCCATGGTAAAGGCGGGTGGTGGTCCATGAATACTCTGGACATCCATGGCACGCAGCAGCGTCGCCAGGATGACGTTCCGCGACGATCCATCTGGCAGGCGGTTGGTGCAGCCGGCCACGAGAAGCTGGCCTGGCCGGTGCCTAGGCGAAACCGGGAAGCTGAGCCGGGGCAACATCACGATGGAGAAGCCGTGGTATCTCGGCAGCAGCGAGCGGAGCGAATCGGTGGCCACCGGGTGCAGGAATTCGTTCGGATCGAGCAATGCGGTCCAGGTGGCGTCCGCGGCGTGGTTGGCAACGAAATCCTGGTAGATGGCAACGCGATCGTCCTCACGCGCGCGGCGGATCACCGTGGCGTGGCGGGCAAAGCGCGAACGTGCGACGAGCGTGGCCGCGGCGTCAATATGGCTTTGATCATATACAACGAAACGATCCACCCCGATCATCCGGTGGAACGCCAGCCATTCAAGCAGCGATGCGGCCGCGTCCTGGACAACGGCGCAGAGGACGATGGAATCCATGGCGGGCTCTTGCGTGTAACCGGGTATTCTAGCGTGCGATCGGTGCGGCAGCCATTGCGGCGGTCAGCCGCCGGTGAGCAAGACCAGAACCGCGCCGCCGGACAGCAGGGCAAGCGGGTGCAGATCGGTGAAGGCGAAGGCGAGCGTGCTGAGCGCGGTCACAGCGTAGACCGGCCAGGAATGCTCCGTGCCGCGGATCAGTGCGAGACCGCTGGCGAGCGTCAGGCCGACGGCGACCGGCGCCAAGGCACGCTCGAGCAAGGCGCGCCAAGCGGTGTGGGCGGCGCGATGCCAGACCAGGGCCGCGACATAGAGAAGCGCGCAGGACGGGCCGAACATTGCCAGGAAGGCGACCAGCGCGCCGGGGAGGCCCGCGGCCTTCTGCCCGAGCAATACCACGATCAGCGAACCGGGCCCGGGTGCGGCGCGGGAGATGGCGAAGAAATCCAGGAACTGCGCGGGGGTGAGCAAATGCCATGTGCCCACGGTGACACGCTGCATGTCCGGCAGCACTGCCGTGCCGCCGCCGAACGCCAGCAGCGACAGGCCGGCAAACAGCAGCGCGAGTTGCAGCAGCGTGCCGATCACGCGCGTTGCTCCAGCCAGGCGAGCGCCAGGCTGACGGGCAGCATCACCGCCAGCACGTGCAGCAGGCTGAAACCCAGCACGCCCACGGCGAGCGCGATGATGATGGCGATCGCGGCGGGGATCAGGCGCCGCAGGTGCAGGCGGCCGAGGCGGATGCCGGTGCCGAGGTTCAGGCCGATCGCCGCGGCGCCCATGCCGGCGAGGACGGCCTCGACGGCACCGCCTGCGGGCAGGCCGGATCGGCGGAGATAGAGCATGCCCAGGCCGAACACGATCGCCACCGGCAGCGCGGTGAGGCCGACCACCGCGGCGATGGCGCCAGGGACGCCGCGCAACTGGGCACCGATAAAGACCGTGAGGTTCACATTGCTGGCGCCGGGCACGAGTTGCGACAGGGCGTAGCCGGAGAGGAACTGTTGGTCGTCGAGCCATTGGCGGCGTTGCACCACCTCGCGGCGGATCCAGGCCGCGAGACCGCCACCGAAGCTCATCATGCCGATGGCGGCGAAAGCGGAGAACAAGGAGCCGAGGCTGGGGCGTGGGGGAGGAGGCATGGCGGAATTGAAGCGGGTTTCACGGTGACGCGACAGGGTGGAACGCCCCGGCGCGATCGGCGTGCCGCTTTTCAGCGTGGCATCTGACTCCGCAGCTTTGCCAGGTATTCCGCCGCACCTTTCACATTCTGATCGGCTGCGAGCTGCAGCAGGCGTTGTGCCTCATTCAGATCTTTCGGGACGCCCTGTCCATGAACATACATCGTGGCGAGGCCGGCTTGTGCGTAACCATTGCCCTGCGCCACCGCCAGGCGATACCACTTGACCGCTTCCGAGAAGTCCTGCCTGACGCCTTTACCGTCGTCATACATCCAGCCGAGGGCGCTCTGCGCCCGTGCAACCCCTTGCGCTGCCGCCAGCCGAAGCCACTCGGCCGCGACGGCATAGTTCTGCGTGACGCCAGTTCCGGTTTCAAACTT
Organism: Acetobacteraceae bacterium; assembly: GCA_035508435.1. Taxonomy (GTDB): domain Bacteria; phylum Pseudomonadota; class Alphaproteobacteria; order Acetobacterales; family Acetobacteraceae; genus JASHVB01. Next base: position 27,445 of record DATJNA010000272.1, on the reverse strand, counting down.
GAAGCCGAGCCTGGCTTGTGCAAGTGCATACTCCTGCGCTGCTGCCAGGCGAAACCACTTGATGGCCTCCGCATCGTCCCGCGGAACCCCTCGGCCATATTCGTACATATTACCGAGGCCGTATTGCGCCTTGTCAAACCCCTGCGCCGCCGCCAGTCGAATCCAGTTGGCTGCCGTCGCGTCATCGGGTGCGACGCCCTGCCCATAGGCATACAGCCGGCCGAGACCGTATTGCGCGAAGCGATTCTCTTGCACCGCCGCGAGCCGATACCACCTGGCCGCTGCAGCGTAGTCTTGCGTGACGCCTCGCCCATCGGCATACATCGCGCCGAGGCCCACTTGCCCGTCAGCGTCCCCCCGCTCCGCAAGCGATCGATATATTTGCAGCGTGGTTGCGTAGTCGCCGCGTCGATAAGCGGCCGTGGCATCGGCCATAGACCCCCTCGAGGCGGCCTGATGATCGTCGGGCAATGCCGCCACCTTGGCGGTGGTGACCATGACGTTGCCGTCGCGCAGCAGCGTCACCGGCACCTCGGTGCCGATCGCGGTCTCTCTGACAATCAGCGGCAGCGCATGGCTTGCGTCCACGTACTGGCCGTTGAATTGCAGGATGATGTCACCGTCGAGTATCTCCGCCGCGTCGGCCGGGCCGTTAGGAAACACGCCGACTACCAGAAAACCCGTGGTATCGTGCAATCCCAGGCTATCGGCGATCTGCTGCGTCACCGGCATTATCCGCACACCGAGCCAAGCCGGGCGTGGGCTGGCATCTGCCCACGCCAGCCCCACGCTCAGCAGCAGCACGGTGATCACCGTCGGCAGCAGCTTGTTCATTGAGCCAGCGCGTTATGTCGATAGCCGGAAACTTATCCCGCTACCGATATGGTAGCTTGGCGAGGTGTGGTTCAGCAATCCCGGCAGCACTGTCAGCCGAGCTGATCGCCGGGGATGAGCGCCCCTCCGGCCGGTACCTCGTTCCTCGTCGGGCAGTCGACTCAAAGCCTGATCGGTTTCTGGACGGTCCGTCATTCTACGCTGACTCGATGACCGGTTGGAAAGGCTGGTCTGTGGCAGCCGACCGCGTCGCCGAAAGATCCGGCGCGCCGCTATGGGGCGGTCCCGGTGATGCGCGCTGTCGTCACCTTACCGCCGCTCCGGTCGATTTTCGGCGCCCGCCGCCGCGGCCAACCTACTGCCGCAATGGGTCGAAGCCGGCTGTCCCAGCGCAAAGCCTCGTCGATCGTCAGAAGGCTTCGTCGCCCCGCCGCTCGCGACAATACGGCTCCCCCCGCTAACCGTTTGTTTGCCTTTCCCACCTAGACCGCTTCGCCGCGGGCCCAACGCCCGCTGGCGGAGCAAGCATGCAATTCCTGGCCGGCAGCCGTGTCGCCGCACGCGGGCTCGCCTGGGACGTGGTGGAAACGCAGCCCCTCGGCGCGCAACAGCGCCTGCGGCTGCGCTGTGCCGGCGGCGACCTGCGTGGCCTGGAATGGGACATCCTGTATCCCAACGAACCCGTCGAGCCGCTGCACGCCGCATTGCGGCCGGACATACCGGGACCGCTGACCGGCTGGCGCCTGCACCATATCGCCTGCCTGCTGGAGCAAGTGCCCGGCCCGGAGGAGGTGCTGGCAACCGAGCCGGGAAGAGTGACCATCGAGCCCTATCAGCTCGTCCCGCTGATGCGCGCACTGGAGATGCCGCGCCCGCGGCTGCTGCTGGCCGATGCCGTGGGCCTCGGCAAGACCGTCCAGGCCGGCCTGATCGCCACCGAACTGATCGCGCGCCGCCGCGCCCATCGCATTCTGGTGGTATCGCCGCCCGGCCCGCTGCTGACGCAATGGCACTACGAATTGCGCGACCGTTTCGGCCTGCGCTTCACCATCATTGCCGATACCGCCAGCTTGCAGCGCGAGCGCCGCCGCACCGAGCTCGGCGGCAATCCGTTCGACGGCATCGCGCTGTGCCTGGTCTCGCTCGATTTCGCCAAGCAGGAGCGCGTGCTGGAGGAACTGGAACGCGCCGCCTGGGACCTCGCCATCATCGACGAGGCGCATCACTGCATCGCCGCCGGCCCCGGCGCCGACAGCGACGACACGCTGCGCCGTCGCCTGGCGGAAGTCGTCGCACGGCGCTGCGATGGGTTATTATTGCTCACCGCCACGCCGCATGACGGCTACGACGCGCATTTCGCCTCGCTGATCGAATTGCTGGATCCCAGCCTGGTGGATGGGCGCGGCGGCCTGGCAGGGGCAGTGTATCGCCGCCACGTCGTGCGCCGCCTGAAATCGCACATCCGCGATCCCGCCACCGGCGCGCCGCTGTTTCGCGAACGCAAGGTCCTGCCGGTGCGGATCGAGCAATCCGGCGCTATCGCAGCGCCAGGGCAGGCGTTTCACAGCGCGCTTGCCGCGTTGGTCGCTCCGCGACTGCGTCGGGCCAGGCACAGCGGCGACGCTGCCGACATGCTGACCTTCGTCGGCCTGTTGAAGCGCTCGGTCTCCACCATCGGTGCCTGCGTCGCCACCTTGCAGGTGGTGGCCGAGCGCTATCGCGCACTGCGCCAGGACCCCACAGACTCGGTGGCACTGCAACAGGAACGCACGCGGGCCCTGCGCGCATTTCGTCGCCGCCGGCTGCGCTTCGGCGCGCTGGATACCGCGGCAGAAGCCACCGCCGCCGCATTGGAGGCGGAGGACATGGCCGCCGACCTCCATCGCTTTGGTGCCGAGGAGCTGGCGACCGGGCTGCCCCTGCCGCAGCAACACGATGCCGATGCGCACGATGCCGATGCCATTGTTCAGGCCTTGCAGGAACTGATCCGCCTCGGCGCCGCCGCGGAGCCCCACGATCCAAAACTGCACGCCCTGGCCGATGAGGTGCGCCTGATCCGCGCCGCGCATCCAGCGGCCAACATCCTCGTCTATACCGAATACGCCGACAGCCAGGCTGCCGCTGTGCATGCGCTGAGCCACGCCAAAGGGATCGGCGGATGCATCCTCGCGATCAGCGGTCTCGATCCGGAAGCCGAGCGCACGCGGATCGCCGAGCGCTGCGCCCGCGAGGACAACATTGTTTTGCTCAGCACCGATTCGATGGCCGAGGGTCTGAACCTGCATCAGCGCTGCCACCACCTGATCCATCTTGACCTGCCGTACAATCCCAACCGACTGGAGCAACGCAACGGCCGCATCGACCGCTACGGCCAGACGCACGATCCGGAAATCCGCTACCTCTATCTCGCCGGCACGTTCGAGCAACACCTGCTGCTGCGGCTGATCGCCAAATACGAAAAAGCCCGCGCCTGCCTGGATCTGATGCCCGACACGCTCGGCGTCACCGCGGATTTATCCAACCCGGACACCGGCCTCGTCGCCGGCTTCGCCGAGCGCCAGGCCGGATTGTTCCAAGACGACGTGCCGGCCATTCGCACACTCGATGTCGCCGCGGAGACGAACGATGCCGCCGCGTTGCACGACCTCATGCACGAGATCGACCGCGCCTTCGCCGGTTATGAGCGCCACGCCGCGCGTCACGGCTGGCTCGCGGACCAGGGCCTGAATGCCGATCTGCGTCAGGCCGGTGCCGCCGACGCCGCGCGCCAACGCAGCGAGGCGCTCGCAGGCCATATCGACCTCGCGGAGTTCGTCGCCGCAGCGATCGAAGCCGAGGATGTGGTTACGCAGAGCGAAACCCCTGTCATTGACAAGAGCGAAACCCCTGTCATTGCGAGGCGCGAAGCGACGAAGCAACCTCGGTCAAGTGACGTACGACCCGTCCAACCACAATCTCGACCTGGCTTGCTGCGTCGCTCCGTTCCGCGCCATGACAGCCGGGTCGGCAACTCCGGCCGCGGTGAAGCCGCTCTGACCCTGCCGCCCGATTGGACTGCCGGCCTGGATGGGCTTCCCGGCTATGATGCGGCAACCCGGACGCTGCGCCTCACCCGCGATCGCACCCGCCTCTGCGATGCCGACGGCAAGACGCTGGCCTTTCTCGGCCGTGCGCATCCGCTGGTGCGGCGCGCGATCTCCCGCGTGCATCATGCCGGCGTGGCGCAGGCGGCCGGCATCAGTGATCCCCGCGTGAGCATCGCCCGCCGCGACAGTGACGAACCAGCGGCGCTGTTGACCTTCTGCATCGAAATCGCCGGCGCCCGCCGCACTCGATTGCAGCGCATCCTCGCGGTGTTGCTGCCACGCTCCGGGCCGGCGGTCGCACTTCCGCAAGCAGAACGTTGGCTGGATCTCGCTGCTGGCGACCGAACGATAGCCCCTGACGACCCATGGCAGCGCTGGTTCGCCGCGTGGCTGCCGCGGCGTCAACCGCTGGCCGAGAAGCTCGCCACTGCCAGCATGCGGCGCATCGCCGCCGACTGCGCCGCAGCGCAGCGATGCCATGCCGCACGCGACCGCATCGATCTGGAACGCTGGCTGAAGCTGCGCGCCGACGAGATCTGCGGCGTCTTCGTCCCTCGCACCGCCGATCTTTTTGCCGAGCCGCCGGATCGGCCGGCCTGGAAATCCGTGTCCGCGCCTTTGGATCGTCTCGCCGCGTTCGCGTCCGAGGCCGCCAACGCCCCCGCCGCCCGGCGCGAAGCCAACAGCGTCCTCACTTTATTCCGAAACCGCTCCGAGGAGGCCGCTTCGGATGGCACGCCTTCTCCACCAAGCCTGCGCCTGTTCGGCATGCTGCTGCTGGTGCCATGAGCCTCGACCTGCACGACTGCAGCACCCACGGCCCCGCGCTCCCTGGCCCCTTCCTCCGCTTCGAACTGCCGGAACTACTCGCCAAGCGTGGCCTGTTGCCCAAATCCGATCGACAGTTCGAACAAGCCTGGCAGTCCCTCCGCCGGCAGATCCGCGCGCTGGGCGGCGCCGGCGGACCGTTGCGCGTAAATAACCATATCGTTGCGCCATTGGCACCCATCCTCGGCTTCGCCGCATTACAAAAACCGGACCCGGTCGCAACCCGCGAAGGCCCCGAAGACGCCGGCTGGCTGCTGCAAGCCGCAAACGGCGCAACATTGCGCGCCTGGTCCGTGGCGGCCGACACCGATCTCGATGCACCCCACCGCAGTGGCCGCGCCTATCGTTTCAGCCCGATGCGCGCCGCCGTCCGCGTATTGCAGGCCGCAAACGAACGCGCGGGTTTGCTCACCGACGGCACCGAACTGCGTCTGCTGCTTTGCGATCCGGCGCGCCAGGACAGCCACCTCGCCATGCCGCTCACCGGCGCGTCCGGATGGGCTGAACAAACCCTCGCCCCCGATTCATTCCGCCTGCTGCTGGCTTTGGCCGCGCCATCCGGTCTCGCTGCTTTGCCCGACCTGTTGGCAGCCGCACGCCTCGCCCAGGCCCGCGTCACCAAGGACCTGCGCGTCCAGGCGCGCGCCGCGGTCGAGGGCTTCCTGCAAGCAGTGCTGGACGACCCCGCCAACGCGCCGCGACTCCGCCAGTGCGCCCGCGACCAACTCGCGCGCACGTTGTGGCAGGAAGCTCTGATCCTGGTCTACCGCGTATTGTTCCTGCTGAAACTGGAAAGCGCGGCCGATCCGGCCACAGCCTTCAGCTTCGCAGCCACGTCATTGTGGCGGCAGGCATTGTCGCCCAACCGCGCGCTGGGTCCCTTGGTGCGGCGCCATCTCGACCAGGGTCACGACACCGGCCGCATGCTCTCGGACGGATTGCGCACCGTCTTCCGCATCTTCGCCACCGGTCTCAATTGCAGCGAACTCTCCATCGCCCCGCTCGGCGGTGCCTTGTTCGGCTCACACGCCATGCCCTTGCTCGACGCGCTGCACTGGAGCGAGCGTGCCGTCGCCCTGCTGCTGGACCGCTTGCTCTGGACCACGCCCCGCGGCCGCGAGCGCGAACGCGTCCAGTACGGCCCGTTGCACGTCGAAGAACTCGGCCGGGTCTACGAGGCGCTGTTGGAACTCGAACCCGGCGTCGCGTCGCAACCGATGACGCGGCTGCGTCGGGGCAGACTGGAAGTGGTGGTGCCGTCGGACTGGGCCACGTCTCATGCCAACGAATCCGACGATGAGGACCCCGACGGCAATGTCATTCGCCAGCAGGAGATCGCGCCCGGCGCGTTCTATCTGCGCGCCGGGCTCGGCCGCAAATCCACCGGCGCGTACTATACGCCCGACGAGTTCGTATTGTTCTTGGTGCGCGAGACGCTCGGCCCGCTGATTGCTGCATGCAGCCCCGACGGCGATCCCAACCCCGCCGCCATTATCGCTCTCCGGGCGGTCGATCCGGCGATGGGCAGCGGTCACTTCCTGGTGCAGGCCTGCCGCTTCCTCGGCGAGGCGCTGTATGCGGCTTGCCGCCAGTGCGACAGCCTGGCCAGCGACGCCGAAGCACGGGCGGTTCCGGCAAACCCCGCGGAGGCAAACCCCACGGAGCAAGCGCGCCATCTTGCGCGCGCGCGTGAATTGCGTGTCCGGATCGATGTCCTGCCCGACCCGGACCGCACATTGCGTGCCTACCTGCCGAGCAAGGCCACCGAAGGCGGCGACAGCGGCCTGTCGCAAAGCCGCGCGCTGGCGATCTGCCGGCGGCTGGTCGCGGTGCATTGTCTCTACGGCGTGGATCGCAATCCGCTCGCCGTGGAATTGGCGAAGCTGTCGCTCTGGCTGGAATCCTATGCCGAAGGATTGCCGCTGACCTTCCTGGATCATCGCCTGGTGGCCGGCGATTCGCTCACCGGCGCATTCTTCGCGCAGCTCGCGACATTTCCCGTCGGCCGCGGTCACCTGGACCCGCTGTTGGCGCGTGGCGTCGCATCGCGATTGCGCGACGCGCTGCATCGGGCGATGGCCGAGGTGCGGGCACTACAGGCAAATGTCGGGCGCGATGCCGCGGATCTGGCCTTGAAGGCAGGCGCCAAGACCAGGTTGGACGCGGCGCTGCATCCACTGCGGCAACTGGCGCGCGCATGGTCGGGTGCGGCGATGCTGGGCTTGCGCAACGCCGACGACGAATATCTCGCGCTGGCACAGGCCGTAGTGACACGCGGTGCCTGGCCCGACAGGCTGACGCTTCGTCAGGCACGCTTGCTCGCGGCGGGAGCGCAGTCGTTGCCATGGGACCTGACCTTCCCGGAGGTCTTCCGGCCCGACGCATCCGGCGCGGGGACAAGCGGCTTCGACATTGTCCTGGGCAATCCGCCCTGGGACATCGTGCAGCAGAGCGCCAAGGAGTTCCTCGCCGGCTTCGATCTTGCCATATTGAATGCGCCGACGCGCCGCGAGGCCGAGACGAAGCAGGCCCGCCTGCTGGCCGATCCCGCCATCGCCGCGGGGTTCCACGCCTATCAGCAGAATTTCGAACATCAGCACCGCATTGTGAGCCGCTTGTATGCCCATCAGAAGACGGGAGCAGGCGGCGCGGCGGCGGCGGGCAAGCTCGACGCGTTCCGCGTGTTCGCCGAACGCAAGCTGCAATTGACCGGACCGCGAGGCGCGATCGGCATGGTGGTGCCATCGTCATTCCACGCCAACGAGGGCGCCACCGGCATCCGCTTGCTCTATCTGCAACAGACCGATCTGCGCTGCTGCCTGTCGTTCGAGAACAGCCGCCGCTTGTTCCCCATCAACGTGCGGCAGAAATTCGCGCTGTTGGTCGCGCGCCGTCCAGGGCCCACCCAGGCGGTGCAATGCGGCTTCTATCTCGATGACCTGGCGCAGCTCGGCGATCCCAACCGGATCATGCGCTACGACCAAAGCTTCATCGCGGCATCCGGCGGTGCGCACCTGAATTTTCTCGAATTGCGCTCCACCGACGATCTGGCAATCGCCCGCCATCTGTTCTTGCGGCATCCGTCGCTGCGGGACTGGACTGCGCGGCGCGGTATCGTCCTCGGCCGCGAGCTGAACATCACCGACGACGCACACCGCCTGACCCCCGTGCGCGAACTGCGCCGCCTCCGCCGGCCTTATCTGCTGCTGCACGAGGGCAAGACCATCCAGCAGTTCGACGACCGCTGGGACAGCGGTCCGCGTTACGGCCTGACCGTTGCGGCGTTGGCGGACAAGCCCGCCTGGCAGGAGGCGGCGCGGTATTTCCGGCTGGCGGTGCGCAAGATCGCGCGCTCCACCGACGAACGCACCGCCATCGCGTCCTTCACCTCGCCCGGCTATGTGTTTTCCATCACCGCGAACGTCGAGCGCACCCCACAGGCGCGGTGCGATGCCGACGCGCTGCTGCTGTGCGCGATCATCAACAGCTTCGTCTTCGACTGGACCCTGCGGCAGAAAACCGCTGCCACCGTCAATCTGTTCTTGCTGGAGGCCTGTCCGGTGTGCGAGCCGACCGTGGCCGCGTTACGTTTCCTGGCCCACGGCGCATTGCGTCTGTCATGCAATCACGCCGCCTATGCCGTGTTGTGGCAGGAACAATTGGAGGATCGCTGGCGCGAGGCATCCCCCGTCGGCACTTGGCCTGCCGTCGCGGCGCCCGCCGCGCGATGGGGCTTGCGCGCGGCAATGGATGCGGTGGTAGCACATGCCTATGAACTGGGGCGGGACGACTACGAGCATATACTCGGCAGCTTCGTGCACAAACGGTTCGCCGCGATGCCGGAGCTATGCCTCGAGGCGTTCGATGCAATTTCGGCTCGGGGATTGGATGCGTTCTGCCAAATCCACGATCCGTACGACGATGTGGCACCGGTTCCGAGCAGGACGCAGCCGATGGTCGCATCGAATCGTCCGCCTGCCATTGCCGCCCCCCTGTCATTGCGCGGGCCGCGAGCGAAGCGTGGCGGGACGAAGCAGCCTGGTTCGTGCAACTGCACGGGCGGCCACGCGCCCACATGACCGGGATTGCTTCGGCGCTGCGCGCCTCGCAATGACAGGGCGGCCGGCGCGCTCCGCGCATTGACAGGCAGGCCGTGGCCGTGCGCTTCGCAATGACGGCGACCCCACGCGGCTCTGGCCATGCCGCGCCGAAGGCGCGATCCTGCCAAGAACTCCATGCGCGAGGAGAGTCCATGTCTGCTACCGCCAACCCCACCGGCATCGGCCAATCGGTACGCCGGCGCGAGGACCCGCGTTTGCTCTCCGGCAACGGTCGCTACAGTGACGACCTGAATCTGCCGGACCAGGCTTATGCGATCATGCTGCGCTCGCCGCATGCTCACGCGCGCCTCGGGACAATCGAGACGGCGGCGGCGTGTGCGATGCCCGGCGTGCTGGCGGTGCTGACCGGGCAGGACATGCTGGCCGACGGGCTGCATCCGATCCCGCATGCGGTGTGGTCGCGCCATCCCGCGGAATTGTATTTGCCGAACAGCGACGGAACGCAGGCGTTCATCCCGAGTCATTATTGCATGGCAACGGAGGAAGTGCGGCACGTGGGCGAGATCGTTGCCGTCGTGGTTGCCGAAACCCTCGCCGCGGCGAAGGACGCCGCAGAGCATGTGCAGGCGATGTATGAACCGCTGCCCGCGGTGACGCGCGCGGTGGAGTCCGTCGCAACCGGCGCGCCGAACGTCCGCGGCGACGGGGGAAATATCTGTGTCGATTCGCTGGTCGGCGATGCGGCCGCGGCCGAGGCCGCCTTTGCCCATGCCGCCCATGTCGCGACGCTGACCACCTGGATCCCGCGCGTCACCGGCGTGCCGATGGAGCCGCGCGCGGCGCTCGGAACTTATGATCCGGCCGCCAACCGCTACACGCTGCATGCCGGGGCAGGTGGCGCGGTGCAGCCGCGGCAGCATCTCGCCGCGGTGCTGGGCGTGCCAGAAAACACCGTGCGCATGGTGATGCACGACGTCGGCGGCAATTTCGGCACGCGCGGCGCATTCAATCCGGAGTTCGCACTGGTGGTGTGGGCGGCGCGGCGCGTCGGACGGCCGGTGAAATGGACCTGCATGCGCAGCGAGGCGTTCGTCTGCGACTACCAGGCGCGCGACCTGGAAGCCACCGCGGAGCTGGCGCTGGATGCGGCGGGAAAATTCCTGGCGATGCGTGGCTCGGTGATCAGCAACGTCGGCGCCTATCCGATTTCGTTCGGCCCGATCCAGAAGGGCGTCGAGATCATCTCCAGCATCTATCACGTGCCGGCGGTATGCTTCCGCGCCCGCGCGGCGATGACCAACACGCCGCCGACGCGTCCCTATCGCAGCTCCGGCCGGCCGGAGGTGATGTTCGTCATGGAGCGGCTGATCGACATCGCGGCGCGCCGCAGCGGCGTGGACCGCATCGAACTGCGGCGGCGGAATTTGATTCCCGAGGCGGCGATGCCGTACCGCAACCCGTTCGGCATGCTCTACGACAGCGGCGCCTATCACAAGGTCATGGAACGCGCCCTGGAACTGGCCGACTGGAACGGCTTCCCCACGCGTCGCGCGGCGGCGCGGGCACACGGACTGTGCCGCGGCATCGGTGTCGCCAACTACATGGACACCGCGACCGGCGTGCCGCGCGAACGCGCAGAGATCACCGTCATGCCGGAAGGCATCGTTGAGGTGGTAATCGGCACGGTGTCGCAAGGCCAGGGGCACGACACCAGCTTCGCGCAGCTCATCACCGAATGGCTCGGCGTGGAATTGGACACCGTGAAGCTGGTAACCGGCGACACCGATCGCGTGGTATTCGGCGGCGGCGCGCATAGCGGACGGGCGCTGCGGCTGGGCAGCATCGTCATGCACGCCGCCTCGCGCGAGATCATCGAGAAGGGGCTGCGCATCGCCAGCCATGTATTGGAAACCGACGTGGCCGACCTGTCTTTCGCCGACGGGCGTTTCACGGTGATCGGCACCGACCGTTCGATGCATTTGTTCGAAGTCGCGCGCGCGGCGCGGGAACGCAACGACCTGCCGGAGGATCTGCGCGGCCCGCTCGGCGCGACCGGTGACCAGACCGTGCCGGAGGCGAGCTTTCCCTACGGCTGCCATGTCTGCGAAGTGGAAGTCGATCCCGAGACCGGCGTCGTACGGATCGAGCGCCACACAGCGGTGGATGATGTCGGCCGCGCAGTGAATCCGATGATCGTGCATGGCCAGGTGCATGGCGGCATCGTGCAGGGCCTCGGCCAGGCGCTGTGCGAGCAATGCTATTACGAACCGGGCAGCGGACAATTGCTCGCGGGATCGTTCATGGACTACGCCATGCCGCGCGCGACGATGTTTCCCATGTTCAACGCCGAATTGTCGGAGGTGCCGTCAACCACGCACCCCCTCGGCATTCGCCCGGCGGGCGAGGGCGGGACGACGCCGGCGCTGGCGGTGGTGATCAACGCGATCGTCGATGCGTTGTCGGAGTATGGCGTGGAGCATGTCGAAATGCCCGCGACCGCGCAGCGGCTGTGGCACGCGATCCATGGCGGCGAACAGCGAGCGGCGTGATCGCGCGAAGCGCCCCCGTCACTGCGAGGTGCGAAGCGCCGAAGCAATCCCGGTCGAGGTTGGGTACACGCGACCGAGGTTGCTTCGGCGCCTCGCGCCTCGCAATGACAAAAGCACCCACAATCACAGAAAAACGCGCGGTAACAGAAGAACGCCTACACCACCTTCGCCGTCCGCAACGCTTGCCTTGCCTCCTCCGAGAAGCCCAGCTCCGCCAGCACCTCGTTGGTATGCTCGCCCAATTCCGGCGCCGGCCGGCGCACGCGGCATGGTGCCTGCGACAGCTTCATCGGAAACCCGGTCATCCGCACCACCCCGCGCCCGGGATGCGGCACGTCCAGCACCATCGCCTGTGCCGCGATCTGCGGATCGGCGAACACCTGATCGACGCTCAGCACCGGCCCGCATGGCACCCCGGCGGCATTCAGCACCTCCACCCAATGCGCGGTCGTCTGCGTTGCCAGCTTGCCGCCGACGATCGCATTGATCCGCGCACGATTCGCGACCCGCGCGGCCCCGGTGCCATAGAGCGGATCGGTCTTCAGCCCCGGCTCGCCCAACGCATCCGCCAAACGGGCGAAGAATTCGTCGCCGGGCGGCGCCAGCGCCAACTGACCGTCGCGAGTGGGAAACAATCCGTATGGCGCCGCGATCGGATGGTCGTTGCCGCTGCGCGGTGGCACACGCCCGGTGGCAAAATAATCGCTGGCGATATAGGCCAGCATGCTGACCAGCCCGTTGGTCATGCCGACTTCCGCGCGCTCGCCCTGCCCTGTCGCGCGCGCGCGCAGCACCGACGCGGTGATCGCCAGCGCCGCATAAAGCCCTGCCACCAGGTCGCTGATCGGCACGCCGGAGCGCAGCGGCGGATCGTCCGGTCCGCCGTTCACGCTCATGAAGCCGCTCATCGCCTGCGCGATGAAATCGAAGGCCGGACGATCGCGATACGGGCCGGTGCTGCCGAAACCGTTGATGGCGCAGGTCACCAGGCTGGGGCGCAGCGCGCGCAGCCGCGCCGCGTCGAAGCCGAGCCGATCCAGCACGCCGGGACGGAAATTTTCCACCAGCACGTCGGCACTTTCGATCAGCCGCGCCAGCACCTCACGTCCCCGCGCCTGCCGCAGATCCAATCGCAGCGAACGCTTGTTGCGGTTGAACGCCGCGAAATACCAGGACAGGCCGTCGCGCTGCGCGCCCTGCGCTCGGATGGGGTCGCCCTCCGGCGCCTCGACCTTGATCACGTCGGCACCGAGATCGCCCAGCAGCATGGTGCAGAACGGTCCCGACAGCACGCGCGTCAGATCGAGCACACGGATTCCGGATAACGGCATGATGTCTCCAATATAATGTCATGACGAGGACCGCGAGCGCAGCGTGGCGGGACGAAGCAACCTCGGTCAAAAGCAGGTAAGAATGGTTCGTGCGCCTGCCCGAACGAGATTGCTTCGGCCCGCCCCGCTGCGCTCGCGGCCCTCGCAATGACAGCGGCAACGGCGGCCCTCGCAATGACAGCTACGCGGTCGCCAACCGGGCACGGCCCATCCGATGCCACGCGATCAGCGCCATCGCTAACAGCACCGGCGGCACCACTGTCAGGTTCAGCGGCGTCCAGCCCATCGTCGCCTGCACCGCCCCCGACATCAGCGCGGTACACGCCACCGTGCCGAAGACAATGAAGTCGTTGGTGGCCTGTACGCGCACCCGTTCGGCCGGCGCGTAGGCCGTGGTGAGCAATGTGGTGCCGCCGACGAACATGAAGTTCCAGCCGACGCCCAGCAGGACCAGCGCAAGCATCAGGATGGCGTAGCCCGGGACGCAGGTCACGTTGATCGCGGCGCAGAGCAAGGTGAATGCGCCGCCCGCGGCGATAACGCGGTGCACGCCGAAACGCTGGATCAGCCGGCCGGTGATGAAGCCGGGCAGGAACATGGCGATGGAATGGGCGCGGATCACATCGGCGCTGGCGCCGACGCCAAGCCCGCAATACGCCAGCTCCAGTGGCGTCGAAGCCATCACGATATTCATCGTGCCGTAGCCGACCATGCTGCACGCCACGGCGACGATGAAGTTCGGCCGCGAGAGGATGGTGCGGAACGGCACCGGCACGCCCTCGGCGCGCACCGCGGCCGGCAGGTCCGAGAACAATAGCAGGATCGCGGCGATGACGGGCAGGATGGTCAGGCAGAGATAGGTTCCGAGGAATTCCAGCGGCGGGATCATCATGTTGGTACGCTTCACCAGTTCCGGCCCGATGATCGCAGCCAGCACGCCGCCGGCCATCACCAGCGAGACGGCGCGTGGGCGTGCGGCCGGTGCGGCGACCTCGGCGGCGGCAAAGCGCAGGTGCTGGCTGATGCCCCAGCCCAGCCCGGCCGGGATCGCGCCCAGGCAATACAGCGGGAAATTGCCGTGCCACACACCGAGTGCAAACGTGATGCTGCCGGCGAGCGAGCCCAGGCAACCCAGCCAGAACCCCGGCTTCCGTCCCAGCCGCGAGAACACCAGGCTGGCGGGAATCGAGGCGCACATCATCGCCACCATCTGGATCGACATCGGCAGCGTGATGAGCATCTTGTTCACGGCGAGCGAGGCGCCGATCAAGGAGGCCATGACCGTCTGGCCGGCCATGACCGCGTTCATCATCGCCTGACAGCAGAACAGCAGCCAGACGTTTCGATTCATTCCCTGGACGCGCCTTTGTTGGCTAGAAGTGGCTCCAACCGCCGCGCGGGAGAGAAAGCGATTTCCCGTCGGGGCCGCGCACCATGACACCGGGCGGCCCGGCACGGAAGCTGCCGATGCGGGTGACTGGCATGCCGGCATCGCGGGCGGCCTGGTGCAGGCTGGCTTCCCGGGCAGGCGGAACGGCCAGCAGCAATTCGTAATCGTCGCCGCCGGTAAGGATGGTCGGCAGCCATTCGGGCCCGGCCTGCCGGGCGGGGGGCGACAGCGGCAGGGCGGCGGCGTCGATCTCGGCCGCCAGGCTGCCGGCGCGGCAGAGATGGCCCAGGTCCTGCACCAGCCCGTCGGAGATATCCAAGCCGGCCGATGCGGTGCCGGCGATCGCCAGCCCGATGCGAGGCCGCGGCAGCCGATAGCGTTGCAGCAGATGGCCGGTGGGATCGGCCAACCGGCCCTGGGCGACGGCGAGACCCAGCGCTCCATCCCCGATCGTGCCGGTGACCCAGATGCCGTCTCCCGCCTGCGCTCCGCTGCGACGGACCATGGCGCCGGGTGCGACGTGCCCGAGAATGAACAGCGACAGGGCGACCGGGCCGGGCGTGGAGGTGGTGTCGCCGCCCAGCAGGGAGACTCCGAATTCCCGCTGGTCCTGGGCGAGGCCGGCCGCGAAGCCGGCGAACCAGGCGTCGGCGGTGTCGCGCGGGGCGGCGACCGTCATCAGGTAGCCGATCGGCGTGGCGCCCTTGGCCGCGAGGTCGGACAGGTTCACGCGCAGCAGCTTGCGGCCGACGAGGTCGGGCGGATCATCGGGCAGGAAATGCACCCCGCCGATCATGGCATCGACGGTCAGCACGAGTTCGCGGCCGAGGGGCGGCGCGAGCAATGCGGCATCGTCGGCAAGTCCGAGCGCGTCGGGCCCGGCCAGCGGCCGGAAATGCTTGCCGATCAGCGCGAATTCCGCGGGGAGGCTCGGATCTGACATGGTGAATTGCCGCTGTTCTTCGGTTCCGCGCGCCATGTTGGCCTGTCCGGAAACGTGCTGCCAGACCGTTTGGACTCTGCCGCAACCACCATCCGGGCAGACGATCCCGTACCGCTCTTATCATTGGAACTCGTCTCATTGGGACTCGTCGAGCCGCTGGCAGGATGGGCCGCGCTGAACAACGGGCCCCGTGCTGAAGCGCGTCGGCAGCCCAAGCGAGACGAGCAAGCCCCGGCCTGCTGTATCACGTGCCGGCTTTCCGCTATGCGTGGCGGCATCCGTGAAGCGATAACCGGAGGAACCGTGTCGTCTGCCACACCGCCCGATCTGCGGTCGCCCACGGACAGCGTGCCGCTGGCATGGGGCGCCGTGCGCGCCTTCCTGGCCTCACGCGGCCTGCGCCTGGACGACGATCCGCCGCCGCGGCAGTTCGCCGGCGGCCTGGCCAACCTGAACTATCTGATCCATCTCAACGGCAGGCCCTATGTGCTGCGCCGGCCGCCGATGGGCGAGCTGCCCGCCGGCAGCCACGACATGGCGCGCGAGCATCGCATCCTGTCGCGCCTGCCCGACGCCCTGCCCTTCGTGCCGCGCAGCGTGCTGCTGTGCGACGATCCCGCGATCATCGGCCAGCGCTTCCAGATTCTGGAATACCGCGCCGGACTGGTGATCCGCGAGCATGTGCCGGCGGCGCTGGCGCATCGGCCCGAGATCGGCGCGCGGCTGTCGCAGGTGCTGCTGGCGACGATGGCGGCGATCCATGCGGTGGATACCGCGGCGATCGGGCTCGACGACCTCGGTCGCCCGGAAGGTTTTCTGGCCCGTGCCGTTGCCGGCTGGCGCAAGCGCGGCTGGGCGGCGAAAGAGGACGGCACCGATGCGTTGCACCAGGAAGTCGGCGCCTGGCTGGAGCAACGGATCGTGCCGGATGGCAAGCCCGGGCTGCTGCACAACGATTTCAAGCTGAACAACATGATCCTGAACCCGGACGACTTTGCGCCGGTGGCGGTGGTGGACTGGGACCAGGGCACACGCGGCGATCCGTTGTTCGATTTCGCGACATTGCTGAGTTATTGGATCCATGCCGACGATCCCTGGGCCATGCACGACATGGCGCAGATGCCGGCCGATGAGGCGTGCCTCTATCCACGCGCGCAGGCGGTGGCGGAATACGCGCGGCTGACCGGGCGCGACGTCTCCGACTTTCTGTTCTTTCGCGTGCTGGCGATGTACAAGCTGGCGGTGATCTTCCTGCAGCTCGGGCTGCGCTGGCGGACCGGCGCAACCACCGATCCGCGCTATGAGATGCTGAGTGCGATCGGCACCGGGATTCTCGAGTTCACGCACGAGATCGCGCGGGGACGCGCGTTCTGATGGGGCCGCGCTTGATTTAAGATTCACCGCGAAGAGACGATGGTTGCACCCGGCAGGACGACGTTCTTCGTGCTTTGTGGCGCCTTTTACCGACCAGGCGAGCGGCTTCGGAAAAGTGCACGGACGGTTCGTCTGCAGCTCGACCGGGATTGCTTCGGCCGTTCAGGCCGCGCACTGAGATGTCGGCGCCGCGCGGATCAATGCCGCTCTGCCAGCCGCGCCAGCAGGAAATCCCGGAACACCGCGACGCGCTTGGAATTGCGCAGCTCTTCGGGGTACACGAAGAACACATCGATCTTCGGCGATTTCAGCTCCGGCAGCACGCGCACCAGATCGTGCGTCTCCGGCGCCATGAAGTCGGGCACCGCGCCGATCCCCAGCCCGGACCGGATCGCCAGCAAGACCGCGTGCGCGTTGTTCACTTCGAGCAGAGCGCGGCGCGGGTTGCCTGGGCGGCGGCCGGCCTCGGCCAGCCAGTTGATGTCGTTGACCGGCGGACGATAGTCGCCGAACAAGACCAGCTTGTGCGCATCCAGATCCTCGGCGCGTTGCGGCACGCCGTGCTTCTTCAGGTATTCCGCCGAGGCGTAGATCAGCCACTCCATCGTCATCAGATGCCGCTGCACCAGGTCGGGCTGCTTCGGCGGATGCATGCGGATCGCCACGTCCGCCTCGCGCATCGCCAGGTCCAGGTCCGAATCGTCGAGCAGCAGCGTGATCGACACGTCCGGATAGGCTTCCAAGAAGGCCTGGAGCCGCTCGGCCAGCCAGGACGCGCCGAAGCTGACGGTGGTAGTCACCTTCAACCTCCCGGCGGGCTTCTCGCGGCTTTCGGTCAGCAACGCCTCGGTGATCGCCAGCTTGGCGAATACCTCCCGCACGGTGCGGTTCAACGCCTCGCCTTGCTCGGTAAGGATCAGGCCGCGGGCGTGGCGATGGAACAGGGGGACCTGGAGCGCTTCTTCCAGCGCCGAGATCTGGCGTGAGACGGCAGACTGGCTCAGGTTCAGCGTGTCGCCCGCATGGGTGAAGCTGCCGGCCTCCGCCACCGCATGAAATACCCGCAGCTTGTCCCAATCCATCCGCCCTGCCTCTCTTCTGCGCCCGTGTTCTGCGCCCGGTGTGTGCCGGTGCCGCTACAGCCCAACCCCACGATGGCGTCCGGTCCACCGCAATCGCAAATGCTAAACGAACTGATACGAGTCCGTGGGGGCTAATTCGCCTCCTTTGACGAATTGGCGGCCGAGTCGGGCATCGTCGCCTCAGTCCGCCGCCAGGCGGGCAGCGCCTGCCGGTGCCGCCGCTTGCTCTGCCAGGAACTTCTCCGCCTCCAACGCGGCCATGCAGCCGGTGCCCGCCGCGGTCACCGCCTGGCGAAACACCTTGTCCTGCACGTCGCCAGCCGCGAACACGCCCGGCTGCGAGGTGCGCGTGCTGCCCGGTACCGTCACGACATAGCCATCGGCGTCCATCGCCACCTGGCCGGCGAACACCGCGGTGTTGGGCGTGTGGCCGATCGCGATAAAAACGCCATCCAGCGCGAGCTCCCGCCTTTCGCCGGTGTTCACGTCGCGCAGCCGCACGCCCTGCACCGTCTCGGGCGTGCCGCCCCCCAGGATCTCCTCCACCACGCTGCTCCACACCGCCTCGATCTTCCGGTTCGAGAACAGACGCGCCTGAAGGATTTTCTCGGCCCGCAACGCGTCCCGTCGATGAATCAGTGTGACGTGGTCGGCGTGATGCGTCAGATACAGCGCCTCCTCCACCGCGGTATTGCCGCCGCCCACCACCGCGACGCGCTTGCCGCGGTAGAAGAACCCGTCGCAGGTGGCGCAGGCCGAAACCCCGCGCCCCTGCAACCGCTGCTCCGATTCGAGCCCGAGCCAGCGGGCCTGCGCACCCGTCGCCAGGATCACGGCATCCGCCTCGTAGTGGTCGCCCGAATCGCCGCGACAGCGGAAGGGCCGCGTGGCGAAATCCGCCTCCACGATCACGTCCGGCACGATCTGAGTTCCGACATGTTCCGCCTGCGCTGCCATTTGCTCCATCAGCCATGGCCCCTGGATCACATCGGCGAAGCCGGGATAGTTCTCGACATCGGTGGTGATGGTGAGCTGCCCGCCCGGCTCCAGCCCGGCGACCAGCAGCGGGCGGAGACTGGCGCGGGCGGCATAGATGGCAGCGGTATAGCCGGCGGGGCCGGCGCCGATGATCAGGACAGGGTTGCGATGCGTTTCAGGCATGGGTACTCGTCCGGCACTGCATGGCGAGAGCATAACGCGCAGCCCGCCAGACGCGCAAAGTCCTGGGCAGGTGCAGAATTCGCGCGCGGCCTGTTGCTCGGATGCGACACCTGATTGTGGCTTGCAAAGCATATCTGTTTGCGCGGTAGCGTGAACTTGACCGCTTCGCTGACCGCGAGCTAATCGCGGGCGGTCGCGGAACGGATTACCGTTACGTGCGCTAGGACGTGCCTACCCTTCCCCGCTCTGCACCCCTCACCCAGGGACGAAACCCGATGAACATCAAAATGCTCGGCGCCCTCGCCGCCGTCGCCCTGCTGGCGGCGTGCGCGCAACAGACGAAAACCGCCCAGACGGGCACTGGCGCGGCGGTCACCTCCGGCCCGGTGCCTGGCAGCGAGGAAGACCTCGTCGCCAACGTCGGCGATCGGGTGTTCTTCGACTTCAACATGTCCAACCTGAAGCCGGATGCCCGCGCGACGCTGGACCGTCAGTCGGCGTGGATGGCCAAGTATCCCAATGTAACGGTGCAGGTGGCCGGCAACTGCGATGACCGCGGCACCGAGGAGTACAACCTGGCGCTTGGCTGGCGCCGCGCGAACGCCGCGGCCGGTTATCTGCAGGCCAGAGGCGTCGCCAAGTCACGCCTGACCACGATCAGCTACGGCAAGGACCGCCCGACCTGCACCACCGACGACGAGCAATGCTGGGCGCAGAACCGCAACGCGATCACGTCCGTGAAGTGAGCCTCGGGCGGCCATTGGCCGCCATCCGGCGGCGATCACCCGGAGCATGTCGGTCGCCGGACGCGCGTGGTTGACTCCAGAGAAGCACGACTTCCTGTCATGCTGGAACCGGCGGCCCCATGGCCGCCGGTTTGGCATTTCTGCGGCCCGGGTGGCGGGCCAAGCTTGAGGGAGACGCGCATGCGCTTGCTGCCGATCTGGACGCTGGCCCTGGCCGGCCTGCTGCTGCCGAGCTTGCCGGCGGCGGCGCAGATGAGCCGGGAGGACATCGATCTGCGCAACCAGGTCTACCAGTTGCAGCAACAAGTGCAGGCGCTGCAGCAGCAGGTTGGGCAGGGTAGCGGCGGATCCTATCTCGGCCAGTCCGGCTACCCGCCGCCGCAATCCGGCAGCGGCCCCAACGACATCGTGCCGCAACTGCTGACCGAGGTGCAGTCGCTGGAGAGTGAGATGCGCGACCTGCGCGGCCGGATCGACACGCTACAGAACCAGGTGAACCAGCAAAACGCCGACCTGAACAAGCGGATTGGCGACCTGGCGTTCCAGATGCAGAACGGTGGCCAGGGGGGCAACGCAACCTCGGGCGAGGCACCGCCGCCCGCGGGACCGGAAGCCGCACCGGGCCAGCCGCCGAACGGTTATGCTGCCGCGCCGCAGGGCTCGTCTGAAGGCGCCCCGCCGCTGCCGCCCAACCAGATCCTTAGCCCGCCGCCCGGCGCGCTGGGCGCCACGCGCGCGCCCGCCGCACAGTCAGCGCCGCCACCGCAGCCGCCGCCATCGACCCCGCGGACGCCGGAGCTCGCGCTGCGTGACGGGGAACTCGCGTTGGCACGGCAGAATTATCCGGCGGCCGCGGCCGCGGCGCGCGAGGTGCTGAGCCATTTCCGCACCTCGCCGCGGGCCTACGACGCGCAATACTTGCTCGCCGAGGCCCTGGCTGGCCAGCGGCAGTTCGCCCAGTCGGCGATCGCCTACGACGACACCTACAATCGCAGCCGCAAGGGCGCTCACGCGCCGGAGGCGCTGATCGGCCTGGCCTACTCGCTGTCAGCGATCAACGAGAAGCGCGCCGCGTGCGACACGCTGACCAAGCTGCGCTCGGAGTTTCCGCACCAGTCGGCGGAGATCCACCAAGCCGCCCTGACTGTTGGCCAAAGGTCCGGGTGCAAGTGATGCGGCGGCCTATGTCAGACGGCCGCGTCGACCTCAGCCATCATCGCGGCGGGAAGCGGCCCCGCTGCCGCCGCGGCGATGCAACCCGCCAGTTCCTGCCGGTTCTTCACGCCCAGCACCAACGTGTCGATCGGCAAGCCCAGGGCGTAGCGGTGCGCGACAATGGCCGGGTCCTGGTCCAGGCGCGCGCACAACGCGCGGAACCCGGCGGCGCGGGCGTAATCGCATTGCTCTGGGTGGTCAGGCGGCAGCGGACGGTCGATCGCCGCGGTCAGCGCGCCCGCCTGCACTGCGCGGATGCCCATCACGCCGACGCCGTTGGCGCGCGCCGCCGCCATCACCTCGCGCGGCCTGGCAGGGCCGTCGAAGAATTTCAGACCACCCGGTGAGTCGAGCAGGTTGGCAATGCACTGCACGGCGGCGGGGGCGGGGCGCTCACCGAGCAAGCGAATGATGGTGTCGGGATGGCCGATGCCGGTGAGGCCCCAGGCAGCGATCAGGCCGTCCGCAACCAGGCGCTCGAACGCGGGCCGCACGTGCTCCACGAAGAGTTCGTAGCAGGTCAGCCGGGGCACCGCCTCGGGGTTGCGCCACATCGGATGCTCCTTCGGCGCCACGTTGCAGTGCAAAAACAGCAGGTCCAGGCGCGACAGGTGCAGGCGCCGCAGACTGGCCTCGATGGAGCGACGCAGGGTTGTTTCCACCTCTCCAGGCGGCGGATTGCCGAGATTGCATTTGCTGGTGACGTGCAGTCCATCGGGCAGCCTGCCGCTGAGGGCAGCACCCACCACCTCCTCAGCCTTCCCATCGCCATAGCGCGGAGCGAGATCGATCCAGGTGATGCCGGCGGCGATGGCGTCATGCACGGTGGCGACGCACTCGGCGAACGTGGTGGCGCCCCACAGCATGCCGAGGCCGCCGCCTCCGAGCGTCAACGCCGAGACGGCTGGCAATGGGCCGAAGGAATGCTGCTGCATGGCCGGGTGCTCCCACATCTGGATTTGGCGACGCAATACCAAGGAAAGCCGCCGTTGGCACAGCCGGAGCGACCGGATCGGACGCCGACGCGGACTGATGCCGAGGCGCACTGGTGGAGAAACGGCAGAACGCCGATGCCATTGGCGCGGTTTGGACGGGAGAACAGCAGTCGGGGTACCGGCGAGGCGTTGCTGCGGCGCGGCCGAATCGTTGCTGCGGCGCGGCCGAACCGTTGCTGTGGCGCGGCCGCATCGCTGGTGCGGCGCGCGAACTGTTGGCGCGGCCGGTTTGTTCCGCGGCCATGCCAAGGCCGAATCAGGTAAAAGGTAAGCTCTACTGACGTTTTGTGATGGATCAAAGCGCGAGCGACGGCGGGTCTTCCAAACTGGGCTGACCATCCTGGGAGACACTGTCAGCCATGAGCGTTACGCATCCCGATCCGAGCTTCGATTCCGGCCACAACCACCTGAAGCCGTTTCTGGCCGCCGTCGTCATCATCGCGGTGACCGTTGCGGTGTCGCTGGTCTTCTCTGGCCTGCCGCATTGACCTGACGGCAAGCCAGACGCCAGCCGCTGCCATCCGCTGACGGGGAGGGCCGACGCGGCCCGCATGCCGGCGAGGGTTGGCCGGGCGAATGCTGATGGAGGCGAGCGTTGCTTGACAGCACGCAACCTCGCCCCTATCCAGCGCCGCTCGTTTTTCGCCGGAAGTCCGTGTCATGCGCATACGCAACAGCCTGAGAGCGGCCAAGGTCCGCGACAAGAATTGCCGCGTGGTGCGCCGCCGAGGCCGTGTGTACGTGATCAACAAGAAGAACCCGCGGATGAAGGCCCGGCAGGGCTGAACGGGCGCAGCCCTCCGCCGCGACCGGCAGCCGGGCGGCATTCCCTTGCGTTGTGCCCGCCGCGGCGTAGCCCGTCGTCGGCGCGGAGCGCTAAGTGGAGCGCCAAGTATTGTGCGGCAGCCATAGCGTTTCGGTCGATCAGCTGTGGACCTGCCGCAGCGGCGCAACACATCCCGGCCACCACGCGCCCATGATGTGCTACCGTCGGGTATGACCGGCGTTTGACAGGCGGCCCACCCGCTGCCTATGGTCCGCGCCCTCTGTTGCAGGTGCGAACAGGCGGGCGGGATGTCCGACGCCTCAACGCGCGTTCACCTCCTAGAAGCGGCACGGTCCCCCATGAAAGTTCTTGTCCCCGTCAAGCGGGTGGTCGACTACAACGTGAAGGTCCGCGTGAAGGCGGACGGCTCCGGCATGGAGACCGCCGGGGTAAAGATGTCGATGAACCCGTTCGACGAGATCGGCGTCGAGGAGGCGGTGCGCCTGAAGGAAAAGGGGGTCGCCACCGAGGTGGTGGCCGTTTCGCTGGGTGTGCCGCAATGCGCGGAGACCATCCGCACCGCCCTGGCGATGGGTGCCGATCGCGGCATTCTGGTGGAGACCGATGCCGAGCTGCAACCGTTGGCCGTGGCCAAGCTCCTGAAGGCGATTGCGGACAAGGAGCAACCCAGGCTGATCATCCTGGGCAAGCAAGCGATCGACGACGACATGAGCGCCACCGGCCAGATGCTGGCCGCTCTGCTGGGCTGGCCGCAAGGCACGTTCGCTTCGAAGGTAGCGATCGACGGCGACCACATGACCGTGACGCGTGAAGTGGATGGCGGGCTGGAGACGGTCACGCTGAGCCTGCCGGCGATCGTGACCACGGACCTGCGACTGAACGAGCCGCGCTATGCTTCGCTGCCCAACATCATGAAGGCGCGCAAGAAGCCGATCGACAACATGAAGCCCGCCGATCTCGGCGTGGATCCGGCACCGCGATTGACCACGATCAAGGTGTCGGAGCCGCCGAAGCGTAAAGCTGGAGTGAAGGTCGGCTCGGTGGCCGAGCTGGTGGCGAAGCTGAAGACCGAGGCGAAGGTGATCTGATGCGGTGTTGGTGTCATTGCGAGGCCCGTTAGGGGCGAAGCCACCTCGTTCGGTATGGCGCCAGAACGATTCGTGCGCCGGATGACAGAGGTCGCTTCGTCGCTTTGCTTCGCGCAATGACATGCACTGGCAAAGACATGCGCCGCCAATGACCTGCGTGGAGAGAGGTAATCTGACGAATGACAGCCCTGGTTCTGTTGGAATTCGACGCTTCCGGCATCAAGCAGCCATCCCGCAGCGCCGTCGCCGCGGCACAGAAGCTGGGCGAGGTTCACGCCCTGGTCGCCGGCAGCGGCCTTGACGCCGCGGCCCAGGCCGCAGCGAGGCTGCCCGGCATCGCCAAGGTGCTGGTCGCGGATGCGCCCGCGCTCGACCACCTGCTTGCCGAGCCTGCCGCGGCCCTGCTGGTGGCGCTTGCCCCGGCCTACGACCATTTGCTCGCTGCCACCACGGCGGTCGGCAAGAACATCATGCCCCGCGTGGCTGCGCTGATGGATGTGCAGCCGATCAGCGACATCGCCGAGGTCATGGATGCCGACACCTTCGTGCGTCCGATCTATGCCGGCAACGGCATGGCAACGGTCAAATCCGCCGACGCAAAGAAGGTGATCACCGTCCGAGCCGCCAGTTTCGACCCGGTGCCGACCGAGGGTGGTAACGCCTCGGTCGAAAAGGCCGCCATCCCCGACCTGCCCGACATGTCGAAATTCGTCTCCGCCGCGCTGTCCAAGAGCGAGCGGCCGGAGCTGACCGCTGCCCGCGTGGTGATTTCCGGCGGGCGCGGCATGCAGTCGGGCGACAATTTCAAGCTTTTGGAACCGATTGCTGATAAACTCGGCGCCGCGGTCGGGGCCTCCCGTGCCGCGGTGGATGCCGGCTTCGTCCCGAACGACTACCAGGTCGGGCAGACCGGAAAGATCGTCGCCCCGGAGCTTTACGTTGCCGTCGGCATCTCGGGTGCCATCCAGCACCTCGCCGGGATGAAAGACAGCAAGGTGATCGTGGCGATCAACAAGGATGAGGAAGCGCCCATCTTCCAGGTCGCCGACTACGGCCTGGTGGCGGATTTGTTCAACGCGCTGCCAGAGCTGGCGGCGGAACTGGAGCGCTCCTGAATGAACATCGACGTCAAGCCTGCGCCCGCCTCGGCCGCCCTGCTGGTCGAGCCGCCGGAAATTGCCCGGATCGGCGTGATCGGTGCCGGCCAGATGGGCAACGGCATTGCCCATGTCTGCGCTTTGGCCGGGCTTGATGTGCGATTGCTGGATGCCAAGCATGACGCGCTGGACCGCGCCATGGCGACGATCAGCCGCAACATGGACCGCCAGGTCAATCGCACGCTGATCTCGCCGGAGGACAAGATGGAGGCGATCGCCCGCATCCATCCCGGCAGCGACTATGCCATGTTCGACAATGCCGACCTGGTGATCGAGGCGGCGACCGAGAAGGAGGAGATCAAGCGGGCGATCTTCAAGCAGTTGGTGCCGCACCTGAAGCCGGGTGCTTTGCTGGCGTCCAACACGTCCTCGATTTCGATCACGCGGCTGGGCGCGGCGACCGACCGGCCGGAAAAATTCATCGGCATGCACTTCATGAACCCGGTGCCGGTGATGAAGCTGGTGGAGATCATCCGCGGGATAGCGACGGATGAGCCGACCTTCCAGGCGGTGCAGGCGATGGCCCACAAGCTGGGCAAGATCACCGCGGTGGCGGAGGATTTTCCCGCGTTCATCGTCAACCGCATCCTGGTGCCGATGATCAACGAGGCGGTCTACGCGTTGTACGAAGGGGTGGGGTCGGTATCGGCGATCGATACGTCGATGCGGCTGGGCGCGAATCACCCGATGGGGCCGCTGGAGCTGGCGGATTTCATCGGGCTGGATACGTGTTTGTCGATCATGCAGGTGCTGTACGAAGGATTGTCGGATTCGAAATACCGGCCGTGCCCGCTGCTGGTGAAGTACGTCGAGGCGGGGTGGCTGGGGCGGAAGACGAACCGAGGGTTCTACGATTACACGCAGAACCCGCCGCGACCGACGAGGTAACCGTGAACCTCGGCCGCAGCCCGGCCGACGAGCTGGCTTGACCAGGGCAGGGCGACTCGTGACGCCGGGCACGAATTGAAAGTTCAGATGGCAATCACCGCGCGAGGCGTTCGCTGCGGTGCCTCCCCAAGTTATGATCGCACTTGCGAACGATCACGCTTTCGATCGCCGATCCTTGGGAAACCTGAGACTGTCAGGGTCGAGCAAGTCAAGCAGTTCGATAAGCGCATGCTGAAGGTTGGTCAGTCGGGAGATGGCCTGCGCAAGGCGTGTATCCAAGGACATCACGTCGTCGCGAACCGCGTCGATGACGGGATCAACGCCTTTGGCAAAGGTCTTCAGAAACAACCCGTAC
This sequence comes from Acetobacteraceae bacterium, assembly GCA_035508435.1. Classification (GTDB taxonomy): domain Bacteria; phylum Pseudomonadota; class Alphaproteobacteria; order Acetobacterales; family Acetobacteraceae; genus JASHVB01. The sequence continues at coordinate 1,575 of DATJNA010000272.1, read as the reverse complement.
CCCATGCATTCTGGCCCTCGAGCGGTGGTCTGAATGAGCGCCTCTCCGATCGCTCGCTGCTCCCCGGCAAAGATTCGGAGGACGGCCGGCTGGGCATCCGTTCCCCATAGACTGTAAATCCTGTCCTGCAAGCGCAATAGGGCACGCGTCTTGCTGGCTTCTCCAAGATCGATGAACTGGATTTCCTGCCTGGCGAGCTCAGTCCAGCACAAATATTGTGCGATCAGGAATGTGGTGTTTTCGATAATGTAGGATTTTTCTCGAATGTTTCCCTGGACGAGGTAGACGCTTATCAGCCCTTGGTTCAGAATATTGTAGAATCGACTCTGCAAGTCGTACGCCGCCCTGGCCAGTGGCTCGCTGAACCTGGAGATTTCTTGTCGTCGTTGGGCCGCGGACCTGGCCTGCTCGTTGGCAATCCTGATTTGCTCGATGGCCTTGGCGTTGCCGTTGGAGCGCTCCGCATTCCTCATCGAGCTCCAGATGGTGCCTGCGGCGGAAGCCAGGGCAACCGCGCCGGCAATCAGTGCCACTATGAGTTCAACACGCATCCTGTGTCTCTCGATTCAACTGGACATTGCCGGAGCCGTTGCGTTGCGTGGTCGTGGGCATTCTCTGGTGACGTCGCCTCTCGCCAGACCGTTGCCTCGCGACGCCGTGGGAGCGAGCCGGAACCGAGATTTGCTCATCCAGCGCCTCGCAGTGGAGGCCCTGACCGGATGGAGTTCTATCGGTATGGCGCGGTGTGGAACCGCCATGCTACCCCATATAAGCCCCGCCATTGATGTGATGCACCTGACCGGTGATGTACGCTGCGGCGTCGGATGCCAGGAACACGCCCAGCGCCGCGATCTCATCGGGCCGCGCCATCCGCCTCAGCGGCACCGCTTGCGCCATCTCGACAAGCTCCTCCTCGCTGTTGCCGTAACGCGGCTGCGCCGTATCGGTGAGCCCCGGCGCGATCGCGTTCACCCTGATTCCGTGAGGAGCCAGCGCGAGGGCCATCGCCCGTGTCATCCCCACCACCCCTGCCTTGGTCGCGGAGTAGTGCACGCCCAGCACGGCCCCTGCGAGCGAGCGCGAACTCAGGTTGATGATCGATCCGCCGCGACCCGCCGCCACCATCGCCCGCGCCACCGCCTGGGCACAGAACGCGCTGCCCTTCAGATTGATGTCGACCACGACGTCCCAGTCCGCCTCGGTCATGTCGAGGAACTTCACGCGCGGGAACACGCCGGCATTGTTCACCAGCACGTCCAGGCGGCCGAGGCCGCTCAGCGCGGTGTCCACCATGCCGGTGATCGCCTCCAACCGGGCGACGTCGGCGCGCACCGTCAGGGCGCGCTGGCCCAGAGCGCGCACCCGCTCCGCAATCGCGTCGGCCGCCGCCTGATGGTCGAGCCAGTTGATCGCCACGTCATAGCCGGCAGCGGCGAAGCTGGTTGCCATCGCCGCACCAATCCCCTGCTGGGCGCCGGTCACCAGCACCACGCGACTGTCCTCCGCCATCCGCTGCCTCCTGCCAATGACGGCAGGCTAAGCGATGCGCACGCGGAATCACAATGCGCGCCGACG
>DATJNA010000271.1:0-2230 GCA_035508435.1 Acetobacteraceae bacterium | reverse complement strand
GGCATTCCGGATTGCGACTTCACCAACGGCGCCGCGTACGTTGCTCACTGGGTAAGCAAACTTCGCGACGACAAGAAGGAAATCTTCCGCGCCGCCGCTGAGGCACAGCGCATCGCCGACTTCCTGCTGGCCTTTCATCCCGACTTCGCAGCGCGAAACGGTCGCGACGGAGCACAGTCGCGGACAGCGGTTCCCCCCGATGAAGAATCCGATCTGAAGGCCGCCGCCTGAAGACAGCGGCAGCTTCATCCCCATCAACCGATAACCACGGAGAGTGACATGCACGCTCCCGAACCCTGGTCGTGCGTCCGCATCGAGACACCGACCTACTACGTCTATCAAATCGTCTCCGGCGAGAACAATGTCGCAAGCATCGCCGGCTGGACCAATATCGGCATGCTCTGCCCGATCACGGAAGAAAACGCGCGCCTGATCTGTCAGGCGCCGTCGCTGCTCCGCGTCATGAAGGACCTGCTCGAATGGAGCGCCGTCACCGGCGGGTGGGATGCGCCCTGCTGGCAGGAGGCCCAGGCGCTGATCTCCGGTCTACTGGCATCACCAAGCCAGGGAGGGATGTGATGAATTACATCCTTGCCCTTCAGAACGAACTCTCCGCCACCAGGGCCGTCGTTCGTGCCAAGGATGCGGTTGTCGAAGAGTTCCGCTGCCATCTCGCGGGGCCTAAATTTCAGGGGCTCGATCTCGACGGCGGTCGGAAGGACTGGATCGCAACTGCCGACGTCCAAGCCTGGCTTCAGCGCATCACTGACGCCGATGGTTCGGGTGAGTTGGTCCCGGCGCGCTGCCAAGGAGGTCCGCCATGAACCCGGCGGACCTAAGAAGCTATGGCCGCTCCCTACGCCGCGAGGTTCGCAATCCGATCCTCGCGTTGTCAGCCCTCCGCAGCCTGCAGACCATGCCTGCCGAGACACGAGCCGCCTTGACGGCGTTGCTCGGCGACCTCGCCCAGGATGCCGCCGCACGGGCCGATCACGCGTGGCGCCGGCACAAAGCACCGATGGCTGCGTACTGGAAAGCGGTCGCCGTCTACGCCCGCCATACGGCGCGGGCCATTCGCGCTCCCTCGTGAGACCTGCCACTGACGCGGTAGCCGCCGCAAGGGTCCGTCGCGCCGAAGTGTGGCGCAACGGGCCCGGCTTCGCCGGCTGCGCCCTTGCCCCGGCCACCGCCTCAGCGGCCGCCGGGAGGGGTCTTCGACAGAGAAGATCCGAAAGGAAAGCGCAAATGCAATCTCAAACTGCCCACGACATCAAAGCGGAACTCGAATCCGGCCTGGCAATGCACACCGGCTCGACGCACTGGTTCCGCCACTGGACCCGCCGCCTCGTCTACACCGAAGGTGTTCAGTACCTCGCCGAGAAGGCGAACGCCTACTGGCTGATCGACCTCGTCGCATCCTGGTGCTCGCATCCGAGCCTCCGGAACGAAGAGTTCGTGGTGTGGAAACTCATCGTGAAGGCGGATCACACCGCCACTGCGATCGCGGACGACGGCAATGGCCGCGAGCTTGCCCGCCAGGACATTTCCCTGACCGACTTTCCGCTGGATGAGGTCAGCCTCTACCTGACCGACAACACGCTGCTGCTGCCCAGCGAATACTAGGCCTGAAAGGCCCCCATCCAGGCGCGCCGTTCGCAGCGTCCTGGTTTTTCCTCAACCCACGCCCGCCAAACACCCGCCGCACGGGTGCTTGCGCGCGTACGCCCGGAGGCCCTCATGCCCGACGCCGCGCAGTACACACTCGCCTTGTTCGACACCACCGCTCTCGGCTGGACTGTCGATATTCCCCGGCCGGAAAGCTCGTCCCCTGACCCGGTTCTGCCGATCGCCGACGCGATCGGCCACATCCCGCCGGCACCCACCGTCCGCCCGGTCCGCGGCACGAACTATGTGCTGGCCGGCGAGCGCGAACTCGCCCGCGGCTGGGCCGCACGCGCGCGCGACAACATCCACGCCATCACGCTCTCCAAGGACGCCGAGGAGAGCGGACGGGCGCCGACCCCCGGCGAACAGGCCGAGTTGCTGCGCTTCATCGGCTTCGGCGCGACCGAGTTGGCCCAGAACTGCTTTCCGCTACCCGGCGCCGAGGGGTTCCGGGACGGCTGGCACGAAATCGGCGAGAGCCTGATGGCGGCCACCACAGCAGCCGAATACGCCGCCCTGCAGCGCGCCACCCAATACGCACACTACACCCCCGAGCCGATCATCC
>DATJNA010000270.1:0-31080 GCA_035508435.1 Acetobacteraceae bacterium | reverse complement strand
TCCTGGCCGACATCTGCCTGGATTTCGGCATGTGCGCGTACAATTCGGGGATGCTGTGGGATCGCTTGTTCGCGCCGATCATCCGCTGCGGCGGCAGTCACAACCGGCTGCTGCGGGCGGTGCACCGGCGGCTTGGGGTGCGGCCGGACGACACGCTGCCGGAGGGGCCGCCGCCGGCGGACGGGGACTGGCCGGTGGAGCTGCTGGAGCACGAGCGGCGGCGGAAGTCGCAGGAGCAAGCGCAGCGGCGGACACGGAGGCAGAGGCACAAGCCGATCGAGGGGGACAGGCCGAGAGAGAGGGACAAGCCGACAGGCGGCTCGGAGGCAGCGGCGCAACTCGAGCCGCGGGCCGACATGGCAGCGCCGGCGGCGCCGGCATCGACTCAAGTGCCATGGAATATGCCGCCATCAGTACTGATGCCATGCGACGGGACGCCACCGGCGCAGACCCCATCCGACGGGACGCCACCGGCGCAGACCCCATGCGACAGGACGCCACCGGCGCAGACCCCATCCGACGGGACGCCACCGCCGCGACTGCCGGAGGCGCGAGCCGTCGCACCTCGGCGGCCGGGCTCACACGCATCCACAGGCCCATCGCCCGGAGCCGGACGGCGCGCGGCCGCGGGGGAGGCATTCGGTGGCAAACCGGGCGAGATCATGCCGAGCGTGGCATGGCCGCTCTCGCCGCAACGCGTGCAGGAGGTTGCCGCCGGCAGGCCGCCCTGACTCGTTGCTTGCGCGGATTCCTGACCAACGGCACGGGACCGGGTGACGGCCGGCCCCGCAGGCAGGGATTCGACGATAAGGTTCTACTCGGCGTCTCCGTTGTTCGCATTGATACACCGCCCAGCATGGAGCAATCGCAGACCTTACGGATCGACGTTGATCGAGTTCGGACAGCCATGACGGCGCGCGCCCCATGCTCTCCGGCTGCGCGCCCCTCCAGCGCTATCCCAGCGCCGCGGCGAGCAATTCCAGCGCGCGCTGCGAGAATACCCGCATGTTGGCCACGCGGTCGGCGCTGCCGGTTTCCACCGTGATGGCGCGCGAGAAGCCGGGACCGACGACGGCAATGCAGGTGTGGCCCGCGGCATCGCCATAGCGATTGCCGGTGGGGCCGGTGGCGCCGGTCTCGCCCAGGCCCCACGTCGCATCCAGCCGCTGCCGCACGGTGTTGGCGAGCAATAGCGCGTAGGGCTCGGTGGAGGCGCGCTCGACCGGCGCAGGCAGTGGATTGGGAATGTCGAGGAAGCCAGCGCGCGCATAGGCGGTGTAGATCACACTGCCGCCGCGGAAATACGCCGAGGCGCCGCCGACCGACAGCAGCGCCGCCGAAATCAGCCCGCCGGTCGATGATTCAGCAATGGCGATGGTGTCGCCGCGCGCCTTCAGCCGCGCGCCCAACGTGTCGGCCAAGGGCAACAGTGTTTGCATGATGGGTTCCTCTCGTTGTTTTGCAGCCGTGTCGCCGCTGTCATCATGGCAGCGGCCGACTAACATAGCGCGCCGCCTGCGCCTGTGCCTGTAATGCCAGGCGGCACACGGCGAACACCTGCGCCTGTGGCATGACGGAGTGATCGCCGCCGGCCACGCCGGCGATGAACTCGCGATAGTAGGTCACGGGCAGTGCGCTGCAATCGACGTAGCGCGTCGCGGTGCGATTGGCCAAGAACAGGTGATCGGTACCGGAACGACCTTCGATGTCGAGATTCTTGCGCAGCTCCAGCGTGCCTTCCGTGCCGACGACGAACAATCTGCCGTCGCCCCAGGTTGGCAATCCGTCGGGTGTGAACCAGTCCAGCCGCACGTAGCCGCGCACCGATGGCGTTGCCAGCACCAACTCGGCGAAATCCTCGAAGCCTGGCGGTGCGGTGCCGAACGCACCGATGGTGGCATGCGCGATCGCGGCGTCGGTGGCGTCGGCGAAGGCCAGGAACGTATCGATCGAGTGCACACCGATATCGTTGATGATGCCGCCATAGGCGGGGCTGTCGAAGAACCACGCGGGACGCAGCGCGCGGTTCAGCCGGTGCGGCGCCAGCGACGTGACATGCACGACGCGTCCAAGCTCCCCCGAGCGAACGATGCGCAGCGCCTCCCGCTGCGCCGGCGAGGCCAGCCGTCCCAGCGCGACCGACCAGAACCGCCCGGTCTCCGCCACCGTGCGCTCCAGCGCCGCGAGGTGCGTGAACGTGGTGACGCCGGGCTTGTCCACCATCACATCCTTGCCGCGCTGCATGGCGGCCATGGCGAGAGCCGCGCGATCGCGCGGCACCGCGGCGATCACGACGAAATCGATGCCGGGATCATCCAGCAGACATGCCGTCTCGATTGCCGGCACATGCGGGAAACGCTTGCGGAAGCCGGCTAGTACGCGCGGATCGGTGGTATCGGGATTGTAACCGACGCAATCCGCGCCCGCGTCGAGCAAGCCTTGCGTCAGGTCGTAGATATGGCGGTGATCCAGCCCGATGGCGGCAAAGCGCGCCATATGTTCCCTCCGGCCAAGCCGAATGACAGTGGCATGTGCGCTTGACGGAGATCAATAGGACGCGGCGATGCGAGGATCGGTTGGCGTTCCACATTCCGCGTCGTGTCACGGTCACGAAATGATCGCACCCCCCAGCCGACGTCGGAACCCTGCTGGCTCCGACATTGGCCGACCTGATATCCGCCGCCCTGACATCGGCCGCTCTGACATCGGCCGCGCTAACGTCGGCCGCCCCGATATCCGCCGCTCCGAGATTGGCCGCGCTAACGTGTGCCGGGCTAACGTCGGCCGCTCTGACATCGGCCGCTCTGACATCGGCCGCGCTAACGTCGGCCGCCAACATTCGCTGATGTCGGCTGCTCTTGGCCGCCATGCATCGCCGGTCCACAATCAACCGATCGACACAGACCGAAGGGGGAGGAACCCGCATGGCAGACCGCTTCGCCGTGATCACCGGCGCGGGCACCGGTATCGGCCGCGCCTCGGCGTTGGCCTTGATGAACGACGGCTGGTCCGTCGCGCTTGCCGGCCGGCGCAAGGAGATGCTGGAAGAAACCGCCGGCATGAAGACCGCCGGCCGCGCGCTGGTGGTGCCCACCGACGTCACCGAACCGGCACAGGTCGATCACCTGTTCTCCCTCATCAGGTCGGAGTTCGGCCGGATCGACATGCTGTTCAACAACGCCGGCGGCGGCACGCCCACCACCAATTTCGGTGACTTCACCTACGAGATGTGGCTGCGCGTCGTGCAGGTGAACCTGAACGCGATGTTCCTGTGCGCCAATGCCGCGTTCCGCATGATGCGCGACCAGACGCCGCGCGGCGGACGCATCATCAACAACGGCTCGATCTCGGCTCATGTGCCGCGGCCGGGTTCCGTGGCGTACACGTCAACCAAGCATGCGGTGACCGGCCTCACCAGGTCGATCGGACTGGACGGACGGCAATACGACATTTGCTCCGGCCAGATCGATATCGGCAATGCGGCGACGCCGATGACGGCGCGCTCCACCAACGGGCAATTGCAGCCGCACGGGCAGATGGCGGTCGAGCCGCGCATGGACGTGAACCATGTGGGGCAGCAGGTGTTGTTCATGTCGAACCTGCCACTGGAATCGAACGTGCAGTTCGTCACCATCATGGCGACGAAGATGCCGTTCCTCGGGCGGGGTTAGAAGCCGCTCCGCCCCCGTGTCATCGCGAGGCGCCGAAGCCGTCTCATGTCATTGCGAGACCTCGGAGCGGCCCCGTGTCAGTGCGAGGCAGCGACGGGGCCACGCGGCATTGCGAGACCCCCGCCCCATGTCATTGCGGGTCGCCGCCGGCCTGGCGGCCGACCCGCGGTTGGATGCAACAGCGGCTCCGGGACAGCAGGGCGGGGGAGCTCGTCCGCGTGGTTTCTTGCCAGGCCCCCAAGGGGCCGAGGCAAACTCGCTCGAGAGTATGCCCGAGCGACCGCGCACGATGCCACCGGGCTTGCTCGGTCCCGCCACGCGACGCTCGCGATCCCGCATTGACACGGGGGCGGTTCATTGGCCAAACGCACTGGGTATCCGCCGGATCGCTTCCACCACCTTGCGCCGCGTCGCGGCATCCGTCCCAGCCGCAAAGTCGATCGACACGGTGTCAACGATCCCGCCGAATCGCCGTTCGATCGCCTCGGCAATTCCTTCGTACGGCGCGCGCGCCACGAACAATTCCAGCACGTCGTCGGAGATCTGCGCCGCCATGTCCTTCCAGGCACCCTGCTTCGACATCTCGGTCAGCCGCACGCCGAGATCCGACAAGCCGTGGATATCGAATACCCCGCGATAGGCCGGGGTCGATCCATAGAACGCCACGCGATATCGGATCTTCTCCGCCGCGGCGCGCACCGCCGCGTCATCCGGCCCGGTGACCACGAATCCGCCGCCGGTCACTTCAAACGAGTCGAATGATTTCCCGACCGCGGCAAGCTCCGCCGCGAGCATCGGGCGCACCACCTCCTCCAGATACCGCCGCGTCGCGAAGCCGTGCAGCCGCACGCTGTCGGCGACGCGTGCGGCGGTCTTCAACATCAGCGGCCCCACCGCCGCCAACGCGATCGGTGCCGTCGGCAGCCCCAGCGGCCCTGGGGAAAATTCCGGCGTCATCAGCGTGAACGTGTAGTACTTGCCGCGATAGTCCAGTCTTTCCCCCTGCTCCCAACAGCGGAAGATCGCCCGCAGCGCCTGCACGTACTCGCCCATCCGCGCCGCCGGCGCCACCCACGGCACAGAGAAGCGCCGCTCGTTATGCGCCTTCACCTGGCTGCCCAGCCCCAGGATCAGCCGCCCCTTCGAATGGCGCTGCAAATCCCACGCGTGGTTCGCCACGATCATCGGGCTGCGCGGAAACGCGATCGCCACCGAGGTCGCCAACTGCACCCGCTCCGTCGCCATCGCCGCGAAGGCGAGCGGCGTGAACGGCTCGTGCCGCAGCTCGTTCGTGGTGACGCAGTCGAAGCCGTCCTCCTCGGCCCGGCGAGCGGCGGGCCCGCACGCCGCCCAATCCTCAACCGGCAGCCCTGTCGAAACGCGCATCCTCGAACTCCTTCGCGGCAAATCAGTAAGCGCAACCAGTGAAGCGCGGAACGTGCCCGGTTGTCATTGCCAGGACCGGGGCGATGCCCCCGTCATTGCGAGCAACACGGCGCCACCCCTGTCATAAGGTGCAATAACGCGGGGTACTCAGAAGAATATGCTCAGATTCTTTGCCAGCACCACGTTCTGATCCAGCACCAGCCGGCGCCGCGCGATCTGCCACGTGGCGTCGCACCGCCGCAGCACATCATCGCGCGCACCAACGAAGAAGTCTTGCTCTGTCTCGGCCCGACTGCGATACACGAGGTAATTCGACCGCACCCGCACTTCGTCCTCCCGATCGCCCGCCTCCACTTCGATGTTCGCGATGAAGTGGCGGGTACGCGACGGCGGGTCCTCCGCCCAGGCCATGCCGGTATCCAGCCGCGCAACCCGCGCCGCCAGCGTCTCCTTCGTTTCATCGAACAAGGCGAGTTCCTCCTCGCCCATCAGGTCTTCCTCGACATAACGCTGCCGGTCCAGGATGGCGATCGCCTTGCTCGATTTCGGATAGCGAACGCTGCGCGCCGCCATCCAGTAACGGACATCCGCAGCGAACAATTCCAGCCATTCGTGAAAGCGCCGCTGGTCCAGCAGACGCGCTTCGCGGTAGAGGAATTGCTCCACCTCGCGGATCACGGCGTCAGGCGGCATGGCTGGCCTCCGCTGCTGGCGCGCGGCGCGGCACGTCAGCCCAGCGGGCTGCGTCCATCAGATCCGCCCAGCGTTGGTAGAACAAGCGATGATTGCTCTCACTGATGCGGAACGCGCTGGCCCAGCCAGCGATTTCCGGATTGAACCGTTCATGGCCGAGTCCCATCTGCGTGTTCAGCGGCATGCGCCGCGCCACCACGCCGCGGCAGGTCTGCGTACACTCCTGCCAGTTATCCATGTCATCTTGCTCAAACGTACCGGAAGGGCTGAAGCCGCGCACGCCGGCCACGCGCAGCGCCTGCTTCACCGCCGCCGGCGCGGCCTTGTCGGCGAACACCCACGACCAGACCTCGGTCTTGTCCGGCCCGCGCGGATGCCAGACCCGGAACGTGCGCGATGTGGCACGCAGCAGCGAGAAATGCGGAAACATCGTGCCCACGATCGGATTGATGCGAGCGCCGCGCGGCCCGAGCCGCCGCGCCACCTCCGCCGCGGTTTCCGCCTCATAGGCCTGCAGCACCGGCACCGGCGGCTCGCCGCTGTCCTGCGGACCGACGCAGATCAGGATGTGGCCGTTGCCGGGCGAGACCATCGCGCCGCCGCTATTGGCCCGCGCCGTGACGCCGGTACTGAATGACGTTCGCACCGCCGACAGATGGCTCCAGGCCACGTGATAGGCATCGCCGCCGAAATTCTCCGCCGGGAACTTCCAGTTGCACGGCATGATCCATTTGTGCATGGCGACGACTTCGATGCCGCCTTCACGCCGGTCCACGAACGTGTCGAGATACCAAGCCATCTCGCCGAGATAGTCGCGCAACGGCGGCGCCTCGGCATCGAAGGTGGCAAACAGCAAGCCTTTGTAGTTGTCGAACTGAGCCACCGGCACCAGGCCCCACTGCGCGCGATCGAGCTCGCCGTGATAGGCCTCGCGCAGCGACGGCACGCCGGTCAGCCGCCCGTCATTGCCGAAGGTCCAACCGTGATAGGCACAGATGAAGGCAGCGGCATTGCCGCTCTCGGCACGGCACAGGCGATTGCCGCGATGGCGGCAGACATTCAGGAACGCGCGCGGCGTCCCGTCGCTGTCGCGCACCACCAGCACCGGATCCTCGCCCATGTAGGTGGTGAAGAAATCGCCCGGCCGCGGCACCTGGCTCTCGTGACACAGGAACAACCAGCAGCGGGCGAAGATCCGTTCGAGCTCCTGCTGATAGATCTCTTGCTCGATGAAGATCCGCCGGCTGACCAATCCGTTGGCGGAATCAATGAGGCAACCGGCGTCCACCGTCATCGCAGCCTCCCATCGCGTCTCGGCATCGTCGTCAGGGCCGGCGGTCACCGGCAATCGTTGCTTGTCGGCGCTAGGTCGCCGCGGTGGGCCGCGCGCGCGGCATGCGCAACATCCCGCCGGCATCGACCGTCATGATCGTGCCGGTGATGCCGCGTGCGTTGCGCCGCGAGGCGAGGAAGACGTAAGCGCCCGCGAGATCCTCCGGCAGCAGTGCCATGCGCAGCGGATTGCCGGCGCGCAGCCGATCGGCAATGCCAGGCGTCGTGAATTGCGAGCGATCGTCGTTGCCAAGCGTTGCCAGCCCGCGCAGGTCCGTCATCGTGCCGCCGGGTGCGACGCCGTTGACGCGAATGTCCGGCGCAAGCTCGACCGCCAGTTCCCGGATCAGCCCGACCACAGCGTGCTTCGAGGCGGTATAGAGCGCGCCGCCGCCACCCGAGTTCAGCCCCGCGACCGAAGCGGTGAAGACGATCGAGCCGCTGGTCTTGCGCAGCTCCTCCAGCGCGGCCTTGGCGCCGAACAAGCAGCCCTTCACGTTGACGCCGAACAATTCGTCATGCGCGCGGTCGAGCGCATCGTCCGACAGCTCCGCGAACGAGGCATAGACATCGAAGATGCCGGCGTTGCCGACGAACACGTCCAGCCGGCCGAAGGCGGCAACCGTTGCGGCAACGGCGCGGCGGTTGTCGGCCATCCTGGACACGTCGCCGGCAATGGCGATCACCGCCTCGCCGAATTCCTGGTGCAATTCGGCGGTGCGCGCCGCCACCCGGTCCATCACCCCGACGCGCGCGCCTTCCTCCACGAAGCGGGCCACGACGGCGCGGCCGATGCCCGAACCGGCGCCGGTCACCAGCGCCACCTGACCGTCGAGCCAGCCCATGATCTGGTCCTCCCCGATGTCAGCGCGATCGCGGGAGCAGGTTTGCAGTCGGATCGTGGCTCCCTTAAAGCGACCGTACAGGGGAAGGAGTGCGCAGTCCATGACGGAGCTGGCGGGCAAGGTCATCATCGTCACCGGCGCCAGCCGCGGCATCGGCGCCGCGGCGGCCGCGGCATTGGCCAAGGCCGGCGCGCATCTGATGCTGACTGCGCGCAGCTCCGCTCAACTCGATGGGATCGCGCAATCCATAGAGCACGACGGCGGCACCGCGGCCACCAGTGCCTGTGACGTCTCCGACTGGGCCGCGGTGCAGCGACTGATCTCCGACACGCAACGCCGCTTCGGCAGGATCGATGCGCTGATCAACAACGCCGGCGTCATCGAACCGATCGCGGTCACCGCCGATAGCGACCCCGCCGCCTGGGCACGCAACATCCAGATCAACCTGGTTGGCGCCTACCACGCCATCCGCGCGGTGTTGCCGCCGATGATCGCAACGGGCGGCGGCACCATCGTCAATGTTTCTTCCGGTGCGGCGCATAACCCGCAGGAGGGCTGGAGCGCCTATTGCACCGCCAAGGCCGGGCTTGCCATGCTGACCCGCGCCGTCGCGCACGAGCATGCGGCGCAAGGCATCCGCATCTTCGGATTCCAGCCCGGCACCACGGATACCGACATGCAGGTGCTGATTCGAGCCTCCGGGGTGAACCCGATCAGCAAGATCCCGCGCGAGAACCTGACCCCCGTCGCGCACCCCGCCGCCGCGATCGTCTATCTGTGCGGCGGCGCCGCGGACGACCTCGCCGGCAAGGAATTCAGCCTGCGCGACGAAGCCTTCCGCAGCTTGCTCAAGCTGAGCTGACGATCGGACTCAACCTGACCTGACCATCGGACTTAACCCGACCTGATCTGCCATCGAGAGAAAAATGCCAGAAACCTCCATCGACCGCGCCCGCGGCTACCACGACGAACTGACCGAGTTCCGGCGTGACATCCACGCCCATCCCGAGCTCGGCCTGGAAGAGCATCGCACGGCCGAACGCGTCGCCGGAAAATTGGCGGCGTGGGGCATCGAGGTGCATCGCGGCATCGGCAAGACCGGTGTGGTCGGCGTGTTGCGCAACGGCGAGGGCCCCTCGATCGGGTTGCGCGCCGACATGGATGCGCTGCCGATGCAAGAGCAAACGAATTTGGCGTACAGCAGCCGCAATCCGGGGCGGATGCATGCCTGCGGCCATGACGGCCATACCACCATGTTGCTCGGTGCCGCGAAATACCTGGCGGACACGCGCAATTTCAAAGGCACGGTGAACTTCATCTTCCAGCCCGGCGAGGAAGGCGCCGGCGGCGCGCTCGCCATGCTGGAAGACAAATTGTTCGAACGGTTTCCGTGCGACGCGATTTTCGGCATGCACAACCGCCCCGGCATGCCGGTCGGCCAGTTCGGCATCACGCCTGGCCTGGCCATGGCCGGCGCCGCGATGTTCGACATTGTCATCACCGGCAAGGGTGGCCACGGCGCGCGGCCCGAGGTCGCGATCGATCCGGTGGTGGCGGCCTTCCATGTTGGCGCGGCGCTGCAATCCATCGTGTCGCGCAACGTGCCGCCGCACGACATGGCAGTGCTCAGCATCTGCCGCATGCACGGCGGCGACGCCTACAACGTGATTCCGCAGACGGCGACGCTGGGCGGCACCGTGCGCACATTCAAGAACGAGACCATGCAGCTCATCGAGACCAACATGAAGCGGCTGGCGAGCAGCATCGCCGCGGGGTTCGGTGCCGAGGCCGAGGTGGATTTCCGCTTTGTGTTCGCGCCGTTGATGAACGACCTGAACCACACGCGCGCGTTCGCCGATGCCGCGGCGGGTCTGGTGGGCGATGCCAAGGTGGATCGCAACAAGCCGCCGGCGAATGCGTCAGAGGATTTCAGCTTCATGCTGCAGAAGGTGCCGGGCGCCTACATCAACATCGGCAACGGCGAGGACAGCGCACCGGTGCACCACCCCGCCTATAATTTCAACGACGCGGCGATTCCCTACGGCGTGGCGTTGTTCGCCGACATCGTGGAGCGCAAGCTGGCGAGGTGACCGCGCGCCTGCTGGCTATGCGAGCGATCGGCGCCCTCGCTCATGCCGGCGCTAAACCCCCAGCAGCCACTCCCGCAACGGCTCCCACAGCACGCGTTGCGCGTTGTGGCCGGCGGCCATGCCGATATGGCCCGCGGCGGGCTGCACCAAGGTCGCTCCGGCAATCAACGCCGCCAACGGTCGCGCGGACTCCGGTGGCACGATGCGGTCCCGTGCCGGCGCCGCGACGAAGCACGGCAGGCGCAATGCGGCAGGATCAACCGGCAGGCCGGCGATCCGCCATTCGCCTCGCGCCGGGGCGTTGGCGCCATACCATCCGGCCAGGCACTCCCGCGCGACGGGGGCCGCGAGCGGCACGCCATCGTTCAGCCAGTCCTCCAACGCAACGAACAGGCGGGCCCGCTCGCCGGCAGGGTCCAGGCGGGCGAAGCTGCGATACTTGTCGGCAACGCCCCAGGGATCGAGCATGGCGAACAAGACCTGAAGCAGATCCACCGGCAGCGTGTCGTTGAATGCCAGCGCGGGTTCGACCAGCGGCAGCATCTCGGCCGCCTGGATTGCCACCGAAGGGTCGGGCGCATGGAAATCCCATGGCGCCGCCAGCAATGCCAACGCCCGCACCAGGTCTGGTCGCCGCTGCGCCGCTGCAACCGCCAGAGTGCCGCCCATGCAATAGCCGGCGAGTATGGTGCCCGGACCGGCCGCGATCATGGCGCGCTCCAGCCGGCCGGCCACGTAGTCGGTCATGGTGAAGCGGCGCTCGGCTTCGCCCGGCCAGCCCCAGTCGAGCAATAGCGGGTGGACACCATGCGCCGCGAGCCAGCGCAGCATCGAATGGCCTCGCGCCAGGTCCAGCACGTAGGCGCGGTTCACCAGGCTGGGGACGAGCAATACGCGCGGGCCGTCGCCGCCATAGTCGAGCAATCGACTGCCGCCCTCCTGCCAGACGGTGGGCGGGTCAGGCAGGTCGCGAAACCAGGGGTGGCGGCGATAAGAGGCGATGCCCTCAATCAGGGCTGCGTCCTGGCGCAGCGTCTCCTGCCACACCGCGCCTGGGAACGCGCCGGCCGCGCCCGCTTCCAGCGCGTCGCGCACTGCCGCCGCGATCGCCTCGCTCGAGTTCGGCCAGACGCGCTTCCAGTTCAGCGATGCGGTCCGAGAGGCGCTCGATCTCAACATCGCGAGCGTCAGGTGCAGCAGCAGCGGCCGCGGCCCCCGTCGTTGCAGCGGCGCCGTCATGCGGCGGAGAGTGACGAGAGGAAGCTCCCTCCCCCACTGCGTCGGCTTGAGCGGTCGAGCGAGCCCCCGCCGAAGGCGGGTAACCCCATTGCCCCTGCGGCATCGCTCGCACCATACCCGAGGCGGCAGCCGCCCATATCCGCAGAATCGCCTGCCAGGTCTCCTGCGCCTCGCGGTCCACGGTCAGCCCCGCCAGCTCGCTCTGCCACAGCGTGATCCAGTCCTGCGCCAGCTTCCGCAGGTCCGGGTCCGGGGCGTCGTCCCGGCCGGGGCCCTCGCTCATGCCTCATTCGCTCTCCTTCGCGCGCAACCGACCATAGGAGCGGCGTGGCCTGCGCGAAACGCCAAACCGCGCTGCGGTGCAGAAAAGACCTTCGCAACTGCGGCGCGGACGGGCATGGTAGGGACAGCGTTCCCGCCGCGAGGAAACACCCCATGGCCGACGACGTCCAGACCGCGCCCGAAACCAAGACCGCCGATCCGCCTGTCGTGGTGAAGAAATACGCCAACCGCCGACTGTACGATACCCGCAGCTCCAGCTACATCACCCTGGACAACCTGGCCGAGATGGTGCGCGAAGGCCGCGATTTCGTGGTCTACGATGCCAAGACCGGCGAGGACATCACCCGCGGCGTGCTGACCCAGATCATCGTGGAAGAGGAAGGCAAGGGCCGCAACCTGCTGCCCACCGCATTCCTGCGCCAGTTGATCGGCTTCTACGGCGACCAGATGCAGAGCCTGGTGCCGAAATATCTCGAGCAAGCGATGGACGCCTTCGCGCAGCAGCAGGAGCAAATGCGGGCGGCGATGCAGAAGACCATGGGGTCGGTGGGAACGTTGTTCCCGTTCGGCAATATGGAGGAGGTCGGCCGCCAGAACATGGCCATGATGGAACGGGCGTTCAATTTGTTCTCGCCGTTCTATCGTCCGGCGGGAGAGGCGTCGCGGGGTCGGCCAGAGGCGGCGAATGAAGTGGACTCACTGCGCGCCGAGGTGGCACGGCTGCGCGAGGAATTGGCGGCGGCGAAGCGGGACAAGACGTAGACCGCCGCAGCCTATTCGCTCCCGCGCGCGATTGGGACGTCTATCGCGACTGCGCCGCCGCACGCGGCGGTGATCGGGGCAGGCGCCACCGCGGCGGAGCTCCGCGGTTATCGACGGCAGAACCGAAGCATGGAGACTGCTGTCATGACTGATCATGTCTACAAGGTCGTGGAGCTGGTGGGATCGTCGCAGACCAGCCACGCGGATGCGATCGAGAATGCCATCGCCCGCGCGGCCCAGACGCTGCGCAACCTGCGCTGGTTCGAGGTGATACAATCCCGCGGTGAAATCGAAGGTGGCCGCATCCAGCATTACCAGGTTACCTTGAAGGCCGGTTTCACACTGGAGGATGCGTGATCGTCACCGCAGGATGCGTGATCCTCACACGAGGATGCGTGATCGTCGCGCGAGCGTGATCATCGCGCCTGGCTGAAGCGCGCAGCCGGCCATCAATGCCGCGTGAGAGCGGCAACCCGCTCTTGTTCCCCCTTCGCGTTGCGATAACTCCTTGGCTCCGGCTCTGCTGAATTCGAGCCGATGCCTGCAACGCGGACGGGAGGGAGGAGCATAATGCTCACCTTGGGGATTGCCGGTCTCGCCAACGTATCCGGTTTCCTCGCGCAACACTTCCCGGAGCAAATGGCGAAGGATTCGCGCGTGGTGCAGGGCATGGATGCCGCGGCGGCGCTTTTGCTGGATGGCAATGTGCTCGCCGCCGCGTCGCAGGAGCGGTTCGATCGTGAAAAAAAGAGCGGTGCGTTCCCGTTCGATGCCATCCGCTATTGCCTGAGCGCCGCCGGGGCGACACTGGCGGAGGTGGACGACATCTGCTGCAATTTCAATTTTGGTCGATACCGCCCGATCTACGCGGCCGACGATACGTCGCGCGCCTATTGGCAGGAGTGCCTGGCGCCGGACGCGGTTTTCGGCTTGCTGAAGACGCAGCTCCGCACCGGCACCGCGACGCGCTTCCATGCGATCGATCACCATGATGCCCATCTGCACGCCGCGCTGGCCAGTTGCGAATTCGATGGCGGGCTGGGCGTGGTCATGGACGCCGCCGGCGAAATTGGTTCGACTTCGGTCTATCATTTTGCCGGCGGCAAGATCGCGCGCCTGGCCCGCTATCCTCTGACGCAGTCGCTCGGCATGTTCTACTCTTTGGTGACCCAGTTCCTTGGCTATGCGTTCAACGAGGACGAATACAAGGTCATGGGCCTTGCCAGCTTCGGTGATCCGGCGCGTTTCCGCGCGTTCTTCCACTCGGCGATCCGCCTGGGCCCCGATGGCACCGTCGAAATCCCCTGCCTGACGCTGAACCGCAGCGTCACCGAAGGTCTGTTCTTTGCCGCCAGCGCCACCGCGCTGGCGGAAGGATTGGGTATCGACGGCCGCAATTGCCCGCACGAAGACCGTGCCGATATCAGTGCCGCATTGCAGGAACGTTTCAAAGATGCCATGTTCCATGTCTGTAACCATTATCAGCGGCAGACCGGCGCCGCCAACCTGCTGTTGAGCGGCGGCTGCGCCGAGAATTGCTCCGCCATCGGCGAGCTGCGCAGCAGCGGCATGTTCGAGCATATCCACGTCGCCTACGCCTCGGGCGATGAAGGCACCGCGTTGGGCGCGGCCGCGGCGCATGTCTTCAGCACCGGCCAGCCGCTGCACCTGCCTGGCGTCATGCCGTTCTTCGGCCCGGCGCCGCATCTGCAGCGCGTACGTGCCATCGTGACGCAAAACCCGGGGCTTGCGCTGCGTGAATTCAGCGACGAGAAGCAGATGCTGGATACGGCAGCGGTCGACATCGCCGCCGACAAGATCGTCGCCCTGTGCCACGGCCGCATGGAATTCGGCGCGCGCGCACTCGGCAATCGCAGCTTGCTCGCGCTGCCCTCGAAGGCCGCCAACAAGGACCGCATCAATCTCGCGATCAAGAAGCGCCAGAATTACCGCCCCTTCGCCCCGGCCGTGACCGCCGAGGACGCACACCGCTACTTCGTCCTGAATGCGGGGGAGGAATATCCCTTCATGACCATGCTGACGCACGTCCGCGAGGAGGCACAGGCCGTGCTGCCCGCCGTTACGCACGTAGACGGCACGGCGCGCGTGCAGACGGTGTGCCGGCAGTACAACGCACCGTTTCATTATCTGTTGTCTCGGCTGAGGGCGCTGACCGGCGTGCCGGTCGTGCTGAACACCAGCTACAACGTGAACCACCAGCCGATCGTCTGCACCGAAGCCGAGGCAATCGACACCTTCATCGAGATGGGCATCGATGCGTTGTACATCGCTAACGCACAGGTGACCCGGCAGGGCGGATAGCCTCAGCCCGTACCGTGGCCCTGGGGACACGCAGGCAGCGCCGTGGATAACAGCGCACGACGCCTGCCCCGGTGGGACACTCGCCCACGTCAATCCTTGATAGGCTTCTCCACGCGACCGTGAAATTCGCTGTCATCGCCTTCACACTTGCGCCCTTCACCGCCACCTGATTGGAACTGATTCGTGTTCGCCAATAGATAGGCGCCGCGAAGCTTCGGAATTGCACCGTGGATCGACACGTGACTGACGACGATTCTGGGTGGGCCACGGCGGCGAACGGCGACGAGCCGCCTGACGAGTTCACCGCGCCCACGCTCGGTAGGTTGTTTCTGCGCAGCGCCTTGCTCCATACCGAACGCCCTGCCCTTTGGGTGGACGGTCAGTCTGTCAGCTACGGCGAATTGCTGTCGCTCGCCGCACCAATCGCGCAGACGCTGATCGAGGTCGGCTTTGGCGAGGGAACCGCACGCTGCGCCGTCCTCGGCAGCCGCCGGCTGACGGATTTCGTCGGGATTCTTGCCGCGTCGCTCGCGCGCTGCATCTACGTGCCGCTGAACGCGCGCCACCCGGCGCAACGTCTCACCCAGATCATGCGCGACGCCGAAGCGCAGGCGCTGGTCGTCGACCGCAATCACCTCGACACAGCCTACTCCGTTCTGTCAGCGACGCCGCAGCCCGTCCTGGTGCTGCTGCCTGATTCAGCCGCACCACCGGATTGGGCGGCGGCCGTCCCACACCATCGCTTTGTGACGCAATCCGCGCTGTCCCGACCGCAACTAGACCGCCTGCCACAAGGCAACTCCGACGACGGTGCCTATCTGTTGTTCACGTCCGGCAGCACCGGTACGCCCAAGGGCGTGCTTGTGCGTAACCGCAACGTGATGTCCTACCTGCGCAGCGTCGCCGCCCGCTATGCCCCCACCACCGGCGACCGCTGCACCCAGTTGTTCGACCTGACCTTCGATCTGTCGGTCCACGACATGTTCCTGTGCTGGGGCGCCGGCGCGACGCTGTACCGCATTCCCGACAACGCCCGCTTCGCACCGCGCGACTTCATTCGGCGGCACGCACTCACAATCTGGTTCTCGGTACCGTCCACCGCCGCCACCATGCTGGGCCTGCGGGCGCTGCGGCCGGGCGATTTCCCCAGTCTTCGATTGAGCCTTTTCTGCGGCGAGGCATTGCCCAAGCGGCTCGCTCTTGCCTGGGCCGACGCCGCCCCGAACGCGGTGGTGGAAAATCTTTACGGTCCCACCGAGGCCACCATTGCCGTCACCGCATGGCGCCTGCCGCGCGACCCGGACGCCCTCGCCGCGTCGCCGGACGTGTTGCCGATCGGCGCGCCATTACCGGGTCAGGTGGCGTTGGCCGTGTCGGCGTCTGGCGATCCCGGTGGAGAAGATGACGAAGGCGAATTGTGCCTGGCCGGCAGCCAGGTCACCGACGGCTACTGGCGTCGCCCCGATCTCACCGCACAACACTTTGTCCGCTTTCCATGGCACGATCGCATCTGGTACCGCACCGGCGATCGCGTGCGATACAGCCGCCGGCACGGACTCGTGTTCCTCGGCCGGCTCGACCGGCAGGTAAAAATAGCCGGTCATCGCGTCGAGCTTCAGGAACTGGAAGCCGTATTGCACCGCGCCGCCGACGCCAATGCCGCTGCCATCGCCTGGCCACTGGGCCCCGACGGGCTGGCGCGCGGCATCGTCGGCTTCGTCGGCAAGACCGCCCGCACCAACGATGAATTGCTGCAAGCGTGCCGCGACGCGCTGCCGCCCTATGCCGCGCCGTCAACGATCCGCCGCATTGACGACTGGCCTCTCAACACCAGCGGCAAAACCGATCACCGCCGCCTACGCGCACTTCTGGAGGCAGAAACTTGCAGCAGCATATGATGACCGTCGAATGTAGCCCCTTGCTGCCCCTGCTGAGCGAAGCGCTGAGCAAGCGGCTGCGGCAGAACCGCCACGCGAGCAACGTGGATGTCGATGCTGACCTCATCGAGCTTGGCCTGGTCGACTCCCAGACCCTGCTCGACATTATCCTCGAGGTCGAGGGAGGCTCCGGCCAGATGTTCGACGCCGAGGCCATGGACTTCGAAAGCGGCGTGACGCTGCGTCGTCTGGCCGCCGCCTTCACACCCGCCTGACCATGTCTGCCGCGCACCTCCAAATATTCAGTACCTGTCCCCAATCAAAGGACGTCGCGCGCGCCGACTACCTCCCGCTGGTGCAGCGCGTTGCCCGCTGGAGCGAGGCGGCCGGCTGCACCGGCATGTTGATCTACACCGACAACAGCATCGTCGATCCCTGGCTGGTGGCCCAGCACACGCTGCAGACCACCGAACGCCTATGCCCGCTGGTCGCCGTACAGCCCGTCTACATGCTGCCCTACACGGCAGCCAAGATGGTGGCATCGCTCGGCGCGCTGCACGACCGTCGGATCTGGCTGAACATGCTGGCCGGCGGGTTCCGCAACGACCTGATCGCGCTCGGCGACGAAACCCCGCATGACGCCCGTTATGCCCGCACGGTCGAGTACGCACAGTTGATGCGGCAACTGCTGGAAAACGACGCGCCGGTGAACTTCGATGGTCGTTTCTACCGCGTGCATGGGGTGCGCCTCGCACCGACATTGCCGGCGCACTTGCAACCTGGCTGGCTGATTTCCGGCTCGTCGCCGGCGGGGCGTGCGGCGGCGGCGGCGATGGGGGCCATCGCGGTCGAATATCCCGCGCCGCCCGATGCCGCCGCGCGGGATACCGGCCACCTGCCGGCCGGGCGCGGCATCCGCGTCGGCATCATTGCGCGCGACGGCGCCGACGCAGCCTGGGCTATTGCCCATGAGCGGTTCCCAGACGATCGCCGCGGCCGCCTCAGTCACGCACTCGCGATGAAGACCAGCGATTCGGCGTGGCATCGCACGCTGTCCGAGCTGGCGCGCCAGGGTGCCGCCGATGGCAGCCCGTACTGGCTGTGGCCGTTCGAGCAACACCGGACGTTCTGCCCCTATCTGGTCGGCGACTTCGTGACAGTGGCGAGAGAAGTCGCACGCTATCTTGCCCTTGGACACCGCACCTTCATTCTGGACATTCCACTCGACGCCGACGATCTGCAAACCGCGGCCATCGTGTTCCGCATGGCCCAGCAACAAGCGAACGCCTCGGCCACGCAGGTTGGGAGATGATCCCGCTTTACCTTTCCGGTTGCTTCGCCGTGTTGCATCCAGGCCGCAGCCGGCGCGGCGCGCTGATTTGCAGTGCATTGTCTGATGAGGCATTGAACGCGTACCGGCCTCTGGTCTTCCTGGCCGAGCAATTGGCCGCCGCGGATGTCGCCACGCTGCGTCTCGCCTATTACGGCACCGGCGATTCGGCCGGCGACGACGGCGGACCGGATCGCTTGACGGAATGGCTTGAGAGTATCCAGGCAGGCGTGGAATGGCTGCGCCAGCACGGCGCCGATGTGGTGACGCTGATCGGCCATCGTATCGGCGCCAGCCTCGCGGCCCGTGCCGCGTGCGACTGCGACACGGTGGATTCACTGGTACTGCTCTGTCCCGTTAGTGGACGGCAGTTCCTGCATGAACTGACGTTGGCGGCACGCATTTCGCAGCGTGTGTGGCAGACCAGCCATCCGGTCGATGACGGCACGTGGTTTGAATCGCATGGACTGCGGATCGACCGGGCCACGTGCGAGGAGCTCAAGGCACTCGACCTGCGCAAGCTGCCTCGCCGTCCCGCCGCGAGTGCTTTGTTGCTGGAGCCGGAATTGCGGCCGATGACACGCGACGTGGCCACCGCGCTGCGACTGTCGGGCACCGAGACAACGATTGAGTCTTGTGAAGACCTTGGCCGTCTGCTGCGTGATTCGCACCAGGCCGAAGTGCCAGCGCCGGCGTTCGGCCGCGTTGTGGACTGGACCCGTTCGCTGCCGACCGCTGCCGGCCTATCGACGACGGTCGACGAAGCAGGGGGCACACCACTCGACCTGGGGGCTGCGCAGGAAACGCCCATTGGCTTTGGTCCCGCCGCTTCCCTGTTTGGTATCCTGTCGATGCCAGCATGGCTCCGGCGGCAGGCACCCGCAGTGGTGATTGCGAACACCAGCGCCAATCCGCGCTGGGGCAATGCCCGGATCGCGGTCGATATCGCGCGCGGCCTTGCTGCCGACGGCGTGGCGGTGCTGCGGATGGATGCCTCCGGCATGGGCGACGCAGCGTTACGGACCGGCGATGTTGGCCGCCCCTATACGGACTCTATTACGAGTGACGTGCTGTACGCCGTCGAAGAACTGGGACGGCGCACCGGGCACGCGGTCGCGGTGCTGGGCATTTGTTCCGGCGCGTATCACGCATTGTGCGCGGCGTGTCGCGACTCCAGCGTGGCCGGGCTGATTCTGGTGAATCTGCAACGGTTCGCTTGGCACGAAGGCGATCCACCCGACGCAGTGCGCCGCTCCGACCTGCGCCCGACGCGATTCTATCTCCGCCAGATCTTCGGGTGGCAGGCATGGCGACGCCTGTTGCGGGCCGAGTTCGACGTCGCCAACCTCGTACGTGTCGTCGCGTTGCGGGCGTTGCGCCGGGCGATGGCTGCAATCGACCCACTGCTGACTTTCGCATTCCGGGGCGCAACCCGCGTGGGGCGCGTGCGGCGGGACGTACAGAGGCTCGGCGAGCGCGGGGTGCCGATTCTCTATATGCTCGGCTACAACGATCCGGGGATCGAGGAACTTGCGGAGTATTTCGGACAAGGTGGCTGGCGGCTGCGGGGGCAGCGGAGGGTCACGATGTGCCTGCTGGAGGATGCAGATCACACGCTGGGCGCCGCCGCGGTGCGTGGAGTACTGCTCAGGCAGATCCGCCTGTGGGTACGCGACGCGTGGCCCGCCGAGGGCGGCGCGACGCAGCGGGCTGCCACCGTGCAGGGGAGCGGCCTGTGCGCTATGGCTCGACGAGTGCGGCCGCGGGCTCGTGAGGCATGATGGCGCATGGCTGGAAGTCCGTATCTGGCGGGCCGCGACCGACGATGATGAGCACTATGTCTACGCCATAGCCCTATGACGGCAGAAGCGCCATCAGCCGGCGTCTTTCGGCCAGCAAAAGGAACTCGTGCTTGTCATCTGTGTGTCCGCGAATAGCCGCCCCAGCACGGCATCAATTGCTCGGGCGTGCGCCCAGTACGGCGCCCGCGGTCCGGCCGACATCTCCGATTCGCAGACTCTACGATAGTGTTCGAGCGCGGCTTGCACAGCAATCAACTCGCTATCATTCAGGATGATCCGATATGCGTAAGTTGTCATTGATCGATCTCCGCAAATGGATTGGCCCCAGGGATCACTTGTTGCAGGCGTCGAAGCACTGGTCTTTCGTGCGATCGGTATATTGCTGGCAGCGCGCGAAGCATTGATCGAACGACTGCTTGGTGCTGGGCGCAGCGGCGGGCGCGTTGCTGAACGCCGCCGTGCATTGCACGTTGGCGGCCCTTGCCTCCAATGCCGCGATGTTCCGCCGCGCCATTGCTTGATAAGCCCCGGCCATGAGCGGCGTGGTCGCCATGGTCGCGCCTACCCCTGCAAGGCCCTGCTGTCGTGCGATTTCCGAGCGAATCCAGGTACACTCTCGCATCCTTGACTCGTCATCGGCTGGCATCGGCCTGTTCAGCACAGCATCGGCGTACGACTGCGTACTATTATGAGCGCAGCCGAGAAGTGTGAAAATCACCGCGAAACCGGCAATAGTTTTGCTGGAAATTGACATCTGAACCCCCAATGTGCGGCTGTGCGGCGATCAGGCATGCGCGAGGCTGATTTTGATATCTCGGTCGAAATCTAACCCCATCACGTCGCAGGCCGTGCGAAGGATCTTCTTCTTTTCCCGGTTTGCGATATTGCAGCCGATGAACCATCCTGGCCCGACTTCCTTGACGTAGCGGGCCAAATCGGGACGGCCTGGATAGACTTCTAAGCGTGATCGGGCGATGTGATTGCGTGTCCGGCCGCGAACCTTCTCCGCCAGCTTCGGATAGAAGTCGTCATCGTACTGGGCGAGATCGCTGAGGATGTTGATCATGGCCTCGGTTGCATCGGATGCCACACGCGTTTCCCCATCGAGCTTGTAAGAAACGGTGGCCCCGTTGGCGCTCGGTGTTGTTGCTCTCGCGCGTTCGGCCAATGTCACAGGTGGCATTGCCGCTGGAAGAACTCGGCGAAGGACTTCGTCAAGACTCTCACGCTCTGATCGACGTAGCGTTAAGAGCCGAGCCAGCACATCGGATGCAACCGGAATCATGGCTGTATTCATGGGTAGCTCTCCATTGACGATCATGCCTCGGTATCTCGAAGAAGCACGCGCTGCTTGCTGCGAGCCGCGTGGTATGCGGTGATCACCCGATCGCCTTCCAATACCAAGCGCTTGCCAACCAGTTTTCGGACCTGGTCGCGCAACTGCTTTAGCTTGCGGTCGAGGGCCTGGAAGTCCTTTTCGCGCACCAAGTATCCGCCCTCGACTTCGGTACCAATCCAACGGATCAGTTCGATATCGTCAGTCGCGAGTCCGCGTTGCGACATCCGCATTGCCGCATGAGCGGTCGGATACAGTGGGTTCATGATGACGCCTCCCCGGATTTGGACGCTTGAGCGTCGGTACTTGGCGGCCCATCCAAATCGCCGAGCAGGTCATCGAGATCGCCATACTTGCGATCGAACTCGGCTTGCGCCCACTCAGCTCGCTGCTGCGGAGCGCCCTTTGGCATCTCGTGCAGGGCAGCGGCACCACAGAGGATGGCTTGCGCCGCCTTGGTGTCATTCCCGACAATGGTCCCGGCTTCTTCTGCGCATATCTCGTAGCGGGGCCATAGGCCCGGAGACCACCGCACGGACTCCGCAACCTCGGTCGAATCGCTGACCTTGGAAAGGCTGTCCCGCAAGAATTCGACGAACGGATTTTGCTCCGCCTCATCGAAGTCGGCATCCAACTCGCTCATGAATTGCTGCGCGTCTTCCAGCACCTTTCTGCCAAAGAGATCGCGAGCCTTAATTGACTGCTCTTCGCTGCTCACGGCTCCTTCGTCGACAGGCCAGTGCATCGGCAGGTGCCGAATGGTGCGCTGAAGATCGAACAACGCATCCGCTGCGGCACGGACATCCGTTATGCGCCTTTGGCGCTCTTTGAGGGACAGTTCGGCAGCGATGAAAAACAGAAGCGGCGCCGCCTCGATGATACTTTCGCGGCTGATCCGATAGCGGAGCGCGACGAGCGTGAGAGCGTTCCTGGCAGCCGTTTCCATGCGGATTTTCATCACGTCCCGCTCAGCCTCGGCCGCCGGACACAGGCTCTCCGGCTGCAAGTCGAGCGCCTTCGCAAGCGCCCTCAGCGTGTTTGATCGAACGCGAGTCGGCTTACCCCTCTCGATGCGAGAGATGGTCGAAACATCGACCTTCGGCTTGGTCAA
This sequence comes from Acetobacteraceae bacterium, assembly GCA_035508435.1. Classification (GTDB taxonomy): domain Bacteria; phylum Pseudomonadota; class Alphaproteobacteria; order Acetobacterales; family Acetobacteraceae; genus JASHVB01. The sequence goes on along the minus strand of DATJNA010000270.1, from coordinate 9,002 downwards.
TTCGCTCAGCTCGACTTGCGTCCAGCCTTTCTTCCGGCGGGCTTCCGTGAGTGCCTTTCCGTCCAAGATCGCCATCACCATCCTCCGAGGGCCGTATTTGCGCCGTCAGAAGGCAATATAGGCGTTATAGAGGCCACATCAATGCGTATTTTACCGGCATATGGCCTATCTCATTGCAAATTTTCGCCGACTTACCCGAGATTATCGCCTATCTTAGCGCCCAGGTGGCCTCACAAGCGCCTAGGGCAAGGATCGACTAGGCGTAAAGTACCGCATCTTGAAGAATGCTGACGCGGGTGGGGGTCTGTGCGGGCGGGCGGGACGGCAAGATAAAAGCGGTGCCGTCGTTGGCTCTTTTTGCTCGTCTGATCAACGATTTATAGCGTTCTCGCCGGAAGTGCCTGCTGGCGCTTTGTGGGAATTTGCCAATGATAACAATGCCATTTGTGCCATCCATCGTTGCTTTCGGGCGGTTCGGTCTCGGCGGAAGTTGGACGGCAAGGGAAAAGGCTGGATGGCCGTTGGTCGGATGTCTTTGACGAGATTGAGATTTTCGGACTCCCGCTGCACACCCCTTGCTGGCGCTTCCGACCGAAAGCTCAATAATATCAATGCGCCGAGCGCCATCCGCAGCGATTTAGGCTTACGCTGATTGCTTTTTGTACCAGAGAGTGGTACATAGGAACAGACACGGAGCCGCCGGATGATCGTGAGCTTTCGGGACGAGTGGCTGCGTGCATTCTTCGTCGAGGACGTGCGGTCGCGGCACATCCCGTCCGATCTCGAAAGCCGGCTCTTCCGCAAGCTCCAGATGATCGACGACGCGACGACCGATCAGGACCTGCGGGTGCCGCCCAGCAATCACTTCGAGAAGCTGCGCGGAAGTCTGGCGGGGTTCCACTCGATCCGCGTCAACAGTCAATGGCGGCTGGTCTTCCGGTGGGACGGCAGCCGCGGCGAGGCGGAAAGCGCCTATCTCGACGACCACAGCTACAGATGAGGCCAACCATGCTGACGACGAAACGCAAGCCGGCCACGGTCGGCGAAATCCTGATCGAGGAGTTCATGCAGCCCATGGGGCTGACCCAAGCCGCGTTGGCGGAGGCGATGGGCGTTCAGCGCAAGCACGTCAACGAACTGTGCAACGACCGGCGCACCGTCACGGCGGCGACGGCGCTCATTCTCGCGCGCGTGTTTGGCAACAGTCCGGACTTCTGGCTGAACGTGCAGCGCCGCAGCGATCTGTGGGAGGCGATGAACAGCCCTCGCGAGCGCGAACGGATCGAACGTGCGACGCCACTCGGTACGGCGGCGTGAGCTTGCTCGCCGGGAAGGGGAAGGATGCTCTGGCGTAGAAATCGGCCGTTCCGGTCCCGGAGGCTTCGCGCGATCCTGGCGCAATGTCCCGACCACGCGCCAGCTTGGGTAGCCCATATCCAGGCTTCCAGAATGGGGGGGCGGGGTCGGAGGCACTATCTAGAAGCCGTTTTGCCTGATTGTCACGGTCGAGTGACAGCTTCTCTGCCGCATCCGGTACTTGGGAGGGCGAGTGTTGCTTCATCAACCGCCGCCGCCTCGGCGAAGCCACTCGTCGACCAGCAAGACGCACCGCGGCCAAGCCCGGGCGGCAACCAGGCACCAGACACACCCTCCGGGCCAGACGCATAGAACGACGCATAATGCGGGGTTGATTTCAGGAAAATGCCGGACTATACGGCTCCCTCAGTAATTCGGGGGCAGGCATGTCCAAGCCGGTGGCGTCCTACGCCAAGGAAGTGCTCAAGCGGGGCAACCGGGGGGCACTGCTGCGGGCTGCAATGCTTGGTGGATGGGACTCTCTGAAAGTCCAGCAACCGGACCGGGCCTGGTGGAGGCGAAAATCAACCCGCGCCGCTGTCGTGTGGGAGTATTCGGTGAACAACGCCATCGACGCTCTCAAGGACGACAAAGGCGTGCGGGTAGTATCACACTACGACACCATTTCACTGGTGATCGAAGATGGATTGTTGGTGCGACTCAAGAAGGCGGATATCGAACTGCGATCGAGAAATGTCCAGACCATCCTTGCGTCCCTGTTCCATCACCACGACGCAGACTTGTTCGGATACCAGGGGTTGCAACGCGTTGAAGCGGCCTATGTCCTTAATAGGTTTGAGACAGAAATGGACTGGGTGGGAATCGTCGCCCGCGATGGCGAACATCATCTGTGGCACTTTGAGTTGAACGAACTGCTCGATTCGGATGTTGTCAAGCTTCCCCTGGTTGGAGGTGGCAAGCCTGCTGCCGAGAGGCTTGCGAACCTCAAGACCGATGATGCGGAACAACAGCGTGAACAAGAGAACGACTGATGGCCGCGCAATTCAACGAGGCCCTACTGCTTCTCGCGAGGCAGTATCGGGATCGGAGTCAGGCGGAGGTCGCTGAGGCCAGCGGTCTCAATCAGGGTCATTACTCCCGTATCGAGAACGGGCTGTTGCCAGACGGCCCTTCCGAAGAGAATGTCGTTCGCATTGCGGATGCACTGAATTTCCCACCGTCCTTCTTCTATCAGCGGGATGGAATTTCTGGCCTGCCGTTGAGCGTCCACCCGATGCACCGAAAAAAAGCCAGTGTGGGAGAGCGCACTTTACGGCAGGTGCATGCCGAGCTGAATTTGCGGCTGATGCACATCCGCCGCTATCTGGCGGCTGTGGATACCAAGGCAGAGTTGCCTCTCCCCTGGATCGACGTCGATGAGGGCGGTGGTCCAGGTGAAATCGCTCGCCAGGTTCGGAAGGCGTGGATGTTACCGGATGGTCCAATAGAGAGTCTTACGGAATGCTGTGAGCGCGCAGGCGTTCTTGTGATTCGGTGCGATTTTGCCGGGTCAATCGATGGCGTCACCATGCGGCTACGTGATTTGCCTCCGTGCGTTTTTCTCAACAGAAGCGCGCCCGCAGATCGAATGCGGCATTCCCTTGCCCACGAGCTGGGGCACCTGGTCATGCACCGCGTCCCGACTGACGATATGGAGGACGAAGCAAATGCCTTCGCAAGCGAGTTGCTCGTGCCAGAAAGGCAGTTCAGGCGGCATGTGATAGGAAACCGTATTACTCTCGAATTCCTCGCTCGACAGAAGATGTATTGGAGGGTTTCCATGGCCTCCCTCCTTTATCGAGCAGGCCACCTGGGGCTGATAAATCGGAACCAAAGTGAATATTTGTGGAAGCAGATTTCCGCTCTGGGGTGGCGCATGCGAGAACCCCAAGAAACTGACTTTCCACACGAAGAGCCGACTGTCTTTCCGCGCGTGCTGCGGCTCCATTCTGACGGGTTGGGCTACGACGTCAATGACTTTGCCAAGTTACTGCATGCCAACACCAACGATGTAAGACAATTGTACGGGGACTACATTGGAGACAAAAAGCCACGCCTGTTTGTCGTGAGATGAGCGGGCTGGTGAAGATCTACGGCGACATCCTCCTCTTCCGGCATAGGGACCAAATGCGACTGTGGCGGGTATGGGGTGCGGGTGATATGCTGACTGATGTAGATGCGGAGCTTGGCAGCACGGTTGGCCGCGATGATTCGTGTCAATCCCAGACCGGGGCGGTACGGGATCATGTTCGGCGATTAGCCGGTGAGAGTCGGGCCGCGCGATGGCTACCGTGCCCGTCGCAGCCGCTGGGTACCCCCGTCAGCATAGGGAGGTGTGCGGCGCCGACCTCACGAAACGTGACGACGTCGATGGTGCCAGCACTAGCGGCCGGTGCGGCGTGGTTGTGCGTCACTTTGCCGAACGTCAGACCCTCCCCCGGATCGCGCTTCCGTGTGCCGGCCGGTGATGGACGCGCTTTGCGCTGCCCTGCCGACCGAGTTCGCTTCGCGTCCGAGGCGAAGGATGTGGTCGACGGTCCGAATCCGCTGGGGGCTCGGCCCGAGGTTTTCGGCCGATCGCTCGTTCCCTGGCATCGCTGCTCGCCTCATTGAGATGGGCCCCGGCTGTTTGCCGCAGAGGCCCGAGCGGTGGACATGATGTCCGCCGCAGGGATGGTAGACAACTCCCCGAGGACAGAATAGTACATTCGCGCGAAGGATTGCAAGAGGGCGCAACTACAAGTTGCGTCAAATCCTCCGCCTCGGTTATCGACGGTCAAGAACCCCCATACCGTTCCGTCATGGATCGCGGCTCCATGGCTCGATAGCGTGATGGGGACTACCAAGCATGCTCGGTAGTATTGTTTCCAGTCTGGGCGGATGTTCTTGTATCGGCCGAACAGCGCCATGACCCGTAGGTGATTCGAAAGAAAGTATTTTGCCCCCGGATCGGTTAAGATATGGTTAAAGGCGGTGTTGTCCGCATAAGGAAACCATCCAAGCGTCTCGTCAATTGCACCCCGATTTGCGACGGACGTTTGATCGCGAGCGATGGTTCGCACCTGCTTTTTGGGGCCATCCAGCAATTTGAGAGACACATGGGCGTGGCGCCCGGTGTAGGTCGAAAACAGGACCGCTATCCTGTTGAGCGTATGATCAAGAAACTGATCGACTTTCCCTCCCAATGTCTGAGCATCGCCGTTCGGCGGAAAAGTTCGGATTTCCGTCAGGATGTTTGCATATTGAAGAAAGACTTCATCTACCAGACCGATACTCCCGAGCCTACGTACCAACCTCTGGCGACCAAGCGCAGCCATTACCAAGATTGATGCAACACATGCGAGGGCGATCGGCCAACGATACTGCAATAACGTCGTGTACAGCCATGCCGGAAGAAAATGTCCGAACGGCTCGATGGGATTGCTGATACCGCTTTTGTCGGACCGGTTCGCGAAATTGACGATGGCAGTGATGCAGACTACGATCGCCGTAATTATGCCAAGGGCGTAATATATGCTCGACAGAAAGGCACTTTGCCTCCCTATCCATCCGATCAGCCCTGTCCGTTGCCCTGGTTGCTCCAGCGAGCATCCCCCGTGTCGACCAATCGTGCAGCACCGTTTATTGCGAAATCGACTCCCGAACTGTCAAGAGTAATGCCTGCCGTCCCTGGCGGCTGATTGGCAGAGTCGCCCACGAGGCAGGTAGGCATCTGATTTTGCTAGCATCCAGTAGATGATCCAAATGGCTCTCCCCGCAGCGAGGGAGCGATCGCCGCTGTAGACAGTGCTGGCATACTCACGGCCTGATCAGCTGCGCCGCATCTGCCAGCACGCTCTCGACCCCGCCAGCAGCAGCGCCAACCCGGCTGCTGGCGCGGTCGGGTAGGCCAGCGCGAAGTCGGTCGAGGCTACCACCTCCGAGGCCAAGACTGGTCCCTAGGCAACATGGCGATGGGGGTAGGATTGGGGGTAATTCGAGATTACTTCCAAATAATACGAGATATTTCAACACGTTATACCGTTTTTCTGGCGGATGGGGTGGGATTCGAACCCACGAGGAGTCTCCCCCTGGCGGTTTTCAAGACCGCTGCCTTAAGCCGCTCGGCCACCCATCCTCGTCAAGGTCATCAATGGGTTATCCGCGGACATGCAAGAACAAAGAAGAACTATTGGCACCCATTTGGCACCCATTTGGCACCCATTTGGCATCCCAGGCCTAGCCCTTCCGCAGCGTGGCGTCCATAGCCTTCGCGGCAACGGCATCCGTGTCGACAACAGATGTCCATAGAATGCAAAGTTACAGCCGGCAACGCGTGTCCCCACGCACCGGCTGATCGTAAGGATATCCACCCCGGCCGCGAGCGGGGCGCTCGCGTGAGTGTGACGAAGCGCATGGAACCGAACTCGCGGCAGCTTCGGCGCGAGCATGGCCTTGTGCCAGCGGCTGCCAGTCTAAGCTCGGCTTTCCGCAATTCAGGCTGCGAGGCAGAGAGTCTGCAACACTCGATTTAGCAAGGTGATGGGAATTTCCATGGTGTCGCTCGATATGCGCGAGATGGAAAAATTCCGGCGGGCACCAAAGCACACGTCGCACCGCGGCAATTGCGTCACTCAAGGTTGGTTTGTTCTTGCGGTACCAGATCGTGGCATTTGGCCGTAGAGCTGGTCTCGATCGCCGGCGGGCGGCCGCCGAAGCCTGACGCACGCGGAAGGGTACAATCCGGGGCAGAGCCTGCTCCTCACTGCGTCTGATACATACCGAGTTTGGTTCGCGGTCTCAGGACGACAGTGCCGCGCGACAGCTAATGCGAGGAACTCAACACTGTATAGCCTTCGCCTTGGAATATCGCCCTGCTCTCGGCCGACACAATGAACTCAAGTACCGGCCTTGTATTAGGATTTCGGCCGCTGGCAACCTCGGCCACCGGATAGACAATCGGCGGATGGCTATCGGATGGAAACGTCCCAATGATGCTTACGCCTCGGTCCAGCCGGGCATCGGTGTCAAACACGATGCCCAGTGCGGCCTCACGCCTTAAGACCAGGACCAGAGCACCCAGCACATCCTCGGCGACGGCGACGTGGCCCTTCACATTGTTCCAAACGTCAAGCTGTTGCAGCGCCGCCCGGCCGTAACGCCCTGCTGGCATCATCATCGGATCGCACATTGCCAGCCGCCCCGTGCCCAACAGCCGCTTCAGCGGGAATCCTGGTGTAATCGCGACCTGCTGTGCCTGACCAGCGGGTGCGACCAGCACCAACCGGCTCGACAGCAGATCGACGCGGCTCGCGGGATCGACCAGCTTGTGGGCGATGGCGTTATCCATCCAATCGGAGTCGGCGGAAAAGAAGATGTCGCCGGGTGCGCCATTCTGCAGTTGCTTCACCAGTGTGGGACTCGGGCCGTACACGGTCACGATCGGAACATGCAGCTTCGCTTCGGCCGCCCGGACTACCAGATCAAGCGCGTTCTTCAGCGTCGCCGCGGCAAGGATCATGACCGGTTGCGCCGCGCGTGACGGACATGGGCCAACCGCAGCAATGCCGCCCAGGAGCAACAGGCGCCGACTGAACTTCCCCATCATGATGTTGCGTTGCCCCGGTTCCAAAGGTCCCTCAGTGGCGGCGCGGTACCGCCAGGTTGACCGTCACGTTCTTGCGCTGCGTGAAGCCGTCGAGCATGCCTTCCAGCGAGAATTCCCGCCCGATACCGCTCTGTTTGTAGCCGCCATAGGAATGGCCGGGCTGCTGACCCAGTCCCTGGTTCACCGGCACCCAGCCGGATTCGACGGCATGTGCGGCGCGCAGCGCACTGCCGATATCGTGCGTCCACACGTACGCGGCGAGGCCGTAATGACTATCGTTCGCCATGCGGATTGCGTCCGGTTCGTCACGCCACGGGATCGCCACCAGCACGGGGCCGAATATTTCCTCGCGTGCCAGGCGCCAATCGTTCGAGGTGTCGGCAAACACGGTCGGGATGGCGAAATATCCCTGGCTGAGCGGCCCCTCTTGCGGCGGCAGGCCGCCAAACACCAGGCGGGCGTCCTTGCGCTGCAGCCCTTCGTCGATATAGCCACACACCTTGTGGAACTGCTTGTCGTTGATGATGGCGCCGATATCAGTTGCCTCGTCCAACGGGTCGCCGAGCTTCAGTTCCTGCGTCTTGCCGCGCAGCTTGTCGAGGAAACTGTCAAAGATATCGGCATGCAGGAACAAGCGGGAACCCGCAGTGCAGGACTGGCTCTGGCGGGTGAAACGCATGCTGGCGATGATGCCCTCGACCACCCAGTCCTCGTCGGCATCGGGATAGACGATGGACGGGCTCTTGCCGCCGAGTTCCAACGACACGGGAACGATGCGTTCGGCCGCCGCGCGCATGATCAGTTTGCCGACTTCGGTCGAGCCGGTGAACGACAGTTTCCGGATGGCGGGATGCTGCGCCAGCGGGCCGCCGCATTCCTCGCCGAGGCCGGTCAGCACATTCAACACGCCCGGGGGGAAAAACTGCTGGCAGACCTCCGCCATCAGCAGCACGCCCAGCGGCGCGTCTTCCGCTGCCTTCAGCACCAGCGTGTTGCCGGCGCATAACGCGGGCGCGATCTTCAACGCACCCAGCAGAACGGGCGCGTTCCAGGGGATGATCGCACCGACCACACCCAAGGGTTCGCGCCGCGTATAGCTCAGGACTTGCTCGCCGAGTGGAATGGTCTCGCCCTTCAATTCCCCGGCGAGGCCGCCGAAATAGCGGAAGATGTCGGCGGACAGCCGTGCCTCGCCGCGCGCCTGAGTGCGCAGCGCATTGCCGGTCTCCAACGCGATCAGCCGCGCCAATTCCTCGGTGCGGGCTTCCATCGCATCGGCGACGCGCAGCAACATGCGGCCACGCTCGCGTGGCGGTATCTTGCTCCATGCCGGGAAGGCCCGCGCGGCAGCCTGAACCGCGCGATCGACATCGTCTGCCCCGCCACGCGGGATCTGAGCCACGATCTGCCGGTTGGCCGGGTTCTCGACATCCAGCAGGCCGCCGGACGCGGCGTCCACCCAGTTGCCGTCAATCAGCATCTGCACGCGCCGCGGTGCCGCCGCGGTTGCGGGGCGCGTTTGCTGTGCCACAGACATGATGCCTGCCTCCGTTGATGCCGATTCCGAATGTGTTATAGCTATTCGGATATAGCGTTCCGGCCGCGCGAGGTCCATGCGCGGCCGGTCACGGCGGGGTCCGGGCCACCTACGCCATCAGATGCGAGACGTTCTTCACCACCGTATGGCACTGCAAGCCTTCGGTACCGCCCTCGCGCCCGAATCCGCTGTCCTTCACACCGCCGAATGGCGTTTCGGCAATCGAGGCGACGAAATGGTTGATCGACAGATTGCCGACCTCCACACCTTCGGACAGGCGATCGACATTGCGTGCCGAATTCGTAAAGGCGTAGGCGGCGAGGCCATAACGATGTCGCTGGCCTCGACGATGGCGCCGCCGCTCTGCATCATCGAGCGCGAGCCGCCGGTGCCGCCGCCGGCGACCAACTCGTCGGAATCGCCTTGCAGCAATCGGATTTTCTCGAACGGCACGCCGAGCCGATTGGACAACACCTGCGCGAACGGCGAGGCATGGCCCTGGCCATAGTCGAGCGTACCGGT
>DATJNA010000269.1:0-16211 GCA_035508435.1 Acetobacteraceae bacterium | reverse complement strand
GGCTCCTGCTTCGTCTTGATGGCCGGCAAGCCGGGCGCGCGCGTGGCGTTGATCTCGATCCAGCGCTGCTTGTCTTCGGGGATCGGCTCTTCGTAGATCGCCTCGACCGGGCATTTCGTCACGCAGGCGCCGCAGTCGATGCAGACGACCGGATCGATGTACAGCATCAGTTCGTCGCCGTGAAAGCAGGCGACCGGGCATACTGTCACGCAATCGGTGAAGCGGCAGCGCTCGCAGTTGTCGGTGACAACGGTGGTCATTGCATCCTCCTGCGCGACGCATCAGCGCCGCGCGTTCCGCCCCGCGCCCGATCCACAACGACGCGCGGCGACAACATCCGTCGAAGCGCTTGAACTCCCCACCGCTGGCCTGGCCGCCGCACCACCATCGCCGCTGATGTCGTCCCGCGACACGGTGTTCCGCGAGACGCGGTGCCGAGGGTGGGGTACCCCGCATCCGCCGGCCCTCGCGCCGTGCTCCCGCAGCGGGCACGAGGGCCGACGATCAAGGCACGCGCGTGTCGCCGCGCGGCCTCGATCCCCAGAACCTACGCCTTGGAGAAGGCGATCACGCCCGGCAGCGCCCACTTCTCCCACATCGTATCGGTGCGCGCCTGGATCAGCGCGATGTCCTCATCCTTCAAATGCGCAAACCGCCCTTGCCGCAGCAAGTACTCGCTGACCGGCCTGCGCTTCAGCACGCCGTTGGCGATGTGCTGGCTCTTGCCATACATCTTCAGCTTGCCATCCTCGATTTCGTACAACGGCCAAACGCCGGTCTCCACCGCCAGCTCGCCGATCTCATGGGAGTATTTCGGATCGTAGTCCCATCCCTTCGGGCAAGGATTCAGGCAGTGGATGAACGTGGGCCCGCCAATGCTCAGCGCGCGCCGCACCTTGTTCATCGTATCCACGGCGTTGGACGACACCACCGTCGCGACATAGCGGCAGTCCGGGTGGCCCACCGCCAGCATCGGCGCGGTGTTCTTCTTCCATTGCTCGTGCATGATCCGGTGCACTTTGCCGGGCGGGCTGAAGCTGGTGTTCACGCCATACGGCGACGAGCCCGAGGTCTGGATATCGGTGTTGGCATAGGACTCATTGTCGTACATCAGGATCAGGAAGTTGTATTTGGTGTGCTGCAACGCCGCCGAGATCGCCGACAGTCCCATATCGGCGCCGCCGCCATCGCCGCACACGGCGATGATGTTGATTGGCTCTTGTGTCAGCTTGCCCTTGCGCATCAGCGCGCGCAGCCCCGCCGCCGTGCCGGTGGCGCCCGACCCGGTCGAGCCAAGCTGCGTATGGATCCAGGGCAGCACCCACGGCGTGGTGTAGTAGGTGGTGTTGGCTACATACATGCACCCGGTCGCGGTCAGCACGATGGTGCGCGGCCCCGCCGCCTTGGCCAATAGCCGCATCATCTGGGCCGACTCGCAGCCCTGACAGGTGCGGTGGCCCGACGTGTAGTATTCCTCGCGCGCGACCCGCCGGATACCGGACCACGGCGGCAGCGCCTGCGGAGACGTGTACTCGCCGCCAGCCACTTGCTCTTTGGTTTCCTGCATGGCCGTTACTCCCGCGCTCCGATCCAGTAGGTGTCGTTTTCGGTGCCCGCGCCGTCGGCCGCCGCGCAGACGCTCTTCGCCATGTCGATGACGTTCGCGGTAGTGACTTCGCGTCCGCCCAGGCCGGCAATGAACGACACGATCTTCGGCCGATTGGCCGCCCCGTACAGCGCCGAGCGCAGTTCGTTCGCCAGCACACCGCTTTGCAGCACCGAACCAAAGGCAAAGTCGCGGTCGATCACGCCCACCGCCTTCACGCCCGACAACGCCTCCTGCACTTCCGGTGTCGGGAACGGACGGAACCAGCGCACGCGCACGAAGCCGACCTTCTTGCCTTCCGCACGCAGCTTCCGCACTGCGACCCGCACCGGCATCGCCATCGTGCCCATGCCGACCAGCGCGATCTCGGCGTCGTCCATCATGTAGCGCTCGATGAACGGCTCGCCGCCGCGGCCGAACTGGGCGTTGAAATCGCGATACGCCTCGATCAGCACGCCGCGCGCCCGCCGTGCTGCCTGGTCGCTCTGGCGCCGGATCTCCATCAGCCAGTCTTCGTTCACCTGCGGCGCGATGGTGATCGGGTTGTCCGGATGCAACCGCTTGTCGCCACGGTCGTAGCGCGGCAGGAATGCATCCACCATGCCCTGGCTCGGCACCTTCACGATCGCCTGCGAGTGGGTCAGGAACGCGCCATCACAGCTTATCGCGCAGGGCAGGAACACGCGCTTGTCCTCGGCCACGCGGTAGGCGATCAGCGCGGTGTCCAGCGCCTCCTGCGCGGTATCGACCCAGCACAGCATCCAGCCCAGGTCGCGCACCGACAGCGCGTCGTTATGCTCCACGCCGAACGCGCCGGGATCATCCAGCGCGCGGTTGCCGACCATGGCAACCATGGGCAGGCGCAGGCCCGCGGTGACCGCCAGCGCCTCATAGGCGTACAGCCAGCCGACGCCGCTCGATCCCACGAACACGCGAGCGCCGACGGTGGAGGCGTGCTTCACGATCTCGAACTGCGAATGCTCGCTTTCCGCGACGATGAATTCGCAGTCGAAGTCGCCGTCGGCGATCATCTTCGAGACGTATTGCATCACCGTGTCATACGGACGGATCGGATAGGCGGTGATCACGTCCACATCGGCGAGGCGGACAGCGTGCGCGATTGCCTCGCTGCCGCTGATCAGCTCCTCGGTTTCCGCCCGAGGCGACAAAAGGCCGGCTAGGGACTTTTGCGGGGCGAGGTCAACGGCGCTCATTGGCGATCTCCTCGGCATACTGGCCAACGTGATGAAAGCCTTGCGGGCGCGGCCCCTGGCCCGCGACTTTCTCGGCGCGCCAGGCGGCATACGCGGCTGCATCCTTGCGCCATGCCTGGTACTGGCTGTCGTGGTCGGTGAAGGCTTCCTCGTTCACCATGCTGATGCAGTCTGCCACCGGGCAGACCGCCTCGCAGATGCCGCAGCCGACGCAGGCCTCCATGTTCGCGTCGTAGAACCCGTCCGCCATGACGTCGAACGCGGTGTCCGGGCATTGCAGCCAGCAGATGTTGCACTTGTTGCAGGTGTCGAAGTTCACCACCGGCCGCATGGTGCGGGTGGCGAATTTCTTATAATTCGGGTTGCGTCCGGGAACGTAGCCGTCTGCCATGCCTGGCACATCCTCGCGCACCTTGCGGGCGCGGATCACCAGGCATTCTTCCATCTCCCGCCAGCCGGGCATGGCGAAGCTGAACGGCACCGCGTCGTTGCCTTGCTCGGCGCCGACCGGCGCGCTGCTGACCAGCTCGTAGCCCTGCTTCGCCGCCGCGGTCTTCTTCTCACTTTGCTTCGGCTCGTTGATCGCCGCCAGCATCGCCTCATGCGTCACGATCTGTGGTGCGACCTTCGCCAAAGCACCGAGCAAGCGAACGTCGGTCTGGTCGTCGCGATACACCCACATGCCGGAGAAGCTGGCGGGCGCCTTGACGATCGCCAGGCTGTACGGTGCGCCCTTGCGATGGATGTCGCGGATCAGACTGTTCGCCGACCGCGTCGAGGTAACGAGCAAAGTGCCGCCCGCCTTCAGCAGGCGATTGACCGGCTGCAAGCCGTTCCAGGCCCAGGATTCCAGGCCCTTGCACAGCGTGTCGTCGCACACGATGGTAACGTCGTTGCTGTCGGGCTCATAGCGCGACAGGTATTCTTCCATTTCCTCTTCGCTGTCGGCGACCACGGCGAACTGCTTCGCGGGAATGCCATTGCGTTCCGGCGAGTCGCTGTAGCGGCCGAACGCAATGCCGATCCTGCCCTGTTTTCTCGCGCCAAAGACGATGCCGCGGCAGATGTTCTTTGCCAAATTCTTCTGGAACACTCCGCGGTAGACGACCTCCACGGATCCGGTGGCCATTACACGTACTCCCTCGCTGCGCCGACGCACGCAAATCGCAGTATTTGCGAGATGGACCTGTTTGGTTCCGTGGTATGCCAGCAGGGGGTGGCGCGCCTTGATCCCGATCAAATAATCCGAATTCGAAATTTTCTCCCCACCCCACGGAGCGTTCACCAATCAATGGTTGAGAGTTGTCGCAAGCCGCCACCTGCGGCGGGGCCGCTCCGGCGCACGCGACAGGGTGCGGGCGATTGCGGTTGTCGCAAGCCGCCATCTGCGGCGGGGCCGCTCCCTAAGGGCCTGTTCGGAATCAACCGAATCGATCTGCCAGACCGAACAGGCCCTAAGCTGGTGTTTTCAGCGGCAGCTTTGTCGGCGTGCTGCCGCACTTATTTGCCGACGCTGCCTAAGCCGGGCCAATACGGCGCTGGCGGCAGTGGCGGCGGCGCCGTGACCTGGGCCGCCGCCACACCGTGGTGCGGCCCGCATTGCCGCATCAGCGGGAAATCAGCCCGATCCTGGTGAGGTCCGCATCGCTCCACCAGTGCCGCAGATCCGCATAGCACTGCACCATCGTCGCGCGGGTGCCGCCGCTGGTGCCGGCTGTGCCGGTCTTGACACCCGTCGCGATCCCCGCCTTGGTTGGCGGATCGAAACCGTCGGCCGCGGCATCGAGTGCCTTTGTGCAAAGGTTGTAGTTGGCAACGCCGCCGTCGCAGATGCCGCCGTAGGCCCGCATCTTCAGATCGACCGGCTGGTTGGTGGCCTCCTTGCGCACCGACAACTTCGGGTCGAAATACAACGCCGAAATATTATCGTTGGTAGTAGCAGGGAGATTCAACTCCAGCGGCGCGCCCTTCATCAGAAACGCCTGATAGAGGCCTTGCGCCTTGTCGTCGGCGGGATTGTACCAATAGTCATAGCCGAGGGCCAAGAACAATACGCTCTCGTGTACCAGCGAGCCGAACGAACGCCTGACGACGTCGGGGACCGCGGCCGGCGTGGAGATCCGCAGCTCATCGCAGAATTTGAGAAAGGGGGTGGCCATGGCGATCGCTCCTGGTGATGCCGCACGCTTGCGGGTCCGGTTGAGGTTCGCGCCGGGAGTGGCTCCGGCGCGGCAGCCCCATAGCGGCACCGCGGCCAGCACAATGTGAGTCGACGCACAGGCAGCGGCACTTGCCGAGGCGCGGCGCCAGGCAACGCACCTCGGCTGGGCGAGGGCTAAACCACCTGGTTCGCCCGCAGACTGTCGATCTCGGCCGCGCCGTAGCCCAGTTCGCGCAGGATGGCCTCGGTATGCTCGCCCAGTTCCGGCGTGGCGCTGCGCACGCTCCATGGCGTGCGGCTGAGTTCCACCGCCTGCCCGATCACCTCCACCGAGCCCAGCGCCTTGTGCGGCACGGCGCGGGCGATGCGCAGGTGCCGCACCTGCGGGTCCGCGAACACTTCGTTCATCTTGTAGATCGGCCCGCACGGCACGCCGGCCGCGTTCAATCGCTCGATCCACTCGGCCGAGGGGCGGGTGCAGATGATTGCCTCGATCGCCTGGTTCAGCCGATCCCGGTGCTTCGACCGCGCCGCGCCGCTGGCAAAGTCCGGATCCGAGACCAGTTGTGGCGCCTCGACCGCCTTGCAGAAACGGCGATAGATGTCATCGCCCGAGGCGGCAATGTTGATATGACCGTCGGCGGTCGCGAACACGCCGGTGGGGATGCTGGTCGGATGGTTGTTGCCGGCCTGTCCCGGCACCTCATGCCCGATGGTCCAGCGCGCCGCCTGGAAATCCAGCATGGCGATCTGCGCCGCGAGCAAGTTGGACTGCACCCATTGGCCCTCGCCGGATTGCTCGCGTTCCAGCAATGCGATCAACACGCCCATCGCGGCGAAGATGCCGGCGGAGAGGTCGGCGACCGGGATGCCGACCCGCACCGGTCCCTGCCCGGGCAAGCCGGTGATCGACATCAGCCCACCCATCCCTTGCGCGATCTGGTCGAAGCCCGGCCGATCGCGATACGGCCCATCCTGGCCGAAGCCGGAGATCGACGCATAGACCAGCCGCCGGTTGAGCTTTTGTAAACTTTCGTAATCGACGCCGAGACGAAATTTCACATCCGGCCGATAATTCTCCACCACGACATCGCTACGCTCCACCAACCGGTGCAGAATCGCCAGCCCCTCCGGCGCCTTCAGGTTCAGCGTCAGGCTGCGCTTGTTGCGGTGCAGGTTCTGGAAGTCCGGTCCATACCGCTCGCCGCCCAGGCCGGAATCCCCCTCCGGCGCCTCGATCTTAATGACGTCCGCACCCCAGTCCGCGAGTTGGCGCACGCAGGTCGGCCCGGCGCGCACGCGCGTGAGATCCAGCACCTTGAATCGGGCAAGCGGTCCCTGGCTCATCTGCCTTGCTCTCCTCTGTAAGAAAGTCGCAACCAATTCTGGCGTGCGCGGGCACGATAGGCCGCGCGCGCGATCCTGGCGAGACAGTCTCGTTACGGGACACACGGCGAAGTCGGTAATAGTTCGTCTTGCGGGATGAGTGCGTTTGCAGTTCTGAGACGGTTCCTCCAATCGTTCGCAACTTTGTGACCGGATGGGCGGGCCTTGCGCTCATGAATGCGTCACCGTCCCGCCCGGTGCGATGCTATGCAGCGCAGCCACCCGGCAGGCACGGCATCGGCGGGGGGGCTCGCCCGCCGTGCCTGGCTCATCCCCGTTCTTGTTCCGACCCGCGGAGCCAGCGTCTTCCGCATGCATGAGACTGCGACGTTGCCTGGCAAGTCGACCTCTGCTCCACCACCGGCCACCATCCTGATCGTGGATGATGAGCCCGAGGTGCGCACCGTGGTCGCGGAGTTCCTCGAGGATTTCGGCTACCAGGTCTTGCAGGCCGAGGGCGGTCAGCAGGCGCTTGGCCGCTTGCGCGACAATCCGACGGTGGACTTGCTCATTACAGACATCCGTATGCCGGAGATGTCCGGCATTGAACTGGCGGACCTTGCCACCCAGCACGATCCGGGACTCAAGGTCATATTGATCTCCGGCTATTTCGTCGCCCGCCAGGTGAGCCGCCGTTTCCTGCGCAAGCCGTTCCGCATGAAGGAGCTGGAGGCGGCGGTTCGCGCGGAGTTGGCGGACGACGACTGACCACCCGCGGCGGCGCCTGCCTTTCCGCCAACACCGCCGGTGCGCTAGCATAGGCGGCCATGCCCGCCATGGAGCGCCACGTCCTGACCAACGGCTACCTGTCGGCCACGGTAAAGCCGGACGGTGCCGAACTTTGCTCGCTGCGCGATGCCGAGGGAACCGAGCTATTGTGGCAGGCGCAGCCCGTCTGGCCGCGACATGCGCCGGTGCTGTTTCCCATCGTTGGGCGGTTGCGGGACGACACGCTGCTGCATCGCGGCCGCAGCTACCGCATGACGCAGCACGGCTTCGCCCGCGACCGGCGCTTCGCCTGGCTGAACCGCGGCGCAACGTCATGCCGGCTGGTGCTGCATGACGACGGAGAGACGCGCGCGGCCTATCCCTTCGCATTTCGCTTCGAAGTCGCGTTCGCACTGGACGACGACGCGCTGGTACAAACCTTCACCGTGATGAACACTGGCCGTGAGGAGCTGCCGGCGTCGGTTGGTGCGCATCCCGGGTTTGTCTGGCCGTTGGCCGAGGGCGTGGCGAAGGACGCGCATGTCCTGATGTTCGAGCAAGCCGAGCCTGCTCCGGTGCGGCGGCTGGACGGTGGGCTGCTGCTGCCGGCGTCCGCGCCGTCGCCGATCGCGGGCAGCACGCTGTCGCTGTCGCCAGCGTTGTTCGCGGCCGACGCGCTGATCCTTGACCAGGTGGCCAGCCGGTCGGTGCGCTACACCGCGCCGGGGGCGGAGGCCATCGCCGTGAGCTGGGACGGGTTCGAGCAACTCGGCATCTGGACGCGCATGAGCGACGATGGCGGGTGCGCGGACTTTCTGTGCATCGAGCCGTGGCACGGCACCGCGAGCCCGGCGGATTTCGCGGGCGAGTTTCGCGACAAGCCTGGGCTGATGCTGATCCCTCCCGGCGAGCGGCGTGTGCTGACGATACGCATCAGGCTTTGCTGACGGCTCGCTTCGTCGGCCAGGACGGGTCCATGCCGACGGGTCAACTCGAGTGGCCGCCGGTATTCATTGCTCCACCGCGCTGACCCCGGCCGCCTCGGCTGTGGCCGCGCGAGCCTCGTACTCGTCGGCCAATTTGGTCAGTTCGGTCCGCGCAGGCTCATCCATGATCTCACTTGCCAACCAGCGCAGGTGCCGTGCGCGCCGTCGCAGCGATTCCGACTCATCCTCGATCATCCACGGTTCCGAACCTCGTGCGTCGTACGCGCCGGCTTGTATCGGCAATCGTTTTAAGGGACCTTGACCTGGATCAACGACTCTCGTCCCCTTAGTAATTCTCCACAGGGTGCAACCGACCTGCCCGGACGCAGCGGCGCTGTCGCGACGTAGCTTGATGGGGTCGTTCAACTGTGTGAGACGATCAGTGTTGCGAGTGCGTCACTATTCGCCGGACGGTGTCTGGCGCGCGGTGGCGCCGGTGTAGCCCGGGATGGCGGACGCGAAGAGCCCCATCGGGATCAAGGCGATGCTTGAGTGTGCGAAGCCGAGCGGCGTTGCCGTTTTGAACCCTGGCCGTCGGTTCGCGCTCATGCGGCCCCGGCATCTTGGCGTCGCCGACCGGTAGCGCGAACAAACAGGGCCAAGCTCCGACGGAAATCTTGAGCCCAGTGACGGTGAGCCGCGCAGTGATCCCGGTCGAGCTTCCAACATGCGATGATTTCGGTCATGAATTGCTCGCGCCGTGCGCCTAACGCTGCGCAATCCGGCGTAATCCGCGTCGCGGTGCCGTGACAGCGGTGCCAGAAGACCGCGCCATGCGGCGACTTCCTGCTGGTGATTGCCGCAGGCCTCGCATCGGCGGCGGCAGTTGTCGTCGTGGTGCCTGTCCAGTGCCGGGCAGGTCCCGCACGTGTGGATCACGTCAGCTTGGCGCGGAGCACACTCGCGATCTCGGCAGCACCGCGCCCAATGTCGATTGACGTCGGCATTCCACCGTTGCCTACGCGGCCTCGAATATCGCCTCCGGCAGTAGCGCCGAAACGACGTAGTTCGGCACATCCACCACGTTCGACACGCGCAAATCCACCGCGACACTGCAGATCACATAGGCTTGCTGGCGGGTGAAGCCGCGTTCCTGCAACAGCTCCATCATGTTCAGCACTGCATTGCGGCAGGCCAGCGTCAGGTTCTCCGCCTCGATCTCGCCTGCCGCGTTGATCGGCATGCCCATCACGCCGAGAAACCGTTCCGGCGCGGCAAACCGCGGGTCGGTGAAATACCCGCTGCGCGAGAACACCGGGGAACTGAATTTGCGGCGCTCGGCCAGGCCCTTGTGCACCCGGAACCGTACCACCGCGGTGGCGCCCATCTCCACCGCGGTGACGCATACTTCGCCGTCGCCCTGCGCGAAATGACCATCGCCGGTGGAGAACAAGCCGCCTGCCATGAACACTGGCAGGAACAGTTTGGCGCCCTTGGTCAACTGCTTCACATCGAAATTGCCGCCGTTCTCGCGCGGCGGCAGCGTGCGAAGCCCGGTCAAGCCGCATGGCCCGGTCGGCACGGCGCCCGCCGCATCCGGCGGCAACGCAAACCCGCCCCGCTCGATCACCCGTTGCTCGCGCGCCGTCCATTCCGCGAGCTTTGCCGCCGACGGCGCGACCGCGGACACGCCCATGAACGGCGCACCGGGAATCCGCACACCAGGCAATTGCGCCGACGTTGCCCAGTTATCGCGGATGTCCCAGTGCACCAGGAACGGCTCGGTCATCACGTCGCGCAGGAACCCGAGGCCCGGCATGATGGCGCTGAATGCGGCCGGTTGCGCAATGATGTCGGTGAACTCGATCTCCAGCATATCGCCCGGCATCGCCCCCTTCACGAACACCGGTCCGGTCAGCGGATGCACCGCGCCAACGTCGAGATTGGCGAAATCGGCGACGGTGGTTTGCGGCCCGATCTGCCCGTCGAGCGCATCGCGCGTCTCCAGCGCGATCTCGTCTCCTTCGGCGACTTCGGCAACCGGCGCAATGTCCGGGTGGTAGCGGTTGTGGCCGCAGTTCGGCTCATCGCACAGTCGCTTGCCCCGATCGATGTGGATGGTGTGCATTGCTGACTCCCCCTGTCCCGAACCAAGATGTACAGCCGGGCGGCGCCGAAGCTTGCCGCCTCGCCGCCCCGAATACCACCCCGCCCGGTCGGCGAGCGGCGGGTCAATTTGCGGCTGATCCGTATTGGCCCCAACGCTTCCCCACAATGTTCGGGCAGCCACGACAGCACGAGGTCCCGGCTGAGCGAGCCCGGGCTCTCGGCGTCGTCGCGAAATCGGAGCGCACACGCGCGTGCGGTCGAAGTTTGCTGGGCCTGGTTCAGATCGCTGAACCGAGGGTGGAACAAAATGAAACGTGTTTCTCGTTGGTGGTATTTGACGGCGGGCCTGATGCTGAACTGCATCCTGATCGCGCAAGGGCTGGCTGACAGCCAGCGATCGACGCCCAACGCCGGCAACAACGCCACCCTGCCACTGCCGACCGGCCTCTATGTGACGCCAACGGCGATTCATCACGCAGTGCTGATGCCGTTGAACCCGAATCTCCAGAACTAACCGAATTACCTCGCCGGCGCGGCGCTGCTTTTGGGCGTCACGCCGGTCCGTGACAAGAGATCTCGCCGTCTCGCCCGCGACTGGCGGCGCCGGTCAACCGGCCGTCGCATCACGATCGGCGATTGAGCTGATGCTACCGATGAGGCGCGAGCGACAGTGGTGGTCAAATAGGCCGGCGGTTCGGCCGCGCGGTCGGCCCGGCGCCCGTGGCGCGCGGGTCGCGCGCCGCCGCGTCGTCCCGCTGCGCCGCGCAGGCGATTTTCTCGCTTCGCCACGCCGGAATTCAGCAGACTGTTAATGCTTCCCCGCTATGCGGGGGTATGACCGAAGCGCCACCTTCCACGCACGACCAACTCGGCACGGCCGCGGCCCTGGCCGAACAAGGGTTTTTCGCGGCGGGCCAGAAATTGGCCGATGCGGTTGGCATCCTCGAGCGCCTGGCCACGCGCTTCGCCGCCTACATAGCCGAATTCACCGGCGACGCGCTGTCCGACACCAGCCGCGACCTCGCCGCGGCCGGCGCCCAGGTTGCGGCGCTGGCGGACGGGCGCCGCGCCGATCTGCGCGATCTGGACACGCTGAGCGAGACTGTCGCCACGGCCGCGCAGCGGCTCGCCGCGCTGCTGCCGATCGCGCAGGAGATCGCCATCCTGTCCCTCAGCGCCCGCGTGGTGGCGGGCGGGATGGGCCAGGAGGCAGCCGATTTTGCCATCTTTGCCGACGGCATCCGCGATGCCGCGCAGCGCGCCCGCATCTGTGTGGATGCCGCGCGCACCGGGCTTGGCCTTGCCGGTCAGGAGCTTGCCGCCACCCATGCCGAGATGGCCGGTTTCATGCGCCGGCACGGCACAGCCATGGCGACGATCCCAGAGCGGCTCGCCGCCAACCTGCGTAGCCTGACGGCGCAGCGCGCGCGTGCCGCCGAAGCGGTTGTGGCTGCCCACGACCAATCCGAGGTGATCCGCCAGGAGGTCGCGGCCCAGATCGTCGCGCTGCAACTGGGTGACATCACCCGCCAGCGGCTGGAGCACGTCCAGGCCGCCGTGCGAATCGCCACTAACGGCGAAGGCCTGGCCGGCGACTTGCTCGCGGCACAGTTGGTGGACACCGCCGACGAGTTGGCGCGCAAAGGCGAGCAAGTCGAGGCCGGGCTGCGTCAGCTTGTCGTGGCGGCGCAGACGATCGGCCAGTTGGGCGTGCAGCTTCATAGCGATGATCGGGGTGCCGACTTCATCGCGGCGCTGGACGCGGACATTCGTCAGACCGCCACCTTGTTCGCCGAACTGAGCACCGGAGATTCGGCGAACGACCGACGCATGGCGGCAGTGCAACAGGCTACCGGCACGCTTGCGGCACGCCTGGCCGAGGTGCAGTCGGTGCAGGAAGACCTGCGCATCATGGGCCTGAATGCCTCGCTGAAATGCGGTCGGCTGGGTGTGGCCGGGCGGCCCCTGGCGGCAGTGGCGCAGGAACTGCGCCTGTGCGGCGGACGCTTCGGGGCGAACGCCGCCACCGTGCTGGGCGATCTCGGCCGGCTGCGGCAGGTGGCCGAGACCCTGTGCGACCCATCGCGCAACGCCCAGCATGCGGAATCCGCGCGGGCAACCGATGCACTGCTGCTGCCGCTGCGGCGCCTGAACCGGCTGGAGCAAGACCTGACGGCGCTATTGGCGCAGCTTCGGGCGGACGCAGCCGAGGTGGGATCACTGGTCGAGGCCGCTCTGGCGCAGTTCGAGGTGCGCCAGACTTTGGCAGTGACGCTACACGCTGTGGCCGCCGGTTTCGCAGGCTGGCCGCGCGCGGACCGCTGCCCGCGGGAGCTTCTGGATCGCATTGCCGCCTGTTACACCATGGCGCGCGAGCGCGAGATCCACGCCCGCTTCGCGCCGCTGGCGGAAGCGGCGCAGGAGGCAGATGTCTTCTTTTGAACCGATGTTCCTCCCGCCAAACGGATACCCATCCCGCCAATGGGATACTCATCCCGCCAATGGGATACCCATCCCGCTAATGGGATACCCATCCCGCTCAACGGATATTCATGCCGCAGCGCGGGCTGACCTGCGGCTTCGCGGCGTTACCCGCCACGCCAGGCGGCGATGCGGCCGGCACCCGCCTCCGTCGCGCATTTATCGTCGCCCAACTCCCGCACCATCACCCGTCCGTTGACCGTGTTGAAGCGCAAGAACAGGCCGCGCTGGCCGCCGGTGCGACGAGCCATCACCGGTATGCCGTGCAACTGCAAAACCTCCAGCGCCACCGCCACGTTCTGCGCCCCCACCGTGTCGGCCTGCGCGCCGAACGGCAACACCGCGGCACCGCCGAACACCTTGGCGCGCAAATCCATCGCCCGGCAGCCCAGCCGCTCCATCGCCGTCAGCAGCATGGTGAACGCCACGTCACCGTAACGCGGCGACGGCGGCGCGCTGCCGCAGCGGGGCAGCAGGAAATGGTTCATCCCACCGCTCCGCCGGTTGCGGTCGTACAGGCAGACGGCAACACAGGACCCCAGGATCGTGGTCACCACCGCGGGTTCGGCAGGGCAGCAGATCGCGCCAGGCGAGAGGAAGATCGGCATGCTCATCGGCCGGCTCGCACAATCTCCGCCGCCAGCCGCTCCAGCGGCAGGACCTTGTCTGCCGCACCCAGTGCGATCGCCTCCTTCGGCATGCCGAACACCACCGAGGTGGCCTCATCCTGCGCGACGGTCAGCGCGCCGACCTGCTGCATTTCCAATAGCCCGTGCGCGCCGTCGTCGCCCATGCCGGTCATGATGATGCCGACCCCGTTGGCACCGACACTATGCGCCGCCGAGCGGAACAACACGTCCACCGACGGCCGGTGGCGCGACACCAGAGGACCGTCCTTCACCGCCACGTAGTATCGCGCACCGCTGCGCTGGAGCAGCATGTGCCGGTTGCCTGGCGCGATCAGCACCCGCCCGCGCAGCACCGCGTCGCCGTCGGCGGCTTCCTTCACCTCCACCTCGCACAGCCCGTCGAGGCGGCGGGCGAAGGCCTCGGTGAATTTCTCCGGCATGTGCTGCACGATGACGACGCCGGGGCTGGCCACCGGCAGCGCCTCCAGCACCACGCGAAGCGATTCCGTGCCCCCGGTGGAGGCACCGATGCACACCACCCGTTCCGTGGTCCGGGCCATCGCGTGGCTGCGCGTCGGCGGTGGCAGCATCACGTCGGCGCTGAGCTTGGCAGCCGGCACGCCCGTCGCCGCGCGCGTGGCGGGCAGCCGCTGCAACCGGGCATGGGCCGCTGCCTTGACCGCCTCGCAGATGCGGGTGCGCGATTCGGTCAGAAACTGCGCGGTCCCCAACCGCGGCTTCAGGATCACGTCGACCGCGCCGGCCTCCAGCGCCTGCATCCGCGTCTCCGAGCCTTGTTCGGTCAGCGAGGAGCACATCACCACCGGGATTGGCCGCTGTGCCATCAGCTTGCGCAGGAAGGTGATGCCGTCCATGCGCGGCATCTCGACATCCAGCGTGATGACGTCGGGGATTTCGCCCTGGATGCGGCGCGCGGCAACGAATGGATCGGCGGCGGTGCCGATCACGGCGATGTCGGGGTCGCTGGACAGCACCTCGGTCATGGTCTGCCGCACCACGGCCGAATCATCGACAACCAGCACCTTCACCGGCGCCTTCATAACGGCCGCCGCAGCACGGTATTGGCGACGGAACGCAGCGGCAGCGCCATGCCGGCGAGCGACTCCGAGTGCCCCAGGAACAGATAGCCGCCCGGCCGCAGATGGCGGCAGAGCCGTTGCAGAACCGCGTGCTGCGTCGGCTTGTCGAAATAGATCAGCACGTTGCGGCAGAAGATCACGTCGTGGTCGCGGTCCACCGGATATTCGCTGTCCATCAGGTTCAGCCGCCCGAAGTTCACCCAGGACCGCAGCTCCGGCACGACGCGCACCAGGTGCCGCGACCGGTCGCGGCTGCGCAGCAGATAGCGATGCCGCAGGTCCGGCGGGACCACGGCGACCATCGCCTCCGGGTAGATCGCGCGCCGCGCCGTCTCAAGCGCGTCGGTCGACAGATCGGTGCCAAGGATGGCGAAACGCTGGCCCGGCTTCTGTTGCCGCCAGTCATCAAGAACCATCGCCAGCGTGTACGGCTCAGGGCCGGTGGAGCATGCCGCGCTCCATAGTTTCACCTGCGCCTGTGGCCCGGCGTGGCGATCGGCAAGCAATGTCGGCAGCGCCTGGCGTACCAGGATACGGAAATGCTCCGGCTCACGGAAGAAGTCCGTCTTGTTGGTGGTGACGGCGTCGATCAGGTGCACCGCCTCGGATTGCAGGCCGTCGCCGTTGAACAATACGCGGCAATAGTCGGCGAGGCTGCGCGCACCGGTATCGCGTGCGCGGTGGCGCAGCCGGCCCTCCAGCATGGTGATCTTGCTCGGCGGCATCTTGATGCCGCTGTATCGCTCGATGAATGCCGCCAGCCGCCGGAAGTCCGACTGCTTCAGTCGATCGAACGGGACGGAGGCGGTAACACCCGACATGGATTGCTCTTTGACTCTAACGGACGGAGCGCGGTGACGATCGCCACAGCGCCCCGGGCGGATCAATAGTGGACAAACTCGGCGTCATGCGGATCCGCACCGCTCGCCAGGTTGATTGCAAATCCGGTCCCGCCCTTCATCGCGACGGCGCCGCGGTCGTGGCCATTCACCGCCGGCCGCCGTATCGATTTGCCCGGGACGGGCGTCGCGCCATGCGCTTCGACCGCGCGCCTGGCGCCTCGCGTCACCACCGGCTGCGGTGCATCGCGTTGTTCGTCGGTGCGGAAATAGGCAATGCTGGCCTGCAATTGTTCTGCCTGCGCCGCCAACTCTTCCGATGTCGCCGACATTTGCTCCGACGCGCTGGCGTTCTGCTGTGTCACCTTGTCGAGCTGCTGAATCGCCTGGTTGATTTGTTCCGCCCCCACATCCTGCTCGCGGCAGGCGGCACTGATCTCCGCCACCAGATCGGCGGTCTTGCGGATGTCCGGCACCAGGCGCGTCAGCATCTCACCGGCCGATTGCGCGGCCTTCACCGTCTGGGCCGAAACGCCGTGGATCTCCGTCGCCGCGGCCTGGCTGCGCTCGGCCAGCTTGCGCACCTCCGATGCCACCACCGCGAAGCCGCGGCCATGCTCGCCCGCACGCGCCGCCTCCACCGCCGCATTCAACGCGAGCAAGTCGGTCTGTCGCGCAATCTCCTGCACGATGGTGATCTTGTCGGCGATGGTCTGCATGGCCCCAACGGCTTGTTCCACCGCCGCGCCGCTCACTTCCGCGTCCTTGGCCGACTGCCGCGCGATCTTCTCGGTCTGCGTCGCATTGTCGGCGTTCTGCTTGATATTCGCCGCCATCTGCTCCATCGAGGACGACGCCTCCTCGGTCGATGACGCTTGTTCCGTCGCGCCCTGCGACAGCGCGCCCGCGCTGGCCGACAACTCCTGGCTGCCGGAAGACACATTGTCCGCCGCCGCCGCCGCTTCCGACACTACGGCGCGCAGCTTCTCCAGCATGCGTTCCAGCGCCACGCCAAGCACATCGGCATCCGACCGCCGCTTCGCCGTCACGGT
>DATJNA010000268.1:0-4429 GCA_035508435.1 Acetobacteraceae bacterium | reverse complement strand
AGCCGCCAGCGCACCACCCCGTCCACCGCCGGGTTCGGGCCGGCCTCGACGATCCGCTGCAGGGCCGCGCGCTGCTCGGCATTCAGCAGCGGCGGGTTGCCCGGTGCCTTGCCGTCGATCAGCCCCGGCGGACCCGCCGTGTTGAAGGCCAGCACCCAATCCCGCACCGTCTGCACCCCGACACCACCGATCTTGGCCGCCTCGCGGCGGGATGCCCCGTCATAGATCGCCGCCAGCGCCAGCAGGCGTCGGGTTTGGTTCGCGTCCCGTGACGCTTTCGCCAGCGCGCGCAGGTCCGGCGCATCGTAATCCT
The DNA here is from genome assembly GCA_035508435.1 of Acetobacteraceae bacterium. Classification (GTDB taxonomy): domain Bacteria; phylum Pseudomonadota; class Alphaproteobacteria; order Acetobacterales; family Acetobacteraceae; genus JASHVB01. Next base: position 4,116 of record DATJNA010000268.1, on the reverse strand, counting down.
CACGAAGCTGTACGGGAGGCCGCATGGCACCCATCCTCCATCCGTTTGGCAAGGTGAAGCACAAGTGCGGCGGCTTGGGAACCCCAAAAAGGTCACGCTCAGGGAGATCTGGTATTACTGCGAAATCGCGGATTGCGCGCTCTTGTAACAGGGCGATCCCCGAGATCGGCATGCGGAAGTTTCGGAGGAAGGATTCCGCGGCGTGGTAGCATCGCTAACCCCAATGCTGTTCATTTAGATATCTGAATTGCCTCGGCGATATTGATCGGAGGTAAAGCACGATTGGTTTTGCGGCGGATCGGGAAGTTGCTCATCTTGCGTTTGACCCCGCGGGGGTTGCTACGGTTCCGGCTGGAGACAACGCGCTCCTGCAGGATCTCGGCGAGCACCGCCTCATCAAATGCTTTCCTCCGCCGAGGGGGGAAGGGCAGCAAAAACAGCAAGTTTACGGCGCACGACGCGCACGGCGTGCAAGAATGAGAGCCGGTCGGGATCCTCATCGGCTTGCAAAGCAGCCTCGTGCATCAGGCCGCGAATGGCAAAATGCGCCAGAAGCAGCCCGTAGAACTCCTGACGGACGAGGTCCGGGGTCTTGCTGCGCAGCACGATGCGGGCGCCGCGCAGATGGGTCTTCAGTTCGTCGAGAGCGGTTTCGATTTCCCAGCGCTCATGATAGAGCGCCGCCAATTCGTGGGCCGGGGCGCGATCGGGATCGAGGATCGTGGTGACCAGCCGATACAAGGGCTCGGCTCCGGCCACGCCGTCCAGACGGTACTCGATAACGCGCACCATCACGCCATGGGTCTTGTGCCGACGATCGTGCTCACAGGCATAGAGATGGCTCAGGTAAGAGCCGTCGGGCAGACGTTTGATGCAGGGCAAGCGAATGTTCTTCTTGATCCGCCACAGCAGCGCGGCACCGGTGCCGCACGCCTGCTGCCACAGCGCAAAACCAAAGAATTGTCGGTCGGCCAGGCACAGCATGTCCTTTTGCAAGCCGGCCAGCACGTCTCGGGCGAGCGGGATCTCGCCCGTTTCGCAACCCGCCATATGACTGCCGAACAACACGTGCGTGCCGTTCTCGACCAGCGCGACAAAACGGATCTGCGGATAGGCGCTGTCGCCGCGGCTGCTGCCGGGCCGGCCAAAGGCCGCCGCGTTCACCGCTTCGTCGGCAACGTCCAAGGTGCTGCCGTCGAGGCTGACCAGACGCCATTGCCGATACCAGGCGCCGCGCGTGGCGGGCAGCGCGATCGGCCGCACCACCGCATCGTGGAGCTGGCGCAGCGCTTCCCAGCCGAGCCGGGTGCGGGCCTGCGAGATGCCCGACTTGCCCGCCACCTTGAGCGGGGTGGCAGGGTCGCGCAGCCATTGCAAGCCCTCCAGCAGGCAGCGCAGCACCTCGCGATAGGACGCCTGCATGAAAAGTGCCAGGGCGATCACATAGTACATCACCAAATGCGCCGGCAGATCGCGCTCGCGCAGACTGGCTTTGCCGCTCGCCGCCAGCACCGAACGCACGGTGGTCAGCGGAAAGGTCTTGGTGATCACCCCCAGGCTAATGTAATCGGTGATCCGCGCCCCCGCCGGAAGGGTTGCAACTGTGCGCGCCATCGCCACTCTCCTCCAAACCGGCGACAGCGTAGCACCGTGAGGCGCTTAAGTGCACAGTATTGCATCTAGCCCGGATTATTCATGGGAGCCACTTGCTTGCGGCCAGATGGCGGCATCGGGGTGCGATTTTCCGTGGCGTCGCAGACGCGCGGAGCGGAGTTTGGGGTTGCGCCGAGGGGTTTGTCCGGGGGCACACCGCCCCATCGGCTACGGCGGCAGTTTGGCGATGCGACCAGCGAGATCGGCAAAGCCGACCTGATAAGGGAAGGTGGTGGGCAGCGCGACCCTGATGCGGGTGACCATTTCGGTGACCCGCCCGGCGACTTTGATCAGGCAGAGGCGGATCGTGTCGAACTGGGCATCGCGCCAGAACGAGGTCCGCGGCGCCACCCCGCGCAGGGTCAGCATCAGCCAGTAGGCGGCGGTGTGGATCAGGAGACGGAACTGGTTGGCGGTGGCCTTGGTGCACGAGGTGCGGCCGGAAGCGAGATGCAGCTTGTGCGCCTTGATCAGGTTTTCAAACCACCACCGTTGGAACGTCTGAAGAATCACTCCTGTTAACGGAGAAGCCGCGGCTTGGCCGCGCCGCATTGCTGGCGTTGACCCATTGGGTCGCGAGGCGCCATGAAGCAAGCTCTTCCGACGACGATCATGACCTGGACGCGATTGCCGGCCAGGGTGCGCCGGCGCCTCGCTGTTCAGCTCGGCCAACTCGCGCGGCGCCAGCTGGCGAGCGCTCCCGTTGCGGGAGACCACGGCCATGACCGCGGTCCATCCCGCGCGGAGGAGCACGATGAGCATCGCCGACAAGGTCCAAAGCCGCCATTGTGACCGCCTGGCCATCGTCTACGTCCGGCAATCCACCTTGCAGCAGGTTGAGCGGCATCAGGAGTCGACCCGGCTGCAATACGGTCTCGTCGAACGCGCTCTCCAGTTTGGCTGGATCCGGGAGCGGGTGGTGGTGATCGACGATGATCTCGGGCGCTCCGGCATCGCGGCCGCCATGAATCCGGGCTTTCAGCGCCTGGTTGCCGAAGTCGGGCTCGGCCGGGTCGGTCTGGTACTCGGAATCGAGATGTCCCGCTTGGCGCGATCGTGCCGGGACTGGCACCAGCTTCTTGAGATCTGCGCCGTATTCGACACGCTCCTCGCCGACACGGACGGCGTGTATGACCCTGGATCTTATAACGACCGTCTCCTTCTCGGCCTGAAGGGTGCGATGAGCGAGGCGGAGTTGCACCTCCTGAAGGGCCGCATGCTGGCCGGCCGCCGCGCCAAGGCCGAACGCGGCGAGCTGTTCTTCAATCTGCCGCGCGGCTACGTTCGTACGCCCGCCGGCGCGATCACTCGCGATCCCGACGAGCAGGTACAGGCGACGATCCGGCTGGTGTTCGACGTCTTCGCGCGCCGCCGCACGATCAACGGCGTGCTGCGCTATCTCGTCGATCACCAGGTCCACTTGCCCTATCGTGCCCGCTCCGGCGCCGCGACGGGCGAGCTGGAATGGCACCGCCCGAACCGCTACACGCTCGCCGAGATGCTGCGCAACCCGATCTACGCGGGGGCTTACGCCTATGGCCGCCGCGTCGTCGATGCGCGCCGGCAGGTGCCGGGATGCCCCGGAACCGGGCGCACGGTCGCTGGCGCGCCGACGGTGCTGCTCAAGGATCGGTTGCCTGCCTACATTAGCTGGGACAGCTTCGAGCAGAACCAGGCGCGAGTGGCAGCCAACCGCAGTCAGCACGAGGGGATCGCCCGCGGCGGTCCGGCGCTCTTGGCCGGCCTGCTGGTCTGCGGCCGATGCGGCCAGCGCATGGTCACGCAGTATCCCAATCACGGACGCTTTCTGCGCTATTCCTGCACGCGGCGGGCGGTGAACTACGGGGCTGCAGCCTGCCAGTCGCTGAGCGGCCGCGCCCTCGATGCGCTCGTCGCTGGCTTGATGCTCGATGTGCTCCAGCCGGCGGCTTTGGAGGTCAACCTGCAACTGCTGGAAGATCTGGAGCTGGAGCGCGCAGCGCTGCATCTGCAATGGCGGCAACGGCTCGAACGCGCCCGCTATGAAGCCGAGCGCGCGCACCGGCAGTATGATGCCGTTGAGCCGGAGAACCGGCTGGTCGCCCGCACGCTGGAGCAGCACTGGGAAGAGGCGCTGTCGGCGGAGCTTCGCCTCAAGGCCGACTACGATCGCTTTCTGGCCGATCAACCCCGATCCTTGACGCCCGCCGAGCAGGCGGCCATCCGCCGCCTCGCCGAGGATATTCCGGCGCTCTGGATCGCCCCGACCACCACAGCCGCCGACCGGCAGACGATCGCGCGCCTAATGCTGGAGCGCGTCGTCGTCACCGTGGCAGGCACCAGCGAACAGGTCGCGGTGGTCTGCCACTGGGCCGGCGGTGTTCAGACCCATCACAGCCTGCGCCGTCCGGTGGCGCGCGTTTCGCAGCTCAGTACCCATGCCGCGCTGTGGCAGCGGATTGCCGAGCTGCATGCCGTGGGCAC
>DATJNA010000267.1:0-34707 GCA_035508435.1 Acetobacteraceae bacterium | reverse complement strand
CCATCGCCGACTTCGCCGCTGCCATGGCGGCCTCGGCCTCGCCGCGATCCTGCGCCGATACCTTGTCGCCAAATTCCTTCAGGTTCTTTTCGACCTGATGAACCAGCGAATCGGCGTGGTTCTTCGCCTCGACGAAGTCGCGGCGCTTCTTGTCGGCCTCGGCGTTGGCCTCGGCCTCGCGCACCATGCCCTGGATGTCGGCTTCCGACAGGCCGCCGCTGGCCTGGATGCGGATCTGCTGCTCCTTCCCCGTCGCCTTGTCCTTGGCCTGGACCGATACGATGCCGTTGGCGTCGATATCGAAGGTGACTTCGATCTGCGGCACACCGCGCGGCGCCGGCGGGATCCCCATCAGGTCGAACTGGCCGAGCAATTTGTTGTCGGCCGCCATCTCGCGCTCGCCCTGGTAGACCTTGATGGTCACCGCCTGCTGGTTGTCGTCGGCGGTCGAGAAGGTCTGGCTCTTCTTGGTCGGGATCGTGGTGTTGCGCTCGATCAGCCGGGTGAACACGCCGCCCAGCGTCTCGATGCCGAGCGACAGCGGCGTGACGTCGAGCAACAGCACGTCCTTGACGTCGCCCTTCAGCACCGCGCCCTGCACGGCGGCGCCGATCGCCACCACCTCGTCGGGGTTGACGTTGCGGGCCGGCTCCTTGCCGAAGAAGCTCTTCACCGTGTCGATGACCTTCGGCATGCGGGTCATGCCGCCGACCAGGATCACCTCGCCGATCTCGCCCGCGGTCACGCCGGCATCCTTCAGCGCCGCGCGGCACGGATCGAGCGTCTTGGCGATCAGGTCATCGACCAGCGATTCCAGCTTCGCCCGGGTCAGCTTCATCACCAGGTGCTTCGGCCCGGACTGATCGGCGGTGATGAAGGGCAGGTTGATCTCGGTCTCCTTCGAGGAGCTGAGCTCAATCTTCGCCTTCTCCGCGGCTTCCTTGAGGCGCTGCAGCGCCAGCTTGTCGCGGCGCAGGTCGATGCCTTGCTCCTTGCGGAACTCGTCGGCCAGGTAGTCGATTACGCGGGCGTCGAAATCCTCGCCGCCGAGGAAGGTGTCGCCGTTGGTGGACTTCACCTCGAATACGCCATCGCCGATCTCGAGGATGGAAATGTCGAACGTGCCGCCGCCGAGGTCATAGACCGCGATGGTGCCGGAGGCCTTCTTGTCCATGCCATAGGCGAGCGCCGCCGCGGTCGGCTCATTGATGATGCGCAGCACGTCGAGGCCGGCGATACGGCCGGCGTCCTTGGTGGCCTGGCGCTGGCTGTCATTGAAGTATGCGGGGACGGTGATCACCGCCTGGGTGACGGTCTCGCCGAGATAGGCCTCGGCCGTCTCCTTCATCTTGCCGAGGATGTAGGCGCTGATCTGGCTGGGCGAATATTTCTCGCCCTTCACCTCGACCCATGCGTCGCCGTTGTCGCCGCGCATGATCTGGTATGGCACCAGGCCCATGTCCTTCTGGGCCATCGGATCGTCGAAGCGGCGGCCGATCAGGCGCTTGATGGCATAGAGCGTATTGGACGGGTTGGTCACCGCCTGCCGCTTGGCGGACTGGCCGACCAGACGCTCACCGCCATCGGTAAAGGCGACCATGGAGGGCGTGGTGCGGGCACCCTCGGAGTTCTCGATCACCCGGACGTCCTTGCCTTCCATGATGGCAACGCAGGAGTTCGTTGTGCCGAGGTCGATACCGATAACTTTTCCAGGCATTGATTACAGGCTCCTTTCAGCGGACTCCAGGCGGCCCGAAGCACCGCGCGGGTCCCTTGGTGGGCATTGTGAACGCATGTATGGGGGTGCCCCGGCTCGGGCAAGGCCTTACCCACGTTTTTCGTGCAGCCCCGGCAACGGTTTGCCGGGACCGTGACCAGGCAGACGAGCGAGTCAAGCCGTTGTGTCCAGTTTCGCTGCCTCGCCGGCAGCGGCGAGTTCGGTGGGCGGCGACTTGGCAACGACCACCATGGCCGGCCGCAGCAATCGCCCGTTCAGCGTCCAGGCGGAGCTCCAGGCATGCATGATGGTTCCGGGCGCGTGCGCTTCGCTTTCTTGCTCCGCCATGGCCTGGTGCAGCTTGGGATCGAACGGCTTGCCGGTCGGGTCCTCACGCTTGATGCCGTTGCGGTCCAGGAGGCCGAGGAAGCCGCGCTCGACGCCCTCCAGGCCCTCCCGCAGCTTGGCAATGATCTCGGGCTGGCTGGACTCGGGCGGCGGCAGGCTGTCGATACCGCGGCGGAGGTTCTCCGCCGCCTCGACCACGTCGGCGGCGAATTTCTGCACGGCGTATTGCCGGGTCTCGTCCACCTCGCGGCGGGAGCGGGCGCGGACATTGGCGATCTCGGCCTCGGATCGCATCCAGCGATCCTTCAGCTCCGCCACCTCCGCCTCCAGCTCCGCGATGCGGGCGGAGGCGGCCTGCATGATGGCGTCCGCCGATAGCGGCGTTGGCGTGTTCTGGTTGGCGGCGCCGGCGGGCGCCGGATCGGCCTCGGCCATGGGAGGCGGATCCGCCGACTGCGGCTGGGTCGCGTCTTGCATTTCTTCGTGTTCGTTGCTCATGGGCGCTCAGTTAGGATGGGCGTAAGGTCTGGACAAGCGGGGTCTCGCAAGTGACCACAGAGTGCCTCACCATCCTACGCCATAATAGTAAAGAGCAGGTTTACTATTGGTTCGGAGGCGTGATGACTACGCCTCGCCGTGCCGCCGCCGCGCGACGGGTCTGCGCCGTGCCGTTCAGCGTCGCCCGCTGGCGCCGCCGGCGCGGCCGTGCGACGGCACCCTGGCCGGCAGTCGCCATATCGCCTGTCGTCAAGGTTGGTCGCTCATGGCACTCATGGCTTCGTGAGCGTGTCGCCTGCTGCCCGTTATCGCCGTCGGCGGGCAGCCTCCTGCTCGTTATTTGCGGGGCGTGCGGCCTCCCGTTCCCTGTCTCCGTGGTTGTGAGGCCCGCTGCCCGCCGACCGCGCGATGGTCAGCCGGCGCGCGCCGCCAGCGCGATGCTCAGCCGGCGCGCGCCGCTTCGCCGCCGATCTTCAGCAGGGCCCGATCAATCCGCCCTGTCATGGCTGCGTCGGGCGGGAATGCCAGCCCAGCGAGGTTGCCGTCGCTGCGCACCACACAGCCGGTTACCGCGCCTTCTGCGCCCGGCAGCCGGCGCTGCCGCTACCCCAGCAACCGGCCGATGACCCTGGCGGTGTAGTCCACCACGGGGATGATGCGGCCGTAGTTGATCCGGGTGGGGCCGATGACGCCAATCGCGCCCACAATCCGGCCGCCCTCGCTGCGCGCGGGGGCCACCACCATCGACAGGCCGGCATTGCCGAACAAGCCGCTCTCGGCGCCGATGAAGATGCGCACGCCTTCGGACGCCTCGGCGAGCTCCAGCAGGCGCAGCATGGTCTCCTGCGCCTCCAGCCGCTCGAACAAGGCCTGGATGGCGGCCAGCTTCTCCACCTGGGTGACGTCGGAGAGCAAACGCCCCTGGCCACGGATGATCAGGCTGGCGCCGCGGGGGCCTTCGCCGGTCCAGGTCGCCAGGCCGGCACTGACGATCTGGGAGGTGAGCGCGTCCAGTTCCGAGCGGTCCATCGCCAGCTCTTCCGCCACCATGCGGCGCACCTCGGCGAGCGGCCGGCCTGACAGGCGGGCGTTCAGGTAGTTGCCGGCCTGTTGCATCGCGGCGGGCGGCGTGCCCGGGGGAATCTCGATGACCCGGTTCTCGACCTGGCCTTCGGCGCTGACCAGGATCACCAGGGCGCGGCCGGATCCCATCGGCACGAACTCGATGTGGCGCAGTGCGCCTTCCGATTTCGGCGCCAGCACCAGGCCGGCGGCGGCGGAGAGCCCGGACAGCATGCGGCTCGCCTCGCCCAGCGTGTCTTCGAGGCTGCGGCCGGACGCGGCGAGCGCGGCGGAGATCGTGTCCCGCTCCTCCTCCGACAGTTCGCCGAATTGCAGCAAGCCGTCGACGAAGAGGCGCAACCCGTGATCGGTGGGGAGGCGGCCGGCAGACGTGTGGGGGGCGAACAGCAGGCCGGCCTCGGTCAGGTCGGCCATGACGTTGCGGATGGTGGCGGGCGAGAGGTTCATCGGCAGCAGGCGCGACAGGGTGCGGCTGCCGACCGGCTCGCCGGTTTCGACATATTGCTCGACAATTTCGCGCAGGACGGCGGCGGAGCGGGCGTCGAGGCCGGGGGGAAACGGGGTCGCACCGCCGCTACGTCCCGTGACAAGGGATGCGGAGCCGGGCGGAGGGACAGGCTTGTTCATTGCGCGAAAAACCTAGGAAGCGGCGCGGTACCGGTCAATCTTCGTGCGGCGGCCCTTCGGACAGATGTCCTCTACAGAGGTTCTTTCATGCAGAGGCCTTTCATGCAGAGGCCTGTCATGCAGTGGCCTTTCATGCAGAGGCCTGTCATGCAGTGGCCTGTCATGCGGCGGCCTTCGTGCCGATGTCATTGCGACAGATATCACGCGACGATGGCGGGCACCGGGTATGAACCGCTGCGACCCGGCCCCCAGTGCAGGCTGCCGGCGTCACCGCAGGCGGGGCATGCCGCATGCCAGATCGGTTGCGACACGTGGCACCGGTTGCAGCGCCAGTCCGGGTCGGCATCCGCTGTGGCGGCCTGACGCAAGGCGTCGCGCTGCGCCTGCCGACCGGCGTCGGTGTCGCCATGCTCTGCTTCCTCGATCTCGGCCACCAGCAGCCACAGTCGGCGCTGGTTCACCCCGGCGCCGCGGGCGAGCGTCGCCTGGTGGCGCGCCTCGCCGGTCAGCCCCGCCGCAAGCGCAGTGCGTGCCAGGAGCAATCGGCTTTCCGCATGATCGGGATTGGCCTCGGCCAGACGCTGTGCCGCCTTGGCGCGGGCCAAGGGTTCCGTGACCGGCGACAGGGCAAAAGCCGCCAGTTCGGGGTGCGGTGCCAGCGCCCAGGTGTGGCGGATCACGCCCTGGGCGCGGGCCTCGTGACCCTCGGCGCGCAACCGCGTCGCGTAGGCCAGCGCAGCCGGCGCGAGGCTTGCGTCCGCCTTCCACGCCTGCCGCGCCAGCTTTGTCGCCCGCGTCGGATCTTGCTCTGCGTCGGCGGCGGCGGCGGCGAGGGCGGCACGGGCCGGGTCGGTGTCCGCGAGATCCAGCGCCTCCGCCCAGTTGCCGGCGCGGACCGCCAGCCGTTCGCGCTCGTGGCGCAGCCATTCGGCGCCGGGATGCGCTGCGTCGGCCTGCCGCGCCAGGGCGGCCGCCTCGGCCCAGTTCTGCCGCGTCAACGCCTGCCGCATCAGGCCGCGATAGCCGAGAAACGCGGCATCCGACCGCGTGGTCAGGCGGCGGAACGCGGCCTCGGCCTCATCGTCGCGGCCGGCGAGCCGGCCTGCCTCCGCGGCCAGCAGCAGGGTTTGCGGCGTGTCGCCGAGCCATTGCCGGGCGCGGCTCGCTTCGCGGCGCGCATCGGCCTTATGCCCGGCGGCGAGCGCGAGCAATGCGCGGGTGACGGCGCGGTCCCCCAGGCGGCGATCACGCGCCGCATCCCAACGCGCGGCGGTATAGGGCAGGCGCAGCAGTGCCCCGAGCGCACGAACCGATGCGTACAGCACCGTGAAGACGAGCACTGCGAGGAAGCCGGCGACCGGGGTCGCCATCGCGACCGTGGTCGCGCCAAATTGCGCGGTGACGTGGCCTGGCAGCCCGGCGAGGAACCATGCAACGGCGAGCGTCGCCACGCCGGCCAAGAGGATGAGAAGAATGCGTCGCATCAGCCGTGCGCGGCCATGTCGGCCAGGCCTGTGCGCGCTGCCAGCAAGGCGCGGGCATCGGCGAGCCAGTGTGCCATCGCCTGAGCCGGCGGCCCCGACAGCGCAGAGACGGCTGCCACGGCGCCGGCGAGATCGCCGGCATCCAGCGCACTGCCGGCGCGGGCCAGCACGCCGGCGACCGGATTGCCGAGCAATACCCGATCGCCCTGGCGGACCGTGACCAGGTCCTCGGCGCGGCTCAGCATCCCCCTGAAGAACCGGTTGGCGCCGCTATCCTGGTGGGCGGCGGCCAGCGCGGCTTGCTCGGCATCGGGGAAGGCGAGGCGCAGGGCCGCCTCGGTTGGTGGGTTGGCGGTGGCGAAGCGTGCCACGGCGGGCGGTGAATTCGGCAGGTCGCCGAGCGGCTGACCCGCCGCTAACGCCGTCTGCGCCGCCTGCACGCGCGCCAGCCTGGTTGCGCTGTCCAATCTGGCCGTCACTCCGGCAACCGATTGCTCAAGGGTGGCAAGATGGGCTTCATCGGCTTGCAGGCGCTGGCTGAGATCGCCCTCGGCGCTTTGCGCGCGGCCCGCCACGGCGGCCATGCGCGCCGACAGTGCGTCAACATGTTCTGTGACCCGGGCATTGTCAGCGGCCTGCTGCTGGAGCGCGGAAACCCGCGCCTGCAATTCGGACTGGTCAGGCACCGGCCGTTGCTCCAGCGCCGCCACTCGCGCCTCGAGCGCCTGCCCCCCCTCGGGCTGCCCCGGCGGCGGCCGTTGCTCCAGTTGCGCCACGCGATCGGCGAGCGACTGCAGTGCCGCGGCGTCCTGCGGTGGGCGTTGCGTCGAGATCCAGCCGACGTAAGCGATGGCGCACGCCAGGACCAGGAAGCCCAGCGCGCCCAGCCATGGCAACGCATTGTGTCGCCCGGGCGGAGGCACCTGCGGCGGTCGCGCGGCGGGCGGTGCCGCCTGCGGCGTGTCCCGCGATGCCGGCCGCGACGTGTCCGGCGGTGCCGTGCGCGGCGCGTCGGGCGATGCCGCCTGCGGGGTGTCCCGCGATGCCGCCCGCGGCGTGTCCCGCGGTGCCGCCCGCGACGCGTCGGGCGATGCCGCCTGCGGGGTGTCCCGCGATGCCGCCCGCGGCGTGTCCCACGGTGCCGCCCGCGGCGTGTCGGGCGGTGCCGCCCGCGGCGTGTCGGGCGGTGCCGCCCGCGGCGTGTCGGGCGGTGCCGCCCGCGGCGTGTCGGGCGGTGCCGCCTGCGGCGTGTCGGCCGGCGGCCCGGGCGCGGCGGACTCCGGTTCGGCGGGTGGGGTCTCGGATTCGGTCATTGCAACAGCGCCAGCATCTCATCCTGGTTGGGCCGGGCGGCGACGCGAATGTCGCGCCAGGAGAGCGCCCCTAATGCCACGGCCGCGGACCGGCTGATAGAGATTGCCTCGACGCCGGCGAGCCCCGACGCCAGTCCGGCACGGCGGACCAGGCGGACGAAACGCTGCGCGGTGTCGGCGGAGAAGAACAATGCCGCCCGCACGTTGCCCGCGTGGAGGGCGGCGATGGCGGCAGGCGCGAGATCCGGCACGGGCCGCGCGACGTAGAGCACGCGACGGATGACGCGGTAGCCGCTGTGGCGCAGCGCGATAGCGAGCGGCTGGCCCTGGCGCAGGCCGGAGGCGAGCAACAGCGAGCCGGCGTCAGGGACGAGTTTGCGCCCGACCAGCGCGGCGAGCGCCTCGGCGTTGCCGGCGGCGCTGACCACGTCGCGGAAGCCTGCTGCCCGTGCACGGGCAGCGGTGGCGTCGCCGACCGTCAACAGCCGCGTGGTATGCCAGTCGGGCGACAGTGCATCGACCGCGTTGCCGCTGGTGGCGAGAACGGCGGCGATGGCCGACGGCGAAGGCAGGTTGGCCGTGGTCGGCTGGATGGACAGCACCGGGGACAGAATCGGCGTGAGGCCGAGCGTGGCGACGCGCGCGGCGGTTTCGCTGGCGCCGGGCTCGGGGCGGGTGATCAGGACAGTCGCGTTGGATGGGCGCATCGGCCGTGCAGATCGATCTGCCGCGCGGATTGCTACGCGGCGCGTGCGGTGTGTTTAGACGCGCGGCAGGTTTGACCACCAGCCCGCATAAGGATCCAGCGGCCGGCGGCCTTGGCCTGGCGTGCGCGGGACGGACGGAAGGATGCTGGGCGGCGTCGTGGCGGCCGGCAATCCGCGACCGGGAGTGTCGGGGACGGCCGACGGCTCGGATGTCGGAGACAACCGGCTCAGTGCGGCGGGGATACGCCACATATCGGCCTCGATCACTGCCAGGTTGGCGAGATGGGAATACGATGGCGCGTCGAGAAATGCGTTGAACGCCGCCTCCGTGCGCATGAATGCCAGTGAGGCGAGCAACGATAGGTTGCGGCTATTCTGCAGCGTGTTGATATGTTCGAGGATGCGCCGGCGCAAGGCAATGGCGTCGGCGTACGGGGCAAAACGGCGGATGTCCTGGGTCATGGTAGGAGCCTCCGGTTCTCCTCCCCCGGTGACCGATGCTACTCAATGATGAATGACGTACCACAGCCGGACAAAAAAATCGACAGAGGTTAATATTCGATAAACGGTTGGCTGATGTGCTGCCCTGCACGGCGGCTTGCCAGGTCGGCCGCTGTCATGCGCGGCGTCGCACCGGCTGATGCGTTTCCCGGCTGGCCCATTGCCTCGACCGGCATGCGGCCCCGGTAGCGCGGTGAGGCCATTGTCGTGATGCGGACAATGGCTCTGCCGCGGTCCGCAAGGCCGCGCCACAGTGCGGCTTGCTGGTCTGAACTGCCATCAGCCTGTCCCGCTGCCTGGCTGGGCAGAGCGATCGCCCCGCCCGCGTCCCACCCATAACGGTGGTCATGCGGCCACGACGGCGACCACCGGACACCACCGGCAGTCGAAATTCAAACCGAGCTGCTACCGCCGAAGCTCAAGCTGCGCTGCGGGTTCATGCGGTGTGCGTCAGCCAACAATCTCCTGCCACAGCACGCGGCCCTCGCGCCCCGGATCATGCTCGACGCGACATGGCGCATCGAGGATCATGGTCGTGCGTTCTCCCGGTGTGTAAACCGGCCATTCCGGCATCGCTGCGTGGCGCGGCGTGCCATCATGAGCGAAGGCGGCCCACGCGCCGGCCATCGCCGCCGCCAGCGCATGCGCGCCGGCACTGCGGTCGGTCGCGTTGGTGAATTCGAGCGTGTCGAAGGTGAACGGCACGTCGATCGCGTGCGGCGCACCCAGGCGTCCGTCGAACAACGGCGTGCGCCAGGCGAAGGAGTACATCCACACCGGCGCACCGCGCTGCGCCGCCTTCCGCTCGGCCAGCAGCAGCGAGCGAATGCGGAAATTGCAATCGGTCAGCGTTGCGATCAGGCGCTCCGCCGGGCAGGCATCCGGATACAGCCGCCGATAGGTCTCCACCACGCGCGCCGCATGCTCGCCCGCCACGGCGGTGACCCGCGTCTGCAATTCCGCCTCGGTCAGAGTGCGGTGCCACACCTTGTCGTCGTGCGCGAGGAACAGCGACGACTCATGCGTGCAATCGCCGATGATCAGCGGAATATCGATTGAGACCGCCGTTGCGTCCGGATCGAACGGCTGGCGCGGCAGCAGCGTGCCATCCACCACCGGGCCGAACGGATAGCGGTCCAGCACGGGCCAGGGCGACGCGCGGATGGCTTGCTGCGCCGGGCCGATCACCGCCAGCAGATGCTGCATCGGCACGCTGTGCAGTTCCATCAGCGAGGCGCGCGTCAGGCCAAGTTCGTGCAGCACCGCATCGGTCAGCGCCGCGGCGCGATCGCGCGTACGCAGGCGCACCGCGGCGCCGCTCTGCACGATGGCGCGGTGGAACAAGCCGCGCGCCGACGGCATGGCGAGCAATGTGCTGACCTTGCCGCCGCCGCCTGACTCGCCAAAGATCGTGACGTTGCCTGCGTCGCCGCCGAATGCGGCGATGTTGTCGCGCACCCAGTGCAGTGCCGCGATCATGTCCAGCGCGCCGGCGTTGCCGGACGCGGCGTACTCGGCGCCGCCGAACTGCGACAGATCGAGATGGCCGAAGATGTTCAGCCGCTGGTTCACCGTTACCAGCACCACGTCGCCCCGCTTGCACAACCGCATGCCCTGCAGCCGCAAACTGTTTGACGAGCCGTACGAGAACGCCCCGCCATGCAGCCACACCATCACCGGCCGGCGCGCCGCCGCATCGGCGGCAGGCGTCCAGACATTCAGCGCCAGGCAGTCCTCGGTTTCCGGCGACGGATCGGGCAGGCCGGAGAAGTTGACCATTTCCCCGCGCGGCGCGGGACCCAGGCGCGCCTGCGGCGCCTGGCCCGCATAGTTCAGCGCGTCACGCACGCCCGACCATGGCGCGACGGGGCGTGGCGGCAGGAAGCGATTGGCACCGGCGGTCGAGGCGCCATACGGCACGCTCCGGAATACCGCGACACCGTCCACCATGGCACCGCGCAACTTGCCGCTGGCAATTTCGACCATCGGATTCATCGTTTTTCTCCCCATGCTTCGCGCGCCGCGACCATTGGCTGGTCTCGTTCGCGCCGCCGCCAAACCAGGCCCGCCGCAACGACTGCCGCCAGGCCCGCCAGTTCGATCACGTCCACCGCACCCAGCGGTCCCAGCCAATCGGCCAGGCCGCCGACGAGCAGGATGCCAACCGGACCGCAGCCGATGCAAACCGTGACCAGCCCCATCAGCCGCGAGCGAACCTGCGGCGGCGCGTGGGTGATGACCAGCGAGGTCTGCATATTCGCAAATGCCGCGGAGCCGAACCCGCCGATCACCAGCAACGCGCAGGCGAGCCAGAACGAGGGCGCCAGCGGCATCAGCGCGACACAGCAGAGATAGAGGAGCGAGCCGCCCACCATCAGCCATCGGCCACTGCCGGGCGGATCGCCGCCGGCCAGCCACAAGCCGCCGCAGAGTGCACCAACCGATTCCGCGGCCGCCATCATGCCGACCAATGCCGGTGACACCATGAAATGCTGCAACCCGATTGGTGCGATCAACGCGGAGTAGGGGAAGCCGAGCAAGTTCATCGCGATGGTCACGAGCAATACGCCCGTGATGACGACGTGGCCGCGGGCGAAGGCCAGGCCATCGACGAGATCGCGCGGCACCTGGCTCGGCACCAGGCGGCGGATCTGCTGCTGGTGCCGCACGCCGGCCGCGAGCAAAGCCGCAGCCAGGTAGACGGAGGCGGAGAAGGCAAAGGCGCCGGCGAGGCCCGCGAACTGGTACAATACGCCGGCGATGATCGGGCCGACGATGCGGGTGCCCGAGTTGGTCATCGTGTCCAATGCCAGCGCGCGCGGCACCAGCGCCGGCGGCACGCTCTCGCCGACCATGCGACGGCGCGTTGACATCTCGGTGGACCAGACGGTGCCCGAGGCCAATGCGGCGACTGCCACATGCCACGGCTGTGCCAAACCCAGCACAGCCAGAACGGCAACCGCTGCTGATGCGGCAGCCGAGATGCACTGGCCGAGCATCACCACGCGCTTGCGGTCCACCGCCTCGGCCATGACACCGGCGAAGGCGCCCAGGACCAACATCGGCATGGTGCGGGAAGCGGAGACGACGGCAACGGCGAGGTCGGAGCCGGTGGCATCTAGCGTGAACAATGCGGCGGCGAGGACCTCGAACCAGCGCAGGGAATTGACGCAGCCGCCGATCGCCCAGAGGCGCAGGAAGCCGCGGTTGCCGATCAAGGCGCGCAACCCCGGGCCCGATCGATCGGGCGAGATCGCTTTCATTGGTCCGTTTCCTGGCCGTGGTGGCGGGTAGCGTAACCGGAGTTTCACCGCTGCGGAACGGGCGGACGGCGGTGGGTGGCAATCGGCGCCAACACCACCTGCGCGGCCGGGGGCATGGACCGCGGCCGGGATTGGGCGCTAACATGGTCCATTCGATGCATATCCGGCAGAGGGGAGAGCGACCGATGAATGACGCAATGGCGATGCCGCAGTTCGATCGGCGGGTCGAGGACCTGGGCAACATCGTCGAGCTTGGTCATGTGAATGTCACCGTGCCTGACCAGCAGAAGGCGACGGCATACTATTTCATGGGCCTGGGACTGACCCGCGACCCGTACCTGATGGCGGGCCTCGAGAACATGTGGGTGAATGTCGGCCGTGGCCAGTTCCACCTGCCGACGCGGGAAGCGCAGGTGGTGCGTGGCACCACGGCGCTGGTGCTGCCCGATCGCGAGGCGCTGCTGCGCCGTTTGTCGGGCGTGCGCAAATACCTGGAGGGCACGAAATTCGATTTCTGCGAGAGCAATGACGGCGTGGAGACGATCTGCCCGTGGGGCAATCGCATTCGCGTCCACACGCCCGACCCGACGCGGTTCGGCGCGATGCGCGTCGGTATGCCGTATGTCGAATTCGATGTGCCGGAGGGAACATCGCTGTGGGGGATCGCGCGGTTCTATACCGAGATCCTCGGCGGCATTGCCGGCGTCGCGAAGGATGAGCGTGGCTGCTACGCCTGGGCCAGCGTCTCGGGCGAAAGCAAGGTGACGTATCGCGAGACCGACAAGCCGCTGCCGCCGTATGACGGCCACCACATCCAGATCACGCTTGCCGACTTCTCCGGCCCGCACAAGAAGCTGAAGGAGCGCGGGCTGATCACCGAGGAAAGCGATCAGCACCAGTACCGCTTCGTCGATATCGTCGATGTGGATACCAACAAGCCGTTGTTCCAGATCGAGCATGAGACCCGCAGCATGCGGCATCCGATGTTCAACCGGGTGTACGTCAACCGCAATCCGGACATGAACAACCGGAACTTCGTGCCGGGGTACGAAGTGGGGCAGTGGGCGCTGCCGAACTGAGCGGATGCCAGAATACGAGAGTTGGGAAACCAGAGAATCATAGGAAGAGGCTAAGAGAACAGCAGAATAACAGAACTCCCCCTCGCCTTGCGGAGGGCGTCGGGGGGAGGGGTATCTACAACGCAGGCGTTCTGTTGAACCTACCCCTCCCCCCGCCGCCTGCCGCAAGAGGAGGGGGAGTTTTGCATGCAGGTGCGCGGATATTCTGATGCGCACCTGGGTTGACACAACCGTTCGAATTCGCTGACCGGGCTCGGGGCATGGGGTCCGGCTGGCGTGGCGGACGCTCGCGGTTGTGCCCCGCGTCGATCGTGTACCCGCAACGAGCCGACTTACTTGCGTATTGTCAACAGCGTCATCGAAGCGCCATACTGCACACTCTCCATTGATGGAGTTAAGGTGCCATGGTTGCACCCGCAGATGCGCTCGCCAATTACGTCCGGCCAGCCTTGATCGGTTTGAACCTCCACAGCGTGGACGCCGAGCGGCTGCTGATGGGCACCGCGGCGGTGGAAAGCAATTTCGTCAATTTCGTCCAGTTCGGCCGCGGCCCGGCGCGCGGCATGTTCCAGATGGAACCGGCGACATTCGACGATATCATCAACCGGTACCTGGCAATGGCAGAGCAAGCGGTGTTGCGCGACGCGTTGATCGCCCTGGCATCCGGCTCGCCGCCGCGATTCGACGCACTCGAAACCGACCACCTGCTCGCGGCGGGGCTGGCACGGGTGAGATACCACATGGTGCAGGCCGGGATCCCGTCGGCGCTCAAAGACCAGGCCGAGTATTGGTGGGTACATTACAACTGCGAATCGCCGCACGGGCTGAAGCCGGCCGATTACCTTGCGCGCTGGGAGCACTACTGCAAGGCTCTGTACCCGGACTTCTACTAGCCGGCGCCGGCCTCCGACGTTCGCGCAACGCCGGCCGGGCCCCGAGCCAAGGACACCGAGCCAACGACACCGAGCCAAGGACACGTTGCCATGTCGCTGCCGCCGTATCGCGTTTCGGCCTACAACACCACCAAGGCCTCGGAGAACAAGATCCACGACGACGCCACCGCGAAGCGGTTCGGCTTCCGCGGCGGACTGGTGGGCGGCGTGCATGTCTACGCCTACATGACGCATCTGCCGGTGCAGCGTTGGGGCCGCGCCTGGCTGGAGCGAGGCACCGGCGAGGCACGCTTCGCCAAGCCGGTCTGTGAAGGCGACATCGCCGAGATCGCCGCGACCGAAGATGCCGACGGCATGACGCTGCAGGTGACGAGCGAAGGCGTGCTGTGCGCCACCGGACGGGCCGCCGTGCCCGCGATTGCTCCGGCGGTGGCGCTTGGTGAATTCGCCGTTGCCGCGCCGCCGGCGCACGACGCGCGACCACCGGCGGACGAGCAATCGCTGCCGGTCGGCAAATGGCTCGGCATGACGCCGCTGACCGTCACGGCGGAGTACCAGGCACAGGACCTGTCGGATACCCGCGAGACGGATCCCATCTATGCGTCCGAGCGCATCGTGCATCCCGGCACGATATTGCGCTGCTGCAACTGGGCGTTGTCGCACAACGTCGTGCTGCCGGCGTGGATGCACATGGGCAGCACGGTGCAGAATCTCGGCCTCGCGCGCGTCGGCGACACGCTGGGCGTGCGGGCGAAGGTGACGCAGAACTACGAGCATAAGGGGCATAAGTGGGTGGAGATCGACGCGCTGGTGCTCGCCGATGGGCGCTCGCCGATCGCGCGGGTAAGGCACATTGCGATCTACCGGCCGCGGCAGTTGGCGGAGGCGGCTTGACCATTGTCACAAAATGCGGAGCGGGTCACATAAACGTTGATAGCTCGGCGATCGGGCGACTAGCCTCGCGGGTACGCAACAAATCCCATCGGGGAGCGTGCCATGGGGGTAACGCCAGCCGAGGCATTCGCATTCATTCGCTGCCTCGCCGAGGATGGCGGCAAGACCGCCAAGGACAATAATCTGCCAGTGGGTGCAATGCTGGCCTGCGCCTGTCAGGAATCGATGTTCGGAACCAGCAAGATTTATCAGAAGACGGGCAACCCGTTCAATCTGCAGAAATGGCCGCACATCATTTGGCCAGTCACCAGCGACATCTATTGGAGCGAGACGAAGATCTCGGAGGACCCACCGAAGTTCCTGCGCGCACCGTTCAACTGCGCCACCAGTTTTGCCGATGCGGTGCGCCAGTGGTGTGAATGGATTCTGCACTATGGCGACGCCGACGGCCCGCCGGGGCAGATGTCGGCGAAGGCCCCCGCCGTCGCCAACACCCAGGCGCAGGCGCGGCGCCACCGACTGCTGGGGTATCGCACCAACGTCATGGACTTCACCTTCAATCTGCCGCTGGTCGGATTTGGCGAAAATCAGACCGAGGCGCTGCGCCAGCGGAGCGGTGGACGGTATTTGCAGACCCTGAAGGATTACGGCCTGCAATCGATGGGCTGAACTCCGGCGCCTCCTGTCATCACAGCCCTCCTGCCATCACGGTCCTTCCGTCATCCCAGCCCTTCCATCATCCCAGCCCTTCCATCGTCCCAGTCCTTCCATCGTCCCAGGCCTTCCATCATCCCAGCCCTTCCATCGTCCCAGTCCTTCCATCGTCCCAGTCCTTCCATCGTCCCAGTCCTTCCATCGTCCCAGGCCTTCCATCGTCCCAGGCCTTCCATCGTCCCAGGCCTTCCATCGTCCCTGTCCTGCTGTCATTCCGCCGCTCCCGTCATCGAAGCGGCGGAAGCCGCGCCAACGGCTTGCCACCGCCGGACGCTGTGGCAGGGTGGCAGCCAGCCGTCTGATGCCCACCTGGGTGTCCTGGACGATGGGGAGAATGACAAATGCAGATCGGTGTGGTCGGCCTCGGCCGGATGGGCGCCAACATCTCGCGCCGCCTGATGCGCGCGGGGCATTCCTGCGTGGTGTGGGACGCCAACGCCGCCACGGTGCAGGCACTGGGCAAGGACGGCGCCCAAGGCGTCCACGGTCTTGCCGATGTCGTGAAGGCGCTGGCCGACACGCCGCGCACCGTCTGGGTGATGCTGCCCGCCGGCCGGATCACCGAGCAAACGATCGAGCAATTGGCAGGCATGATGGGGGTCGGCGACATCATCATCGATGGCGGCAACAGCAATTGGAAAGATGACGTGCGTCGCGGCAAGGCGCTGCAGGCGAAGGGCATCCGCTACATCGATTGCGGCACCTCCGGCGGCGTGTGGGGCCTGGAACGCGGCTACTGCCTGATGATCGGCGGCGACGCGGAAGCGGTGCGGCATCTCGACCCGATCTTCTCGGCGCTGGCGCCCGGGCTCGGGTCGATCGAGCATACCGAAGGGCGCGAGGGCCGCGATAAGCGCCCGGAACACGGCTACCTGCATGCCGGCCCGGTCGGCGCCGGCCATTTCGTGAAGATGGTACATAACGGCATCGAATACGGCATGATGCAGGCCTTCGCCGAGGGCTTCGACATCCTGCGCAGCCGCCGCTCGGACAAGCTGCCGGAGGATGAGCGTTTCGAACTCAACATGGGCGACATCGCCGAGGTCTGGCGCCGCGGCTCGGTGGTGTCGTCGTGGTTGCTCGATCTCGCCGCGGGCGCCCTCGCGACCGACGAACACCTGGAGAAATTCTCCGGCTTCGTCGATGATTCGGGCGAGGGTCGTTGGACCATCGATGCCGCGGTGGAGGAAGCCGTCCCCGCCAACGTGCTCGCCGCGGCCTTGTTCACCCGCTTCCGTTCGCGCCAGGATCATACCTTCGGCGAGAAGATCCTGTCCGCCATGCGATTCGGCTTCGGCGGCCACGTGGAGGGGGCACTGGAAAAGAAATGACCGTCGCGGTGGTGATGGGCGTCTCCGGCAGCGGCAAGACCACCATCGCGGAGGGGGTCGGCGAACATCTGGGCTGGCCGCTGCTGGAAGGCGACAGCTTCCATCCGCCCGCGAATGTCGAGAAGATGAGCCGCGGCATTGCGCTGACCGATGAAGACCGCTGGCCCTGGCTGCGCGCGATCGCCGCGACAATCGACGCGGTGCGCGCGCGCGGCGAGTCGGCGGTGGTGGCTTGCTCCGCGCTGAAGCGCGCCTATCGCGACATCCTGATCGGCGACCGGGCCGACGTGGTGCTGGTGTATCTGCAAGGCGACAAGGATCTGATCGCGGCACGCATGGCGGCGCGGCAAGGCCATTTCATGCCGGTAACTTTGCTGGACAGCCAGTTCGCCACGCTGGAGGAACCGGGGCCGGACGAGCACCCGATCATCGTCTCGATCGCGCCGCAGCCACCGGCGATCGTGGACGCGGTGGTGCGGCAAGTGAAGGAGCGCGTCGCATGAGCCAGTTCGCAATCTATCCCAGCCTGCGCGACCGCGTAGTGTTCGTCACCGGCGGCGGCAGCGGCATCGGCGCCGAGGAGGTATCGCAGTTCGCCGCGCAAGGTGCCAAGGTAGCGTTCGTCGATGTTGCGGACGCGCCGGCGCAGGGCTTGGTGGCTAAGCTGCGCGACGCGGGGCATCCGGCGCCGTTCTATCAGCACTGCGACCTGAAGGACATTGCCGCGCTGCGCGCCGCCATTGCGGCAGCGGCACGATTGCTCGGCCCGATCACCGTGCTGGTGAACAACGCCGCCAACGATCAGCGGCACAACTGGCAGGAGGTGACGCCGGAATACTGGGATGAGCGCATGGCGACCAACCTGCGGCACCAGTTCTTCGCGATTCAGGCGGTGGCGCCGATGATGCGCCAGGCGGGCGGCGGCTCGATTGTGAATTTCGGCTCGGTGAGCTGGCATAACATGCAGGGCGGCATGCCGGCCTACACCACCGCCAAGGCCGGCGTGGAGGGACTGACGCGCGGCATGGCGCGCGACCTCGGCGCCGACGGGGTTCGGGTGAACACG
Source organism: Acetobacteraceae bacterium (assembly GCA_035508435.1). Classification (GTDB taxonomy): domain Bacteria; phylum Pseudomonadota; class Alphaproteobacteria; order Acetobacterales; family Acetobacteraceae; genus JASHVB01. The sequence goes on along the minus strand of DATJNA010000267.1, from coordinate 17,189 downwards.
GTGATCCCCGGCTGGATCATGACCGAGCGGCAGATCACGATGTGGCTGACACCGGAAGCCGAGGCCAGTCTGATGCAGGCGCAGACTTTGAAAGAGAAGGTGATGCCGGCGGACGTGGCGCGACTGGTGCTGTGGCTGGCGTCGGACGACAGCCGGATGTGCAGCGGGCAATTGTGGGTGGTGGACGGGGGAAGGTGGTAGCGGCGCCACGTCTGTCATTGCGAGGCCAGAAGGGTCGCAGCAACCGCGGTCGAGCGATGCACGAATCGTTCGGGCAACTCTCCCGGCCGAGGTTGCTTCGGCCCGTTAGGCCTCGCAATGACAGATGTGGCGGCTTGCCAGCACGACAGGTCGTGCCCGCTTGCCCTGACCGAGCGCACCGTTAGCATCCCGCCCGCCAAGCGGAGGAAACGCGCATGTGGGAACCCAACCAACGCTACCCCGATCCGGCCGTGCAGGTGCTGGACGCGAGCTTCGACCAGTACCGCCTGCCGCTCGCCTCGGTGGAGCAAGTGGCGTCGGGCTGCCGCTGGTCCGAGGGCCCGGTCTATGTCGCCGATGGCCGCTACCTGCTGTGGAGCGACATCCCCAACGACCGCATCCTGAAATGGGAAGAAGAGACCGGCGCCGTCAGCGTCTTCCGCAAGACCTCGTACAACGCCAATGGCAACACGCGCGACCGCCAGGGGCGCCTGGTCACGTGCGAGCATCGCGGCCGCCGCGTCAGCCGCACCGAATACGACGGCGCCATCACCCCGCTGATGACGCACTACCAGGGCCGCCGGCTGAACTCGCCGAACGACGTGGTGGCAAAGTCCGATGGCTCCATCTGGTTCACTGACCCGACCTTCGGCATTCTCGGCTATTACGAGGGTGAGAAGGCCGAGCCGGAACTGCCGCCCTCGGTCTATCGCATCGACGGCCAGACCGGCGAAGCAGCCCTGGTCGCCGACGACATCGAGGGTCCCAACGGCCTCGCCTTCTCGCCGGACGAATCGATCCTCTACGTCGTTGCCTCGCGCGCGCAGCCGACACGCAAGATCCTCGCCTACGACGTGGTCGGCGGCGCACGGCTCGCCAATCCGCGCGTGTTCATCGATGCGGGACCGGGCACGCCTGATGGTTTCCGCGTCGATATCCACGGCAATCTGTGGTGCGGCTGGGGCATGGGCGAGGCGGCCCTCGACGGCGTGCGCATCTTCAATCCCGCCGGCGCACCGATCGGCCACATCGGTTTGCCGGAACGCTGTGCCAATCTCTGCTTCGGCGGCCGCTGGCGCAATCGATTGTTCATGGCCGCGAGCCATGGCCTCTACGCGATGTATGTGAACACGCAGGGGGCAGCGGGAGGATAGGGCCGGCACAAACCGCGCGCTCCACGTTCTGGCCGGATGCACGGCATGCCGCGTGTCCGGGGCAGTGGCTCGACCGGGGTGATGCTGGTTCGGCTCGCTGCGTCGGCAGGATTCACCAGACAGGCACCGAGACACGAAGACCAACACGGCCAACGTTGTGTTGCCCGATTCAACCTTCGTGTCTTGGTGTCGTGGCGGTCCGTTTGCTCTGCGCCCTGATGCAGACGGTCCGACGCGGACCAGCTATACGTCCAGTTCCTCGACGGACTTCGCATGCTCCTGGATGAACTGGAAGCGCAGTTCCGGACGACGGCCCATCAGGCTCTCCACCAAATCCGACGTGGCCGCGCGTTCCTCGGCCAAAGCCACAACCTTCAGCAGTGTGCGCTTCGCCGGGTCCATTGTGGTCTCCTTCAACTGCGCCGGCGGCATTTCACCCAGGCCCTTGAAGCGGCTCACCTCCACCTTGGCGCCTTGTTTGAACTCCGACCTGGTCTTGCGTTCGCGGTCGGCGTCGTCCATCGCGTAGACCGATTTGCCGCCATGCGTCAGGCGATACAGCGGCGGCTGCGCCAGGTAGACGTGGCCGTGGCGGACCAGTTCGGGTAGCTCGCGATAGAAGAACGTCATCAGCAGTGAGGCGATGTGGGCGCCGTCCACGTCGGCGTCGGTCATGATGATCACCCGGCCGTAGCGCAGCTTGCCGCGGTCGAAGCGGTCGCCGACGCCGCAACCCAGCGCCTCGATCAGGTCCTTCAGCTCCTGGTTGGCGCGCAGCTTGTCCACCGAGGCGCTGGCGACGTTCAGGATTTTTCCTCGTAGCGGCAGGATCGCCTGGGTCTCGCGGTTGCGTGCCTGCTTGGCGGAGCCACCGGCGCTGTCGCCCTCCACCAGGAAGATTTCCGTCTCGGCGGTGTTCTCCCGCGTGCAGTCGGTCAGCTTGCCGGGGAGGCGCAGGCGCCGGGTGGGGGACTTGCGGGCGGTGTCCTTGCTCTCCTTGCGGCGGATTCTTTCCTCCGCCCGCTCGATGACATAGGCCAGCAGGTTGTCGGCCGAGCCGGGATCGCCCGCCAGGTAATGGTCGAAGCGGTCGCGCAGGGAGGTTTCCACCAGGCGCGCGGCCTCGGATGAGGTCAGCTTCTCCTTGGTCTGGCCCTGGAACTGGGGGTCGCGCAGGAACACCGACAGCTTGGCCGCCATCGGGGTGAGCAAGTCCTCGGCGGTGATCTGGGCGCCGCGGCGGTTGCCGCGTTGCTCTGCCCAGGCGCGGATGCCCTTCAGGAGCGCGCTTCGCAGGCCGGTTTCATGGGTGCCGCCGAGCGGGGTCGGGACCGTGTTGCAGTAGGTGTGGAGGAACCCGTCCTCGCCATCCAGCCAGGCGACCGCCCATTCCAGTTTCCCCCCCGGTTCGCCGTTGGGGAGCGGGGCGAAATCGGCCTCGCCGGCCCAGGGAAGCGGCAGCACACGGGGGGTGTCGCCGATATCGGCCTCCAGGCTGTCACGCAGGCCGCCGGGGAAGTGCAGCACGGCCTCGGCGGGGGTGTCGTCCTTTCCCCCCTTGATCAGCGACGGATCGCAGGTCCAGCGGATTTCCACCCCGCGGAACAAATAGGCCTTGGAACGACACAGCCGATACAGCCGCGCGGGGGAGAATTGCGCGGCCCCGAAAATCTGTGGGTCCGGCTTGAAGCGGATCGTGGTGCCACGGCGGTTGTGTACCGCCCCGGCATTGACCAGCTTCGACGTCGGCTTGCCTCGGGTAAAACTCTGCTTCCACAGGGTGCGATCGCGCGCCACCTCCACCTGCATGGTTTCCGACAGCGCGTTCACCACCGAGGCGCCGACGCCGTGCAGCCCGCCCGAGGTCTGATACGCCTTGCCGCCGAATTTTCCCCCCGAGTGCAGCGTGGTCATGATGACCTCCAGCGCGCTCAGATGCTTGAACCTGGGGTGGGGATCGACCGGGATGCCGCGGCCATTGTCGCGGACGGTCAGGGTATTTTCCCCCTCCAGCGCCACCTCGATGAAGCTGGCGTGGCCGGCGACGGCCTCGTCCATGGCGTTGTCGAGGGTCTCGGCGGCGAGGTGGTGCAGCGCGGCTTCGTCGGTGCCGCCGATATACATGCCGGGGCGGCGGCGGACGGGCTCCAGTCCTTCCAGGACCTCGATGTCCTTGGCGGAGTAGTCGTTCGGCTGGGGCTGGGGGGTGGGCTTGCCGCGCTTGGGTGGGGGGTTGCCAGAGAACAGATCGTTCATGCTGTGTTCCGATGGTGGCCGGGCGGGTATAGCGGGCGGGATGGAGTCCGGGCAACCGTTTGGACCGCTCCGGCCAATCGCTCCGCCCGTTCACCGAGATGGCTGCTGATACCGATTTGCAAGGAGATCTGCCTCAATTTCACACGCGGGCTGGAGCAAGAGGCGGCTGCTTGGGGACCTGCACTGAGATGGCGGTGGCTCGTCCGCCGCTGCTGACCGGCACACTGCCCGCTGCGATATCGCCCGACTGGCATTCACCTCCCGGTGCCATCTCCCGGTGCCATCTCCCGGTGCCGTCTCGCAGTGCCATCTCCCGGTGTCATCGCACGGCAACCCGTTACCAGAAAGTTCGCGGCCAGCGTCGGCACGGCCGGGCCAGTTGGCATGGTTGAGCTCCACCGGGCCGTTTCCTCGATCATGTGGCTGCGTGGACCCATGATCGGTGACGGACGATAGCATGATCCGCCGTGACAAACCGGAGGCTGTGGTGCGGGTGATTCCGCCCGCAAGCACCGCGCGGAACGCGGCGCATCCGCTTCGGCGAGGTTCCGACGCGATCCTCTGCACGGCGATCGCGCTTGTCGGCGCACTCACCTTTGCCGCGGCCATGACCGACCCGCCCTTCAGCCCGGATTCTTGGGCCTATTGGGAGCTGTCGAAGACGATCTTCTCCGGCGCGTTCTACCACCTGACCACGTGGCGCTCGTTCCAGAATACGATCCCGTTCAGCGCGGCCTTGCCGCCGCTGTGGCCGACCGTGAACGCCTGTGTCGCGGCAGTGCTCAGCACCGGCCCGATCACCCTGATGCTCTGCAATATAGCGGTGTTGGCGGCATTCGTGGCCGCCAGCGCCGCGGCCGGCCGGGTGGCGTTCGGCAACGCGGCCGTGGGCCTGGTCGCCGTGCTGCTGTCACTGCAAGATCGTGCCTGGCTCGATGAACTGGTGGCCGGGCGCAGCATTCCGCTACAGACGGTGTTCGCCAGCCTGCTGGTGGCGGTGTTGGCATCCCCATGGCCGGCTGCCCGGCGGTTTGGCCTGGCGGGCGTGCTGTGCGGTCTGATGCTGGCAAACCGCACCGATGCGCCAGCGTGCGTGGCCGCGCTGTCGTTGCTGCTGTTGCTCACGCCGGACCGACGCTGGCTGCCGGTGTTTGCTGCCGCCGCCTGCATCCCTGTCCTGCCATGGGTCTACTATTCGCTGACCCATTTCGGCACCGTCCTCGCGACCGACAGCAAGCCGGTTGCCATGAGCGCCGACCCCACGGCGTTCGTCACCGATTGGCGGCCGTCATGGGCACCATCGCTGCGAGACGCTCCCGTGATGTGGCTGCACAAGATTTACCGCAATGCCGCGACCATGAGTGGCGCACTGATGGCGCAGCGCCCGAATGCGTGGCTGGCAAACCTGCCGTTGGCGCTCGGGGCCATTGCCGCACTGGCGTGGCAGGCCCGGCGCAATGGCGCGGACGCGCCCCGCCTGGTATCCGCGCGCGCCTCGGTCGCTCTGCTGGCGGTCTGGCTGGCATTGCTGGCGGTGGTACCGGGGATGCTGGCAACCGGCTATTTCGATGAGCGGTACCTGGCACCGTTGAGCTGGCTCACCAGGCTGATCGTGCTGGGCACGTGCTGTCGTGCGGTCACCTGGCTGCGGCCGCGGTGGCCGGTGGATATGGCCTTGCTCGTCTTTGGCATGGTTCTGGCGATGTCCCGCACGGTGGTGCTGGCCAGCCTGCCGCTGGCCCTTACCCCCGCCGCGGCATTCGCCCACCCGACCGCCGACGCCGCGATTCTCGCCTGTCTGACCGGTCAGCCGCCGGGCACGGTGATGTTTCTCGACGACGACACCGCAGCCGCCCGCTTCGGCGCCCTGACAGGACACCGAGCCGCGCTGCGGCCACGCAATCTGCCACGCTTGAGCCGCGAGCAACAACGGGAGTTCCTGCGCCGCTATGACATCGGCGCGGTGACCTGGTCCAGCCCAGGCGGCGAGGCGATCGCGCGTGAACTCGGCGCCGAGCGGCTTCCCGGCTGTGACAACGTTGCCCGCGTTCCACTGGCCCAGCGCGACGCATCGCCTGGCCACGCATCGTTGTCCTCCCTCGCTCCGCCAGAGTGACACGATGCCCTGCCGCCGCCGCGCACCCGTGTAAGTCGGCTGACGCCGCGCACCCGTGTAAGTCGGCTGAAACCGCCGTTGCCGCATGATAAATCCGCAGTCGCTCCCGGCTGCGGACGAACACCGTCTTCTGGTGCCAAGCGCGCTGCGAACCCATCCGATCGAACGTCGAAGGCCCTGGCCCGTGAACCGCGTCAGCAGATATCCGGTCACCCATGCGCGGCGTTGCGATCTCACCAACCATGTGAGAATCGGCAAGCCGGCTCACTGGATCAACAACGTCGTCATGCTGCGCGGCATCGCGGTCGGCCGGTGCCCCATCGTGCATCAATGGACCACGATGTGGTGGCTCGCACCGCTGGGGCTCGCTGTCCTGTGACTGCTTGCCTTTGCCGTCTTCCAATAACGGGCGCGCGGCACAACCTCGCACATGTCGCCCTGAATCGAAGGGAGATGTGATGGAACGGCCGCTGGGCCGCGGGGCGGATGCCCGCCGCAAGAAGCAGGTCGATGCAGTCGTCATCGGCGCCGGATTTTTCGGTTGCCGTGTCGCGCTGCAGTTGCACGAACTCGGCATGCAGCGCGTCGTGCTATGCGACCCCGAAGCCGGATTGCTCAGACGAGCGTCCTACGCGAACCAGGCGCGGGTACACAACGGCTACCACTATCCTCGTTCGCTGCCGACCGCAACCCGATCACGCAGCAACTTTGTGAGGTTCTGCTCAGACTACCCTTTTGCGGTCGTGGACTCATTCGAAAAGATCTATGCCATCGCACGGCAGAGCTACGTAAGTGCCGCCAGATTTGCTGCACTTTGCTCCGAAATCGGCATTCCCTGCCGCGAAAGCTCACGGCATCTGCATCAGCTTTTCAATCAGGAGCTGATCGAGGCGGCATTTCTCACGCGTGAGGTGGCGTTCGATGCCACGGCGCTCGCGCGCGATCTCCTGCCGCGACTGCAAAGCGCAGGTATCGACCTTCGACTCCGCGCCGCCGCTCAGATCGAAAGAATAGCAGATCGCGGTTCGCAGGTCCGCGTCGGCGACGAAACCCTGCAAGCGGACTGGATACTGAATTGCAGCTACGCTGCACTCGATATGGTCGGTGTCGCACTACGCCAGCAGCTCAAAAGGGAGCTGGCGGAAATCGCTCTGATTGCACCGCCGCCCGCGCTGGCCAATCTGGGCATCACGGTGATGGACGGCCCGTTCTTCTCCACCATGCCGTTTCCGGCCCGTGCCTGCCACTCATTGACCCATGTGCGCTACACGCCTCACGCGGCCTGGACCGATCCTGCCGACGCACCGAACAGTACCCGGAGCCACGCTGAAGCCATGCTGCGCGATGGTAGCCGCTACCTGCCCGCGCTTGGCGATGCCGCGCTGTTGCGCTCGCTGTACGAGGTCAAGACTGTCCTGCTGAAGGCAGAGGACGACGACGCTCGCCCGATCTTGTTCGAAACGGCGGCCCAAAGCGAGCGGGTCATTTCTGTCCTCGGCGGCAAAATCGACAACATCTATGACATCTTGGAGGTTTTGCGGCGCCATGACTGGTCTTGAAGGCAGGCGCAGTATGCCCCAACCACAGCCTCCCGGACTCGGCTCGGTCAGCGCGGTCATGGTAGTCGATTCCACCGTGCCGCGTGCGGCGGCCTTGCAGGCGTGGGGCCAGGGACTGGCGGAGATGTTCAGTGATACCGAGTTGGTGATCATTGCCAACGGTGTCTCTACGGAGGCGACTCTGGCGCTGGAAGACCTGGCGCACCAGATCCCCGACCTGACCGTCCACTTCCTGGCCAGTGCGATCGACCGCGATACCGCGTACCTGGTCGGACTGGACATCGCCTTGGGCGACTGGGTGGTCCTCGCCCAGCCCCGCCATGAAAGGCTGCGCGCGCTCAGAGACCTGGTCGCCCGGGCTCGCGCGGGTTACCAGGTCGTCAGCGTTGTCGGTCCGGAGCCCGGCCACGCCGGCCTGGCGTACGCACTTGTGGCGCGGCTCTACTTCCGGCTTTGCGCCATGCTGACCGGCCGGGCGATACTGCGCCCGTCAGCTCTCATGCGGCTGTACAGCAGAGCCGCGGCTCGGTTCATTACCGCTTCCACCGAAGGCGAGATGCTGTTGAAGGTGGCGTCAGTGGCCGGCGGCTTTCCCAGTTTCACCAGCCGTGACCCAGGCCTGGATGGCGACGCGGAGCCACGGCGCAACTGGCGGGACGCCGTTCCCAAGGCGATACGAGAACTGCTGAGCGCCAGCACGTTGCCACTGCGCACCGCCTCAGTTCTCGCATTGCTCAGCGGGACATTGAGCTTGCTCTACAGCGTGTACGTCATCAGCGTCTATTTGTTCAAACCCGACGTGCTGCCCGGATGGACCACGCTATCACTGCAGATTTCCGGCATGATGTTCCTGTTCTCCATGTTGTTCGTACTGATGTCGGAATACCTGCTGGGCATCTACCGCACCTTGGCTCCGCGACGGCGTTATGTGGTTAGCCGGGAACTGCGCAGCGGCAAGCGGCGACACGCCAACCGGTTGAACGTGGTGGACCAGGCCGGCAAATTCCAACTTGGCATGCCAGACGAGCTCGTGTCTTGAAGCGGGCCTTGATCGGCCATTCCGGCTTCGTCGGCGGTACTCTGCGAGCCACCGGCGGCTACACGCACTGCTACAACTCGCGTAATTTTCGCGAGATGCAAGGCCAGAGCTTCGACGAAATCGTTTGCGCCGGCATTCCCGCGGTCAAGTGGCTGGCCAACAAGGAGCCGGACCAGGATCGCACGGCTATCGGCAGCCTGGTGGATGTGCTTCGTACGGCTCGCGCCGCGCGCTTCGTGCTGATCTCGACGATCGATGTGTATCCCGATCCGTCGCAGCCTGTGGACGAGGGCGCCGACCTGTCCGGTCTGCCGAATCATCCGTACGGGCGTCACCGCTGGGAGGTCGAACAATTCGCAACCGAGCGTTTTCCGACCCACGCAATCATCCGCCTTCCCGCTTTGTTCGGTACCGGCCTGAAGAAGAACGCATTGTTCGACCTTCTGCACGACAATATGGTGGATCGTGTGAACCCCGCTTGCGTGTTCCAGTGGTACCCGATGGCGCGGCTGGCGGATGATCTGCGGCGAGCGATCGACGCAGGCTTGCCGCTGGTGAACCTGGTCACCGAGCCCGTGGCGATGCGGGACATCATCGCCCGCTTCTTCCCGGACGCGCCGGTGGGTCCGGAAACCGTCCCGGCGCCGCACTATGCATTGCGAACGCGGCATGCACCGCTGTTCGGTTCCGCACCGCCTTACCGCCTGACCGCGGAGGAGGTCTTCGCACACATGGCCAGCTTCATCGACCAGGTCAGGCAGCGCGGATGAAATTCTCCGGCCTTGCCATTTCGAACATTGCCTGGCCCGCCGGGGACGATACCGAGGCACTTGACCTGGTTGCCGCCGCCGGATTTACCGGGGTCGAAGTGGCGCCTGCCCGCACGTTCGGTGACTGGGACGCGCTTGATCTGGCGCAGGTGCGGCGAACCGCGGCTGACTTCGCCGCCCGCGGGCTGCCGATCGTTGCCATGCAGGCAATCACCTTTGGAGTTCATGGCATCCGGCTGTTCGGCAGTCCGGCGGAGCGTGAAGCGCTCGCCCGCCATCTCCGCCGCGTCGCCGAGATTGCAGGGGCCTGCGGCGGGGTTCCCTGCGTGTTCGGCGCCCCGGCGATACGCGATCCGGGTGACATCCCGGCGAATGCGGCGTTGGAAAGGGCGGCGGATTTCCTTGCGCGGATCGCTCCATCCTTCGCGGCGAACCGCTCCTCCCTGGCTTTCGAAGCCGTTCCGTCGGCCTATCATTGCCGCTTCGTCACCCATACCGGGGCGGCGGTGGCGCTTGTGCGGCGGATCGCCTCGCCCGGACTGGGTCTTCAAATTGATGCCGGCACCGTGCTGTTGAACGAAGAGCCGCTGGCGATCCTGGCGGAGGCGACGCCGCTCGCCGTTCATTGCCATGCCAGCGCTCCGCATCTTGCACCGGTCGCGCCCTATGCCGGCGCGCATGCACGACTGGCGATGATGCTGCGAAGCGCAGGTTGGCGCGGCTGGGTTTCCGTGGAGATGCGCACGGCCCCGGATTGGCGGAGCGCCATCGCCGAGGCCGGCATCGCCATGCGCGAGGCATGGCTATGACTGCGCTGGTCCGCGAATTGCCCGCATTCAGCACGACCGTTTTCGAATCGCGGCGGCACCGGCATGCCTTGGTGATTCCGGTAATCAGCGAAGGGCAGCGTATTCGCGACCAGATTGCGCGTGTCGGCGCGCTGGACCCACCGGTGGACGTCGTCATCGCGGACGGCGGCTCGACCGATGGCTCGCTGGACCACCACCTCATGCGTGACGGCGGCGTCCGCGCATTGCTGGCGAAGACCGGCCCCGGGCAGCTTTCCGCCCAACTTCGCATGGCCTATGCGTGGTGCCTGGATGAAGGCTACGAGGGGATCGTAACGATCGACGGCAACGGCAAGGATGGGGTGGAAGCCATCCCGAGTTTCGTCGCGAAGCTGGTGGAAGGGTTCGATTACGTGCAGGGATCCCGCTACATGCGGGGCGGCGTGGCCGAAAATACCCCGCTTGACCGGCATCTCGCCGGCCGGCTGATCCATGCGCCATTGCTCAGTTTCGCGGCCCGGCATTGGTTCACCGACACCACAAACGGGTTCCGAGGTTACTCCGCCCGCTATCTGCGGGATGCTCGGGTTGCCCCATTCCGTGACGTGTTTGCTCGCTACGAGCTGCTGTTCTACCTGACCGTGCGGGCGAGCCAACTCCGTTACCGGGTGATCGAAATTCCTGTGCTGCGCCGCTATCCCAGGAACGCGCCGGCGCCGACGAAGATCGCGGGCTGGAGCGGCCGCCTCCGCATGCTGGGCGAGCTCTTCGCGGTCGCTTCCGGCCGGTTCACGCCGCCGGATTCCGCGCCTGCCGGCAAGCTGGGTCATTTGGGCGGCCGCATTTTGCGGTAGACCACATGCTCGCCTGAGTCATTGCCGTACTGCGTGGTTGCGCCCTTCGATGTGGTTGCGCCCTTCGATGTGAAGCTACCAAACGTGCAGGGTCGCGAGACCACGCCGGAACTGCCCGAGGGCAATGGCAAGCGTTCCGCCCCCGCCACGGCGCGTGTCTCGCGACCCGCGCTGCCGCGGCGTGCCAGCCACGCTCACGCGCTGTGGTCGGCGTCCGGCTCGACAGGGCTGTGACCGGCTTCCGCCCCGCCATAGACGCGGGAAAGCGCATGCACCAATGCGGCGATGTGGCGGCGCAACTCGGCGGGTCCCACGACGTGGGCCTCCGTCCCGAGCCGCACGATGTCCGCCGCGGCTTGCTCGATCGACTCGGTTGGAATCACGATGGTGACCCATCCCTCGGCATCCGGCGGACCGGCCGATTCGGCGCCGGCCTGTGCGACCGCAGTGCCCAGCAGCCCCAACCGCCGCATTCCCAAGGGCGACACGCGCAGTGTCGCCATGCCGCGATACAACCCGGCCTCGTAGGCGCGGGACGCGGTTGTCCAAAACCGCGCCAGGTCGAAATCCCCCGGGCGCTCGAAATGCGCGTCCAGCGTGGTCAGTTCCACGATGTTTGACACGCGATAGGTGCGCACTTGCTCCGTCGCGCCTGCGACGAGGTACCAGACGCCGCCCTTCAGCACGAGGCCGAGCGGTTGCAGCACGCGTGACACGACCCCGGAGAAGCGGCGGTAGCGGACCGACAGCGGCTTCTCGTGCCAGACCGCGTCGGCGATCAGCGGCAGCAGACGGGCATCGTCCGCGCCACGGAACCAGCCGGCAGGGTCCAGATGGAAGCGCGCGGACACACGGGCTGCCGTGATGCGCGCGCCCTCCGGCAGCGCGGCTGTCAGTTTCAGTTGCGCCGTCGCCATGACCTCGGCGAGGCCCAGTTCGGCCGCGGGGCCGGGCAGCCCGGCGAAGTGCAGCGTCGCCGCCTCGTTGGGCGACAGGCCGGTCAGCCGGGTGCGATAGCCGTCGAGCAATGCGAAGCCGCCATTCGGGCCGCGGTCGGCATAGACCGGCACATCCGCGGCGCTGAGTTGGTCCACGTCGCGATAGATGGTGCGGACCGAGACTTCGCAGGCCTCCGCCAGCGCCTCGGCCGTCATCCGGCCGCGCGCCTGCAGCAGCATCATGATCGACAGCAGGCGGCTGGCACGCATCCGTCCCCTCCCCGATCAAAAGCGCGGTGAGCGAGAAACGCCGGGAAATCCTGACATCGGTTGGCAGCTATAGGCGGCTAAACCCGCCGCGGCAAAAACGGAGGCAGTCCATGACACCCGAGCCCGGCGGCGCTTTGGCGGCCGCCCCGGCTGGCCGGATGCCGCGCAAACACCTTTGGATGCTCCACCGCGTCATCAGTCGTGGCGACACAGGAGCGGGTGCGGCTATCGTCGTCCTGCGCGGCAGTTTCACCGCCGCTGATCGATGGCGCAGTGTCACCCCCGACATTACGCCACCTGGCGGCCGCCACGGCTGGGTGCGCGCCACGCTGCGCAGATGGCAAGACAATCACGCCGCACGCCGCGACCTGCGGCGCTGCGCGAGCCTCGATTCCCGTTTCGCCAGCGACGTCGGCCTCACCCATGGCGACATCGCGATGGCGGTGCGAACCGGGTTCTCCGCCGCCACCGTACAACTCGATCGCCTCGGCAGGTACCCATGAAACTCTATTCCGCGCCGCTCAGTCTGTTCTCGCGAAAGGTGGAGATCGCCCTGCGCGAGAAAGCCATCGACTTCGAACGCGAGATGGTGCCGTTCAGCCAGGCGGCCGGCTATGAGCCGCGCCATCCCGTCGTGCTGGCCGTCAACCCGAAGCGGCAGGTCCCTGTTCTCATCGACGGCGATCTTGCATTGTTCGATTCAACCCTGATTTTCGAGTACCTGGAGGATCTTCACCCCTCGCCGCCGCTTTACCCGACCGAGGTCAGGATGCGGGCACGCTGCCGCCTGCTCGAGTTGACCGGCGACGAGGTCCTGGCACCCTTGGCCTTTCGCCTGGGCTATCGCACCGAACCGCCGGCGCAGGATGCTCAGGTGCGGGCGCAACGCGAGGCGGCCGGTCGCCGGGCCGAGATAGATATCGCCGCGGCTTATGACGATCTGACCACGCGCCTCGGGACAGGTCGCTTCTTCTGCGCCGATTTCTCGTACGCCGATATCGCCTTGTTCATGGCGGTGTTGTGGGTGCTGCGGCTCGACGGCCCGCGGCTCGACGCCTGGCCGGGACTGGCGCGCTGGTACGCTCGCGTCGGCGCACGCCATGCGGTCGCCGCTGCCGCGGCGGAAATCGCTGCCGCCGACCGCGAACTCTCTCCGCTGGTCGCGCACCAATGATCTGCAAAACAGAGATGGATCCCATGCCAGCACTCGCCGGAAAGGTTGCCATCGTCACCGGTGCCACCAGTGGCATCGGCGCCGCCATCGCCGCATTGTTCGTTGCGGAAGGTGCCCGCGTGGTCCTCGCGGGACGCCGCCGCGACCGCGGGGAACAAGTCGCCGCGGCACTCGGACCGGCAGCGAGCTTCATTCGGGCCGACGTCTGCATCGAGGCCGACGTTGCTGCCATGGTCCGGCACGCGGTCGAGCATTACGGCCGGCTGGATTGCCTTGTGAACAACGCCGGCATCGGCTCACAGCGCGTGGCGATCGCCGACATCGACCTTGCCGAATTCGACGCCGCACTCGGCGTGCATCTGCGCGCGGTCGTGGCGGGCATGAAGCACGCCGCTCCGGTCATGGCGGCGCAGCGATCCGGCAGCATCATCACGATTGCCAGCGTCAATGGCACCCGCGCCGGATTGGGCGGACACGCCTATTCCGCGGCCAAGGCGGCCGCGATCCACTTCACGCGCTGCGCCGCGGTGGAGCTGGGCGAGCTTGGCATCCGCGTGAACGCCATCTCGCCGGGACCCATCGTCACGGGCATCTTCGGCAAGGGCGCGGGCATGGCGCATGACGCGGCCGACACAACGACCGACGACGCAAGAGCAGCGATCGCCGCGGTCCTGCCGCGATGGCAGCCGCTTCCGGATGTCGGCGGCACCGACGACGTCGCCCAGGCCACGCTATTCCTGGCGAGCGATGCGTCACGGCTGATCACGGGGCATAACCTGGTGGTGGACGGCGGCATCAGCGCCGGTTGGCCAATCGCCGTGACACGCGCCGACATCGCATTGTTCCGCCAAGCCTTCCAGGCCAGCCGGTCGGCTCGCGAGAGCGGGCAAGCCGCGGTCTGATGCCCGCCATCCGCCCGCCATCCGCCCGCCATCCGCCCTTGTCCTGCCGGCGCGACGGTGCCTAGGCTTGCCGAGCACAAACGCGGAGGGGAGCGAACATGGTCCAGCCAGGCGATGCCAAGGGCGAATACCCCGGCCTGTATTATCGCAACGACGCCGACCTGAATGCGTGGCTGGCCAAGCGCCCGCGCGAGGCGGCGCTGGAGCCGGAGCTGCCGATCATCGATCCCCACCACCATTTCTGGGACGTCCCCCAGCGCGGCCGCTATTTCCTGCCGGAACTGCTGGCGGATATCGGCGGCGGCCACAACATCGTCGCCACCGTGTTCCTGGAATGCCAGGCCATGTACCGCAGGAGCGGGCCGCGCGAGATGGCGCCGCTCGGGGAAGTCGAGTTCGTCAACGGCATCGCGGCGATGAGCGCGTCCGGCACCTATGGCCCATGCCGCGTCGCCGAGGCGATCATCGGCCACGCCGATCTCACACTCGGCGCGCGGGTGCGCGAGGTGCTGGAAGCAGAGATCAAGGTCGCCGGCGGTCGGTTCCGCGGCATCCGCTACGGCGTGTCCCGCGACGACAGTCCCGCCATCAGCCGCTACGTCTCGCGCGTCGTGCCGCCGCATCTGGCGCGCGATGCGACCTTCCGCGAGGGCTTCGCGCAGCTCGCCAAACTGGGATTGAGTTTCGAATCCTGGCAGTACCACCCGCAGCTTGCGGACGCGGCCGACCTGGCGCGCGCTTTTCCCGACACCACCATCATCCTGAACCATGTCGGCGGCGTGCTGGGTGTCGGGCCCTATGCCGGGCGGCGCGAGGAAATCCGCGCGGCATGGCGCAAGGACATTGCCGAACTGGCGAAGTGCCCCAACGTCAACGTCAAGCTGGGCGGCGTGGGCATGACGTCGTTCGGGTTCGATTTCCATGAACGCGCCATGCCGCCGTCGTCCGAGGAACTCGCCTCGGCGTGGCGGCAGTATATCGAGCCCTGCATCGAGGCATTCGGCCCCGAGCGCTGCATGTTCGAGAGCAACTTTCCCCCCGACAAGCAGTCGGGTGGCAATACCGAGCTATGGAACGCGTTCAAGCGCATCTCTGCCGGTGCGTCGGCGGCGGAGAAGGCAGCGCTGTACAGCGGCACAGCCGCGCGCGTCTACCGCCTGACGCGGCCCTAGCACCCTTATGTCATTGCGAGGAATGTCATTGCGAGGACCGCGGGCGAAGCGCGGCGGGACGAAGCAATCTGGTTCGACGATGCGCAAGAACAGTACGTGCGCCGCAGGACCGGGATTGCTTCGTCGCTACACTCCTCGCAATGACATAGGCGCGGTGCAATGACATTGGCGCGGTCCTCGCCATGACATCGGCGCGCACCTGGCAATGACGGGGGCTCTCGATCCCGCTTAATGGCAATTCATTCGATACGGAGAAGCAAGGATGGGGAAACTTGAAGGCAAGGTCGCGCTGATCACCGGCTCCGGCCGCAATATCGGTCGCGCCACGGCACTGAAGCTGGCCGCGGAGGGCGCCCATGTCGTGGTCAACGCGCGCACCAACCAGGAAGAGGCCGACGCCGTGGCGCGCGAAGTCCGCGCGCTCGGAGTGAAGGCGTTGGGCGTGCTCGCCGATGTCGGCAACAAACCGCAGGTGGAGGCGATGGCCGCGCGCGCTCTGGCGGAATTCGGCCGCGTTGACATCCTGATCAACAACGCCGCCATTCGCCCGCATAAGCCG
The DNA here is from genome assembly GCA_035508435.1 of Acetobacteraceae bacterium. Lineage (GTDB taxonomy): Bacteria > Pseudomonadota > Alphaproteobacteria > Acetobacterales > Acetobacteraceae > JASHVB01. Next base: position 1,437 of record DATJNA010000267.1, on the reverse strand, counting down.
TTCACCGAACTGACGCCGGAAGACTGGGAGCAAGTCCGCGGCGTGGTGCTGGACGGCGCACTGTACCTGACCCGTGCGCTCATCGAATCCATGGTCGCCAACAGTTACGGCCGCATCCTGTTCTTTACCGGCGACGGCGCGTTCGCGGGTGGCAAGGGTCGCGCACATGTCTCGGCGGCGAAGATGGGACTGGTGGGATTCGCCCGCGGCCTGGCGTCCGAATTCGCATCGCACAACATCCGGGTGAACGTGGTTTCTCCCGGCAGCATCGATACCACACGCGCCAATCCGCAATGGTACCAAGGGCGGGTGCCTGACGCCGCCGGCATCCCGCTCGGCCGCCAAGGCAAGGCGGATGAGATCGCCGCCACCTGCTTGTTCCTGGTCAGCGACGACGGCGGGTTCATCACCGGCCAGACCATCCATGTGAACGGCGGCGCCGCCTATTACTGACCGCCGGCGCGCGGCCTTCCCAGCCGCGCCACACCGCCTTACGCTGGCGGCAGCAACCGTGCGGCAAGGAGGAGACCGATGAACGACGCGATGACTCTGTCGCAGCGCGCCGACGCGCTGGAAGAGCAAATGAGCCGCGAACTGGACCTTATCGTGATCAAGGCGCGGCTGTACAGCCTGGCGGACGGCGATATGAGCCCGCCACCGAATGCCGCCGCCCTGATGGCGGCCAACCCCAAGGCCCGCGTGCTGATGGGCGACGATCCACGCCTGCCGCCGATGCCGGCGCAGCCGACGCTGATGGATTTCTTCAAATATCGCTTCGGCCCCGCGGCCCATCTGTTGCAAAGCGCGCGGCATGCGGTGAAGGCGGGGCTGGGCGACAAAATGGTACTGGCCTGCCTGCTGCACGACATCTCGACGATCGGCTTCATCCGTGGCGATCACGGCTATTGGGGCGCGCAATTGGTCGAGCCCTATGTCGATGAGGAGATCACCTGGGCAATCCGCGCGCACCAGGTGCTGCGCTTCTATCCCGATGATTCGGTCGGTTACGAATATCCGCAGTCCTACATCAAGACGTTCGGCGCCGATTACCGGCCCGATCCCTATATCGAGGCAGACTACAAGCGGATGCGCAACCACAAATGGTACATGTCGGGCCGCATGATCACGGTACACGACATCTACTCGTTCGATCCGACTGTCACAGTGGAGCTGGAGGAATTCACCGACGTGATCGGCCGCGAATTCCGCCAGCCGGAGCAAGGCCTGGGCTTCGACAACAGCCCGGTGGCGCATATGTGGCGGACGATGATCCGGCCGGCGAAGTATTTGTAGGCATCGGGGGCTTCGCCCCCGAACCCCCACCAAGGGGCGCTGCCCCTTGGATCCCCGCCAAGGGCGAGCCCTTGGAACTTTTTACTTGGCTGGATGGCGGGAGGCAGAGCCTCCTGGCGGGGCCCAGGGGCGGAGCCCCTCCCC
>DATJNA010000266.1:0-21051 GCA_035508435.1 Acetobacteraceae bacterium | reverse complement strand
TGGTGTCGCGCGTGTAGCCTGTGGTGAGCAAAACCTTCAGCTCCGGCCTCCGCCGGCGCGCCTCCTCGGCAAGCTGGCGACCGTTCATCCCGCCGGGCAGGCCGATATCGGTGAACAGCAGCCGAAGGTTGGGACTGGCCTCCAGCGCCCGCAATGCAGCCGAACCGCTGGCAGCCTCGCGCACCTCGTAGCCGAGCTCCTGCAATGTTTCGCGGGTAAAGCTGCGCACGTCATGCTCGTCCTCGACGATCAGGATCGCCTCATGATGCTTGCCTAGCGGCAGGGCCTGCGGTGCGGCGGCGCTCGTGTCCAGCTTCTCCAGCTCAAAGAAGCGCGGCAAATAGAGGCTGACGGTCGTCCCCTGGCCAATCGTGCTGTCGATCCGCACGTGCCCACCGGACTGGCGGACGAAGCCATAGACCTGCGACAGGCCCAGCCCCGTGCCCTGGCCGATATCCTTAGTGGTAAAGAATGGATCGAATGCGCGGGCGAGCACCTCCTTGGTCATGCCAGTACCTGTGTCACTGACCGTGACCAACACATAGTCGCCGGGGCGCACGTCCTCCTGCGTCAGGGCATAGGACTCGTCCAGCCGCACGTTGCGCGTCTCCAGCGTCAACCTGCCGCCGTGCGGCATCGCGTCGCGTGCGTTGACCGCCAGGTTCACCAGCGCGTTCTCCAACTGGTTCTCGTCGGCAAAGACGCGCCACAACCCCCCGGCCAGCATGGTGTCCACCTGGATCGCCTCGCCCAGGGTGCGACCGAACAATTCCAGCATGCCCGCCACGAGCCGGTTGAGGTCGAGCGATTTCGGCGTCAGCGGTTGGCGGCGCGAGAACGCAAGCAGGCGCTGCGTCAGCGTCGCCGCGCGGCCGGCGGCGCGGGTGGCGGCGGCGATCAGGCGGCCCGTCTCGGTGGCGGGCGCTTCGGGCAACCGACGGCCGAGCCGTTCCAGATTGCCGAGAATCACTTGCAGCAGGTTGTTGAAATCGTGCGCGACGCCGCCGGTGAGCTGGCCGATCGCCTCCATCTTCTGGGAGTGGCGCAGCGCCTCCTCCGCCCTCTCGCGTTGCGCGATCTGCGCCTCCAGCGCCTGGTTGGCTGCGGCCAATTGCTCCGCGCGGCGGGCCAATTCCTCGTTGGCACGGCGCTGGGCCCGATGGGTTACACCCAGCACCGCGACCACCACCGAAGCCATGGTCATCAGCAGGCCGATCACGCCGTAGCGTTGCAGTCGCAGCGCGAAGGGCTCGGTCAGGCTACGCAGATAGACGGTGCCGAGCGAGATGCTCCCCTGCACCACCGGCACGGCCACCACCAAGTGCTCATTGCTGAACCGCGGCGCGGCGGGGCGGGCGGTGGATGGCACCGCAATGTCCGGGGCGGCGCGATAGCTGACGAAAAGCTTACCGGAGGCATCGTAGATCGCGGCGGCCTCGATTTGCGGGTTGGCGCGGATCGCGTTGACGTATTCCTGCGCCGCCTGGCGGTCGTTGAAGGACAATGCCGCGGTGACCGTGGCGGCCAGAATGCGCGCCTGGACGCCGACCTGGTCGGCTTCTTGCCGTGCGTTCGCGCGATCCACGTAACGCGCCATCCATACGCCGGCGCTGAGCAATACAATGACCGTGGCCAGCGCAATGACCGGCGTGGCCCGCCACAAACGGGGCACGGTTGGCGATGCTGGAACTTGCTCGCTCATCGGTTGCTGCCGGTCACATGAACCGCCAGGCTCAACAGCTTGGAACTGATGATCAGGCCATCGGCCTCGGCGGTTGAGTTATCGATGGCGAAGCGGACCCGGCCGTCCTCGATGACGAAGTTGATGATGCCGGTGGCGGCGGGATCGGTGGCCCCATCGGTCACCGTCAACACGGGCATGCCGCGGACCGCTTGCAGATTGGCGGCAACCTGGGCGGGCGGGCCGGTCAGATACATCACAGAGCATCGGGGATCGCCAGACACGCTGGAGAGCCGGCGGATCACGATCGGGTGGTTGTTGACTTGTTCGCCAGCCGTGACCCGATCGAGCAGGCCACCGACCGGGTCATCACCGACCGAGCATAGGGTGAAGGCGCCGTCGGGAAACTCGGTGGTGGGGTTGGGCCAGTCCACGAACGGGGCGAACTTGTGAAGATACGTGGCCTTGATGGCGTATTCGAGGCTTTGCCCCTGCGCGCGGCTGCCGGGCAGCGGGCCGGTTGCCAGCAGGCAGACGAGTGGCCAGACGGCAAAGCTCGGCCAGCCCCGCCGTGCAAGGATCGCGGTCCGAGGTGGTCCGGACTGGCAGCAACGGCTGCGGGGTCGCACCGCGCGCCGGCATGCACCGTCTTGCGTGCGGTCCCTGCGACTCACGGGCTGCCTGCTTGCCTCCACCGATGCGATGCTGGAACACCGCGCCAGCTACGGATAGCACTTTTCCCATGGTTACAGCAGGATAGCAACGCTCCGAAACATTCCGGCCGAAGCCGGATTTCAGCCGAGAAGGTCGAAGGCGGCCTGATAGGCGCGCAGCACATCCGCGCCAAAACAGGCAAAGATCACGGTGGCAATGCCCGGAGCGGACTCGAGACAGGCGGCCGTGGTTTGCACGGCGATGTGGGCAGCGTCGGCCACCGGGTAGCCATAGATGCCACAGCTTATCGCCGGTAAGGCGATCGAGGTGATGCCGTGCAACACCGCCAGCGCCAGGCAATTGCGGTAGCAACTCGCCAGCAATTCCGGCTCGCCATGACGGCCGTCGCGATAGCGGGGCCCGACGGCGTGGATGACGTATTTCGCCGGCAGGCGGTGGCCGCGCGTGAGTCTGGCTTGGCCGGTCGGACAGCCGCCCAGCATGCGGCACTCCGCCAGCAGCTCCGGCCCGGCAGCGCGATGGATTGCGCCGTCCACCCCGCCGCCGCCGAGCAATGTCTGGTTGGCGGCATTGACGATGGCGTCGACGGTGAGTGTGGTTATGTCGGCCTCAATGACCTGAATACCGGCCTCCGGGGAATTCCTCAGCCCGCCTTCGCTTCACGCCGCCGTGCGTGCAGGATGAACTCGGTATAGCCGTTCGGCTGCGCGCGGCCCTGGAAGACCAGATCACAGGCAGCCTTGAACGCCACGCCATCGAAGCGCGGCGCCATCGGCGTGTAATCCGGGTCGCCGGCGTTTTGCCGGTCCACCACCTCGGCCATGCGTTGCAGCGTCGCCATCACCTGGCCTTCGTTGGCGATGCCGTGAAGCAGCCAGTTGGCAATGTGCTGCGACGAGATGCGCAGTGTGGCGCGATCCTCCATCAGGCCGACGTCGTGGATGTCCGGCACCTTGGAGCACCCGACGCCGTGGTCGATCCAGCGCACCACGTAGCCCAGAATGCCCTGGCAATTGTTGTCCAGCTCCTGCTGGATCTCATCGGGCGACCAGTTCGGCCGGTCGGCCTGCGGCACCGTCAGCAGATCGGTAAGGGGCGCCCGCTGCCGCGAGGCCAGCTCGGCCTGGCGCGCGGCGACATCCACCTCGTGATAGTGCAGCGCGTGCAGCGTGGCCGCGGTGGGCGAGGGCACCCATGCAGTGTTGGCGCCGGCCTTCGGATGCACAACCTTCTGCGCCAGCATGTCCGCCATCCGGTCGGGCGCCGCCCACATGCCCTTGCCGATCTGCGCCTTGCCGCGCAGACCGCAAGCGAGGCCGATGTCGACGTTCTGGTCCTCGTAGGCCTTGATCCACGGGGTGTTCTTCATGTCGTTCTTGCGGATCATCGCCCCGGCTTCGATCGAGGTGTGGATCTCGTCGCCGGTGCGATCCAGGAAGCCGGTATTGATGAAGGCCACGCGATGCATGGCCGCGGCGATGCACGCCTTCAGGTTGGCCGAGGTTCGCCGCTCCTCGTCCATGATCCCCATTTTGATGGTGTAGCGCCGCAGCTTCAGCAGCTCCTCGACGCGGGCGAAGAGCGTGTCGGTGAAGGCGACCTCATCGGGGCCGTGCATCTTCGGCTTGACGATATAGACCGAGCCGTTGCGCGAATTCCGCAGCGGGCCGGTGTTGTTCAGGTCGTGCAGCGCGATCAGCGTCGTGACCGCGGCATCCAGAATACCTTCGGGGATCTCGCGGCCGTCGGCATCCAGAACCGCGTCGGTATGCATGTGGTGACCGACATTGCGGACCAGCATCAGGCTGCGGCCGGACAGCGTCAGCGTGCCGCCGCCCGGCCTCTGATAGCGCCGGTCGGTGTGCAGGCGGCGCGTCACCATGTGGCCGTTCTTCTCGAACGTGTCCTCCAGCGTGCCGAGCATCAGGCCGAGCCAGTTGCGATAGGCCAGCACCTTGTCCTCGGCATCGACGGCAGCGATGGAGTCCTCCAGGTCCTGGATGGTGGTGACCGCGGCTTCGAGCAACACGTCGGCAATGCCGGCAGGATCATCGCGACCGATCGGGCGGGCGCGGTCGATCTGGATTTCGACATGCAGTCCGTGATGGCAGAGCAATATGGCACTGAGGCCGCTGGCGTCGCCGCGATAGCCGACGAAAGCGGCAGGATCGCGCAACCCGGTCCTCGTGCCGTCATTCAGGGTGACCAGCATCGCGGCACCGTTCAGGGCATACGTCACGGCATCGGTGTGGCTGCCGGCGGCAAGCGGCGCCACCTGGTTCAACACCGCTCGGGCGCGGGCGATGACGCGGGCGCCGCGTACCAGGTTATAGCTGCCGCCGCGCGTCGCGCCGCCGTCCTCTGGGATCGCATCGGTGCCATAGAGCGCGTCGTACAGGCTGCCCCAGCGGGCATTGGCGGCATTCAGCGCGTAGCGAGCGTTGGTCACCGGCACCACAAGCTGCGGGCCTGCGATGCTGGCGATCTCGGCGTCAACATTGGCGACATCGATCGCGACATCGCGCGGCTCCGGTTGCAGGTAACCGATCTCGCGCAGGAAGGCGGCGTAAGCCTCGTGGTCGATCGGCTGGGCCGGGTGGGCGCGGTGCCAGTCATCGATCTGCTGCTGGAGCGCGTCGCGGCGTTCGAGCAAGGCGCGGTTGCGCGGGGCGAGTTCGCGCACGATCATGCCGAGGCCCTGCCAGAAGGCGTGCGGCGCGATGTTGGTCCCCGGAATCGCCTCGGTCACGACGAAATCGTGCAGGATGCGCGCGACGCGGAGGCCGCCGGCCTCGACGTACGGATCTGCCGCCGTGACATAATTCATCGTAGTTCCTTTGCTGTCCTTTGGCCTGGTCGGAGCTCAGTGCCCAAACCGTCATGCTGCGGCGCAGCGTAGCACCGACGCTGCACTGCAACAATGCGGATCGGGTCAGTACTGCTGCCTGCAATCAGGTCGAGGCACGCTCCAGGATGCGGAACGGCACAAGGACGCGATCGGTTTCGCCCGGTGGCGCGCCACCGAGGCGCCGGAGCAGGAAGCTGGCGGCGGTGCGGCCGATCTCGGCGCCTTCGACGCTGACAGTCGAGAAGGGCGGTTCGTTGGCTGCGCCGAGCTCGAAATTGCCGAAGCCGCACACCGACAATTGCGCCGGAACGGCGATGCCGCGGACCCGCGCTTCCGTGATGGCGCCGAACGCCAGCATGTCGGAGCTGCAGAACAATCCGGTGCGACCCATCAGCATCGGCGCCAGCGCGGCCATGGCCTGGCGGCCGGCGGTGATTGTGCTGGGCGCGGGCAGCACCGGCTCGGCCAGCACGCTGGCGCCGCGCTGGCGGACCGTGTCGGTGAAGCCGCGGCGGCGGGCCTGAGCACGGGTATCAGCGGCCGCGAAGGCGGCGAAATGGGAGATGCCCTTCTCGAAGAACAGTTTTGCGACCGCGGCGCCGGCCTGCACGTGGTCGAGGCCGACCAGCATGTCCACCGGCTCCGGTGCCACGTCCCAGATTTCGACCACCGGAATGCCGGCCTCGGCCAGCATCTGACGCATCGGCGGGGGATGCTCGGCGCCGGTGACCAGCATGGCATCGGGCCGGCGCGCCAGCAGCCCACGCACCAGGTCCAGGCCGGCAAAATCGTTATAGCCGCTGAGCGACAGCATCACCTGATAGCCGGCGCCGCGCATCGTATCGGTGAAATGCTGGACCATCTCGACGAACATCGGGTGGGCGATGGTGGGGACGATGGCCGCCACCATGCGCGAACGGCGTGAAGAAAGGCCGCCCGCCACCAGGTTGGGCACATAGCCCAGCTTCTCAATGGCGGCGCGGACGCGGGCTGCGGTGGTGGGGGACACACGATCCGGCGTGTTGATGACGCGCGACACCGTCATCGGCGCCACGCCGGCGGCGGCGGCCACATCGCTGAGCTTCACGGCCGAGCGCGGGCCGCGATCCGATCCGGCCAACTGGCGGCCTCCGTCCCCGTTCAGGAAGCGAGGCCCCGAGCGTAGCGGCCGGACACAGGCCCGTCATCTGCGATCGATCGGCGGGGCGCATTTCCCTGTGGACAGCTTGTGGATAGTTAGGCGCGCCTGGGTGCGCGGATGGTCATGAATGCGACGGCTGCGCCGAGCAATTGCACGCTCCCGCCGCCGAGCATTGCCGCGCGCAGGCCAGTGGCGCCACCGCCCCACAGCGCGAAGGTGGCGCCGAGGAACGCGACGCCGAGCGTTGCCCCGGCCATGCGCGCAACGTTGATCAGGGCGGAGGCGGTGCCGGAACGGGCGGCAGTCACGGTATCGACCGCAACCGACATCAAGGGGCCAGTGTTGAGCCACATCCCGATCCCGGTCAGCGCCAGGCCGACGGCGGCGAGGGCAAGCGGTCGTCCCGCCTGGGTGGCGGCCAGCGTCAGCAAGCCGCAGGCGATGATCGCGGTGCCGCTCGCGATCATGGTGCGCACGCCTGCGCGCTGCGCCATGTGGCCAGAGCGTGACGAGACCAAAAAGAACAGCAGCGCGCAGGGCAGCAGGCCGATGCCAGCACCTTCCGCGCTCAGTGTGCCGGAAGCCTGCCAGACCAGTGGCAGCAGGAAGATCAGGCCGTAGATGCCGAAGGTCATGCTGGCGGTGGCGCAGATGGCGCCGCAGAACGCCTTGCTCGAGAACAGGGGCAGCGGGACCAACGCGGCGTCGCCGGCGCGGCGTTCCAGCGCGAGGAAGCAGGGCAGCGCCGCGGCACACAGGATCATGGCGGGGATCCAGGCAGTACCGCCCTGATGGCCGTCGATCGCGGCGAACACCAGGCCGCCCAGGGCAACGGCGCCGGCAATCTGTCCGGGCAGGTCGAAATGGCGGCCGTGCGGGTCGGCGCTCTCACTGATGACGGAACCGGCCAGGACAAGCGCCGCCAGTGCCAGCGGGACGGACAGCAGGAAGACGCTGGGCCAGCCGAGATATTTGATCAGCAACCCACCGATGGTGGGGCCGATGACGAAGGCGAGCCCATTGCAGCTTGCCCAGATGCCGAGGGCGCGGCGGCGCTCGACCGGGTTGGTCCAGACGACGCGGACGATGGCGAGCGAGGCTGGCAGCAGCAATGCGGCGCCAGTCCCGGCAGCGATACGGGCGGCAATCAGGAAGCCGATAGTTGGAGCCATCGCGCAGGCGAGCGACGCCGCAGCGAGGATGGCGGCACCGGCCTGGAACGCGCGCCGGCGGCCGTAGAGATCGGCGAGCAATCCCCCGGTCAGGAGCAATACCGCGTAGGTGAGGTTGTAGCCGTCCAGCACCCATTGCAGCGCGGCGACGGACGCACCGAATGCGATGCCGATCGGGTGGATGGCGAGGTTCACCACCGACGTATCCACCTGTGCCACGAGGAGGCCCAGGCAGAGCGTAAGGAGTACAACGGCACGGCGGCCGGCGACCGATGCCGTGATGGCGGGAGCGGAGGGGTAGAGCGACATGCAGCAGGGCCTCTGGGGTCGTGGTCGGTTTGGCTCCCCAACAGGTAAGGCGGTGCTGCTGACACCGCTTTGTCAGCATGGTGGAGACGCTTCGGCGGCGGCCGAAGGCTGTGGCTCGAGGGATAGGCGAATGGTGAGTTCCCGTCCGCCGGCGCGGTCCGGCCGCAAGGCGGACCAGGGGCGTGGGAAGGGATTGTTACAATCCGAAGCCGTGGGACGTCCCGGTTCCCACCTCGCGATCTTGCCCGCTTTATGGCGCAGGCCCCCATGGGGCTCTTGCTTATGAACCTCATGCAATCAAGAAGAAAGATGCAAATACAGATGTGATGTGTTAAGAAGGTTGGCCATGTCGCCTTCCCGGCCGATCTCGCGCCGCATGTTGCTGGGCCGTCTCGGCACCGGCACCGGCATCGTTGGCACCTTCCTGCTCCCGGATTGGATGCACGGCGCGATGGCCGCTAGCATGGCGTCCCATCGCCGCGACGCCCATTCCTCCCTGGCACCTCGTCTCGACTCCGTCCCCTCACTGCCACTGGTGATGCTGGACCCTGGGCATGGTGGGAAGGACCCCGGCGCCATCGGCACCTCCGGCACCTACGAGAAGCATGTATCGCTAAGTGCCGCACTGGAACTGCGGCATTTGCTCGAGGCCAGCGGCCGCTACCGCGTCGCTCTTACCCGCGGGCGCGACGTCTTCATCCCGTTGGAGACGCGGGTCGCCATCGCCCAGGACCATGGGGCGTCCTTGTTCGTCTCGATGCATGCGGATGCGCTGGCGGACCATGCCGTACGCGGCGCCAGCATCTATACCCTGTCCAATACCGCCTCGGACGCGCAGACCGCCGCGCTGGCCGCGAGCGAGAACAGTGCGGACCGTTACGGCGGCCTGCCGATCCCGCACGTGTCGCCGGAGGTGGCTCGCATCTTGGCCAGCCTGGTGCGGCGTGAGACGCGGGTCGGCTCGGTACGCTTCGCGCGCGACCTGGTGGGATCACTCGACCAGGATGTGCCGATGCTGCCCAACCCGGAGCGCCACGCCGGCTTCGTGGTGCTGAAATCGGCTGATATCCCCAGCGTGCTGGTGGAGATGGGCTTCATGTCCAACCCGCGCGACGAGGCGGAGCTGCGCCGTCCGGAGCATCGCAAGCTGATCGCGGTGGCGATGAAGCGGGCGGTGGATGCGTTCTTCGAGGCGCAGACAAGGATGGCCGCGGGGTAGGATCTGGGCGCGGCGGTGGTGGGCTTGAGAAGACCACCTCAAGTTTGAGTTTCGGCGATTCCGCGACAACCCCTGGCTGTCGGCTCTTGCCGAGCCGACGATGGCGTTAATTTTCCGGGCGCCTGGCGCTGCCGTGCTGGCGGACCGCGGCCGCGGCGAGGCGGACGACGTTTGTCACGACAGCCGCAGTTATAGGTGAGGCGACCCACGCTGACGACGAAGCGAAAGCCGGCCACAGTCGGCGAGATTCTCCTTGAGTAGCGCATGCAGCCCATGGGGCTAACGCAAGCGGCCCTGGCCGAGGCAATGGAGGTCCAGCGTAAGCACGTCAACGGGTTGCGCAGCGATCGTCAGGACGTTACCGCGCCGACCGCGCTGATCCTGTCGCGCCTATTCCGGGATGCGCCCAGCCCACTGCTGACAGCCCGCTGTCAGCAGGCGCCGTGCGAGAGCAAGAATCGCAAGGCCCGAGCGGGTGGCTGGTGCTACGCTGTGCCGGTTATGCCCGACCATGGATTTGCCGTATTCTCAACCGCTATCGGTTCCTGTGGCATCGCCTGGGGACCGCGCGGCGTAACGGGCGTCCAGTTGCCGGATCGGACCGCCCAGGCAACGCGTGATCTGCTACGGCGTCGCCACCCGAATGCGGTCGAGGCGCCACCGCCGCCCGACATCCAGCAGGTGATCGATGCCATCGTGGGGCTGTTGCGAGGCGAGGCGCGAGACCTGTCGGGAATCGCGCTCGACATGGCAGACATCCCACGATTCCGTCAGCGGCTGTACGCGTCTTTGCGGGGCATCCGGGCGGGCGCGACGATCTCTTACGGCGAGTTGGCCACGCGGCTTGGCGATGGCTGCACCGCGAGGGACGTCGGCGAAGCGATGGGGCAGAATCCGTTTCCGATCATCGTGCCCTGCCACCGTGTGCTCGCCGCCGGCGGCAGGATGGGAGGGTTCTCGGCACCAGGCGGTGTCGCTACGAAATTGCGCATGCTGGAAATCGAGGGCGCCAGGATTGGCGAGGCCCCCACTTTGTTCGCAAACCTGCCGTTGATGGCGCCGCGTCGCCGGAAATAAGCGGCCAGCCCACCTGGCATGGCGAGGACCGCGAGCGAAGCGTCGCGCAACGAAGCAACCTGGGTCAGGCGCGCTCGGGCGCTCGTGTATCGACTTGGACGAGATTGCTTCGTCCCGCCGCGCTTTGCCCGCGGGCCTCGCAATGACATGGTGCGCGGCTCCCGCTGCGACAGTCGTGAGTACTACCTCCCCAACGTCGGCATCACAAACTCCGGCCCGCGCCGCGCGCCACCGGGCCAGCGCTGCATCACCGCCTTATAGCGCGTATAGAATCGCACGCCCTCAGGTCCGTAGATGTGATGGTCGCCGAACAGGGACCGCTTCCACCCGCCGAACGAGTGATATGCCATCGGCACCGGGATCGGCACGTTTACCCCCACCATGCCGATCTGGATCGCTTCCGAGAAGTCGCGCGCCGCGCCGCCATCCGCGGTGAAGATCGCGACGCCATTACCATACTCATGCGCGTTGATCATGCTTGTTGCACCGGCCAGGTCCGGAGTGCGCACGACGCTGAGCACCGGGCCGAAGATCTCCTCGCGGTAGATGCGCATGTCGGTCGTCACGTCGTCGAACAAGCAGCCGCCGATGAAGAAGCCGCTGTCGTAGCCTTGCAGCTTCAGGTCGCGGCCATCCACCACAAGCTTGGCACCCTCCTTCACGCCCAGATCGACGTAGCCCTTTACCTTGTCGCGGTGCTCTTTCGTCACCAGCGGCCCCATCTCGGCCTCGGGGTCCACGCCCGGGCCGATTTTCAGCGCGCGCACCCGCGGCTCTAGCTTCTGCACCAGCTTGTCGCCGACATTGCCCACCGCCACGGCGACCGATACCGCCATGCAGCGTTCCCCTGCCGCGCCGTAGGCCGAGCCCATCAGCGCATCCACCGCATCGTCAAGATCGGCATCCGGCATCACCACCAGGTGGTTTTTCGCGCCACCCAACGCCTGCACGCGCTTCCCCGCCGCAGTGCCACCGCGATAGATTGTCTCCGCGATCGCGGTGGACCCCACGAAGCTGATGGCGGCGACATCAGGGTGGGCGATGATCGTCTCCACCGCCTCGCGCGCGCCCTGCACGACGTTGAACACACCGTCGGGCAGGCCGGCCTCATGCATCAGTTCGGCAAGTTTCAACGATGCGCCCGGATCCTTCTCCGATGGCTTCAGAATGAAGCAATTGCCGCAGGCCAGTGCCACCGGCGCCATCCATAGCGGCACCATCAGGGGGAAATTGAACGGGGTGATTCCGGCGACCACACCCAGTGGCTGCCGCACCGACCACGCATCCATCCCGGTGGCGATCAGGTCGCTGTACTCGCCCTTGATCAGATGCGGGATGCCGCAGGCGAATTCCACCACTTCCAGACCCCGCGTCACTTCGCCGTCGGCGTCGGACAGCACCTTGCCGTGTTGCTCTGTGATGATCGCGGCGATCTCCTTGCGATCGCGCTCGAGCAATTCCTTCAGCTTGAACATCACGCGGGCACGGCGCAGCGGCGGGGTGTTGGCCCAGGCCGGCCATGCGGCGGCGGCGGTGGCCACCACCTTGTTCACCTCATCGACGCCAGCGAAGGCCACGCGGGCGATCGGCTCGCCGGAGGCCGGATTGAACACATCGCCGAACCTGCCGCTGGTGCCAGCGGCATGCTGCCCGCCGATGAAATGGCCGATCTCGCGCATGATGGTTCCTCCGCTCTCGCGGCGCCCGGATTAGGCCGAATTCCGCCCCGCCGCCAGCCGGGGGATCGGCGTGGCACGACCGTATCACGGAGCATGCAAACTGGCGGCGCCCGCGCCCGCCGCGCCGACGGAGATTGACGCATGGCAAACGCGACCGCATCCCGTTACATCGCGGCCGGCCTGGCCGCGGCGGCGGTCTTGGCATTGGCCACCCCGCATGCCGACGCGCGAGGCTGGTCGTTCCGCGGGCCGCGCAGCGGGCCGTGGAACCACTCGGTCACGAATTATAACAATGGCGGCGGCAATTTTGGCCGCACCGTCACGACCACTCGGCCGGATGGCCAGACCGCCACCAGCTCGTTCAACCGCAGCGTCAGCAACGGCACGATCACCGACAGCCACACCTACACCGGCTTCAACGGCAGGACCGCCTCGGGCACGCTGACGCGCACGCCAGGCAAAGGCGCCACCGCGACCTATACCGCACGCGGCGGGCAGACCTACAGCGCGACCACCACGCCGTATCACAACGGCAACGGGAATTTCGGGCGCACAACCACGACTACAGGCCCCGCCGGCACCGGCACGCGGCAGTTCAGCCAGACCAACAACGGCAACGGCACCTACACTGATTCACGCACCGTGACGGAACCGAACGGCCAGACCTACAGCAATTCGTACACGCGCTACTGACCGCGCGCGGCGCCCGCGACGTATCGCGACCCCAGGCGCCCCGACCACGCACCGCAATCGCCGGACACGCCGCAAGCTGCGGCAGCCATTCGCTGCCTGGAGCCAACTCATGCGCACCCACCCTCACATGCTCAACCATCTGTTCTGGCCCCTCGCCGTCGCTTCGGTGGCGGTTGAGGCCGGCTGCTACATGCTCGTCCAGAAACGCGACTATCCGTGGCGAGAGCTGCTCGCCAGCATCGGCGTTCGTATCCTGCACTTTCCAATGCGGATGTTCGCGCCGCTGGTGGTGACGCCGATTGCCTTGCTGGTCTGGTCACATCGCGTTATCACCATCCCGCTCGATACCACCTGGGGTCTCGGCGTGTTGTTTGCGGGCGAGGAACTTGCGTATTACTGGTGGCACCGCGCCGGCCACGAAATCCGCTGGATTTGGGCAACGCATGTGGTGCACCACACACCCGAGCAAATCCACTTCGCCAGCGCTTTTCGCACCGGCGCCACCGGTCTCGTTTCGGGCGACTGGCTGTTCCGCGTGCCGCTCTATTTCCTTGGTCTGAATCCGCTTGCGGTGACAGGCATGCAGGCCATCAATTTGATGTACCAGTTCTGGCTGCATACGGACCTGGTGGGGCGGCTCGGTCCGCTCGAATGGGTGCTGAACACGCCCTCGCACCACCGCGTGCATCACGCCTGCAACAGCGAGTACCTGGATCGCAATTACGGCGGCATGCTGATCATCTGGGACCGCTTGTTCGGAACGTTCGCGGAAGAATCGGCAACCCGCCCGATCACCTATGGGTTGGTGCATCCGATCGGCAGCCTCAACCCTGTGACGATCATGACACATGAATGGCGGGCAATCGCGAACGATGCGCTACGGGCCGCATGCTGGCGGCAGCGTCTGCGCGTATTGTTCGGACGGCCGGGTGCCGCGACCGCACTACTTCCCACGCCGCAGCCGGCGGCGGCGGAATAGCAGGGACGACGGGGGATTTGGGCGCCCCTTCCGTATCATTCCCGCAGGCGAGGGCGATGCGTATGGGATGGGACTATGCCGGACCGCGATGGCCGCAGGTCGCATGGCCCGGGTTCGCTCCGAGCGCATCCGACCTCGACAGGCGGCCGATGAATCACTCGCGAGCCTATGCACCTGCCCCGGATGAAGAGCTGGTCGCCTGGGCCGGCGGCGGCGACCGCCGCGCCTTCGACGAGATCGTCGTGCGCCACGGCCCGCTCGCCCTGCGCGTTGCCTTGCGCCTGATCCCCAACCAGCAGGCAGCCGAGGGCGTGGTGCAGGAGGCCATGCTGAGGGCCTGGGCTCAGGCCCGTCATTTCGATCCGCGGCGGGCGCGCTTCACCACCTGGCTGTATCGGATCGTCGTCAATCTGTGCATCGATCAGCGTCGGCGGCTGCAGCCAGAACCATTGCCCGACGATTTCGATCCCGCCGACGCCGGAGCCGGCGCCGACGAGTTGCTCGCAACACATGAGCGCCAGGCGGCGCTGGCCGGCGCGCTGCGGGCGCTGCCCGGGCGGCAGCGGGCGGCGCTGGCGCTGGTCTACGATGAGGGCCTGTCCGGTGCCGAGGCGGCGCGAATCCTTGGGCTGTCGGCCAAGGCGGTGGAGCGACTCTTGGCGCGAGCACGCGCCAGTCTGCGCGAACACCTGCTGCCGGAGCATGACTGAGTGGAGAGACACACATGATGACGCTGCGGCGTTTCAGGGCTTTGGCCGGCAGTTTCGGCGCGGACCTGCAACGCTGGCCGGAGCAGGAACGCGAGGCGGCACTGGCTCTGTTGCGTGCCTCGCCTGAGGCGTATGCCCTGCGGGAGGGTGCCCACGTCCTGGACGCGGCAATCACGGCAGCGAGCATGCAAGAGCAAGTCGTGTCCTGGCGGCAGCCGGGCGAGCAGGACGCGGCGATGGCACGCTTGCGTGCCGGCGTGGCGGCCCGACTGTCGGTGCCGGCAGTGCACAGGCCTCGACGGCAGCTCGCCTGGAGGCCGGCCACATGGGAGCCATGGGTCGGTCGGGCCGGCGTGCTCGGCTTGACGGCGAGCGGGGTACTCGCGGTCGTAGCCGGGCTGCTGATCGGCGCGATGTACGCCGCGGAGCCCGCGCCCGACACGCTGATGAGCATGTTGCAGCCGGCACCAATCCACCTGCTGGAGGATTGACACGGCGCAATGACCACGATGACCCAACAACGCGCAGGCTGGCGGCGCATCGCGTTGCCAATCTCGATCGTACTGAACCTGTTCTTTGTCGCGCTGATCGGCGGACATCTGTGGCAGGTCCATCGTGCTGCGGTGAATTTTGGGGAACCGCTGATGCGCGCGCTGGCCCGGGCGGAAGCGAGCCTGCCGCCGCGCGATGCCGCGGCCTTCGGCACGGTGATCAAACGCAATGCGCCGCAATATGTGCCGTCGCTGCGGCAGCTTACTGCGGCGCGGCGCGCATTGCAGGATGATATTGTCGCGCAACATTATGATCCAGCCGCGGTGGAACAGGCGTTGTCGGCATGGCAGGGCGCGTGGAACAGGTTCTTCGGCGACTTCGACCACACGTTGGTCGATGCGCTCGCGCAGGTCTCGCCGGAGGGCCGGCGCAAGCTGATTGCCACCCGGAGGTCAGAGCATGAAGAGTCGAAAACGCAGTAGCATTCGATTCACAAAATTTGAACCCGAAGAATTTCAGTCCCCGTGCGTGTCGCAATGCGTTGGTTGCCGCGTATCAGCCGGCAATGCAGGAACGGAGAGCGACATGCATCGCTTCAAGACGTGCGCGGCCTTGGCAATGGCGGCTCTCACGATGGCAACCGGGCTGGCGGCAACGCCCCAGGCGCAGGCGCGCATGCGGGGCAATTTTGACTCCGCCGACGCGAATCACGATGGCCGTGTGACGCTGCAGGAATACGAGACCTACGCCAAGAGCCGGCTGATGACGGCGAACGCGCCAATAGCACAGCGATTCAAAATGCTGACGCCACGACAGCAATACGACTGCATCGCGCAACGCTTCGAGAAGCTGGATCGCGAGCGCAAGGGTTATCTCGATCGCGGGGACTGGAATGGTTCTTAGCGCGCCGGTGTCGCATGTGCGCCGCTGATGTGTATCACTGACACGCGGCATCGCCTGCGGCGAAGGAGCGAGTCCGATGGTTCGAAAATTTACCGTGACATCATTGCTGGTGGCAGGAACGGCGACGGCGTTCTTGTCACCGGCGTACGCGCGAGGCTGGACCTGGACTGGGCCGCACGGCGCCACCGTCACCCATTATTGGGGCGGAGCGGGCTGGCACGGCTGGCGACCAGGCTGGCACCGCTGGGGACCAGGACCGCAGCGGGGACCGGGGCCATGCTGCTTTGGCGCGGGCGTCGCCGCGGGTGCCGTCGCCAGCGTGGCGATCAGCGCCGCGGTTGGCGCTGCCGTCGTGGCGCGGCCGGTGGTAGCGCCGCCGGTCGTCTATGCAGCCCCGCCGGTCGTGTACGCCCCGCCGGTTGTTTACGCGCCGTACGTGCCGTGATGCGCTGCAGTAACGATGGGAGGATGAAGCCGGTGATTCCATGCCATTGGACCGGCCGCCGCCGGACCTTGGTCGCCGCCGCCACCGGACTCACCCTCGCCGGCTGCGCCGCCCGCATACCGCCAGGGCCAACCGTGACGGCGTTGCCGGCCCCCGGCGAGAGCTTCGCGTCATTCCAGCAGAAGGACGCATCGTGCCAACAATATGCCGGCGGGCAGGTCGGCGCGTCGCCGGGACGGGCCGGCGCACATCGCGCCCTGGCCGGCGCCGTGGTCGGCACCGGGCTCGGTGCCGCGGCTGGTGCCTTGTTCGGATCGGTCTCGGCCATGCCGGCGCAGGCGCCGCGATCGGCGCTGGGGCGGGATTGCTGTCTGGCACATTGCTCGGATCGGCGGCCGTACGGAACCGCTACAACATCGCTTATACGCAGTGCATGGACGCGAAGGGCGAGCGTGTTGCCTGGCCCGCGCCGCGTCCGGTAGTTTACGCTGTGCCACCCCCTCCCGTCGTCTACGTACCGGCCCCGGTGTACCCGGCTCCTCCGGCGTCATAGGAGAGGCGCCGATACGGCGGCAAAGGTGCGCCAGCGGCTAACTCAGCCGCGCGAACACCAAGCCCTTCACCCGCCCGCCATCGACGTGCAGGCCGGTCACGCGACCGCCGGCGTCGCGCTGTACCATGGCGTCGAGCCAGCCGCGATACAGCGCCATTGGTATGTAGATGCGGATGCAATCCCCCTGCACCGGCGCCACTTCCCACGGACCTGCGGCGGTCACCAGCGGACCGGCAACGCGAACCTCCGCCGCAGCCGCGGTCGGCACGATCGTCCAGGTGGCGGCAGTGTCTGGATTGACATAGCGGCCCGCCAGAACCTTCGGCAGGGTCGCATCGGTGGCGACGCGGCGCAGCGTCTCGGTGACGCCGGCGTCGCGTTCCACCCGCAGCTCGTCGCGGGTCAGCCGCATGGTGAAATCGCCGGAGCCGCGACTGGTGGCGAGACGGCCGTCCTCGGTCGGCGTCAGCCATGAGGCGACGCCGTTGCTGCCGGCGGTAACCCGGCCCAGCGCGTCACGGGCGATATCGATGGTGGCGCCCGTACGAGGCTCCAGATAGCGACCGGGAAGATTCGGTGCCGCCGCCCAATCCGGCATCGGCGGCACCGGATGCACGCCAGCAGTGCCTTCCAGCAGCGCATCAACCACCTGGAAGGCGAGGTCGTGCGGATCAGACGCACCGTCATTGCTGAGGCAGATCACCGCGGCCGCATGCTCCGGCAGCCGCACGAAACTGCTCTTGAAGCCGGGCCATAGTCCGTCATGGCCAACGGTGCGCACGCCACGCCAGGTCTTGATGCGCAGGCCGCATGCGTATGTGTTGGACGTGCCATTCTCGAACGGCGTCATGGTGGTGAGCGCGCGAGCCAGCCCGTCGCCATGCCGCCCCGGCAGCCCGAACTGCGCATGCCATAGTGCGAGGTCCTCGACCGAGGACACCAGACCGCCCTCGCCGTGGAGCGGGAACCGATGCTGCGCGCGGCGCCAGCCGTTCGCCTCTGGCAGGTAGCCTGTGGCGAGGCCTGGCACCAGCTCATCGACGGTGTCCGTATGGCGGGTCATCGTCATGCCAAGCGGGGTAAAGATGCGGCTTGCCAGGAAGGCAGCCAGGGTCTCGCCGCTGACTTGCTCAACGATGCGGCCGAGCAACATGAAGTTGGAATTGCTATAGAGATAACGAGTGTTGGGCACGAAGTTCAGCGCGCGCTGGCGACAGACGCCGTCCAGCAGATCCTGCGGCGCGCAGGGCTGGCCGAGATCCATGCCGCCCAACCGCATGATCTCCAGCATGTCGCGAATGCCGGCGGTGTTGTGCATCAGGTGCGACAGCGTGATCCGGTGCCCCGGATCGGGAATGGCCGGGATGTAGCGCCGCACGTCGTCTTCCGGATTGAGCCGGCCTTCCATCGCCAGCATCAGGACGGCGGCGCAGGTGAACTGCTTGCTGACCGAGGCAATGCGGAAGGTGGTCGTGCGACCGATCGGCGCACCGAGCTCGATATTGGCGAGGCCCGCGCTGCGATGCAGGACCAGATCGTCACCGCGGACCACGCCGATGCTGACGCCGGGACCGCTGACGCCGCGCCATGGCGCAAGCAGGCGATCGATGGTGCGCTCCAGGCGAAGGCTGGCGAGGCCGGTCATGCGAAAGATGTCCGTGGCGGTTGCAAGGGTCGCATGCTCGCATGCCGGGTGGGCGGCTGGTCAACCGCCTCTCCGTCATTGTGTCAGCGGTCATTGCGATGGCAGCCAATACAGCAATTGCAGTCACGGCGAATAAGTCTGGTGAATCAAACCCATCTGGATGAATGCGCAACGTTGCTTCAGTGCAGGCGCAGCCAGGCACCCGGATGGCGATAACGGGGTGGCGTGACGAGTTTGGCCGAAGCGACCCGAACCGAGTGCACCTTGCCGTCCAGTTCCCGGTTCCAGAAATCGAGAAACTTGTGCAGCACCGGATAATCCGGTGCCAGGTCCAGGTCCTGCCAGACATAACTTTGCAGCAGACCAGGATGATCCGGCAGGCGGTAGAGAATTTCCGCCGTCGTCAGCCGATAATCCTTCAATTGCAGCGCAAGGCTCATGCTGTTCGGTCCATTCGCTGGTTGGTATCGGTTGCTTCCCTGTAGTGCACCCGACCCGGGCACGGTTGCCGGTAGGCCAGGGACTGAGATACGCCTCGAATGGTTAACGCAAAGGAAAAACACACTGTTTTCAATTAGTTGGCACTCGCTACGCGCGATTGCTGCCAGCATCTTGGCAGCCACCGCCAAACAGCGCTAACGAAGGCTTGACTGGCCCGCCGGACGCGCCTAGATGCGCTGGCACTCCCGGGGTGGGAGTGCTAGCAAACCGCGCGGCGGTGCCTGGTCTGGGGCCGTCGGCGTGGGGTGTTGGCAGCGCCAAACCTCTCTAACACTCAGAGCGCAGGAGCGTTCCGCATGAATTTCCGTCCCCTGCACGACCGGGTCGTGGTCCGTCGGATCGAAGCCGAGGAAAAGACCGCGGGCGGCATCATCATCCCCGACACGGCGAAAGAGAAGCCGATGGAGGGCGAGGTCATCGCCGTTGGTCCGGGTGCCCGCGACGAACAAGGCAAGCTGGTTCCGCTGGACGTCAAGGCCGGCGACCGCATCTTGTTCGGCAAGTGGTCCGGCACCGAGGTCAAGCTTGACGGCGAAGATCTGCTGATCATGAAAGAGTCGGACATCATGGGCATCGTCGAAGGCATGGCTGCCAAGAAGAAGGCCGCCTGAGCGCCGCCAGAAACGTCCGAACGAACACCATCAACACGATAGAGGGAAGATAGACGATGGCTGCGAAGGAAGTTCGCTTCGCCGGTGATGCCCGCCAGCGCATGCTGCGTGGCATCGACATCCTGGCCGATGCGGTGAAGATCACGCTGGGCCCGAAGGGCCGCAACGTCGTGCTGGACAAGAGCTTCGGCGCCCCGCGGATCACCAAGGACGGCGTGACTGTCGCCAAGGAAATCGAACTGGCCGACAAGTTCGAGAACATGGGCGCGCAGATGGTGCGCGAGGTCGCCAGCAAGACCAATGACATCGCGGGCGACGGCACCACGACGGCGACCGTGCTGGCCCAGGCGATCGTGCGCGAGGGCGCCAAAGCGGTGGCCGCGGGCATGAACCCGATGGACCTCAAGCGCGGCGTCGATCGCGCGGTGCAGGCGGTGGTCGATGAGCTGAAGAAGCGCACCAGGAAGATCACCACCCCGGCTGAGACCGCCCAGGTCGGCGCCATCGCCGCCAACGGCGAGAACGAGATCGGCAAGATGATCTCGGAAGCCATGCAGAAGGTCGGCAACGAGGGCGTGATCACGGTCGAGGAAGCCAAGGGCATCCAGACCGAGCTCGACGTCGTCGAAGGCATGCAGTTCGACCGCGGCTATGTCAGCCCGTACTTCATCACCAACGCGGAGAAGATGACGGCGGAGCTCGGCGACCCGTACATTCTGATCCACGAGAAGAAGCTGTCCGGCCTGCAGCCGATGCTGCCGCTGCTGGAGAGCGTGGTGCAGTCCGGCAAGCCGTTGCTGATCGTGGCCGAGGATGTCGAAGGCGAGGCACTCGCCACTCTGGTGGTGAACAAGCTGCGCGGCGGGTTGAAGGTCGCGGCGGTGAAGGCTCCGGGCTTCGGCGATCGCCGCAAGGCCATGCTGGAGGATATCGCGATCCTGACCGGCGGCCAGGTGATCAGCGAAGACCTCGGCATCAAGCTGGAGAACGTCACGCTGCAAATGCTCGGCAAGGCGAAGCGGGTGCTGATCGAGAAAGAGAACACCACGATCGTCGAAGGCGCCGGCAAGAAGGACGACATCAAGGGCCGCTGCAACCAGATCCGGGCGCAGATCGAGGAGACCACCTCGGACTACGACCGCGAGAAGCTGCAGGAGCGGCTGGCGAAGCTGGCGGGCGGCGTCGCGGTGATCCGCGTCGGTGGCAGCACCGAGGTCGAGGTGAAGGAGCGCAAGGACCGCGTCGACGACAGCCTGCACGCGACCCGTGCGGCGGTCGAGGAAGGTATCGTGCCTGGCGGTGGCGTGGCACTGGCGCGCGCGTCGCTGATCCTGTCGAAGCTGAAGGCGGACAACGACGACCAGCGCTTCGGTGTCGAGATCGTCCGCAAGGCGGTGCAGCAGCCGCTGCGTCAGATCGCCGAGAACTCCGGCGAGGACGGCGCGGTGATTTCCGGCAAGGTGCTGGACAAGGACGAGTACAATTGGGGCTTTGACGCGCAGACCGGCGAGTTCAAGGACCTGGTGAAGGCCGGCATCATCGACCCGACCAAGGTTGTCCGTACTGCGCTGCAGGATGCGGCGTCGGTGGCGGGCCTGCTGATCACCACCGAGGCGATGGTGGCAGAGAAGCCGGAGAAGAAGGCCGCGCCGTCGATGCCGCCGGGCGGTGGCATGGGCGACATGGACTTCTGAGCCGGTCGTTCAGGTGTTTGTGTG
>DATJNA010000265.1:0-17502 GCA_035508435.1 Acetobacteraceae bacterium | reverse complement strand
TTCCGGCCACGTTTGTTATAAAATAGTATGACCGAGCTCCCCGCTCCATTAGTCGCTTGACCTTCTGCACTTCACCCCGTGCGGCATTCAATACCCAGTCACGAGCCTCCTCGGCTGGCTGGGATCTTGCGTATTTGACTTGAAAGACGACGAAATGACCTGCAGATCCCTCAGGTTGACTTAGTATTGCGTCCCTGCCTCCATCCGGCTGCCCCACAGGATAGCAAATTACGCTGGGGAACTCTTTGACCAAGAGGGCTTGGCAAAGTTGCTGGAATCGCTCGGGCCCAAGGTTATCAAGTTGATGGTCCATGCTCCCCCCAAGGTCTGGCGACTCCCGCCACAGGAGGACAGCTTACACCAAACGTGCCGCCTAAGAAATAGTAGATAAGATGCGGCGCTCTGGGCGATACCCGGAAAGCGTAACTTACGGTTCACACCACCAAATTCTTCGGCACATCCCGGAACGGCCGGTCATTGTCCGTCCGCGGCTCCTTCGGCATCCCCAGCACCCGCTCGGAGATGATGTTCCGCTGGATCTCGTCCGTCCCCCCGGCAATCGACCCCGCCGGCACCGACACAAGAATCTCCGCGATCAGCCCATCCATCGCCCCATCCTCGCCGGACAGCATGGCATCCGCGCCGGAAATCAGCGTGTGCACCCGCGCCGCCGCCCGCGCCACGTGACTCGAAATCAGCTTGCCCAGGCTGCCCTCCGGCCCTTGCGGCCGCCCCTGCATCTGCGCCGCCCGCGCCCGCCGCGCCGTCCATTCCGCGCTCTTCGACAGGCACAGCAGTTTCGCAATCTCCTGCCGCACCACGGGGTCCTCAAACCGCCCCGTCTCCCGCGCGCGCTGCACGATCAGATCCACGCGTCCGGCGCGCTGCGGATACCACTTGTACGGCTCCATGACGGTGGCCGTCTCCGCCCGTTCCTCGTCATAGACCCGACCCTTGCCCTCGGTCGGCCGCCCCCAGCGCGAAATCCCGTCCGCGCCGCGCCGCTCATGCATCAGCGTCGTCGTCGCCACTGCCCAGCCGCGCCCCACTTCGCCCACAAGATTCTCCGGCGGCACGTCGGCATCGGTGAAGAACACCTGGTTGAACGACGCATGCCCGTTCATCTGCCGCAGCGGCTGCACCGTGACTCCCGGCTGATGGATGTCGAGCACGAAATACGACAGCCCCTGATGCTTCGGCCTGTCCCAATCGGTGCGTGCCAGCAGCAGCCCAAAATCGGCATGATGTGCCGACGTGGTCCACACCTTCTGGCCGTTGATCACCCAGCGGTTGCCCTTGAATTCCGCCCGCGTCATCGCGCCCGCGAGGTCGGACCCCGACCCCGGCTCCGAGAACAACTGGCACCAGGTGTCCTCGCCCGTCAGGCTGCGGCGCAGGAAGCGCTGCTTCTGCGCGTCAGTGCCGTGCACCAGCAGCGTCGCCGCGGCGAGGCGGCGGATGCCGGTCTTGGCAACCCCCACGGCGCCGATGCGCTGCATCTCCTCGTCGACGACCATCTCCAGCGCCATCGGCAGCTCGCGGCCGAACCACGCCTTCGGCCAGCTCGGCACACCCCAGCCGGAGTCGATCAGCATATTGCGCCATTCCACCAGGCCGAATTCGGGATTCCAGTTCGCCTCCAGCCAGGCACGCACATCGGCGCGGACGGATGCTTCGGTATGTTCGGTCATCGCTTGCTCTCCGCTCCGTCGTTCATTCGGTCCAAGCGCGCATCATCATCTCCCGATGATACGTCGCATCGCCCAGGAACACTTCCGAACTCTTGGCCCGCTTGAACCAGAGATGCGTGTCGTTGTCCCAGGTGAAGCCGATGCCGCCATGGATCTGGATGGTGTGGATCGCCGTCTGCAGATACGCCTCCGACGCGGTCGCCTTCGCCAGCGACGCCAGCGCCGGCAGGTCGGCATCGCCGTCCGCCGCCGCGGAGGCCGCCGCATAGGCCGCGGACTTCGCCAGCTCGACATCCACCAGCATGTCGGCCTGCTTGTGCTTCATCGACTGGAACGAGGCGATGGCGCGGCCGAACTGCACCCGCAGGTTGGCGTAGTCGAGCGCCGATTGCCGCAGCCTCTCCGCCCCGCCCACCATCTCGTTCGCCAGCCCGACCGCCGCCAGGACCATGGTCCGGGCGAAGGGCGCGGCGGCGGCGCCTGCCTCGCCGAGCAGGCTGGCCTCCACGTCGTGAAATTCCAGCCGGGCCAGCTTGCGCGTGGGGTCAATCACCTTCAGCGCACGGCGGCTCAGGCCCGGCGCGTCGCCGGACACGGTGAACAACGACAGCCCGTCGTCGTCCGCCGAACCCGGGCGGCGCGCCAGCACCACGATCAGGTCCGCGGTATGGCCATCCAGCACGAAGCTCTTCGTCCCGTTCAATCGGAACCCACCCCCCGTGGCGGACGCAGTGGTGGCGATCCCCGCCGTATCCCAGCGCCCGTTCGGCTCGGTGAAGGCGAGCGTGGCGATCGTCTCGCCGCCGGCGATGTCGGGGAGCCAATCGCGCTTCTGCGCCTCGGTGCCGGCCTGCAGGATGGCGGTCGCGGCCAGCACGGTGGAGGCGAAATACGGCGCGCACAGCAAGGCGCGGCCCATCTCCTCCAGCACGATACCGAGCTCGACCGGGCCAAAACCCTGGCCGCCATAGGCTTCCGGGATGTGCACCGCGCTCAGCCCGAGCTGCCCGTTCAGGTCGCGCCACGCGGCGCGATCCCAGCCGGCTTCGGTCTGCATCAGCCGGCGCACGACCGTCGGGGGCGACTTCTCCTCCAGGAACCGCCGCAGCACGGAGCGGAATTCTTCTTGCACTGCCGTGAAGCTGAATTGCATGCGGTTCCCTCCCGGTGCGGCGTCGGGCCAATGCTCAGCCTCGGAGCAATGCCCGGCGGGAGATTGCGTCGCCACGGGCTTCCCCGCAATGACGCGGGCGACATGACGCGGGCGACATGACGCGGGCGAGGCTGGGTTTGGTGCGAGGCAGTTCGCCGGCGCTAACCGGCGCCGTTGGCGTCCGCGGCGCCCACCGCCGCCTTCGCCGCCGCAAGAATCTCCTCCGCCAGCTCCGGCGTATCGGCGAGCCGCGCCAGCACGACCGCGCCCACCATGCTCGACAGCGCGGCCAGCGCGCGCGCTTTGTCGCCGTCCGGCAGGCATCGCCCCAGCGCATCTGCCATCACCCGCACCGAGGCCGCGATCTCGTCCCGCGCGTCCGGCCGCCGCGCCACCTCCGGCCCCAGCGTGGTCAGCACGCAGCCTCGTTCCACCTCGGCGACGTGGGCCGGATCGAGATACGGACCGACGATCCCCGCGAGCGCCGCATCCGGTGGGTTCTCCCGGCTGATCCGTTCCCACCGCGCCGCCGATCGCGCCAGGGAGGCCGCCGCGACCTCAACCACCAGGGCCTCTTTCGACGCGAAATGGCCATAGAACCCGCCATGCGTCAGTCCGGCGGCATGCATGATCGCATCGACGCCCACCGCGTCGATGCCGTGCTGGCGGAACAACCGCCCCGCCGCCGCCACGATGTGCTGCCGCGTCGCCGCCTTCTGCTCTCGAGTGCCGCGCATCGGCCCCATTCCTACGACGCATGACGTACGTCAGCTATTCGCTTGCCCTATCATATGACGTCCGTCATCTTGGCCGCAAGCCAGACCCGAGGAGTCCCTCCCCGATGCCCCCCGCGCACCGCTTTGCCCGCGTGTTCTCGGGCCGGGTCCACTATGCGTGGATCATCGCCGCCGTCAGCTTCACCGTGATCCTGATCGGCGTCGGCGTGCGCGCCGCGCCCAGCGTGCTGCTGGTGCCGCTCGAGCAAAGCTTCGGCTGGTCCGCCGACACCATCGCCGGCGCGGTCTCGCTGAACATCCTGCTGCTTGGCCTGACCGGCCCATTCGCCGTGGCGACGATGCAGACCTTCGGCCTCCGCCGCACCATGATCGCGGCGCTGGTGCTGCTGACGGCAGGGGCCGGCGGCAGCGCCCTGGTGCGCCATCCCTGGCAGCTTTACCTCACCTGGGGGCTGCTGGTCGGGCTGGGCGCGAGCGCCACCGGCTTCGGCATCATCGCCATCATCGCCAACCGCTGGTTCGTCGCCCGCCGGGGCCTGGTGACCGGCTTGCTCACCGCCAGCAATGCCAGTGGCCAATTGGTGTTCCTGCCGGCGCTGGCGGCGCTCGCCACCAGCTTCGGCTGGGTCAGTGTGCCGATCGCGGTGTCGCTGCTGGTCGCCGCGATGATCCCGCTGGTCTGGCTGCTGCTGGCGGAAAGCCCGGGCGCGGTCGGCATCGGCCCATACGGCGCGCGCGAGGAGCCCCCGACCCTGCCCACCTCCGGCAACCCGTTCCGCGTCGCCTTCGGAGGCTTGGCACGAGGCGCCGGGTCGGTGGATTTCTGGCTGCTGGCCGGCAGCTTCGCGGTGTGCGGCTTCTCCACCTACGGGCTGATCGGCACGCATATGATCGCCTATTGCATGGACCACGGCATCCCGGAGGTCACCGCCGCCGGCCTGATGGCCTCGCTCGGCGTGTTCGACTTGTTCGGCACGATTTGCTCCGGCTGGCTGACCGACCGCTACAATCCGCGTGTTCTATTGTTCTGGTACTACAGCCTGCGCGGTCTTTCCCTCCTGCTGCTGCCGTTCACCCAGTTCAATTTGTTCGATCTGTCGATCTTCGCGGTGTTCTATGGCCTGGACTGGGTCGCCACGGTGCCGCCGACGATCACGCTGACGAATGCCGTGTTCGGCCGCAAGGACGGGCCGGTGATCGTGTCGTGGATCTTCTGCGCCCATCAGGTGGGAGGGTCGCTGGCGGCAGTCGCCGCCGGAGCGGTGCGCGATGCCACCGGCAGCTACATGCTGGCGTTCCTGGCAAGCGGCGCCGCGTGCCTGATGGCATCGCTGCTGGTGCTGGGGATTTCGCGCAAGCCGGCGCTGGCGGCGGTGGGATAGCAGGGAGTCTCCCGGCGTCCCGAACCCGCCACCGCCAGGCCTGTCCCCGCCACGACGGGGACAGGCAGCTCAATCAACCGGCACCGCCGGTGATCCGCGACGACACCGCTGCCGGGGCTGCCCGGCTCAGTTCGGCATCGATCGCGTCGAACGTTCGTCCGCTCGTCTCGATGCCGATGAACCAGAACGCCGCCGCCCCCAGCACATACCAGAACGCGAAGTAGTTGAACCCCGGAACCAGCGCGTCGAGCGTTGCCTTCGGCGCGACAAAGTTCGACGAGCCGGCGATCAGCGCCAACCCGGCCGGCCCGATGAATTTGCCCAGATTGCCGACCCCATACACCAGCCCCATGCCGCTGCCACGCAGCCGCTGCGGCCACAGCTCTCCCATGTACGGCCCGACGATCGAGTAGTTCCCGCTGCCGAAGAAATTCTGCAGGATGATCATCATGACGAACAACGACACGCCGCCAATGAATGCGCTGTGCAGGTAGCCGGCGAGCGACATGAACAGCGCCGACAACAGGCAGGTCAGCAAGCCGGAGGCGCGGCGGCCCATCGCGTCGGAGATCCAGGAACAAAAGAAGCGGCCGGCGATCGCCGAGATGCTGACCCAGATGACGATCCTGGAAGCCTCGGGCGGGGTGATCCGCAGCACCATCACGAACAATGTCACCATCCACAACGCCAGTGCGACGCCGCCGGTCTGGGTCAGGCCGGTCAGGCAACCGGCGATGATGCTGCGCGGATATTTGAATAGTTCGAGCCAGCGCGTATGTTCCGCGATCGGTGCCACGCTCGGCAGCGGGATCGTGGCCGGATCGATCTGCAAGGCCCAGGCGATTGAGCGGCGCGCCTCCTCCATGCGGCCCATGCGCATCAGCCAGTGCGGCGATTCCGGCACCCAGGCGCGGATGCACAGCGTCAGCGTCGCGGGCAGCAAGCCGACGGCGAACAAACCGCGCCAGCCGATATAGGGTGTCGTGTAGCCACCCAGCAGAGCGCCCAGCAGCACGCCGGCCGGCAGCATCGTCGTCGTCAGTCCGGTGAGCCAGCCGCGCTTATGGGAAGGCACGAACTCCTGCACCATCGTGATGTCGACCGAGTAGAGTCCGGTCACACCGAGCCCGACGATCAGGCGGCAGACCGCCAGGTAAAACCACGCCCCGCTCGGACACAAGGCCATGGCGCCGGTGGCAACCGAGAAGTTGAGCACGGTCGCGATCATCACCTTGCGCCGGCCGATCTTGTCGGCCAGCCAGCCATAGAACAGCGAGCCGAAGGGTGCGCTGATGCCGGAGGCGAGCAAGATCATGCCTGACTCGCCGTAGGTCAGGTGCCAGTCCTTCACGATGAAGGCCAACACGAAGCCGATCAGGAAAAAGTCGAAGAAGTCCAGCATGTCGCCGAGCGTGGCGGCAATCACGATCTTCCATTGGTTGGTGGTCAATTTTCTTTGCCGGTCGAGCAAGTCGAGCATGGCGGATCCTCCCTGTGAGGCGCGTATGTGGCAGCGATCAGTCCGCTTGGTCTGCCGTGAGAACGGTAGTGTTCTTGCTGTTTTGACTTTGCCGCGCGGACGAGTGTCCGTGCGGCCGGCCGGTCGTCGGAGGCAGCCACCCAGGGCCTTCAGGCGGTCGCATCCATCCACCGTAATGTAACGGTAAACCGGGAGTCGATCGGCACGCAATGGCGGAACCCCGGTTTGCCCGAATGCGCGGCTGCCGGTCAGGCTGCCGCCCATTGCGACGACACACGGATCACCACCGCCGCAGCGAGACCTGACCGGGCTGCTGCGCAACGCCCCGCGCCTGACATCTTCTGCAACGTCGCCTGCGGTTGGACTCGCACGGTCCATCGCACCTGCTTCAATAGACCTGCTTCAATAGATTGGACTCGCACGGTCGATGGCGCCTGGTTAATTGGATACGATTCTATAACGAGAGCAGTGTTGTGGAATCCGGCAACGCGGCGGGTTCCTTGTATTAGACAATCCTGCAATCTTCACCGACAGGTTTTGATTCGACCGCGTTGATCGACAGCAGCCATCAGCCAGGTAGAACGCCGCGGATGCTTGCACCCGGTTGGCCTTTGCCGTAGCCTCGGCGTAAGCGGACAAAAAAGATACCTCGGGAGGAAAGCCTATGAATCGCCTTCGGCGACGGGATTTTGTGCGACTTTCAGGAGCGGCGGCGGCAACGGCTGGCGGGCTTGGCGCGATCCTGGCGACCGGTCGGGCACCTGCCTACGCGCAGCAAACAACCTTGCACTGGGTCCGCTGGTCCGACTTCGTGCCGGCATCCGACGTGTTGCTCAAGAACCAGATTACCAAAGAGTGCCAGAAGGCGCTCGGCATCAATCTGCAGCTCGAAACCATCAACGCGAACGACATCCAGGCGCGCGTCACGTCGGCGATCCAGTCCGGCAACGGACCCGACATCATTCTGGGCCTGAACAACTGGCCGCAGCTTTACACTGCCAGCCTCGCCGACATGACCGACGTGGCGGAGGAAATCGGTGAGCAACAGGGTGGGTATTATCCGATCTCGAAGCAGGTCGGCATGGTCGGGAACAAATGGATCGGCGTGCCGTGGTGCATCGGCGGCGGTCTCGTCGCGTACCGCAAGTCGTGGTTCGAGGCCATCGGCTACAACACATTCCCCGATACCTGGGAAAAGCTGCAGGATGCCGGCAAGAAGCTGAAGGCCAAGGGTACGCCGGTGGGCCAGGCGCTCAGCCACTCGTTCGGCGACCCGCCCGGGTTCTGGTATCCCTGGCTGTGGTCGTTCGGTGGCAAGGAGGTCGAGGCCGACGGCAAGACCGTTGCGCTCAACAGCAAGGAGACCCTCGAATCCATCAAGACCGCGGTGCCGTTCTGGAACGACGCGTGCGACCCGGGCGGCCTGTCGTGGGACGATTCAAGCAACAACCGCGCCTTCCTCTCGGGCACGATCGCCTGCACCAACAACGGCGCGTCAATCTACATCGAGGCGAAGCGCAAGCCCGACACCTACCAGACCGACGACGGCAAGCCGATGTACCTGGATATCCGCCATGCCGCGCTGCCCAAGGGTCCCGGCGGCCAGTACAATTTGCCGGGCCCGTTCACCGACATGGTCATGGGCTATTCAAAGAATCAGGACGCCGCCAAGACGTTCCTGAAATGGATCCACTCGAAGCCGGTGTTCGAGGAATGGTTCACCTCGCAGCAGGGATACACCGACGGCGCGACGAAATACTGGGAGGGCGACAAGGTCTGGTCAGCGGATCCGGTCCTGGCGCCATTCAAGAATGTGCCCGCCCAGGGCAGGCTCACCGGCTTTGCCGGGCCGCCGGATCGCGCCGCGGCCGAGGTCCAGACCAAGTACATCATCATCGACATGTACGCCAAGGCGGTCCAGGGTGCGACGGCGGAAGACGCGCTCAACTGGGCCACGGGCGAGTTGAAGTCGATCTATGGTGCCTGACGCGGCACCATTCGTTCGCCATCGCGCCTGCGGATCGCCGCGGGCGCGACGCGAGCGCCGCGGCTCGGACTGAGAGGACGCCGGCATGTCCCAGGTTTCCACAGTTGCGGCCTCCGACGTCTACACCCCGGCCCGGCCGCGTGGAGCGATTACACGGCTGCTGGAAGACGAACGTTGGCTCGGGCTGACATTGCTGACACCGACGCTGGTATTGCTCGGCTTGTTCACTGCCTACCCCTTCGTCAAGGGGATCGAACTGGCAGTGACCGACACCAGGGTTGGAATACCCGGCCACTTCGTCGGCATCCAGAACTTCGTCGTGCTTTGGCACGACGACATCTTCCGCATGGCGGTGTGGAACACCTGCTTCTATACCGTGGTGGCGACCACCGTGAAGCTGGGGCTCGGGCTCTGGCTGGCGCTGCTGCTGAACCGCAGCTTCCGCGGCAAGGCCCTGATGCGCGCCGCCATCCTGCTGCCGTTCATCATCCCGACGGTGCTGTCCACGTTTGCCTGGAAATGGATGTTCGATCCAACCTTCAGCGTGCTCAACTACGTGCTGCTGCACCTGCATCTGATCACGATCGCCGACCGGATCAACTGGCTCGGCGTGCCATGGCTGGCGATGACGTCCGTGATCGTCGTCAATGTCTGGCGCGGCGTGCCGTTCTTTGCCATCAGCCTGCTGGCCGGGCTGCAAACCATCAGCCCGGAGCTGCACGAGGCGGCCGCCATCGACGGCGCCCGCGCCTGGCAACGCTTCCGCCACGTCACCTGGCCGCTCCTGCTGCCGGTGACGATGGTGATCATGCTGTTTTCCGTCATCCAGACCTTCGCCGACTTTCAGATCGTCTATGTGCTGACCGGTGGCGGACCGGCCAACACGACGCAGCTCTTCGCCACCTATGCCTATCAGCTCGGCATCGGCACCGGTTTGCTGAGCCAGGGCGCGGCCATCTCGCTGGCGATCTTCCCGATCCTGCTGATCGTTGTGATCGTGCAGCTTGTCTATATCCGCAAGGTGGAGACCGCCTAGCGAGGCGGCGACAACCTGACAAGGAACGACCCGGCCATGATGGTGCATCGATGATCGAGGGAACACGATGGCGGCGCCTGGCATTCTTCCACGTGCCACTGACCGCGTTCGTCATCTTCCTGCTGTTCCCGTTCTACTGGATGCTGGTCACGTCGATCCGTCCGGACCGCGAACTCTACAAGCCGTGGAGCTCGCCGCTGTACCAGCCGTTCTGGACCCTGCACCCGACGTTCGAGCATATCCGTAACCTGCTGACGGAAACCTTGTTCTCGACCTGGATGCTGAACACGATGATCATCTCGATCGCGGCGACGGCGATCTCGCTGTTCTGCGGCCTGCTGGCCGGCTATGCGCTGTCGCGCCTCAAATTCCCGTTTGCCGGCAGCATCGGCACCGGCATCTTCGTCACCTACCTGGTGCCGCAGACCCTGTTGTTCATTCCGCTGTCCGATATCATCCGCGACTTTCACATCGGCGACACACCCTGGGCGTTGATCCTGACCTACCCGACCTTCCTGGTGCCGTTCTGCACCTGGCTGCTGATGGGATACTTCAAATCGATTCCCAAGGAACTCGAGGAATGCGCCCGCATCGACGGCGCAACGCGATGGAAGGCGATGCTGTTCATCGTATTTCCGGTGGCATTGCCGGGTATCCTGTCGGCCGGAATCTTCGCCTTCACGCTGTCGTGGAACGAGTTCATCTATGCGCTCGTGTTCCTCTCCTCGCCCGCGGAGAAGACCGTATCCGTTGGCGTCACCTCGGACCTGGTCCGCGGCGACGTGTTCTATTGGGGCGAGTTGATGGCCGGCGCCCTGCTGGGATCGATCCCGGTGGCCATCGTCTATTCGTTCTTCGTCGAGCATTACGTGTCCGGCATCACCGGATCGGTAAAGGGTTAACCCAGTGGCCCAGGTCATCATCCGCAATCTCAACAAGAAATTCGACACGTTCCATGCCGTCAAGGACGTGACGCTCGACATTCGCGACCGCGAATTCGTCGTGCTGGTTGGCCCCAGCGGCTGCGGCAAGACCACGACGCTGCGCATGGTCGCCGGCCTGGAAAGCATCAGTTCCGGCCAGATCATGATCGACAATACCGTGGTCAACGACCTGCCGCCCATGGACCGCGATATCGCCATGGTGTTCCAGAATTACGCGCTCTACCCGCACATGTCGGTGTTCGACAACATGGCGTTCGGCCTGAAAATGCGCAAATTCGAGCGCGACCAGATCGCGGCGCGCGTGCGAGAGGCGGCGGAGATCCTCGGCATCCAGCCCTATCTGAACCGTAAGCCTCGCCAACTCTCCGGCGGACAGCGCCAGCGCGTTGCACTCGGCCGCGCGATCGTCCGCCACCCGCGCGTATTCCTGTTCGACGAACCACTGTCCAACCTGGACGCGAAGCTGCGGGTCCAGATGCGGGTCGAGCTGAAGAAGCTGCACGACAAGCTGGGCACCACCGCGATCTACGTGACGCACGATCAGGTCGAGGCGATGACGCTGGGCGACCGCGTCGTCGTCATGCGTGACGGAGTGGTCCAGCAGATGGGCGAGCCGATGGATCTGTACAACAGCCCGGCCAACCGGTTCGTTGCCGGGTTCCTCGGATCGCCCGCCATGAACTTCTTCGACGTGCGTCTCAACGTGGACAACGGCGCAGCGTGGGCCGTGGCCGACGGCATGCGACTGAAACTGCCCCCGCCGATGATGTCACGGCTTGGGCCCCATGCCGGCAAGGAACTGATCATGGGAGTGCGGCCAGAAGACTTCCGCGTCGCAACCGGCAGCGATCCGACGGAGCTCAACCTGGATGTCGTGGTCGACGTGGTAGAGCGACTTGGATCCTCGATCCTGCTTGATGTGTCGGTGGGCCAGACCACCGCGGTCGCCGCTGTCGAACCCACCGTGAGCGCCGCGATGCACGATCGATTGCAGCTCGCGATCAACCCGAACCGCATCCACTTCTTCGATCGGCAGACGGAAGCGGCAATGTGATCTCGGCAAAGTGCGCAAGCTCTTGCGGGTCGGACAACGATGCTGCAACCAATCGGATCGATAACGCAACAGGAACGCGGCGGATCGATAACACAATTGCAACGCGCTGCATGTCCGTGCGAACTCGTGCGGTCGATGCTCGCAACGCCCGCTCGCAGACATCAAGACCGGCACTGCCTCCCCTGATTGCGCTCGGCTGATCCGCTCCTGATTGCGCTCGGCCGATCCGCTCCTGATTGCTCTCGGCCGATCCGCGTTACTGACGGAGATCCCCCATGACCCACGGCATGGTCTGCGCCGCGCAACCGGAAGCCGCGGAAGCCGGCGCCGACATCCTGCGCGCGGGCGGCAACGTGGTGGACGCAGCCATCGGCACCGCGCTGGTGCAGACCGCCGTCGATCCGCAGATGTGCGGCATCGCCGGCATGGGCTGCCTGCACCTCTGCCTGCCGGACAGAAAAGTTCACACCACCATCGACTTCCACGGCCGTGCCCCCGCCGCCACGCGTCCCGACATGTGGCAGGACCGGATCGTCCGCGAGGCCGAGGACGGCTGGGGCTTCATCCTGCAAGGCCGCGTCAACGAAATCGGCTACCAGGCGATCACCACGCCGATGACACTGCGCGCCATTGACACCGCCCTGCGCCGCTTCGGCACGCGCACGCTTGCTGAATTGCTCCCCGCCGCGATCGCGTATTGTGAGCATGGCTTCCAGGTGCGTCCGCATGTCAGCGAATTCTGGCATTTGCCACCGACCGCCGGGCGCGCGGCCAATATCGGCATGATCACGCACGTCCCCGCGACACGGAAGATCTACCTCAGGCCCGACGGCCATCCCTATGCGGTGGGCGAGATCCTGCGCAATCCCGACATGGGCCGCACCTACCAACGCATCGCCGATCATGGCGCCGAGGATTTCTACCGCGGCGAAATCGCCGCGCGCATCGCCGCCGACATGGCAGAGCATGGCGGATTGCTCTCGCTCGACGATCTTGCCGCCTGCGCACCGGAGGACAATCCCCCGCT
The DNA here is from genome assembly GCA_035508435.1 of Acetobacteraceae bacterium. Taxonomy (GTDB): domain Bacteria; phylum Pseudomonadota; class Alphaproteobacteria; order Acetobacterales; family Acetobacteraceae; genus JASHVB01. The sequence goes on along the minus strand of DATJNA010000265.1, from coordinate 5,011 downwards.
CTGGGGCACCTATCGCGGTTATCGCATCGCCACCAACAATCCGCCGGGGGGAGGTGTCCAGCTTCTGGAAATGCTCAACATCCTGGAGCATTTCGACCTGCGCGCGATCGGCCACAATACGCCGGAGTATATCCGCATCGTCTCCGAAGCGATGAAAATCGCCACGGCTGACAAGGATGCCAAGGTGGGCGATCCGCGCTTCGTGCGCATCCCGGTGGACCAACTTTGCTCCAAGGGCTACGCCGCGAAGCTGGCGGACAAGATCGCCCGCGGCGAGAAAACCCACGTCCCGCGCTTCAACAGCGGCGGCTTCGAGAGCAAGCATACCACGCAGGTCTGCGTCGTCGACGACGGCGGCAACGCGGTCACCATGACGCACACGCTGGGCCAGCCGTCCGGCGTCGTCACCGATGGCCTCGGCTTCATGTACAACGGCGCCATGGCGGTGTTCGATCCGCGCCCCGGCCACGCCGGATCGCTGGCGCCGGGCAAGGCGCGGTTCTCCGCGCTGTCGCCAACCATCGTGTTCCGCGACAATGCGCCGTTTCTCGTGCTGGGCGCGCCAGGCGCCACCTACATCACCATGGGCAATCTTCAGGTCATGCTCAACGTCCTCGACTTCGGCATGGACGCGCAGCGGGCGGTGTGCGCGCCGCGATTCGCCGCGGTGTCCAATACGATCGAACTGTCCAACCGCATCCTGCGGTCCGCGGAGCATGACCTGCAAGCACATGGCTACACCACGCTGCGCCACGCTCAAAGCTACACCTTCGCCTGGGTGCACGCGATCCGTTGCATGAACGGCAAATTGGACGGCGGCGCCGATCCCGCGACCGGCGGCATGGCCGTCGCCGCATAGCGATTTTAGTGCAGACGCGACGCGCGAACGGGATTTCACGCCAGATGGCTGCGGCTTTTACATGACCCTTTCAAGTTATGGATTGACTTCTGCCATGCTCGCTCAAAAGTGTGGGAACGACGTGATACATCCGCTAATCTGCTCCCCCGATCCAAGGAGGCTTGCCTGAAGCGCACATTGATCCGAGACCGTGACATAGTGCCGACACTGTCAGCCGATGCCCGTGCGATCCTGGAAAGCATGGGCGATGCGTTCTACGCGTTGGATGGTGCATGGCGCATCACCTATGCCAACCGGCGCGCGCTCGAGTTCTGGTCGCGCCCCGCCGAGGCGGTGATCGGTCAGGTCGTCTGGCAGTGCATGCCGCAACTCATCGGCACCCGCAATGAGATGCTGATGCGCCGCGTGCGCGTGGAGCAAGTGCCGCTCGAATACGAGGCGACGTCGCCGATCACCGGCGCATGGATCCAGGTGACCGCGGCGCCGTCGGGTGACGGCATCCACGTGTACTGGCGCGACATCACCGCGCGGGTCCGCACCGAGCAAACACTGCGCGCCAACGCGGAGCATTTGCGCCTGGCACAGGAAGCCGCCGGTGTCGGCACCTGGGAATGGGATCTTGCGCGGGGAGACCTGCACTGGTCGCCGCAGATGTTCCGATTGCTCGGCCGCGATCCGGCCGAGGCAGAGCCATCCGGGCATCGCGCGCTGTGGCGCCGTGTCGTGCATCCGGACGACCGCCGCGCCGTTGCGCATGCCATTCGGACGATGAGCCGCACCCAGGGGCCGTTCGCGCTCGAATTCCGCATCGTGCGCCCCGACGGCGAGATCCGCTGGATCGATGCCCGCGGCGATGTGCTCGCCGATGCCTATGGCAACCCTCGCCGCATGCTCGGCATCAACATCGACATCACCGAGCGCAAGCTGGCCGAAGCGGCATTGGAACAACGGGTCGCCGACCGCACCAGGGCCTTGCAGGACACCGTCGAGGCGCTGCGCAACGCGCGCGAACGTTATGCCGCGTTGTTTGCCCACGCGCCGGTCTATTTCGCGTTCATGCGCCTGGAACCGGACGGTCGCCTGGTCTGCGAGGATGTCAACGATGCCTGGCTGCGCGACACCGGGTTTCAGCGCGAGCAAGTGCTCGGGCGCACACTCGGGGACATCTTCAACGCCGAGCAAGCGGAATTCGGCGAGGCTCAGTATCGCAAGGCAATCGAAACCGGCGAACGCATCGAATACGAATACAGCCATGTCTTCCCGACCGGCGAGGTGACCCGCCGCAGCATCCTGATCCCGCTTCCCGACGACGTCGGGCTGATCAACCGCGTATTGCTCACCTCGATGGATCTGACCGCGATGCGCGAGGTTGAGGCACAGTTGCGCCAGGCACAGAAGATGGAAGCCATCGGCCAACTCACCGGCGGCGTCGCGCACGATTTCAACAACCTGCTGACCGTCGTGCTGGGCAATCTGGAGCTGCTGCAATCGCGGCTGACCGATGAACGCAGCATGCGCCATCTGCGCGCGGCACAGCGCGCGGCGTTGCGCGGCGGCGAACTGACCCATCAGCTTCTGGCCTACGCGCGGCGGCAGAATATTTCGCCGCGGCCGGTCGATCTCGCGGCGATGATCGGCGGCATGGGCGATCTGCTGCAACGCAGCCTCGGCGGGCTGGTGCAGGTGGAAACCACGCTCGATGCCGCTTTGTGGCCGGCGTTCTGCGATCCGACACAGCTCGAACTGATGCTGCTGAATCTCGCCATCAATGCGCGCGACGCGATGCCGGCCGGCGGCGTGATCCGGATCGCGGCGCAGAACGTTGCGGCGTCCGCGCGGCTGCCGTCGGAACTCGATCCCGGCGATTATGTTTCGATCGCAGTGATCGATTCCGGCACCGGCATGGCGCCGGAAATCCGCGAACGCGCCTTCGAGCCGTTCTTCACCACCAAGGAGCCGGGCAAGGGCAGCGGCCTCGGCCTGGCACAGGTCTGGGGCCTGGCGCAGCAATTCGGCGGCACGGTCCTGCTGGACAGCGCGCCGGGCCGCGGCACGACCGTCCGCGTGTTCCTGCCGCGCGCGACCGAAACCGCCCTGGCAGGCCAGGCGCCATTGTTCCGCGGTACGCCCGAGCTGCCGAAAGGCCGCGTCATCCTCGTGGTGGATGACGATGCCGACGCCTGCGACGTCGCCGCCGCGTTCCTCGAGCGCGATGGCTATGCGACGCGAATGGCGGCGAACGGGCAGGAGGCGCTGGCGAGCCTCGAGCGGGAGGATGTCTCGCTCGCGCTGGTCGATTACGCGATGCCAGGGATGTCGGGGGCTGAATTCGTCCGCCGCGCGCATCAGCGATGTCCGGATCTTCCGGTCGTGTTCGTCACCGGCAACCCCGATGCCCTGGCCGCGGAAGAAGCTGTCGAGGCACCGGTGCTGGCCAAGCCCTACACGCGCGAGGGCCTGGCGGACGCGGTGCGGCGGGCATTGAAGACCTAGGCCGCGGTCCTTGGCCGCGGCCTTTCCCCGCTTTCCCGCGGGCGCTACACACGGGCAAAGCACACCCCGGCGCAGCCCGGGCCTGGGAGGGGGGGGAGGAGCAATCATGACCGAGGCCTATATCTGCGACTTCACGCGCACGCCGATCGGCCGCTATGCCGGAGCGTTGCGTGACGTCCGCACCGACGATCTCGCGGCGCATCCGATCAAGGCGCTGATGGCGCGCAACCCGCAGGTGGATTGGCAGGCCTTGGACGATTGCATCCTCGGCTGCGCCAACCAGGCGGGCGAGGACAACCGCAACGTGGCGCGCATGGCGGTTTTGCTCTCCGGGCTGCCCGCCAGCGTGCCCGGTGGCACGGTCAATCGGCTCTGCGGCTCGGGGCTGGATGCGGTAGGCACCGCGGCGCGCGCGATCCGCGCCGGCGAGGCGGAGCTGATGCTGGCCGGCGGCGTCGAGAGCATGACGCGCGCGCCGTTCGTCATGGGCAAGGCGACCGAGGCATTCTCCCGCAGCAACGAGATCTACGACACCACGATCGGCTGGCGCTTCATCAACGCGCAGATGCTGAAGGTGTACGGCACCGATTCGATGCCGGAGACCGGCGAGAACGTCGCCGAGGAATTCCAGATTTCGCGCCAGGACCAGGACAAGTTCGCCTGGCGCAGCCAGATGCGCGCGGCGAAGGCGCAGGCCGGCGGGTTCTTCGCCAGGGAGATCACGCCGGTCACCATCAAGGGACGCAAGGGCGACACGGTGGTGGACAAGGACGAGCATCCGCGCGCGGACACCACGCTGGAGGGCCTGGCGAAGCTGCGGACGCCGTTCCGCGAGCCCGGCACGGTGACGGCGGGCAATGCGTCGGGTGTGAACGACGGGGCGGCGGCGCTGATCATCGCCTCGGAGGACGCCGCGCGGCGGCATGGCCTGACCCCGCGGGCGCGCGTGGTGGCGATGGCGACCGCCGGGGTGCCGCCGCGCATCATGGGCATCGGTCCCGCTCCCGCGGTCCAGAAGCTGCTGGAAAAGACCGGCATGAAGCTGGGCGACGTGGACGTGATCGAGCTGAACGAAGCCTTTGCCGCGCAGGGCCTGGCGGTGATGCGCCAGCTTGGGCTGCCGGACGATGCGGAGCATGTGAACCCGCACGGCGGCGCGATTGCGTTGGGGCACCCGCTGGGGATGTCCGGGGCGCGGCTGGCGCTGACCGCGGTGAACGCGCTGGAGACCAACGGCGGCAAGCGTGCGATCGCCACGATGTGCATCGGCGTGGGTCAGGGGATCGCGGCGCTGATCGAGGTCGTGTAGCGCGCTGCATCATTGGCTGCCCGCCGAGGCATCGGACCTGCTGCGGCATTGGACCTGCTGACGCATCGGACCCGCTGAGGCATCGGACCTGCTGAGGCATCGGACCTGCTGAGGCATTGGACCCGCCGAGGCAGCGGACGTGTTGCGGCATCGGACCTGCTGAGGCAGCGGACGTGCTGAGGCATCGGACGTGTTGCGGCATCGGACCTGCTGAGGCAGCGGACGTGCTGACGCCTGAGGCAGCGACATCACGCCGAAGCCCGGCGTTCATGCGTCGGGATAGCTCGACTCCGGTTTGACCGGGTCGGCAACGTTCACCTGTGTCCGGCGTTCCGCATGGCTCGCCAGAG
>DATJNA010000264.1:0-13372 GCA_035508435.1 Acetobacteraceae bacterium | reverse complement strand
TCCCTACGGCGGTGGCGCTCAGGCCGACATGCGACGCGTTCGAATGCAGTGCGGGCCGCGGAAGCTGCGAGAAGACGCTCGCACCGGGCGCGGGGCAGGTTTCCGCGTCCGGGCAGGGTCAGTTGGCAGAATGTCCACCGTCGACGTTGAGGACGTGGCCTGTGATGAACCGCGCCTCGTCCGATGCGATGAACACGATGCCGTCGGCGACTTCCTCGGAGAGGCCGAGTCGACCCAATGGAACCTGCGTCGCCAAGGCGGCCTTGTTCTCCGCCGTGCCGGTGAAGCGGTCAGCATGCCGGTGTCCGTGGGGCCGGGCGCGACGGCGTTCACTCGGATTCCCGACTTGGCCAGTTCGAGGGCCACCAGCAGGACAGCCATCAGACAGATGCCACCTTTTGCCTCGCCTTGCGAGGCGGGCTGGCGGCAGAGTACCGCATTCTGGCGTTCGACTTCTTCTTGGCCGAGATCTCGGCGAGCGAGCAATTTTCCAGAACCCCGGCCACGGCGTCGCGTGCCTTTTGCATCAGTCGTTGCAACTGGCACGTCCGAATATCGGTGCAGTCGCTGCACGGCCGGAAGCGTGTTCTGCTCGCGCATGGTGTCAGGGCCAGCGGCCCATCGACAATGCGAATGATGTCTGCCACCGAAATTTGCTCGGGCTCCCGCAACAGGCGATAGCCGCCCTGTGCTCCGCGACGGCTTTCGACCAGCCCGTGGTCGCGCAGTTGTACCAAGATCAACTCCAGGAATTTGCGCGGAATGTCCTCTTCCTCGGCGATCTCCGGCGCCTGTGCCCAGTCGCCCATCCGGGCGCGCCGGGCCAGGTGCATGGCGGCGCGAACCGCGTACTTTGCCTTACTGGATAGCATGTTACGCTCGTGCTCTGTTGCTTGCGTTCCGTCAAGCCCTCCCGAGTGCGGCATTTTTTTGGTTGACAGGCGCCTAGTGTCTATACCCTAATCCCCATCGGACTGATGGGATATATAGGCAATGCGCCCACCAACCGTCGCCATCGTCGGGGCAGGATTCAGCGGCAGCCTGCTGTCGCTCTGCCTCCAGTCCGTCGCGCCCCGCAATACGCGCATCTGGCTGATCGAGCGTACCAGCCGCGCCGGGTCAGGCCTGGCGTACGGCGCCGCCGATCCGTGCCACCTGCTGAACGTCCCGGCGGGAAACATGGGCGCCTTCCCCGATCGTCCCACAGACTTTCTGCACTGGATGCAAAGCCGTCCGGAGCAGGAGCTGAACGGTGTCGTGCCCTCGGCCGGCACGTTTGCGCCGCGTCGCCTGTACGGCGCGTATCTTGCGCAGCTCCTGGAGCATGGGCTGCACGATTCCAGCGCGGCGAGGCTGGAAGTGCTGCATGACGAGGTGACCGGAATTGATGAGGGCACGGATCGTCTGATGCTGCACCTGGCGTCCGGCGTTACCCTTGCGGCGAGCGTCGCTGTCCTGGCGACCGGGAACGCTCCACCTCAGCCGCCGCATCCGCAAGTGCCGAGACTGGAGATGACCGGGTTGTGGCGCTCCGATCCGTGGTCGGCTGCTGCGTTCGCAGAGTTGCCTTCCGAAGCGTCGATCCTGCTCGTCGGCACTGGCCTGACAATGGTGGACGCGGTGTGCACATTGCTAGACCGCGGGCATCGCGGACCGATACACGCACTGTCACGGCACGGACTGTTGCCACGTCGGCACCCCTTGCGAGCGCTGCCGGTGATTTCGCTATCGTCGCCGATCCCGACGCGCCTGAGCGCGCTGCTGCGGTTCGTGCGCCAGGAAATCGAGCAATCATCGGCCGCGGGGTTCGGCTGGCAGCCCGTGATCGATGCACTCCGTCCATTCACGCCAGACCTCTGGCGCGGCATGAGTCTGGCCGATCGCAAGCGGTTCCTGCGCCACCTCCGCACATGGTGGGACGTGCACCGGCACCGCATGCCGCCGAGCGCCGCCGGCCGCATCGATAGGGCTCTCATGGACGGCCAGCTTCGCGTCCATGCCGGGCGTATGATCGAGCTCCGCAGCCACGGCGGCCTGGCGCGTGTTGTCATTCGTCACGCCCGTTCGGACGTGCGGCACGAAATCCAGGTGCACCGTGTCGTGAACTGCACCGGCCCCGGGGGCAACGTGGCATGCAGCAGCGACCCTCTGATGTTTGCGCTGCTTTGCACGGGCGTTGTCCGGCCCGATCCGCTGCATCTGGGGCTTGATTCGACGGCCGAGGGTGCGCTGGTGAATCGCTCCGGCGTGCCCTCGCAGCGGCTGTTCGCCATCGGTCAGCTGACCAGGGCGTCGTCCTGGGAGATCACCGCTGTGCCGGACATACGCCGCCAGTGCGGGGAGCTGGCACGGACGCTGTGCCACCATCTCGATTGCGTGAACGCGCCGCCGTTTCGCGTCGCGGGCGCTGCAGCGGGCGCAGCGGGAAGCCCGCAGCGTCTCTTGGTTCCGGCTCGGAGAGAGGCCAATTCCTCCGTTATGGCCGCGATGGAAGAATAATAATCTTTCTTATCCCGGCATCTTGACCGGGCAAGGAAATATACTCTCTTAGAGAGGCCGCTGCGGTCTCCCACAGCAGGCTCATCGAGGTGGAAAAAATGCAAGCGACTACGGGTCTTGCCATTGCCACGCATCAACGTGGCCAAGCCATCCCCAACTTACTGGCGGCGTCGAATGCGTGGCGCGTGGGCATGACGCGATGTCGCGATCCGCTGCCATCAGCGCACCGCTCCCTCCATCACGTCATGAGGGTCCAACCCATGCAGCAGTCACATGTGATCGACATCGACGGACGATTCATCGGTGTCGCCCTGCGCCTCGAGCAGGGATTCCGTTTCATTGCGATCGACCCGCGCGTCGAGGATCTCGGTGAAACTCTTTGGCCCCGCCTCGAGGACATCCAGCGTCTGGCCCGACGCATGCTTGCACAGGAGAGTGGCGCCGGCGGCAACGGCCAGTGCCCGGCGGACCAGGTGTCCAGGTCGTCACCGCACTGAAACCCGCCAATCCGTCGGCTCGCGCGACCCAGCATCGCGCGGCCGGCGGTTGCATCGACCCGATCGCACAGGAACAACTCACATGATTTCACGCCGGGCTTTGGTTGCCACGCTTTCCACGCTTGGCACCGCCGCCGCAATCAGACCCGCAGCAAGCGCCGCCGCAAAGGTGCTGCGTGTCGGCTTCCAGAAGGGCGAGGCTATTGAAATGGCTGCGAAACAGAATCGCGGCCTGGAGCAGCGTTTGAATCCCCTCGGTGTCCAGGTGGAGTGGGCGGAATTCCAGTATGGACCGCCGATGCTGGAGGCGATGCGGGTCGGCAGCATCGACATCGGTGGTGTCGGCGACACGCCGCCGATCTTTGCCCAAGTGGCGCGCGCCAATTTGCTCTACGTCGCGGCGTTGCCGCAGGGCGCTTCCGCCATTCTGGTGCCGCCCGGGTCTAAGCTCGAAACGCTGAAGGACCTGAGCGGCAAGCGCATCGCCTTCGCGCGCGGTTCCAGCGCGCACAACCTCACGGTCGTCGCGCTGGAGAAAGCGGGCATCCCATACAGCGATATACAGCCCGTCTACCTCGCCCCGGCTGATGCTGCCGCCGCCTTCGAACGCGGCAACATCGACGCGTGGACAATATGGGACCCGTACTACGCGATCTACGAAACCCGGCCGCGCGTGCGCGTGCTGGCGAAATCCTCCGACATCACGCAGCTATTCTCCTACTTCATGGCGCGCCAGGCCTTCGTCGAGACAAATCCCGCCATCATTGCCACGGCGGTCAAGGAACTGGGCCGCATCGGCGCCTGGGCCGAGGCGCATCGGCCGGAGGTCGCCACGCTGGTGTCGGCCGCAACCGGCGTGCCGGAAGCGGCCCTGCTGCGTTCGCTGCAACGCAATCCGCTGAAGGTGCTGCCGGTGACCGAGGAAAACGCCCGCTCCCAGCAGGCCGAAGCCGACCGCTTCTACAAACTGGGCATCATCCCCACCGCAATCGACGTGCGTAAGGAAATCTGGCGCGCCAGCGCCTGACCTTCGCCGCGCCACGAAAGGTCACGTCATGTCAAACGCACCACTTGACATATTCTGGTTCCTGCCAACCAAGCGGCGACGGCCGCTATCTCGGTTCGCCCGCGGGACACCGCCCGGCGGAATTCGGCTATCTGCGCGACATCGCGGTCGCGGCCGATCGGCTGGGATTCAGCGGCGCACTGCTGCCAACCGGCAACAACTGCCTCGACGGTTGGACGGCGGGCTCGGGATTGGCGCCGCTGACGCAACGAATCAAGTTCCTGCTGGCGCTGCGGCCGGGCATTCTCAGCCCGGCGCTGGCGGCGCGGCAGGCCGCTGCCCTGGACCGCATCAGCGGTGGCAGGCTGTTGCTCAACATCGTCACCGGCGGCCTGCCGAACGAACTGGCGGGCGACGGCGTGCTGCTCGACCACGACGAGCGCTATCGCCAGACCGATGAATTCCTCATGATCTGGCGCGGACTCTTCCAGGGCGGCATCGACTTCACCGGGCGCCATCTGACGGCGCGCAAGGCGCAGCTAGGCGGCTTCGACAGCGTGCAGAAGCCCTATCCGCCATTGTGGTTCGGCGGCTCTTCGCCCGCCGGCATCGAGGTCGCGGCACGCCACGTCGATACCTATCTCACCTGGGCTGAACCGCCGGAGCAAGTGGCCGAGAAACTCGACGCGGTGCGTGCACGTGCAGCCGCGCTTGGCCGCCGCCTCAATTTCGGCCTGCGCGTGCACTTGATCGTGCGCGAAACCGACAGCGCCGCCTGGGCCGCGGCCGACAACCTGATCAGCCGCCTGTCTGACGCCACCATCGCCGCAGCGCAGCAGCGTCTGCATGAGGAATCCGATTCCGTCGGACAGCGCCGCCAGTTCGAACTGCACGGCGGCCGGCGCGACCGGCTGGAAGTCAGCCCCAATCTGTGGGCCGGCGTCGGGCTGGTGCGCCACGGCGTCGGCACTGCCCTGGTTGGCGGACCCGAGACTGTCGCGGCGCGGCTGCGCGCCTATCAGGCGCTTGGCATCGGTACGATCATCGCCTCGGGCTATCCGCATTTGGAAGAGGCGTATCGCGTCGCCGAGCTGTTGTTCCCCGCGCTTGGGATCGGCCGGTGCCACGAGGAGCCTGGCCGCGACTTCCATGACGACGTGCCGCGCATCGCGGCCGAATGACCTTCTGGCGCGCCGGGCGGATTGATCGATGGCTGACCATCATGGCGCTGTCGCTGGAGGGATTGGGCTGGCCGACGGCGGCCGAATTGTGGCTGGCCGAACTGTCACGTCCACCCGCCAACGACCCGCCGCTGCCTGACCCGCCGACGCAATCGGCCGCCGGGCCGACCACGCAAGGAGATCCGACACCATGAAACGCGTTCTGCCATGGCTGATCCCCGCCCTTCTGGTGGCCGTGTGGCAGCTTGCCGCCGTGCTGGGGCTGCTGTCGGCACAGGTGCTGCCAGCGCCCACTGCCGTCGCTGTGGCGGGCTGGCATCTGGCCCGTTCCGGCGAACTGTGGACCAATATCGAGATCAGCGCTTGGCGCGCCATGCTCGGCTTCGTCATCGGAGGCGGCATCGGCTTCACGCTCGGCATCATGAACGGGCTGTCGCCGGTCAGCGGGACGTTGACCGACAGCACCTTGCAGATGCTGCGCAATGTCCCGCATTTGGCGCTGATCCCGCTGGTGATCCTGTGGTTCGGTATCGGCGAGGAGGCAAAGGTCTTCCTTGTGGCGCTTGGGGTGTTCTTCCCGATCTACCTCAACACCCAGCACGGCGTGCGCTCGGTCGACCCGCATCTGCTGGAAATGGGCCGCGCCTACGACATGTCGAGCGCCGCCCTGTTCTGGCACGTCGTGTTGCCGGGTGCGCTGCCGTCGATCTTCGTTGGCCTGCGCTATGGCCTTGGCATCATGTGGCTGACGCTGATCGTTGCGGAAACCATCGCCGCGACCTCGGGCATTGGCTACATGGCAATGAACGCCCGCGAGTTCATGCAGGTGGATGTCGTGGTGTTCTCGATCCTGGTCTACGCGGCGCTGGGCAAGCTGGCCGACAGCCTCGCGCGGTTGCTGGAGCGCAGCGCCCTGAAATGGAACCCCACTTACGCGGAGGCTTGATCCGATGGACGCGACTGTACTCGAAACTTCGCTGCCCTCCATGCCGCCACTGGTTGCGCGCGGTGCCGCCGTCTCACTGCGCGGGGTGTCGAAATCGTTCGGGGCGCACCATGTGCTGCACGACATCGATTTGAACATTCCGCCCGGCGAGTTCGTTGCAGTAGTCGGTCGCAGCGGCTGCGGCAAATCCACATTGCTGCGTCTGCTAGCCGGTCTGGAGGAATCCAGTACAGGCAACATCGAGATCGGCGAGCCAGGCGACGATCGCAACCGGACGGTGCGTCTGATGTTCCAGGAGCCACGCCTGCTGCCGTGGCAGCGCGTCGCGGCGAATGTCGCCGTGGGCCTCGCGCATGCACAAACCGGACGAGAACGCCGCGCGACGGCGCAGGAGGCGTTGCTTCAGGTCGGTCTTGCCGGCCGCGAGCTACATTGGCCGATGGTGTTGTCCGGCGGCCAGAAGCAGCGCGTCGCGCTGGCACGGGCGCTGGTCAGCCATCCGGGCCTGCTGTTGCTCGATGAACCGCTGGGTGCACTCGATGCGCTGACCCGCATCGAAATGCAGGACCTGATTGAAAGCGTCTGGCAGGACAAGGGCTTCACCGCGATCGTGGTGACGCACGACGTGAGCGAGGCGGTCGCGCTGGCCGACCGGATCCTACTGCTGGAGCAAGGCAGGATCGCCCTCGACATCGAGGTCGATCTGCCGCGGCCGCGCCACCGTGGCGACGCCGCGGCGGCAGCAATCGAAGGCCATGTGCTGGCCCGGTTGCTGCGGCGATAGCGGAGACGGTTCGCCAGCGTTCCCCTCAACCGGAGGATTTGTGATGGCATCGTTTGGCGTGACGCGCCGGTCCGCGATCGGGGCAGCGGCTGCATTGCTCGCCGCCACCGGCCGCGCGGCAGCAAAAGATGTGACGCTGCTGAACGTCTCCTACGATCCTACCCGCGAACTGTACCGCGAGATCGATCCCGCTTTCGTCGCCATCTGGCAGAATCGGAGCGGCGATCACCTGACCATCAACCAATCGCATGGCGGGTCCGGGGCGCAATCGCGCGCGGTGCTGGAAGGGCTCCAGGCCGACGTCGTGACATTGGCTCTCGCCGCCGACATCGACGTGCTCGCCAGGCATGGCTTGCTCGCCCGGGACTGGCAGAAGCGGCTGCCGGACAACTCCTGTCCGTACACCAGCACAATCGTGTTCCTGGTGCGCAAGGGCAATCCCAAGCACATCCGTGACTGGAGCGACCTGATCCGTCCCGGTATCAGCGTGATCACGCCCAACCCGAAGACCTCGGGCGGCGCGCGCTGGAATTTCCTGGCGGCACTGGCCTGGGCGGAACACCGGCCAGGGGCAACCGCCGCCACCGCGGAAGCCTATATGCGGGCGTTGTTCCACCATGTGCCGGTGCTCGACATCGGGGCGCGCGGTGCGACGAATACGTTCGTGCAACGTGAGCTGGGCGACGTGCTGCTGGCCTGGGAAAACGAGGCCTGGCTGGCGCGCAAGGAATTCGGCGCCGATACCTTCGAGATTGTCTATCCTTCGCTGAGCATCCTGGCCGAGCCGCCGGTCGCTGTGGCTGACAGCGTGGTGGACCGCAGAGGCACGCGTGACGCGGCCACCGCCTATCTGCAATTCCTCTATACGAAGCAGGGTCAGACGATCATCGGCAAGCATTATTACCGTCCGCGCGATCCGGCCGTGGCCGCGCAATACGCCGAACGCTACCCGGCCGTGAAGATGGTGACCATCCAGGATTTCGGCGGCTGGGATGCGGCACAGGCGAAGTACTTCGCCGACGGCGGCATGTTCGACCGCATCTTCACCCCGGGGCAATGAGGCCTCGGCCAATCACGTCCACAACCAACAGGAGAGCATCATGTCGCTGCGGATCAACGCCGAAGCACCCAACTTCACTGCCGAGACGACACAAGGGCCGATCCGTTTCCATGACTGGATCGGCGACAGTTGGGCGATATTGTTCAGTCACCCCAAGGACTTCACACCGGTCTGTACCACCGAGCTCGGCTACATGGCCAGGCTGAAGTCGCAATTCGATCGCCGCAATACCAAGATCATCGGCCTGAGCGTCGATCCCGTCGGCAACCATGCCAAGTGGGCGAAGGATATCGAAGAGACGCAGGGCGCCGCCGTCACCTACCCGATGATCGGCGACCCCGAACTGAACGTCCCAAACTGTACGACATGCTGCCCGCCGACGCGGGCGATACCGCCGACGGCCGCACCGCCGCCGACAACGCGACGGTCCGCTCGGTGTTCGTGATCGGGCCGGACAAGAAGATCAAGGCGACGCTGACCTATCCGATGAGCACCGGCCGCAACTTCGACGAGGTGCTCCGTCTGCTTGATTCTTGCCAACTGACGGCGCGGCACAACGTCGCCACTCCGGTGAACTGGCAGCCGGGAGAGGAGGTCATCATCCCTCCCGCCATTTCCGACGAAGCAGCGAAGCAGAAGTACCCGAATGGCTGGAACACCGTAAAGCCGTACCTGCGCGTCGTCGCCCAACCGCAGGATTGACCCCCCGCCGCATGTTGGCTCTTGGCAGGAGGACCACCTTGCCGCTCGGTATGCCCATCTCATGGAACAACCTTGCGGCAACTCGGGTCTGCCTTGAGCAGTCTGCCGAGCAGCCTATATGCGGCGTGGGCAGGCCGGCAGGTAACGCTGCCTGCAACGGCATCGACAATCGGCGCCATCTGCCGATCGAAGATGCCGCGGTTTCCGGCGCATGACGCGGCGGTCCGCGCTGCCGGGCTTTGCGCCGGCCATGAGTGTGACGATGGCCTGGGTGGGATTGATCGTGCTGCTGCCGCTGGCTTCCTTGGCGGCACGGCCGTGGACGATGGGGTTTGCCGGAGTCTGGCATTCGATCAGCGAGCCGCGCGTACTTGCCGCGCTGCGGCTCAGTTTCGGTGCCGCGACGTTGGCGGCTGCCATCAATGTGCCGCTCGGCTTGCTCATCGCCTGGGTGATGGTGCGTTACCGCTTCCCAGGCCGCAACCTCGCGGACTCGCTGATCGACCTGCCGCTTGCCCTGCCCACGGCGGTGGCCGGCATCGCGCTGACGGCGCTGTTCTCGCGGCGCGGTTGGATCGGCGGCTGGCTGGCGCTCATCGGTGTCAAAGTCGACTACACGCCACTGGGTATCCTGGTCGCACTGATCTTCGTCGGCCTGCCATTCGTCGTCCGCACCCTTGAACCGGTCATCGTGAACCTGCCGCTGGATGCCGAAGAAGCCGCAGCAACGCTGGGGGCATCGCGAGGCCAGACGATCTGGCGCGTGGTGCTGCCCAGCCTGGCACCGGCCCTGCTGGCAGGCTTCGGCGCCGCCCTGGCCCGCGGCGTCGGCGAATATGGCTCGGTCATCTTCATCGCCGGGAACATGCCGATGATCAGCGAGATCGCACCGCTGCTGATCGTCATCCGCCTGGAGCAATTGGACTATGCGGGCGCGGCGGCGCTGGGGCTGGTGATGCTGCTGGTGTCGTTCGTCATCCTGGGTTTGCTGAACCTGCTTCAGGCGCGCATGGCGCGCCGACCGGCATGAGCGAGCAGGTCCTGCCCGGCCTGGTGCCACTGGCACCGACCACGGAGCGCCCGCTCGTGCGGACCAGCCTAATCGTGCTCACGCTGGTTCTTCTGGTGATCATGCTGGTGCTGCCGATGGCGATCGTGTTCGTCGAGGCCTTCGCCCACGGTGCCACAGCCGTTCTTCGCGCGATTGCCGACCCGGATGCCGTGGCGGCCATTGAACTGACCCTGATCGTCGCTGCGATCAGCGTGCCGCTGAACACCGTCTGCGGTGTCGCGGCAGCCTGGTGCATCGGGCGGTTCCGCTTCCGCGGCCGCGGCCTGCTGGTCACCTTCATCGAACTGCCGTTCTCGGTTTCGCCGGTGATTTCCGGACTGGTCTGGGTATTGCTGTTCGGCGCGAATGGCTGGTTGGGAGCATGGCTGGATCGCCTGGGCGTGCGGATCATCTTCGCCGTGCCCGGGCTGGTGCTGGCCACGACATTCGTCACATTTCCGTTCGTTGCCCGCACCTTGATCCCGCTCATGCAGGACCAGGGCCGCGACGAGGAGGAGGCTGCACTCACCCTGGGAGCCACCGGGTGGCAAACCTTCTGGCGCGTGACTGTGCCGAATATCCGCTGGGCATTGCTATACGGTGTGCTGTTGTGCAATGCCCGTGCGATGGGTGAGTTTGGCGCCGTATCGGTGGTCTCGGGCCACATCCGCGGCGTGACCATGACAATGCCATTGCAGGTCGAGGCATTGTTCAACGATTACGACTGGGTTGGCGCATTCACGATGGCCGGACTGCTGTCACTGTTGGCGCTGGTCACGCTCGTGGTGAAGGCCGCGCTTGAATGGCGGATCGGCCGTCCCGGCGGGGGCTGGCTGTGAAGGTCGACGTGCGGGACATTCGGAAGTCATTCGGCGTCACGCCCGCGCTGAACGGCATCAGCCTGTCGGTCGCAGACGGTGAGTTCCTCGCCTTGCTCGGCCCCTCCGGCTCGGGCAAGACCTCGCTGTTGCGCATGTTGGCGGGGCTGGAATTTCCCGACGCCGGCGAGATCGCCATCGGCGGGCGTTCGATGCACGGCGTACCGGCACGCGAGCGCGGCATCGGCTTCGTATTCCAACACTATGCCCTGTTCCGTCACATGACGGTTGAGCGCAACGTGGCGTTTGGCCTGGAGGTGCGGCCGCGCCAGCGGCGTGACAGCGCAGCGCAAATCCGCGCGCACGTGCGTTCGCTGCTCGAACTGATGGAGATTGGCGACCTCGCCGGCCGCTACCCGGAGCAAATTTCGGGCGGCCAGCGTCAGCGGGTGGCGCTAGCGCGTGCTCTGGCAACGCAACCGGGACTGCTTCTGCTGGACGAACCGTTCGGCGCCCTGGATGCGAAAGTTCGCAAGAACCTGCGAGTCTGGTTACGCGGCCTGCACAATCGGCTTGGCCTGACCAGCGTATTTGTCACGCATGACCAGGCGGAGGCGATGGAAATGGCCGATCGTATCGCCGTCCTGCGGGCTGGCCGCATCGAGCAAGTGGACACGCCGGATCGGCTATACGCCGAGCCGACCAATCCGTTTGTCCATGAATTCCTGGGCGAGTCGGTGCGGCTGGACTGCGAGGTGCGGGACGGCATGGCCTGTTTCGCGGAGCCAAGATTGCCACCACTGCCGACGGGTTGCCGAGAGGGGCACGCCGTCGCCTTGATCCGGCCGCATGAGATAGAGTTGCTGCGGACACCGGGACCGGCCTGTGTCGAAGCGGTACATCTAAGCGGCCCGACCGCGCGACTGAGAATCACGCTTGGACCACTGGCATTCGAGGTGATTCGCTCGGCGGCTGAATGCTTGCCGGCGGTTGGGCAAGGCGTCGGCGTCAGGGTTTCTAAGGTGCAGGTCTTTCCACGGGCCGGTGGTTGATGCGCGCAGCAGGTATTCGGGCTTGCGAGATCGGACATATCGGGATCGTCCGCATAATGCGCAAAGTTCGCTGATCGTTCTGGCATGTGTCTGGCTGGTGATATGCCAGGGCAGGCGGGGTGAACGCATGATCCGATGCAGAGACAGCGATTGAGATTATTGAGCGTCGTACCGAGACCGGTACGACCGATGTGCGCGAACGGAACAAGTCCGAGCGCCCTTGAGTCCGCCTCCTACCCCTTGCGGTCATTTTACTAGCCAGCACAGCCGGCGGCACTCTCACTTCGTGCTGCAAAGCGTACCCGCCTGCCCATTCGATGTTGTGACCCCAAGTCGCGCTTCCCGGCGCCGCGCCAGCGTTTGAAGAACACCACCGGGCCAGTGTGACTGGCGCTCGCGCCAGCGGAGCAGACGTTGCGCCTGACAAGGCCGAAGCGTCGCGTCGATTGCCGGGCGCGCCACCGCCTCCCTACCAATGAGTTACCCCCGCACCTGCCATCCACATCATTCGCCTGCGCCCGTATTCTGACTGCTTTCCCATATCGACCGAAGGAGGGGAGCATGG
The DNA here is from genome assembly GCA_035508435.1 of Acetobacteraceae bacterium. GTDB lineage: Bacteria > Pseudomonadota > Alphaproteobacteria > Acetobacterales > Acetobacteraceae > JASHVB01. The sequence goes on along the minus strand of DATJNA010000264.1, from coordinate 1,211 downwards.
ATACGGGCACTGCGAGCGAGGAGTTTCTGATCTACTGCGAACGTGAAAGGCATCTATCAGCAAACACCCTGGCGGCTTACCAGCAGGATGTGGCCGAATTTTTGCGGCATGAGGCGCCCTCGACAGTGGGGCAAATCACCGGAGAGCATTTAGTAGCATACTCCCGCTATCTTAGCAGCGTCCGCCGCCTTGCACCCGCATCAGTGAAGCGGCGGTTGGCCTGCTTGCGAGCCTTCTGCGCATGGCTGGTTCGCAGGAAGGTGCTCCCGGTACATCCCTTCGCGCAGGTCGAGATACGCGTCCGAATTCCAGCGCGCTTACCACGTTGCCTCAGTGATGACGAGACGAAAGCGATGGTCGGCGCCGCGCAGAGGAGTGACGACACCACACGTCTGGCACTGGTGCTCCTTCTCGTAACCGGTGTTCGGGTCGGTGAACTGGCGGATGTGCGAACCAGCGATGTCGATACCACTCAGGGAACCGTACGAATCAATGGCAAGGGTAATCGGGAACGACAGGTGTTCCTTCCCGACCCCGCGCTGGCAAGCGAGGTCTCCGAATATGTAGCCCATCGGCAACCTGGGGCGAACGCGGGAGACCGTCTGCTGCTGACCAAGCGTGGTAAGGCCGCGAGTGCGAGTCACATCCGGAGCCGCATCAAAGCGCTTGGTCGGGAAGCAGGGCTGAGCCGGAAAGTGACCCCTCACATGCTTCGTCATACCGCCGCGACTAGCTTGCTGGAGGCAGGCGTCGATATCCGGCTGGTGCAGCGGTTGCTCGGCCACCAGAGCATCGCCACCACCCAGATCTATACGCACGTGAGTGACAGAATGCTGAAGACCGCGGTCGCTAATGCGAACGTGCGCGGCCGGATTTCGGCCGTGGAGGGTACAATAGCAGCATAACTAGGAATTATGGTCGAAACTGGCGCCGCTCCCCAGGCTCGATGACCAGCCGAGTGCGGCCGTAACATGTCCCTTGGAGCTGCAAATAGGGGGATCCAGTCTCTCGCCCCCTTGGTTCGTCTGATCGCCGATCGGGCGGCGGATCCTATCCGGCATAGGACCCGGACTTGTGTGTTGCTCGGTGCAGGGGCTGATATCAGCTCCGGTGGCCTTTCGTTTGCCGAACTGAAGCAACAAACGGTTGAGGAATTCGCGAAGGCGCCGATCTTCGACGTCACTTCAGCGGAGGAGATCGAAGGGCGGTTC
>DATJNA010000263.1:0-13589 GCA_035508435.1 Acetobacteraceae bacterium | reverse complement strand
GTGGCAATCCGCGGCCGAGCATTTGCTCGGCCGATACTTTATCTGGGACGCGCAACCTTTCGCTGATGCTTATGTTGCAATCCGCGGCCGAGCATTTGCTCGGCCGATACGCGAGATTTTCAGTGTCTTTGGCCAAATCGTTGGAGTTGCAATCCGCGGCCGAGCATTTGCTCGGCCGATACAAGATGGTGTGGCGTCGCTCCCCGCCGAGCCTATGTTGCAATCCGCGGCCGAGCATTTGCTCGGCCGATACGTTCACCCTCAAGGTCTCTCAGCTCATTGCCAGAGTTGCAATCCGCGGCCGAGCATTTGCTCGGCCGATACCTGCGACCCCTGGCCCTCTGAAGCTGCCGCGGAGAGTTGCAATCCGCGGCCGAGCATTTGCTCGGCCGATACTCTCTATGTATACCGCTGGCGTTGGCGCGCATGAGTTGCAATCCGCGGCCGAGCATTTGCTCGGCCGATACGGCGCGCTGGACGGCGATGGTGATGGCGACGCGGTGTTGCAATCCGCGGCCGAGCATTTGCTCGGCCGATACTTGGGTCAAGGTCGCTACCCTCTAACTTCATCGAGTTGCAATCCGCGGCCGAGCATTTGCTCGGCCGATACGCCCCGAGAATGGTGAGGCACACGACTGCGTGGAGTTGCAATCCGCGGCCGAGCATTTGCTCGGCCGATACATCCGGATGAAGGCGGCTTATTCACTGAAACGGAGTTGCAATCCGCGGCCGAGCATTTGCTCGGCCGATACGCACGGCACGGCAGCAACCGACCGCCTCCAACAGGTTGCAATCCGCGGCCGAGCATTTGCTCGGCCGATACGTCGGGATGGCGCCTAAGACCGAGAAAGAATATAAGTTGCAATCCGCGGCCGAGCATTTGCTCGGCCGATACCACCGGAACCCTCGGGAAAAAATGAGCACCGAAAGTTGCAATCCGCGGCCGAGCATTTGCTCGGCCGATACGCGCGGCTGGCCGCATCTGCACATACTGCTACGCAGTTGCAATCCGCGGCCGAGCATTTGCTCGGCCGATACTTAGGCTGTTAAATACCTCATCGTCCTCATAAAAGTTGCAATCCGCGGCCGAGCATTTGCTCGGCCGATACGGCCCGGCCTGAAAACCAAACGATTGCAGCGATGCTTCGCCACAAATCGCGGACCGGCCAGCCCATCCACTATCACCGCCACTCATCCTATGGTCAATGCGACGCAAGCCACTGACATACCGCCGATCCCGGCGCGCGCGGAGCCCCACCTCTGCGACCACAGCTCCGGGTTCGCGGTCACAGAATCAAGGGTTCGTCCGGATCCCGCCATTGGTCCCGTCCCAGCACCCGCACCGCCTGCTCTCGCTGCGCCGGCAAGCGATACACCCTCAGGCTGTCGTGCTGGCCATCGATCTCGTCAGCGATCCGTACCATGAACGTCTCGAACCGTGTGTCGTCCAGCCGGCACTCAAACACCGAGAGTTGCACTCGTTGTCCATAGTCCTGACATACCCGCGCGACACGCCGCAGTCGCCTCCGCCCTTCACGGGTTGTCGTCTCTACATCATAGCTGATGAGATAGTCTGCCAACGCCTAACGCGGAACGAAAGCCGTGTAACGGGCGAGGTCGCCACGCACCGCGCGCGCGAGAACGCGCGCCTGGATCAGAGGCGCGAGGCCGAGCGGCATCTGCTCGGCCAGCAGCGGGTGCGTCACCTCATCCTGCTTACGCTTTTGATAGGCGGTCAGAATCGTGCGGCGTCCCGCCTCTGTCATCTCCACTGCGCCACCTGGACGGCGGACGAAATCCGTCTCGCTGACCTGTCTCCGGTTCACCAGCGCGAAGGCGACGCGATCCGCCAGCAAGGGTCGGAATTCCTCCATCAGATCCAGTGCCAATGAGGGGCGCCCAGGCCGCAGGGCGTGCAGGAAACCGATCTGCGGATCGAGCCCCGCCGCCTCCACAGCGGCAACACAGTCGTTCGTCAATAGTGCATAGAGAAACGAAAGCAGAGCATTCATCGGATCGAGCGGCGGGCGGCGTGTTCGTCCGGTCCAGGCGAAGGTCGGGTCGGCGACACGGACGATGTGCGGGAAGCAGGAGAAGTACTCCGCCGCGGCGGCACCCTCCTCGCCCCGCAGCGCGTCCAGGTCGGCGGCAATTGCTGCGTCGTGCAGATGTCGCTCCAGGCGCCCGGCGGCGACCCGCAACGCGTCGGCGGCTGACTCGGACGCGTCGCGCGCCGCACGCAGCAAATAAAGTCGTGCGTTCTGCAGCTTGCCTGCGACCGACTCGCGCGCCAGCGCCAGGGCCTGATCGGGCCGATCGGCCGCGCGGTGCTGCGCGCGCCGGAGCAGCACGTTGCCTGAGCGCGGCCCCTCCAGGCGCGCCTGGAATCGGCCTACGGTCGAAAGCCAAGTGACGCCGCGGCCGTCGTCCGCGCAGCGGGCAAGCAGAAACGGGCTCACCATGATGTTGCCAAACATCACGATGGCACCCAGGTGATGCAGCGGCAGCTTGGCACGCTCGGCACGGTCGACCTCGACGACGACTGTTTCGCCTTCGAGGCGCAGGTAGCTGCCCTGCGTCTGCACGTAGAGCGTATTCAGAAACTCGCGCATGCGCTCTCCGGTGCCGGCTCGAACGAATCGCCGGTATCGCCCGGCAGTTCCGGCAGGCAGAGCCGGCGCAGGGAACAATCGGGGCAGCGCCGATCATTTGCCGGCGGCGGCAGGGTGGCGCGGTTCATCGCCTCGGCGAATGCCCGCGCGGCGCTCTCCACTCCCTCCCGCAACGCGGCAGTGAAGACCACGCGCCGGCGCCGGCGTTCGGGCGCGTGGAAGATCGCGCCTTCCGGCACCGCGCGATCGAACATTTCCTCGAGGCATATCGCCTGGGCACAGAGCTGTAGCTCATCGGCGTAGCGCGCCTTGCGGCGCCCCGACTTGTACTCGATGGGCACCACCCTGCCATCGGGATGGAACTCAACCGCGTCTGCCCGGCCGGCAAGGTTGAGTCGCCTGGAACAGAGCGGCAGCGCACGCTCTACCCGCACGTCGCCGCGGCTATCGGCACCGGGCGTGTCTACTCTCTCGTGTCGCAGGGAGCCGCGGCGAGTGAACGGATTGTCGGACCACACGCCGTCGAGGTGGATCAGCGCCGCCTGGCGCCTACAATAGGTCCAGTGTTGCAGAGCGGATATGGGGATGGGATCGCCCGTTCGCGCTGGCAAATCCTTGCTCACACGAAGCCGGCCCCCAGCGGCACTATGGTTTTTAGCTCGGTGATGTCTTTGCCATCAAGCACTAGCCGATAGTCGGCGAAATCACGTGGCGGCGTTTCCCGATTGCGAAGCTCGGCCGTCACGCGAGCAAACAGATCGTGCGCGTGCGCGCGCCCGAGCTTGCTGCCGTGGTCGAAGATGACCAGGGCCCGCGTTGCCATCATGCCGCGCGCGGCCGAACGGTCATGCTCGAACATCGAGAGCAACGATTCCCAGAGGAGGTCGAGATCGTCCTGGGAGAAGCCGGTCTTCTTGGCGAGCGGGGCGGAGATGAAACCATGCGCGCGATACAGGCCGTAGGCGATGATGTGCTTGCGGCCGATGGTGCGCTCCTTCTCGGCGTCCTTCTCGTTGGTGACGGCCATGCGGGTGATCGCGACGTCGCGGGCGAATACGCGATCGACGCTGCGGGCGAAGGTGAGCTGCACCGGGCCGCGGACCTGGCCGGCATTCACCTCGGTGGACATGACGGCGCCGAAGCTACGGATGTCGTAATATGTACTGCACATCCAGGCGGTAATTTCCGGTCCGGCCAGCTTCTGCTTCTCGGATTTGATGCCCTTGGCCTTGTAGGCCTGTTCGTGTTCGCGGTTGAGTACAGCACCCTCGCGGACATAAATGCGGTAGCCGTCGGCACCACCTTTCGCCACATCGACATAATTGCGCACCTTGCGCTTGAGGCAGACATCGGTGACAAGGCCGTGGCCGGTCTCCGGATCGAAGCGCGGCATGTTGCCGGCGTCGGGGTCACCGTTCGGGTTGCCATCCTTCACGTCGAAGAAAAGGACGAAATCGTATCGTTTGTCGAGCGCGTTCATGCTGTTTGCTCCTCGGCGTTTCCATCTGTGGTTGAAGCTGCGTCGCCCTGGCTGCGATTCGCTTTCTGATGCCAGTAGCCAATCGCGAACGAACCCTGGTCTATCGCAATCAGTCGTGCCGGCAGTTTTGGCGGCAAGCCTGCGACGATGGCCGCGATATCCTTGCGGCGGTTGGCTGCGAAGCCCGGCCGCCAGCCAAGCATATCATCGAGCTTTGCCAGATGATGCACGGCGAGCTCGAGCAGGTTCGAAAAGACGTAAGCGGGCGTCGTACTGGCGGCTCCCCAGTATCGCTCGGCGATACCGGCCTTCGGGCCGACCGCTGCCTCTTGAATCCACTCCAGCACGGCGAACAGTCGCCCGAGCCGGTAGGCCGGATCGGGCTCATCGGGATCAAGCGACACGGTGAAAGTCCTCCTTTCGTTGCGTATCAGGAAAGCCTTGATCAACGCGGCCCGTTCGCGTGTCGGGCCTTGCTCCGCCGCACAACGCACTAATGTCTCTGCCAGGATTCTCTGCGGCAGATTCGCCCCGGTGTAGGCCGCGCGCAGTAACTCCGCCTCGAGGAGTGGCGGCGGTGGAGGTGGCGGCGTATCCTTGCGTTTGCTGAGCACCGACACGGCGCGGCGCAGCCGCACCATAGATAGCGGCGGACCATCCGCTGGCGCGATGGCGAGCTGTTCAAACCAACGTTTGATCGTCTCCCCTGCCTGGCCGATCGTGCCTTGATGAAAGAAGCGAACGGTAAGACGCGACTTGCTCTCGGCAGACAGGCCCAGGATGTAGAAGGGTGTGGTGTCTTCGAGCGGAGCGGGGACGCCGGAACGCGGCGAATCGTAGAGCCGGGCGACCAAGTCTCCATTAAGCCACGGATCGTCCTCGGTGACACCGGCCATCAGGTCGCACACAACGGTCTCGTTTGTCGTCTGCTTGCCTGCCCAGAACACGACCGTTGTTGCACCCGCCCGCACGCGGAACTTCGACCCCTGGCGCAGCAGTGTGTTCAGCGCGGTGGTGTAGGCGAACGCCGCAAAGGCGCTGACCGGCGCGTTCTCTCCCTGCGACAGGCCATAGGATTCAAACGCCGGTAGGTTGAACGAGACGATATTGGCACCGGAGCTCTGGGCGCCTGCGACGCCCTGGATGGAGGGATGCAGCCGCGCGATGCGTGCGGTCTGGCCGGTGACGAGGCATTGCCCCGTCGCGCCTTCGCCATCTTCGGACAGGGCGGCTGCTGATATCGACGTACGGATCGGCGGCCGGCGGCAGATCAGGCCGGTATCACCATCGAGCCGGAACGCGACATTGCCGCCGCTTTCCAGGATCTCTGCCGCCTGCTCCGTCTTCAGAAGCCCGGCGTCGAGGAAGCGCAACATCGCAAGCATGCCGGCGTCGTTCGCCACTTTGTCGCCGGCTTCGTGTGCGAACTGCGCCTGCCGCAGCTTGAACAGGTCATGGCAGACCTGTGCATCACGCTTCGCCTTGGCGTCATTGCCGGCAACAAGGCCCAACGCGTACTTCGGATTGTCCCAGAACAGCGACGCCTTGCCGCAGTCCTTCTCGGTCGCAGCGTCGGGGATTTTGCCGGTGCGCTTCGCTTCCTGTGGCACAAGGCGCAGCGGTGCGCGCGGCCGGCCTTTCGCCTGCGGCTGGCGCAGCGGCACCACGTTGACCGGCCGGCCATCAGTGTCGAGATCGATGACGAAGGCGATTTCGGTCTCCTTCCAGCCAGGCTCCGGCAGTCGCCGCTCCGGGTCTTCGTCGGCGGCTAGGCGCTGATACAGCGCGACCAGGTTCTGGATGATCATGCGTATAACTCTGCGCCGTCGCGAGGCGGCACCGTCATTCGTCCCCGTTCCAGGCGTGCGTTGAAAAATCGCGGACGCGGCGGGTGCTGTGACCAGTCAAAGTCGTGGAAGATCCAGCCCAGCGGTTCGTCCGAGCCGTCGGTGTGCGGGTCAGGTTCGTTCTCTTCAACCAGGCGGAATTCGGCGGCGAACTCGCGGGAGCCGAGGCACGGCCGCTGGAAGCACTGGCCGGCGCGGGCGCGCCGCTCGAACATAGCGACGTATTTGGCGAGCGTGTCGCCCCGGCCGGCCTTCGCCGTCAGGCTCAGGCGCGCATGAACGACATAGGCAACGTCTCGCAGCACCAGGGCCGCCCGTTGCTGGCGCACTTGATCGACCACAATTGCGTCGCGGTCGGCCGAGGCTTTCACCTCAACCTCGTTGCGCCGCACCTGCTCGAATTTTGGCGGCTTCAGCCGGTCGATCCGCTCGATCTGCCAGGCAATCTGCGGCTTCCAAAGGATTGCCTCCACCGCGCCGCGCGCGGCGGATGGCGTCATGATCGGGTACGTGACCCGCTCCACCTTCATCTCTGCCCTGGCGAAGCAGGCGTAATCGCCCCAGAAGACGAGGCGAAACGGACGGCTTGATTGTTCCGGCATGCCACATATCTCCCCTCTGGGACGAACGGAAGGATCCGCGGCGGCTGCCGATACCGACATTCGTATCAACAAGTCTTAGGAAGAGTCAAGGATAAAAGTGAGGTCCGGGCGGCGGCCCGGACCTGCTCGACAAGTCTTAGGTTGCAATCCACGCGACACCCAGGCCGCGAGGCCAGAATATTAGCCCATGCCGGCACCATTCACAGTATCAGGTCTTCTGGCGCCAGAAGGCCGGCCCCTCGATCATCAAGCCCGGTGTCCCTCGAATAGAGCGCTTGCCTTTCCAGCACGAACAGGCCGGTCTCCGATCCGACCTCCCGCACCGCCCCAGAGGCGAGAAGCCGCTGCAACGTCTGCCGGTACACACTGACTGCGAGACGCTGAATGCCGCGCAGGCGCTCTCGGCTCGGCCCGTAGCGCTCCATTTCGGCGGCCAGGCGCGGACCGTCACCCCATGGCACGATGACCGGCGCCTGTTGGTCTGGGATGATCCTGAACACCGCCTCTGCCATGCGGAACGCGTAGTCGAGGCCCGGACGCGCGAGCAACGGGCTTGATCCGGATACAATCCGCTCGCGATCCAGATCCTGTGCCCAGTACAGCTTGCGGAAAAACTGTTCGAACGCCTGGTGTGTCAGCGGATCGTCATCGGGGTGCGATAACATGGGCTCCGCGATGCGTGCGGCCTGTCGCAACACTCCGGCTGGCGGTTGCTGCGGGCCGCTGAATATCACTACGCGGCCCTCGGGCAGACGGCCCTCGCGATTGCAGCGCCCGGCTGCCTGCGCGATCGAATCCAAGCCCGCCACCGCGCGGAACACCACCGGAAAGTCGAGGTCAACGCCGGCCTCGACCAGCTGCGTCGCGACGACGCGTAACTCGGCGCCGGGATCCGCCAACCTCCTCCTGATATCGGCGAGTACCTCGCTACGGTGCTGTGGGCACATTAGTGCCGACAGATGGAGCGTTCCCGGCGGTAACAGCGCGAACAACTCACGCGCGGCGTCGCGGCGATCGACGATGCAAAGCACGCGCGTCTCGGCAGCGAGCAGTCCGGCGAGCTCCGGCCATTCGACAGGGCGCCTGAGGCCATGCAGGCGCTCGACGCGAACGCGGCGCAGGTATCGGCGCAGGCGTTCGGGCTCCGGCGTCAGTTCCCGCGGCTCTGCCTTGAGTCCAGCAAACTCTTCGCGCTGCATCAGCGCTGGCTGGGTGGCAGTCGAGAGCACGACGGTGACGCCGTAGCGTGCCATCAGTTCGTCCAGGGCGAACAGGATCGGCCGCAGGAATTCCGTCGGCAACAATTGCGCCTCATCCAGGATGAGCACGGAACCTGCGATATTGTGCAGCTTGCGGCAGCGCGCAGGGCGTGCGGCGAACAGCGACTCGAACAGCTGCACTGTGGTGGTGACGATGAGTGGCGCATCCCAGTTCTCGGCAGCGAGACGCGACCGATTGGTTTCGCGTGACGGATCGATGCTGCTGTGGTGCTCCACCAGCACGTCGCCGAGGGAGCGGAACACGCAGCGAAAGACGTCGGCCGTCTGCTCGATGATGTTGGTATATGGAATCGCGTAGATTACCCGGCGCATGCCGTACTTTTGGGCATGTCGCAGTGCAAAGACCAGCGACGCTAGTGTCTTGCCGCCGCCGGTCGGCACTGTGAGCGTAAACAGGCCGGGCGCCAGCGACGCACCCGTGCGGCAGGCAGTCAGCACGTCGCGGCGAGATTCGTTCACGACGCCAGGACGCTCGCGCAGAGCCGCTTCGGTCTTGGCATCAAGGTGTGCGTCAAGCACCGGCAGCAACGTTGCAAGTGGTGGCCAGTCAGCGCGTGCCGCGCTCTGATCCCGGTCGAAATGCGCCTCGGTATCGAGGAAATCGGCATCGACCAGTGCCGAGAACAACATGCGGATGAAGAACGCGCAGCCTTTCGCGTCGATCTTGCGGGGCCCATCCATCGGCTTCGCGGCATCGAACACGGTGGCGGGAGCACCTCCCCGCCTCGCCTTGCCGAGCATGTCGTTGGCGCGCCCGCGCTGGAGCCGGTCTCGCAGCGAACCCTGCCCCGCTTCGACGCTGCTCCAGTCGGTCAGCCCGGCGTGATGGCCAGCAATACAGTAGGCCAACAGTTTCCCGTTGCTTTCGGTGAGGTGTTCGATCGCGTGTATTGCTCCGGCAATCGAATGCTCCGGACCATGCCCGACGCCCTGTTCGAGATGCCCATCCTCACCGCTTACGCGCCGCAGGTAGTCCTGAAATGCCGGATCGTATTTCCCGAGATCGTGCCACAGCCCGGCAAGCCGCGCCCAATCCGACGCGCTGAATGTGGCCGCGAAGGCTGCGGCACGCTCGGCGGTGCAGCGCAGGTGCCGCTCCAAATCATGGCCACCAGAATGGGCAAGCGCACGCTCTGCCGTCATTTCCGGCCCTATCGCTGATGCGGGTGTGGGATCACCGCATTCTCCATCTTCCCGGGCCTCCCCGAACCAGGCCGTTTGCCATCTTGCTTGGCCTTCCCGTTCTACCCATGTCGAAATGCCAGCAGGTCATAGGTGGCGGTTCTTCCGGCCACAGTTCGTCTGCTACGGCTAGTGTCCTAGTTCCGAAGTCCTTTGCATTCTGGCGGCAGTCGAAGTTGAGTCGGATCATTTGGTTGCTGGTGGCAAGGCGGGGCCGCGAATGATACGAACTTCAGAATCGGGACACTAGCTACATCATCCACCGACTGTGTACCTGGGTCTATTGGCGGCTACATGAATCCATGCCGCACTCGATCCGCGGGGGGCATGTGCTGGGCGGGGTCCGGTTGACGGCGTGACGCCGACCGCTGGCCGCCGGCCACCCTTTGGGGTGGCCTTTTTGTTTTCGCCCCTTCCGGGTGCTCCAGAATGCCCCAAGAGTCCTCCAGAGCATATATTATGCTTGACGCATATGTGATTACTCATGTAAATGCGCACCTGATGGCACGAAGGGTGCCTTGGAGTGAAAGGGCAGTGTTATGGTTCGCGTGATCGTTATTGAGGGGTCCCCGGACGATGTCACGAAGACATACGCTGCGCTCGCGGCGAATACGCCAACCGAGGCGGCGATGAACCGGGACCACAGCGCTGTTGTTCGCCAAGAGGCCCAGCCACACCAATCGCCGGCGCTGCCCTCCGCGTCGAACGGAGCCGTCCAACCATTGGCGGACGTTACCAAATCAGTGGCGCAGGCGTTTCTCCGCCGCCGCCCTCTCGCTCCGGTGCAGATCACGGTCTTGAAGGCGATCTCTGAGGCACACCCAAATATGGTGCCCGCGACGGACTTGCAGAAGTTGACCGGGTACACAACGGCACAGTTTGCAGGGCTTATGGGAGCCTTGGGGCGACGCCTCACGAATACGCCGGGGTTTGTGCCTCACACGCGCTTCTTCAAGCAGCAGTGGGACCATGCCTTGGCGTGCAACAGGTACAGCCTGACTGACGCGGCAAGAGAGGCTATTGCGGAGCAAAGCTGGTAGCCCTGGCGTGCCTCTCACCTTCCACCCGACGCCTGGCACCATTGTCATCTGCGACTTCTCCACGGGCTTCCGGCCGCCGGAAATGGTTAAGGCGCGCCCGGTGGTAGTGATCTCTCCCAGACGCCGGACCGCGCAGCTCGCAACCGTGGTGCCGCTGCCCAGCGCGGCGCCGCTTCCGATCGAGCCGTGGCATTACTGCCTGCCTGCCGGCGCATACCCGCCCGCCAGAGGGCCGATTTGGGTAAAGGGTGACATTGTCACGACGGTAGCCTTGCATCGGCTCGACCGAGTGCGGACCAAGTCCAGAGACGGAGGGCGCACGTATCTGACGTTTCAACTCGGCGAGGCTGAACTGGCGGCGGTCCTGGCCTGCGTTCGGAGAGCCCTCGGTCTGGGTTGAAGGTGGCGGGGCGAGAGCGTAGATTCCATTCGTTCCCGCGACTCCGCCTCGGTGGTGCCGGGCTTGGAAGACCTACCTTCGGGTAGGCCGGTTCCGGATCGGGTGAAGGCAAGCCCACCGGGACCGTAGATTAGCCCCGTCAGCAATGGCGGGGCTATTGCCTTTCATGGGCAGCTTTTTCACCTCCGGGAAGCCGACTTATCGGAACCAAACCCGCCCGCTGGCAGTGACGTGCGGCGATTCTGGTGTCCCCTCCCCTCCCCCGCTGTCCGGGTGTGATTTCCACCTGAGACGCAACAGGCCGATGGACCGGGCCAGCCGTCAGTCGTCGAAGCAGCGCCTGAAACCACGCCCTTGGCCTGTGCGCTGATCATGCCCTGACGGGGGCGCGATTTCCGCGCCCGCAGCTCGCGCCTGATCACCTCGTGGCTGACGCCCCCGGCGATAGGGGGCATGTCCCGCCCCTCCCGGCGCAGCGCAGCAATCGCCGCCACCGCATTGTCGAACAAGGCGAGGCCTCCGGACCTGGCGGCGTCCGAGCCGCAAATACACCGGCCAGCCAGCGGGGGTCATGGGCGACATAGGCGCGCTGCGCCACGGACAGCCTGAGAACTGTGCCCGCATCCTGACGTCGCCAGCGCGACGCGACCGGTGTGCGCTGTGGGCCATCAACCAAGCTCGTTCCTGCCGCCCGGGGTGGCCGCCGGCCCGTTGCCGGCGCCTTGCCTCGGGTTGGCGCGGTCTGGGCCGGGCGTCGTGCGCAGCAAGCCCCGCTTCGCAAGGGCGAAGCGCCTCCGGTTCGGCCGGCACCGGGTCGCTCTGCTCCCGCACCACTGCCGTCCTCAGGGCGTGCCGCGCCCGCCTTGCCCGGCCCGGGCGACCGCACCCGAGGCAAGGCGCCGGCAACGGGCCGGCGGCCACCCCGGGCAGCAGGAGCCCGTGCAATGGCCCACAGCGAGAGCACCTCCCTCCCCCGCCGGCGTCCCCCAATGAGCCAGGCCCAGCGCGACAAGCTATCCATGGCGCAGCGCGCCTATGTCGCCCATGACCCCCGCTGGCCGGAGCACCGCCGCAAGCTGGCTGCGGCGCAGGAGGCCAAGCGGATGACGCTGTTCGACAATGAGGTGGCGGCGATTGCCACGCTGCGCCGAAAGGGGCGCACCTTCGACTACATCGCCGGGGAGATCGGCGTCTGCCGTGAGGTGATCAGCCGCGAGCTGCGGGCGCGCGGGTTCGACACCAGCCACGTCAAGGCCGATCGGCGCGCGCACCGGGGGCGCGGTTTCTGGCGCTGCTTCGACGACTGACAGCCCGGCCCGCCGGCCTGACGCCTTTCAGACCGGCGGGATTGACTATATCTAGCTGCTAGATATAAAATAACTGGCAGGGAGATAGCATCTAGGTTGCTATCAGCAGCTATCTAGCTGCTAGTGCTGGAGAACCGCATGCCAACCATTATCGCGTTCGTGTCGCAGAAGGGGGGTGTCGGGAAATCGGCTATGGCCCGGGCGCTCGTACGGGAGGCTGCAAACAATGGTCTCAAGGCTAAGGTTGCTGATCTCGATACCCAGCAAACCACGTCCGTTGACTGGCAACGGTCGCGCCTACAGGCCGGAATCAAGCCAGATGTGGCCGTGGAGGCGTTCGCGACAGCTGAACAAGCGCTGAAAGTCGCGGATCATTTTGATCTGTTGATCCTGGATGGTCCGGCGAGAACGAGCCGCGGCACTATGGCGATAGCCCGCTTAGCCGATCTGGTGGTGCAGCCGACCGGTGCGTCGGCGGATGACTTGCGGCCAGCGGTTCGGGAATTTCATGCACTGGTCCAAGCCGGAATTCCCAAGGCCAAACTTGCGTTTGCGCTTAATCGCATTGGCACAGAGGCCGAGGAGGCTGAGGCGAGGGCGTATATCACCGAGGCAGGCTATGACGTGCTGGATGGCTGTTTGTTGGAAAGGCCAGCTTATCGCAAAGCCATGAACATCGGCCGGGCGATCACTGAGACAAGTTACGCCGGACTGAACGCCAAGGCCGACGCGCTCATCCAGGCGCTCATTGATAAGGTGCAACAGGATGGCTGATCTATCGAAGCTCAAGCGACGCGGCACACTGGGTGCCCCGCCGTCACTGGCCGAAGCCAGCAACAACCTGGATGCTCCCGAGGTAGCTCCGCCCACTATCCAGCCCACAGAACCGGCAACCGTAGCGCCAGCGCCGATTCCATTATCACAAGTAGGGTCCGAAGGGAGACGAGGTCGCGACGGCCGCAGTGCTCGCAGAACTGGCCGCACGATCCAGTTTGCCACGCGTGTAACGCCAGAATTCGATGAGCGGTTCCGAACCGTCGCCGAGCGGGATGGGTTGCTGCACGTCGAACTGCTCGAAAGAGCTCTTGCCGCCTACGAGGCAGGCAATCTATGATAGCAGCTATCTAGCTGCTAGTGTGCTCTGCTGGGGAAAATAGTATGATCCACTGGCCGGCCTGGCACACCGGTGAACAACCGAGTCGGAGTGTGGCGGGTCGGAATCATGCCGCCGGATCACTCGCCAGCGAAATTTCCACAAGGAATCTGTGATAAGAAAACCTAGCTATTTCAAAAACTAAGCCCGACTCGGTCACAAGAAACTGTGGACAACTGATTTGTCTCGCTAGACACTCTGCTGCCTAGCGATCGAGTCGGGCCTGTCGATGCCTAAGTCCATCCGTGCCGCCAACAACAACCGAGCCTACCGTGAGCGGCTTCGCGCCTCCGGTAGTGAGGGAGTGCTGTTGCACCTGCCACGTGCGACGGTGGCGATGCTCGACGCGATCAAGGAACGCCACGGACTGCGCAGCCGCAGTCAGGCGTTGTTGCAACTAATCGAGCAAAAGGGGGCTGCCGCCCAGCAGATGTCCTGAAAGTGCAAAAGCCCGCCTTGCCGGGCGGGCTTTAGCTGAAACTCGCGACGAGCCTGCGGCTACGTCTGGGCTGCTGACACTCCCAACGTAGCCAACGGATGCTTCACCATCAAGCGGAAATTGCCGTTTCCGCCAACGGGAGAGGCTTGCCCGTCGCGATCCCACCCACAGGAGGAGATCGAGATGGCTACGGAAAACGCCCGAGAGGCGCACGGGGAAGGCTGTGCCGGTGCCCCGACCGGCTTCC
>DATJNA010000262.1:0-26468 GCA_035508435.1 Acetobacteraceae bacterium | reverse complement strand
TGCCGCTGCTGCTGCCACGATCGCTGACCACATCATCGGCCTGAGGCGCCGTCAGCGCTCCCAGCGGCCCATCGGTTCCGGCGGATGGGCGCGGATCACCTCCTCGTTCACCTCGACGCCCCAGCCCGGGCCGGTCGGCAGCACGAACATGCCGTTCTCGATCTTGGGCACCGGCGAGACGAGGTCGTCCTTCCAAAGCACGTCCTCGATATCGATCTCCATCACCCGGAAATTCGGCACCGCCGCACAAAGATGTGCGCTCATCAATGAGCCGAGGTGGCCGTTGAAGTTGTGTGGCGCAATGTTCACCTCGTAGGCATCCGCCATCGCCGCGATCTTCGCCGATTCGAGGATACCGTTCCAGGCGACGTCGATGATCGCGACATCCACCGACTGCTGCTCCAGGAAGGGCCGGAACTGCCGCCTTCCGTAGAGCGATTCGCAGGAGGCGATGCGCGTCCGTGCGCTGCGCCGGATGGTCGCCAGTGCGGCGGGGTCGTAGCTGTCGATTTCCAGCCAGACCAGGTCGAACGGCTCCAGCGCCTGCGCCAGGGTGATGTAGCCCTCGGTCCTGAAGTTGAAATTCAGATCCAGATGCAGCCCGACGCGCGGCCCGGCGCCCTGGCGGAATGCGGTCATCTGCGCCACCAGGCCGTCCACGAGCTGCGCGTTGATGTTCAGTTCGGGCCAGCCGGAGCCGTTGAAGCCAGGCATGTGGATATATGGCTTGCCGGCATCGAAGCGCATGATGTTGGTCTTCAGGCCCGTGAACCCGCGTCGCGCCACCTCCGCCCCGGCCGCCGCCACGTCGTCCAGCGAGCGGATCGGCGCGAACCCGGTCCAGCCCTCGATCTGATCCGCGAAGCTGACCCGCCAGGTGCCGCAATGCGACCAGTAGAGCCGCAGCTTCTCCCGCACCGGTCCGCCGAGCAATTCATAGACCGGAATGCCGAGCGCCTTCGCCTTGATGTCCACCAGCGCGTTCTCGATCGCGGCGATCGCCTGCTGGTTCAACCCGCCGGGGCTCTGCCGCGTCAGTCCATGCAGGAACGCGGTGATGCGCTCGACCGCACGTGGGTCCATGCCGATGATCCGCTGGCCCAGCCGCTGGATGACCGTGCCGAGCCCCTCGGCGCCGAAATTCTCCAAAAACTCCGACCAGCCGACCAGGCCGTCATCAGTGGTGATCTTCAGGAAGGAGAAGTCGCGCCAGCCGGCGGCACAGTGCAGGTCTTCGATCCTGGCGATGCGCATGGTGCTTTCCTCCTGACCCGTGCGGTGACGTGCGCCGGCGCGGCCGGCTGCGATTCTGGGCAGGTGCGCCAAGCGGCGCAAGCCCGCCTCGTGGCGACAGCGGCGCCAGCCCGCGCCACATTCAAGGGCAGGCGTGTCGCGTCAGTGTCCCTATCCGGTTAGCACAGGCTGCCAACCCCTGCCGATCGTGCGCCGACTGCGGCTGGGTCCGCCTGCGCTAACCGGATAGGGACACGCGTCAGTGCTGGTATTCAGGCAAGCAAGTCATCTCACCACAGATTTCGCGGATTCCACAGATCAGGGCGCGGACTGATGTTGATCCTGTTCTGTCGGAGCAAACGGGTTTGCGGCAAGCGACTTGCGATGTTCTGCGGCGTGATCTGTGGCGGCCGGGAAATCTGCGGTGAACCGACCTGCCTTGTTGCCCGCGGCAGAGCGACAGCATGATACGTCCCGCGGTGGGCCCGACTGCGCAAGCCTGAGACTGCCCTGACTGCGGCAGCCTGAAACTGCCCCTGCGGACCGCAGTTCGAGCACCGGCCTCCGTGCCATGCGTCCCACGCCGGCGCGCCATGCGCCCGGCGCCAGTTGCAAATGATTTGCAATCACGCCGCGACCGTGGTAACGTCGCCGTGTTTTCTGACGACCACCGTTTTCTGACGTCGACCGAAGGCCGCGCCCCGACCATGTATGTCTGCCTGTGCAACGCGCTGACCGACCATCATGTGCGCGCGGCCGCGCTCGCCGGCGCCGACCGTCCCAGCGCGGTCTATCGTGCCTGCGGCTGCACCGTGCGGTGCGGCACTTGCTCTACCACCGTTCGCCGGATCGTCGACGAAACCGTCGCCAACGACCTGCGGCCGGACCTGCTGGCGGCCGATTAGCCGCTCCGCGCCGATCCTCTCCTGCGAACCGAACCAATAGGCCAGCGCTTGGGGCCGTGTTCGCGCCGGCGGCGCATGTGACAGACCCAGTGCGAGAGATTGCCCGGAGCTACAACCTCCACAACAGCACGATTTCGAGGCTCGCATGAGTGGCGAAGAGAATAAGACGGACCTTGAGCAAAAAAGGAGGGAACCAATCCTTTAGCTGGGCGTGGACACCCGTAAATTCGAGATCGACTTGTTTTGGAAGCGCTCTCTTTTCTTCTGGGGGTTCATTTCCGCAGCCTTCATCGGATTTGGCGCTCTCTACAAAAAAGATGCCCCGGAGCTAGCACTGCTCCTGGCATGCTTTGGACTGGTGTGTAGTGTTGCGTGGACGCTGGCCAACAGGGGAAGCAAATACTGGCAGGAGAATTGGCAATAAAAAGTCCATCGATCAGAACGTGACGTGCTCGGGGGGGAGTTCTTTGCTCAGCAGGAACCGATAGAAGACTGGAAAAACGGTTGGCTCAGGGCACCGCGATTCTCCGTATCCAAGCTGGCGATTGCTCTTAGTGATTTCACAGTATTGACGTGGTTTGTCCTCATATTCGTAATAGTATTCGACGGAGTCTCGTTCGGCCAGACAGCATCCAGAACGATACTTCCTGCGCTTTGATGATATGGGCAGGACGATCTAGTCCGCTACCACCGCGACCACCATAGTGTGCTTTATGCGATTTGTCGGCTCGACCGGGTAGCCGAGCTTTGCCGGAACGCGGCGCAGGCCGAAGTTTACGCAACACCAGCAGCGCGAGGCGATCCACCGCACGGTTCGCAGCGTGAATTAGCGAACCTCTTCCCGCTATTCATCCTCTGGGTAAGGCAGGTCCTTGGGAATCTGCCACCAAGAGCCTTTTCTTCTGCTTACGCGGCGCGCGATAGACACGGCATCGCCGCCATCCGGCCCCGTGGCATGGGGCGCAATGGTTGTGCCTTTGGTGAAGGCCGAGAGTTCATCGGCTAACCGCTTCTGCGCTTCAGGGTCCATTTTGGTCGCTGGATTTTCGTGGTGAGAGCGCGAGCGGAAGCCGAAGTGTCCCCAAATTTCGGCCACCAGCGGCGCGTTGTCCATCGGTGGGAAATCAGCAAATCGCATGATCCCGCCTTCTTTGTCCGCATCAGGCAGCATTACGAAGTGCGTGTTTATCTTCCCAAGATCGCCCTTCAGCTCCTGCCCCCATACAAATTTCTGATTCGGGCGAAGGAACAGCCCGGCCACTCTCTGGTGCAGGCGGTCGCTTGATACGAACACTTGGCAGAATGGCGCGTAGAACAGATAAGCGATGTCAGTCCTGTTGGAATTTCTGTCCGCTGATATAAGCTTTGCCGCGAGCGCAATTTGAAAAAAGACCTCGACCGTGACCACGAAGGTCGTGTAGGGCGCGAACGCGGAAAGTGGCGGCCTTCCCATGCGCTGCCAGCGCTCGGAAATCGGACGGTGATATTCCTGCGGGATGCGCAGCAGACGCACGGCCAACCCGACTTGTTCCAGCGTTTTCTGATTAACGCTCACGATTTGAGTGGCTAGCTGATATGCCTCAGACAGAGAGCGGCAGGACTGGGGGTGATACCGAGGGACCGGAATGTGTTCGCAATTTCTTCCAGATTGATGGCGTTGAGAGCTTCGCGCTACTTTGCCGCAAAGAGCCTTTCAACCTCTGCAAATTTCTCATTTTGCCAACGCTGAAATGCAGCGTCCTCTGGGCTTTGATCGTAGACTGTTCCCGTTCGGCCTCCCCCGCTGACAGTTCTCCCTCCGGGCCGTGGCACCCGGCCATCCATTGGGAGTTCGTGTCCCATGAGATTGGCAAGGCTCATCTCCGAATATTCGACGCAGGGGCTTTCGTGCATCTCAGGAAGCTTCGATGCGATAATGCGGACCTCGCCTTCCGCTGTGCGCCCATCCCGTGGCGTCTTTGCTAGGTCGGCCACAGTTTCGACAAAGAAAATTGGGCAAACTACAGGCGGGAAGAAGTGGTCGAACCAGACCGATTCATCAAGGCTCAGTGACTGAATGAACGACTTATCGAAAAGCGCAATCGGCCCCACAACTAATTCCGCCCTTTGATGACGGAAGTCCCCGCCGAGCGTTGACCTGGCAGCCTACCGCTTGTGGGCTTCCATGAATGACCGGAGGACGGCATTCATCCGGCTCAGGTGCCCCCGGCCCCGCTCCCGGAACCATTCCAGCACGTCGGCATCGAGGCGCAGATGAACCGACGCTTTGCCGGGCGGTGGCATTACCACGCGGGCGTCGCGCCAGAAATCATCGTCCACGGGACGCGCGGGCGCATCCGCACGGGTGCGGGTTTTGCCCCGCGCACGTTCAGCCTTGAGGGTTGCCGGCGAATATCGCCTCGTATCGTCGCTTGCCTTCATCGTCCACTCTCCATGCGCTGATGATCCGGCGAACCTCACCGCGCCATGTGTAGACGACCATGAAATAATCGTCGCCGACACGACCCAAGGCACGGAAGCGCGGCTCGCCGTAGTCGCTGCGCTTGTCCTCCGCTTCGAGAAAGACGCCCTCAAAAATCAGGGCGGCATCCATGAAGTCCACGCCGTGGTCCTCGAGGTTGCTCTGCCTTTTTGGTTCATCCCACTCGACGCGCATCATCTGTAATACACAAATGTGGACACAAAATCTAGCGCGACAACCGCGAGGCCAGGACCCCTGCCCCGAGTGAGGAAGGGCCAGCAGCTTGCGCCACCGGCCCCCATTTCCTTGACGGTCATCAGCATCCCTGCCTGCACCGTGGGCACATTCTACCGCTAATTATTTCCTTGTTCACATATCCCACGGCACAGCGCCAGCTTTTGCGCCCGATGACAGTTGCGGGACAGCACGCCACCCCGATGGACAGCGCCCGCTCTCCCGAGCAACCGGACCACACCGCCCCCTGAGGCCTCGTCGCCCCGCCCCACGCCATCACTGTGCGCGCTATCTTTTATAACCAAGATATGTTACTTTAGCTTGACAAGCGTCCCCAGCGCGCCGTATACTTGCGCCGTTTCGTTCAACCGCCAGCAAAGGCGAGCATCGCCCGCATCCTCACCATCATCCGGATATTGCTCGACTTCGGCCGCCGCATCGCGGCGACGATCGAGCGCCATGCCGCCGGCGAAGGCGCCTGGCTCTTCCGCGCCGTGTTCGGCACCGGCGATGTGCCCGTTATGAGCGCTCACCTCCACCGCGGCATCCTGCGCGCTGCGGCGCTCGAATCGCTCTTGCTCACGCGCGCCGCCGCCGGCCGCGACGTGACGGCATCGCCGCATCACACCCCATCCGCGGCCAAACACGCTGCCAGACACATTGGACAGGCCCGTCCCCATCCGGACCGGTGGCAGCCACAACGGCTTGGAACCACCGCACAGCCCGGTTAGCATCGCGCCTTCCGCGCAGTGCGCGTCGCCACGGCCAGGCCCATCAGGAGACGGATGATGCAGGGCGATCCAAAGGTCATCGACTACCTCAATACCGTGCTCACCAACGAGCTCACCGCCATCAACCAGTATTTCCTGCATGCCCGCATGCTGGACAACTGGGGCGTCACCCGTCTCGGCCAGCGCGAATACGAGGAATCGATCGACGAGATGCGCCACGCCGACGACCTCATCAAGCGCATCCTGTTCCTCGACGGCCTGCCCAACATCCAGCGCCTGAACGCGGTGCTGATCGGCCAGACGCCGGAGGAAGTCCTCCGCGCCGACCTGAAGCAGGAGCAAAAGGCGGTCGCCGACCTGCGCGAAGCCATCCCCTGCTGTGAAAGTGTCCACGATTTCCCCAGTCGCGATTTGTTCTCGCACATCCTCCGCGACGAGGAGCATCATATCGACTTCATCGAGACCCAGCTCGACCTGCTGACCCGGATCGGCGTGCAGAACTGGGTGCAACTCCACAGTGCCCCTGCGCACGACAGCAAGGATTGACCATCGCGCCGCTTGTCTGCTCCCCTGGCAACAGCCTATGCGTGCGCGTCCCGGCACCGGGCCAGCCCGCATCGTGTCCAGGTAGCAGCTTGGTGAGTCCCCACCCGACCCTCTGCCCGCCGCGGAAGCGGGAATGCTGAGCACGACCGCATCGGCTGCCGCCACACGCCGGTCCGTGCCACGCCTGGGCGTATTGCTCGCCGTGCTCGGCGTGGTCTACGGCGACATCGGCACCAGCCCGCTCTACGCCATGAAGGCGAGCCTGGGCTTCTTCGTCGGCATCCGCATCAGCAGCACCGAGGTGCTGGGCATTCTCTCCCTGTTCTTCTGGTCTCTGGTGCTGATCGTCACCGTCAAATACGTGACCTTGATCATGCGTGCCGACAACCGCGGCGAGGGCGGCATCCTGGCGCTGATGGCCCTGGCACAGCGCGTCTCGGTCGGCACCGGAATGCGCAGCTTCCTCGGCCTGGTCGGCATCGCCGGCGCCTGTTTGTTCTTTGGCGACGGCGTGATCACGCCTGCAATCTCCGTGCTGTCAGCCGTCGAGGGCCTGGAAGTGTCCGCCCCGACCCTGCAGGGATTCGTGCTGCCGATCAGCCTGGCCGTGATCGTCGCCTTGTTCGCCGTGCAATGGCGTGGCACCGCCAGCGTCGGACGCATGTTCGGCCCCGTCATGGCGCTATGGTTCGTCGCCATCGGCGCCCTGGGGCTGGCGGAAATCGTGCACCATCCGTTCGTGATGCTGGCGATCTCCCCCGGCTACGCCCTCGCTTTGGTGCTGGAATATAAGGCGCTGGCCTTCCTGGTGCTGGGCGCCGTGGTGCTGTGCGTGACCGGCGCCGAGGCGCTGTATGCCGACATGGGCCATTTCGGCGCCAAGCCGATCCGGGTGAGCTGGACCTTCTTCGTGCTGCCCTGCCTGGTGCTGAATTATTTCGGCCAGGGCGCGCTGCTGATCCGGCACCCCGACGCACTCGACAACCCGTTCTTCTTGCTCGCGCCGCACGCGATCCGCCTGCCGCTGGTCGTGCTGGCCACCATCGCGACGGTGATTGCCAGCCAGGCGGTGATCTCCGGCGCCTATTCCATGACACGGCAATGCGTCCAGCTCGGGCTGCTGCCGCGCATGACCGTGCGCCACACCTCCACCCATGAGCAAGGCCAGATCTACGTGCCGCAGGTGAACACGTTTCTCGCCCTCGGGGTCGTCATCCTGGTGCTGGCGTTCAAGACCAGCGACAGCCTCGCCTCTGCCTACGGCATCGCGGTCACCGGAACCTTCATGTGCACGGCCGTGCTGGCGATGGTGGTATTCCGCCGCCAGTTCCATTGGTCGCGCACCGCCACGATCGCGGTGTTCGGCGGATTGTTCCTGATCGACATCACGTTCTTCTCCGCCAATACGCTGAAGGTGGTGGAGGGCGGCTGGGTGCCGCTGGCGCTCGGCCTTGGCCTGACCGCGCTGATGACCTCATGGAAGCGCGGACGCGACCTGCTGCTGGCGCGCTGGCAGCAGGACAGCATGCCGCTGGCCTTGTTCCTGTCGCGCCTGCCGCAATCGCGCACCGTGCGTGTGCCCGGGCTGGCGGTGTTCCTGACCAGCCAGCCGGACTACGTGCCGACGTCGCTGCTGCACAATCTGAAGCACAACAAGGTACTGCACGAGCAAGTCTTGTTCGTGACGGTGCAGACCGGGGATGAGCCGGAGGTGACCGGCGACCGCCGCGCCGAGGTGTCCGAGCTGTCGCCCGGGATTTATCGCGTGATCCTGCGCTTCGGCTTCATGGAAAGCCCGAACATCCCGCGCGCGCTGGAGGAGTTGCAGGGACGCATTCCGTTCGACCCGATGCAGGCGAGCTATTTCCTCGGCCGCGAGGTGCTGGTGCCTGCCATGGTGCCGAAAATGCCCTGGTGGCGGCTGTGGTTGTTCCTGGTGATGGCGCGCAATGCGGTGCCCGCGACGGAGTTCTTCCGCATTCCATCGGACCGCGTGGTGGAACTGGGAGTGCGGGTGGCGATCTGAGAGCGTTGCTCGCGGATCGCGCGACTCCCGGCTCGACCAACATGATTACGACGCCGACAAAATCCGCCGCCCGGTTTCAAGCAACATGTCGCTGACCCATGCCCCCTGCATCACGTCGGATTGCATCCTGCCCCCGGCCTGTTTGATGCGCCGCGTGATCTCCTGCATCGCCTTGACCACTTCCGGATGATCCGGCTGCCCCGGATAGCCAAGACTTTGGGCGAAATCGTTCGGCCCGATGCTGTACAGGTCGATGCCCTTCACCGCCAGAATGGCATCGAGGTTATCGAACACCGCGGCATCCTCGAGCAAGGCACACACCAGCATTTGCTCATTTGCCGCACGGTAATACGCCGCCTTGTCGGCAATGCCGGCGTTGTAATCAGTGCCCCGGTTGGCTCCGAATGACCGTTCCCCGAGCGGGCCAAAATAGCACGCCCGCACCAGTTGCCGGGCGTCCGCCTCGGTGGCGATGTGCGGGCCCAATATCCCCATGATGCCACGATCCAGAAAGCGCAGGATCGTCGACGCACCGATATCCGGCACCCGCGCCATCGTTGTAAGATTATATCGCTCGGCAGTCCGGCACAGGTCCTCGAGCTGGTCCAGACCGAACGGCCCATGCTCGCCATCGATGAACACGAAATCGAAGTCCAGCCTACCCAGGATGTCGATCACCCAGGGTGACGGGAAGGACAGGTTATAGCCGTGAGCCCTACGGCCCGCGCGCATGGCGGCCTTGATCCGGTTGGGTTGCTGCATCGTTTTCCTCCCGCGGCAGCGGCGCCGGTGATTCGGCCGGCCCGCGCCACGCTCGCTGCACGCCCGGCAGCTTGCATCAGCTCGCGGTCGCTACAAATCCCGACGCCGCCACCACCCGCGGAGCCACCTGCGCGAGCCTTTGCAGCAGCAGTACCGAGTCGATCGGCTTGGCGATGAAATCATCCATGCCGGCGGCGAGATATTCCTCCCTGGCGCCGGCCATGGCATGCGCCGTCAGGGCGATGATCGGCACCCGGCATTTCGGCGGCGGCATGGCTCGGATCTGCTGCGTGGCCTCGACGCCGCCCAGGCCCGGCATCTGCACATCCATCAGCACGACGTCGTAATCGCCGTCACGGACCGCGGCGACGGCCTGGTGACCGTTCTCGACCAGGCTCACTTCGTGCCCGGCCTTGGGCAGCAGAGCAACGATGAACCGTTGATTGATCGGGTTATCCTCGGCGACCAGGATGCGCAGTCTCCGTGCTGCCGCCGCGACCGGACGGGGCGCCGCCGCGGCTGGCGCGAAGCTGGGCGTGGCCCTTGCCAGCGGCAGCTCGAACCAGAAGGTCGAACCGACGCCGCGCCGGCTGGAAACTCCGATCACACCGCCCATCAGTGCGACCAGCTCGCGGCAGATGGCGAGACCCAGTCCGGTGCCGCCATAACGGCGCGTGACCGAGCTGTCCGCCTGGCTGAACCGCTCGAACAAGCGGGCTTGCTCCACTGCATCGATGCCAATCCCGGTATCGGTCACTTCGAACCGCACCAGCTCACCGCGGTTGCCGTCGGCCATTCCGGTGGCGCCGTCCTTGGCATCGGCCAGTGCCACGCGCACCGATACGCCGCCCGTTTCGGTGAACTTGATGGCGTTGCCGACAAGGTTCAGCAGAATCTGGCGCAGGCGCGTCGGATCGCCGCGGCGATATTGCGCCATGCGGGGATCGATCCGCACATTGAGTTCGATGCCCTTCGCGCGTGCCTGTGGCTCGAACAACTGGGCCGCGGTTTCGACGGCACTGGCGAGTTCGAAGTCGACGATTTCCAGCTCGATCTTCCCGGCATCGAGCTTTGACACATCGAGGATGTCGTCAACGATGCGCAACAGCGCCTCGGCCGAGCGCTGCACGATCTCGGCATAATCGCGTTGCTCCTGGTTGAGCGCGGTCCCGAGCAATAGCCCGTTCATGCCGAGCACGCCGTTGATCGGTGTGCGGATTTCGTGGCTCATATTGGCGACGAACTGGCTTTTCGCCAGGTTTGCTTGCTCTGCCAGCGCGCGTGCCTTCTCCGCATGCTCTGTCGCCTGCGCCAGTTGCGCCGTACGTTCGACGACCTTTTGCTCCAGGCTGGTGTTGAGTGCCGCGAGCTGCCCCCGGTCTCGCTCGATCCGCGCGACCAGCTCATTGAACGCATCGCGGATGACGCTCAATTCAGTACCGGCGATTGCCCGGTCGTCCGACCGATCCAGACCGATCCGGGCGGGGTTCTCCGGCGTGGTCGCATCGATCGCGCGAAACAGCGAAGTCAACGGCCGGCTCAGGATTCGACGGCCAACGGACAGGAACACGATCCACAGGGCTGCTCCCTCGATCAGCGCGACCCCGAAGATCAGGATCGTCCGCCCGCCGATCTGGTCGAGCATGTACCGGCGTCCGGAAACGAATTCGGCATGTCCGACCACGGTGTTTCCGGTCTCGCTGTGGTAGACGAGGTTGAAGCCATGGCGGCTTGATCCCGGTGCGTTGGCGAGGTGCGCCCAGGCTGCTGGGTCCGGCCAGCCATGACCGACGGCGACGCCGTCGCGCCGCTTGAACGCGCTGGCAAACACGTGACCGTTGAACGGGTCGATGACCCGCACCGCGCTGATCTCCGGAATCGCCACGATGCCGCCGGCGATCGCATCGAGCTTGCTGGTATCCATCGCCCACAATGCGTCGGCGAGCGGCGCGGCGAACACCCGCTGATACATCGCCAGCTCGCGCTGGATCGTCGCCTTGGTGTCGACGTATTCCTTGACCACCAAAACGACGTTCAGGCCGATCGCGACGATGACATAGAGGCCGAATGAGATCCGGAACAATCGGCTGACGATCGACCCGGACACGGCGAATCAATCCGCGTACTTGCTGCTGTGCGACAGGTCCTGATAGGCGGCGGATCCGTTCACCACGGCGATCGCATCCCAGAACCGCTCGGCGATATCGGGGGTCTTCGCATAGAAGATCTTCGAGAACATCAGGTAATACGGCTTGGTCAGGACCGGCGGTGACAGCTCGATGATGTTGCCGAACTCCGCCGGATTGGCCCGCAGCAACGGGCGGACATGGTTGTCGAGTTCGGCATAGGCGTCCAGATGGCCGGCGACGAGCTTGCGCAGATTATCGATATGGCTCGGCTCCTCCTCGACCGCCACGCCCATCGCGCGCAGCACCGGCACCACCGCGTAACCTGGTGTCGCTCCGACCGGCGCATGCAGATTGGTCAACCTCTTGCCATCCCAGCGGACGTCCGACCCCGCGCGGACGTACAAGCGATAAGACTGATCGAACAGTTTCCGGCTGGTGTCGGGATGTCCGTTCTTCATGGGGTAGACCCCATAGCGCAGCCGGTCCTCGACGTAGCTCGAGGCGAAAATGGCGTCAGCCTGTCCGCTTTGGATCAGGTACAGACCGCGCTCCCAGGGCGTACGAGACAATGTCATCGGGATATCGGCCTGCCGGCTGGCCATGCGCAGAACCTCGATCGTGAGGCCGGGCTTGACCGGATCGATCGCGGTGCCGTTACCGCAGATCAACGGCGGGTTCGCGAACACGTCGAAGACGATGCGAACCGGCTCCGCGGCGGCTGCCCGCGCGCCTCGCCAGCCCAGCGTCGGCAGCAGCAACAGCGCGGCGGCCCGGAGCAATGGTCGCCGCGCGGACCCGTGCCGGCGCGGGGCAATTTGCTCGCCGGGCCCCGGCCGCGAAATCGCGCGCACCGCCCGCATCTCAAACGATACATCAACGCGCGACAACGATGTCATCGTCGCATCAATCTTGCTATCAGGCAAAATACCGCTGCGTGGCATGACTGTCGTCTATCCTCGAGTTCGAGGCTGGAGCAGGTGTCCGACATGGCGCGTTGCCGGTCTGCGCACGGATATATCGATATCGAAGTTGCCGAACCGCATCGTCTTGCTCCGGCCACGATGAAAGCACCCACGAGGCGCCGATCGCAATCGGAACCGCCCGCGCTCCATCGCCTCATTTGCTACCATGACAATTTACCCCGATCCGCATCAGGCGTGCCACTACGGCGTGCGTCGCCGCGGTGCGGTGGGTTGCGCGTCAACAAGTGCCGAAAACATGCTCCACCACGTGGTGCCGGTTCGCAGCAGCCAGGCGATGTGCAGACCGGCCGCCGCGTCGTCCCAAGGGAAAGGGGCGGCGATGATCGCAGCGATATCGGTCATTCCGGGATGGTGGGAACTGCCCCACTCCAGATCGGCGCCCGGCCCCAGTTCCGCGCACAGCCGCGGCGCAATGTCGTTACGTCGGCGATCGGCCAGAGTGAACAGCGCCTCGCCGGCCAGGCCGGTGCAACGCAGAAATACGCCGATCTGCGGGAACGGCGCGATCGCGCGATACAGCGTGATCCACGCGGCATTGCGGATGATCGCGAACCGCCGGTGGCCGTAACCGGCGCCAGCATGCCGCGGCAATCCGCTCGAGCAAGCACGCAGCGCCACCAAAGCAGCCCAGAATGCCCGATCCCGCGCCACGTTTTCCGCCGCGATCCGGCGGGCATTCCCATGCCGT
This sequence comes from Acetobacteraceae bacterium, assembly GCA_035508435.1. Classification (GTDB taxonomy): domain Bacteria; phylum Pseudomonadota; class Alphaproteobacteria; order Acetobacterales; family Acetobacteraceae; genus JASHVB01. The sequence continues at coordinate 13,770 of DATJNA010000262.1, read as the reverse complement.
ATCATGCCAGGCCATCCGGCATCGCGGCGAGCATGCTACGTGTCAGTGTGAAGAGCACGCCACAGGTCATCGCGAGGACTGCGAGCGACGCCTGGCGGGATGCAGCAATGCCGGTCATGACTGTCATTGCGAGGAGCCGAGCAATCCCGATCACGACTGTCACTGCGTGGAGCGGAGCGACCGAAGCAATCCCGGTCACGAGACGCTCACGAAGCACCCGGGCGTTCCGACCGAGGTTGCTGCGCCGCCCCACTCCTCGCAACGGCAGATGGACACGGCAGATGGACCGTGTCGCACGCGTCTGCGCTTGCGAACACTACGACCGTGCCGGCGTGGCCTTGCACGCGCTCTCGAGGACGATCGTGCCGTTGCGCGAAACGTCGACTCCGACCACCTCGGTATTGTCGCGCCACATCGAACAAGCCGCGTCCCGTGCGGCCTCGGGTGTGCCAGCCTGGATATTCTGGGCTGCCACGACGCGCCCATTCGCGGCAACGCCAAAGCACAGGAACATCATGTGCCACCCCCAATGACGGCGGGGTAATTATCTATGCGTCGGAGTGTAAGGGACGCGGTTGCGCGGATCAATCGCATCGTGGCCGCATCGTGGCGGCACCGGCGCGTCGACGATTGTTCCGGCGTCGCGCGGCCGGGTGCCGCGTTGTCAGCGACCGGGCCAGGACCGACTCACAGCCCGTGCGAGGCGAGTCGTTCCGCGAGCAGGTCCCGTGTCGTCGAAGCCGCCTCGGCCTGGCAATCCGACGGTATGTGGTGAGCCACCGTGTAAGCGGCGCCTTCCAGCAGCACGCCGGCAATCAGGTAAGGGTCGGCGCCATCGTCCAGCGCGAGGCGGATCATGTGCGCCAGGATCTCGATCGAATCCGGTTTACGGCCGGAGACCCGGTTTGCTTCGCGGATCAGCCGGTCGAGGATGGGAAAGCGTTGCTGGGCCATGCGGGCAGGCTAACTGCCACGGTCCGGCATCCGCAACTGCCGGCTGGTGGCGTCCAGGCACAGCGATGCCGGCGGCCATCCTGCAAGTGGTATCGCCCCGGAGCTTGGACACGCTGGTCGCAACGATCGTGCCGCCGGAGAGACCGGGTAGATTGGTGATGCAAATCGCCGCAGATGGACGCGAATGTCGCAACGGTGCGGGCGCTACGGACCATCCGTGGCGGCGCCCGCATGCTCCCAAGGCGCCTGCATGCGCCCAAGGACGGTATCAGCCGCGTCGTTGCCGCCATCGGTCAGGGACGGCGTTCGGAGCTGCCGGAGAGTGGGGGCGGTGGCTGATAGCCTTGCCCAACCAGCGTCAGATGATCGTCCGTCCGGGAACTGCAATTTGAGCGCGGAGCGCATCAGGCCATGATCGTCGCGCGGCAATGCCGTTGCGTCACGTCGCACGCCACCGCCAATGCTCATACGATGCTGTCGGCCGGCGCAGCGTGTGCCGCTGCCTGGTCGGCGCGCGGCCTGGGGGTCGACAGGAGCAAGCGGCAATGGTGAATCCCAGATACATTGAGCGGATACGTTGATAGGAACGCAGGCAATGGCCCAGCTCCGCGGCGCGATCGTGCCGGTCACCCCCTTCCAGCAGAACTGCGCCATCCTGTGGGATGACGCCTCCAAGCACGCCCTGGTGGTGGATCCCGGCGGCGACGTCGAACGCATCCTCGCCGCCATCGACCAGGCCGGCGTCACGGTCGAGCAAATCTTGCTCACCCACGGCCATCTCGATCACGCCGGCGGCGCCGCCGAACTCGCCGAGACGCTGCGCCGCCGAGCCGGTGACCCGGCCGCCATCCCGATCGAAGGCCCCGACGAGCGCGACGCCTTCTTGCTCTCGGGCATCGCGGAACAAGCCCGCGCCTACGGCTTCAACGCCCGCAACGTGACGCCCAATCGTTGGCTGCGCGAGGGCGAAGCTGTGGTCCTCGGCGAGCACCGCTTCGACGTGCTGCACTGCCCCGGGCATACCCCGGGCCACATCGTCTTCATCAACCAGGCGGCCCGCTTCGCCCTGCTGGGCGACGTATTGTTCCAGGGCTCGGTCGGGCGCACCGATTTCCCCTATGGCGACCACGCCGCGCTGATCGAGGCCATCGTCACCAAGCTGCTGCCGCTCGGCGACGACCTGCAGTTCCTGTGCGGCCACGGCCCCGGCTCCACGCTCGGTGCCGAGCGTCGCTCCAACCCGTTCCTGCCGCGCTGACCGCCTGACAATATTCCTTTTCTGGCCGCCGATGTGTCACTGCAACGGCGCCGTCACACTTCCTTGCCCGCGCCGCCTAGCGCCCAACGGGGCAGGGGGGTATCGTTCGCCGCCGATGAGCCAACCGATTCTGGCTGTTGCCGCACAAGGCTGGCAGTAGCGCTTCAGCGGGGGGAGTAGCCGTTTGATCCGCATGAGCCTTGGGCGGTCCTTTGCCGCGTGCCTGCTGTCCAGCGTCTGTACGGTATCCGTCGCCGCCCAGCCGGCGCTCCAGGCTCCGTCCGCCCCGCCGGCTGCCACCCCTCAAACCGCCACCCCTCAAACCACCACCCCTCAAACCACCGGGCCGCAAACCGCCGGGCGCCAAACCACCAGGCCGCGTCCGCCCGCCGCCCGTCCGGCCACCCCCGCACCCGGCGGCACGATCCAGGCGATCCAGGTCGAGGGCAACCGGCGCATCGAGGCCGGCACCGTCCGCTCCTACATGCTGGTCGAGCCCGGCGACCCGTTCGATCCCGAGCGGCTCGACCGCAGCCTGAAGACCCTGTACGCAACCGGATTGTTCCAGGATGTGCAGCTCAGCCGCCAGGGCAGCACACTGGTGGTGCACGTGGTGGAGAACCCGCTGGTCAGCCGCGTCGCCTTCGAGGGCAACCACGAGGTTACCGACGAGACGCTGCGCCCCGACACGCAGCTCCGCGCCGGCGCGGTCTATACGCCGGACCTGGCGGAGGCGGACCGCCGCCACATCCTCGGCGTCTATGCCCAGAAGGGATACTACGACGCCAGCGTCACGCCCGAGATCATCCGTCTGCCGCAGAATCGCGTCACCGTGGTGTTCGAGATCAACGAAGGCGCCTCGACCGACATCAGCAAGATCAGTTTCGTCGGCAACCATGCCTTCAGCCAGGACCGGCTGTCCGAAGTCATCGATAGCCGCGAGGAGCGCTGGTGGCGGTTCCTGTCCACATCCGATCAGTACAATCCCGAGCGCCTGGCCTACGACAAGGAACTGCTCCGGCGGTTCTATCTGAAGAACGGCTATACCGATTTCGACGTGATCAACGCCTCGGCCGAGCTGGCGCCGGATCGCAAGTCCTTCTTCATCACCTTCACGGTGCATGAAGGCGAGCGCTACCGGGTCGCGAAGATCGACATCAACTCGCGGCTCCGCAACCTGCCGGGTGACCTGCTGCGCCGCGACCTGAAGCTCGACGCGGGTGACTGGTACGACGGCGATGCCGTTCAGCGCACCCAGGATGCGATGGAGGACGACGTGCGCTCGCGCGGCTATGCCTTCGTCAATGTCCGGCCGCGGGTTGATCCCGACCGCGCGAACCACACCGTCGCGCTGACCTTCGACGTCGGCGAGGGCCCGCGCGTCTACATCGAGCGCATCGACATCGTCGGCAATACGCGCACCGAGGACAAGGTGATCCGCCGCGAATTCACCCTGGCGGAAGGCGATCCGTTCAGCGCCGAGGCGATTCGCCGCACCCGCCAGCGGTTGCAGGATCTGCAGTATTTCAGCACCGTCGACATCACGCCAACGCAAGGATCGGCACCCGACAAGGCCATCCTGACAACCAAAGTGGCCGAGAAGGCGACCGGCGAGCTGACCTTCGGCGGCGGTTATTCAACCGACGTCGGCCCGCTGTTGGATGTCGGCCTGGGCGAGAAGAACCTCGTCGGCTCCGGTATTGCCGCCAACGTCAACGGCATCCTGGCGACGAAGCGCAGCTCCATCGACCTGTCGGTCACCGATCCGTATTTCCTCGACCGCAACCTGATCGCCGGCGGCGACGTGTTCCTGATCCAGACCGACTATCTCGGCACCGAACCCTATGACGAGCGGCGCGAGGGCTTCGCGCTGCGTCTCGGCTACGATTTCAACGACCATCTGCGCCAGGTGTGGAGCTACTCGCTGGTGCAACGCGACGTGTTCGATATTTCCACCACCGCCAGCATATTCATCACCGACCAGGCCGGCAGCACGCTGCTGTCGCAGGTCAGCCAGGTGCTGACGCTCGATTATCGCGACAGCAAGCTCGACCCGCATACCGGCTGGGTAGGCCAGTTCGGCACCGACTTTGCCGGGCTTGGCGGCAACGTGGACTACATCCGCACCAGCATGAACGGCGCCTACTATCTGCCGCTCGACCGGCTCACCGGCAACAGCGACTGGGGCATCAAGTTTGCCGCCGGCGGTGGCTATTTGTTCAATGAAGGCAAGCAGGAGCAAATCATCGACCGCTTCTTCCTGGGCGGCGACAATCTGCGCGGATTCGAAACCGGCGGCGCTGGACCGCACGACCAGACTTCCGGCGACCCGTTGGGCGGGCGGCTGATTTATACCGGCACGGTCGAGCTGCGCTATCCGTTGCCGGTTTCGCCCGATCTCGGCCTGTCGGGCCGCGCCTTCGTCGATGTCGGCGGGCTGGCCGATGCCAGCTTCCTGACTCCCTGCATCGAGCCGTCCAGTGCCGGCGTCAATGCGGGCAGGGCGTGTCAGATCGAAAGCGACAACCTCACGCCGCGGATTGGCGCCGGCGTCGGCATCACCTGGCACAGCTCCTTCGGGTTGATCAACATCGATCTGGCGCCATTCGTGATCAAGCAACCGGGGGATCAGACGCAGATCTTCCGATTCGGCTTCGGCACACAGTTCTAGTAAGACCGTCTCTGGTTTCCCCAATGAGGTCCTGGTGAAAAATATCTCGCTATCCCTGGCGGGCGCCATGCTGGCGCTGGCCATCGTCGCGCAGCCATCCGCCGCTATGGCGCAGGGCCAACAGAATCCTGGTTGGTTCGTGCCGAGCCAGCCTCACCCCGCGGCACGCCCGGGGCGCCCGGCCGCTGCCGCCGCGGTCCCGACCGAAACCGCGCCGGCGGAGGAGGGGCCTGCGCCGGTGCCGCAGATCCAGGTGAAGCTGCCGCCGGCGCCCGAGATTCCGGCGATCCCGAAAGGCCCGCCGACTCCGGCGGCGATCATCGGCGTGGTGTCCATTCCGGACGCGTTGCGGGTCTCCACGGCGTATCAGGAGGCCGACAAGGCCTTCAACGACCGCCATAAGAAGCTCGACGAGGATGCGCAGAAAGAGCAGGTGGCGCTGCGCGACCTGGGACAGCAGCTTGCCAATGAGCGGGCCAAGCTGTCGCCAGAACAAATCCGCCAGAAGGAGCGCGAATTGCAGGACCGCATTGCGGATTCGCGCAAGAAGTTCGGCGACCGGCAGCGGGTCATCCAGGAAGCTGGCCAGTACGTGATGATGCAGATCAACCGCACGCTGGAGCAAGTGGTGCAGCAGGTGGCGGTGGCGCGCGGCATCAATATCGTGCTGAACCGCGCACAGGTGCTGGGCACGACCGCGGATTTCGACCTCACGCCGCAGGTGGTGCAGGTACTGAACAAGGTGCTGCCGGGGGTGGTGATTCCGCCCGACGGCGTTTCGCCCCTGAACATGACGGTGCCGAAAGAGGAACCACATGCGGCGATTGCCGCCGAGACACCGAAGGCCGTGACGCCCGCCAAGGCTACGGCGCCTGCCAAGAAGTGAGGCGCGGCTGACATGTCGGGTGGCGGCGCGGGCGGCGGATCGGTGGAGCGTGTCCGCGCGGCGCTTGTCGCGGCAGGCCACCCCGACACGATCCTGGCCTTTCCGGATGGCACGCGCACGGCCGCGGACGCCGCCGCCGCGGTTGGCTGTGATGTTGCGCAGATCGCCAAGTCGATCGTGTTCCGCGCCGGAGAGCGTGCGGCGGTGATCGTCGCCTCCGGCGTCAACCGGGTGGATCCGGTGCGGGCCGGCGCCGCGCTGGGGGTGACGCTGACGCGAGCCGACGCCGACTGGGTGCGGCAGGTGACCGGGTTTGCGATCGGCGGCGTCGCCCCGGTCGGCCACCTCTCGCCGCCACTGCTGTTGCTGGACGAGGACCTGCTCACCCTGGACCCGATCTGGGCTGCCGCCGGGTCCCCGCGGCACGTGTTCCGCACCACCGCGGCCGGCTTGCTGCGGATCACGGCAGCGAACGCGGCGGCGGTGCGGACCGCCTGAGAGTCGTGTTCCCGATGCGGATCGGCTGATCCGGCCGCCAACGCAAGGCTGCTGCGCCTTTCGTCCTGGTTGCCCGGTTTGCACGTCGCGCATATGACGTTGTTGTTCCGATACGGGTTTGATTGCTCGGCGGGTTGAGTGATTTGGCAGCATCGCCGCGGTGTTGAGGAATAAGTTCGACCTGCCGCCGTCTTACCTCCGACGATCAGGCTGGAGCAGGAGGCGGCCCAATGCGAACAATGCTGTTGCTGGCGACATTGTTCGCCGGTGCCGCGATGCTTGGCGCATGCACGAACCAGCAGGCAGCGAGCGGAAAAGACCAGCATAGTCCTGCCGTCGCTGACTTTGGCGGCGGTGGCGGCGGCGGTGGCGGCTATTGATTGTGGCAATCGGGCCGCATGCCGTCGCGGCAAACCATAAGCGACTCCGCCGTCTAAACCGTTCCCTGCGTCCGATCCTTTGATGACCGGCCGATGCGTTGAAGCTGCTGCGAACGCGGCGCGGGGTCAGCCCGGCTGTGGCGCGGGCGCCGGCCCACCCGCGGGCGGCTGTGGTGCCGGCCTGCCGGCATTCGGCACCGACGCACGCCGGCTCTCCGGCGCCGGCTCGTCCACCACCTTGCGGATCACCGGCTCGCCGCGCAGCACCGTGCGGATCTCGTCGCCGGTCAGCGTCTCATGCTCCAGCAGCCCGCGCGCCAGGCGATGCAGCTCCTCGATGTTCTCGGTCAGGATGCGCTTCGCCTTGGCATAGGCGCGATCGATGATGTCCTTGATCTCCGCATCGATCTCGCGCGCCGTCACCTCCGAAACGTTCTTGTGCTGCGTCACCGAGTGGCCCAGGAACAGTTCCTGGCTGTTGTCGCCATAGGCGATCATGCCGAGCTTGTCGCTCATGCCCCATTCGGTGATCATGCGCCGCGCCTGATCGGTCGCCATCTTGATGTCGCCGGCGGCGCCGTTGGACACCTTGTCGGGGCCGAAGATGATTTCCTCCGCCGCGCGGCCGCCCATCGCCATGGTCAGTTCGGACAGCAGCTTGGACTTGCTCTTGGAATAGCGGTCACCCTCCGGCAGCGACATCACCAGGCCCAGCGCACGCCCGCGCGGAATGATTGTGGCCTTGTGCACCGGATCGCATTCCGGCTCGTGCATGGCACACAACGCGTGGCCGCCTTCGTGATAGGCGGTCATCCGCTTCTCCGCCTCGGACATCACCAGCGACCGGCGCTCGGTGCCCATCATGACCTTGTCCTTGGCGGCCTCGAATTCCGCCATGGCGACGACGCGCTTGCCCAGGCGGGCGGCCAGCAGCGCGCCCTCGTTCACCAGGTTGGCGAGGTCGGCACCCGAGAAGCCAGGCGTGCCACGGGCGATCACCTTCGGATCGACATCGGAGGCCAGCGGCACCTTGCGCATATGCACCCGCAGGATCTTCTCGCGGCCGTTCACGTCGGGGTTCGGCACCACCACCTGGCGGTCGAACCGGCCGGGTCGCAGCAGCGCCGGATCCAGCACGTCGGGACGGTTGGTGGCGGCGATCAGGATGACGCCTTCGTTCGACTCGAACCCGTCCATCTCGACCAGCATCTGGTTCAGCGTTTGCTCACGTTCGTCGTTGCCGCCGCCCAGGCCGGCGCCGCGATGGCGGCCGACCGCGTCAATTTCGTCGATGAAGATGATGCAGGGCGCGTTCTTCTTCCCCTGCTCGAACATGTCGCGCACGCGCGAGGCGCCGACGCCCACGAACATCTCGACGAAGTCGGAACCCGAGATGGTGAAGAACGGCACGTTCGCCTCACCGGCGATGGCGCGCGCCAGCAGCGTCTTGCCGGTGCCGGGAGGGCCGACCAGCAGCACGCCCTTGGGGATTTTTCCCCCGAGGCGCTGGAACTTCTGCGGGTCCTTCAGGAATTCCACAATTTCCTGCAGCTCTCCCTTGGCTTCGTCGATGCCGGCCACGTCCTCAAACGTCACGCGTCCCTGCTTCTCGGTCAGCATGCGGGCGCGGGACTTGCCGAAGCCCATGGCGCGGCCGCCGCCTGCCTGCATCTGGCGCATGAAGAACACCCAGACGCCGATCAACAGCAGCATCGGGAACCAGGACAGCAGGTAGTGCAGCAGCGGGTTGACGTCGGCGTCTTCCGGCTTGGCGATGACGCGGACGTTCTTGTCGGTCAGCGTCTTCACCAGCGAGGGATCGTCCGGGGTATAGGTCTGGAAGGTGCGGCCGTCGTTCAACTGGCCGGAAATCGTCCGGCCCTGGATCACCACGTCGCGCACCTGCCCGGAGTTCACCTCCGAGATGAAGTCGGAATAGGCGACCTGGGTCGCGGCGGTGTGCGTTGTCCCGGGCTGGAAGAGGTTGAAGAGCACCACCAGCAGCAGTGCGATGATCACCCATAGCGCCAGGTTACGGCCGAAATTGCTCATTGACTTCTGCTCACATCCTCAGACCCGATTCGCTGCCGCCGGGGGTCCTGGAGGCCGGTGCATCTCTGGCGCGAAACCAAGCCACACATAGTGTGTCCGTCCCCCTCCCGCATCCCCGCCGGTCAGTGCACTTTGGCGCGCTCCGTCTCCCGTGAGGGAGAGAACGGAGCCCCGGCTGCCGGCCGCCGTGGGCTGAATACCAGCTTCGCGGCGGCACAGGCACTTGGGTCAGGATAGAGCAAATGCGGTACCGCGGCCAGACAATTGCCGAGCCGCAAGGCTGGCAGGGTTTGCAGCACCGTGGCGGGGAGGGGCGAGTGCCGCCGAAGCCGGGCCGCGTCCCGACCGAGCGCGCCGATCGTGGCGCCGGCGGGCGGGGCCGCATCAGTCGTCAGCCGGAAGCGCCCGTCCCACACGGCACCGGGCCGGGCGGCCACCGGTGGCCCCACGACGGCGGCTTCCCGCACCAGCAGCCAGCCCGCGCCCAGCCGGTCCGCGCCCAGCCGGCCCGCCCGCATCATCCGCCAGTCCGCACCCAGCCGGCCGGCCGGCATCAGTTGCGCGCCCGCCAGCGTCGCCGGGCGCGGTTCGGCGGCGAGCGCGGCGACCTGCCGGGGCGGCGGCGGATAGGCTGCGCCGGAAACCATCTGGACCAGGGCCGCCAGGCCATCGGCATCCATTGGCCCTGGGGGCAGCAGAGCGAAGCCTTCCGGATGGATCTCGGCGCCGGCCGCGAGCCTGTGGGCGACGCCGGTGTCCCGGGCAACGCGGGCCAGCCCCGCATCACGGGCGGCCTGGCAGAGTGCAGCGGTCTCGGCGCCTGCGCCGTCCGGATCGTTCAGCGCGGCACGGAGCCGGGAGCGCAGGGCACGCGGATCGCGGTTGGACGGATCCTCCACCCAGGCGATGCCGGCCGCACGCAGCGTCGCCTTGAGGCGGGCCGGCGGGACGCTGAGCAAAGGCCGCAGCAGGCGGACCGAGGTTTGTTCGCTGACGGCGGGCATGGCGGCGAGGCCGGCCGGGCCGCTGCCGCCCTGCCGGCGCATCAGCACGGTCTCGGCCTGATCCCCGGCGTGATGGCCGAGCAAGAGATGCAGGATGCCGGCCTCGGCGCAGGCCGCGGTGAGGGCGGCGTAGCGCGCGGCGCGGGCGCGTTCGGCGAGGGCAGGGCCGCGGGTCAGGCCGCTCAGTCGTAGCAGGCGGGCGGGGATGCCGATCCCGGCGAGGCGGTCGATGGTCAGCGCGGCCTCGGCGGCGGAGTCCGGGCGCAGGGTGTGGTCCACCACCAGCGCCAGCAGGGTGCCGTTCCGGGCGCGTGCCCAGGCGGCAGCGAGCATGGCGAGCGCCAGGCTGTCGGCGCCGCCGGACACCGCTGCCGCCACCCGGGGGCATGGTTCGAAGGGACCCAGCGGCGCTATGAGGGCGGAGAATGCGTCCGGGCTGATGGCAGAGTGCATGGCGGGGTGGTGATTGCTGCGGATGTCGGGATGGTGTCTTCGTCTGGCCGCGGAGTTCGTCGCGATGCATGCGCCGATCGTTGGAACAGGCACAACAGGCGACCTGCTGATGGTGACGGTACTGCAGAGGTTGGAGGGATCGGGCGTGCTGGAAGCATATCCGAACCTTTTCGCCTAGGTCGCCCGTGGCGAAACACGGGCCGCCTTCAAGCGGGCTTTCGACGCTCAATTGGCAGTCTTCACCGCTGCATCAGCCCGCCGGTAAGACGCCGCCCCGGCCTCATGCACCGCCGTGGCGCGGGACGGTCATGCATCTCCGCAATGGCTCGGCACTGGCCGCGGCCGAGATCCGACTAATTCGCCGCGGCCCGCTTTCCGCGCGATTGATCCTGCGTGGTCGCGCCCATGGCTCGCGCCAGAAAATCCGGCCAGGCGCGAAGCCGCCGCGGCAATCGGCCGTGCCCGCGAAGACAGTGGTGCAGCGCCGGTTCGAGCCGCAACGCGGTGCCGCACGGCAGGGCACGAAACGGCAGCGGGGTCGCGTCGCTGTCGAACTCGGCAAGCGCCTCGTTGAGAGCGTCGACCGGCGTGTCTCGTTGGTTGACCGGGCGGATGATGCCGGCGGCAGCCAGCGCCAGGGCATTCGCCACGACGTCGCTCGCGGGGCCTTCGAGTTGCCGCAACGCCAGCGGCCCGTTGTCCAGCGCGGCGACGATGGCGCGCGTCAGCGGATTGTCGAAGCGCAACGTGCCGGCCTTGGTCCGCATCGACCAGGCCACCAGCGGTTGCGGCCGCACCAGCGCGAACCGCCGGCGCAGGATCTCGCGGCGGCGGGCACTCTCGCGCAACCGCGTGGGGTGGCGGGCGAACACGTCGCAGCGAAACTCGGTCATCAGCATGCAGTCGCGCACCAGTTCGCGCGTGTCGGCATCTTCAATCCCCGCCAGCGCGTCGCGCTGCTCGGCACGCAGGACGAACGAATCAAAATTGTCCGCCAGTGTCGCCGAGCCGACCGGCCGCAGCCCGATGGACGCGAGTTCGGACCGCACATCGGTGACGTAGAGCGGCTGCCAGGCAGGTGCCAGATATTCATGGGCAAAGTAATTCGCCGGCAATTGCGCGCGCTGCGTCGCCAGCAAGCGTGCGAACATGGGGCTAAGTTGGAGCGCGGGCACACCGGCGGCGCTGATATGGCGCAAGGCCGCTTCGGCGGCGGCGAATTTGGCGAGGCTGTCGCCCGGCGCGCGCTTGGCGAAGGCCGCGATCAGACGCTGTAGCGGCATATCGGTGAGCCACCCCGGCAATGCGTTGTAGCTGAGATAGACCAGGCCATCGTCGGCCAGATGGCGGTCGATGAAATCGCGCAGGTCCGCCCGCGCCTCGGCATCGATCCAGCTATAGGCGCCATGCGCGACGATGTACTGGAAGCGCGGCAGCGCCAGCCGCGCCGCGCCGGCGAAATCCGTCGGGTGCAGCGTCAGATTGCCGATGCCGGCGCGGTTGGCGAGTTGCCCGGCATAAGCGATATGCTGTTCCATGAAGTCGATGGCGTGAAACGTCGCGTCGGGATGAGTGGCGGCGAGAACCGCCGAGGTAAGGCCGCGACCGCAGGCCAGTTCGCAAAAGGCGAAGTCGTCGCGCCGCGCCGGCGGCGCGAAACCCGCGATCAGCGCCACGAGATCGAGCCAGTCCGGCGCCAGAGCAGGGGTGAATGTCGCGCTGTAGGCGACATCTGTCACATAACCCGGCATTGTTGCGGTGGTTGTAGTCATCTGACCCGGCCTCCACGCCCTGGTTTCGCCGATCTCGCAACCCTCGCGATCGAACCTTGCCCCGTAATCCTCGCCCCGTACTCCTCGCCGCGCACGAGGCAGCGTGGAACATCCGACGCGGCGGGTTGTCCGGCTGGCGCGCTCACCGATAGCAACCACGCCTGCGCCGGCGATTATTGCGTCAGTCATCGTATCCTGCATTTCGAACAACGATCGTGAATGCTCACCGCATCCAGGACAACGTTCCGCGTGGCAAGGCACGACGCGACGTGGCGCGCTGCCTCGGCCCTTGAGGGAACCATGCCGCGGGACGTTTGCGACGCGCCGATCAAAGCCTGTGGCGCGGTCTCGTCGCTGTGCCGCGCAGCACAGGTGCCGGCATGTGTTGGCGATCTTCCGCGCTGAAAGACCGCGATGGCGGCTCGCGCCGGAGATCCGGGCCGCGCCTGGTCATGCTTATGGTGGCGGGCAGCATCCTCGATGAAGTTCCAATCCGCCGCCAGCTCGTGCCTGGTGATCCATTTGTGTCACCACCGGGATACGCCGCGGCGGCAGCCGCCGCGGTCACCTCACCGCCGCTGTGGGTGGTTTTGCCAGGGCCCGCTTACCGAAAGGGATATGGCGAAACCGCAGATCGAGCCCGAAGCCGGCCCGCCACAGGTGGAGCGGCATTGGGCCGTTAGCGTGAGAGAGCTGGCTTCGCGCCGTCGTAAGAAATTCCCGATGTTCGCACCGCAATCGGTTTCACGCCGCCCAATCGTGCAGGCCAAGGAACTGCTCTTGACCGCCGGCGCGCGAGGCGCAGTAGGGTGGTGCAGAGAAGCGGCAGGTCAGCCAAACGGAGAAGCATCGCCAGCGCCGCGCGGACCAGAGGAGTTGAGGCATGAGTACAGTCGAACATCTCACCCCAAGGGGACTTCTGCACAACCCCGGGTTCTCGCAAGTCGTTGTCGCCACGGGGAAGCGTATGGTCTACACGGCCGGGCAGGTATCTATCGATGAGCGCGGCGAGTTGGTCGGTGGCGGTGACCTCGCGGCGCAGACAGCGCAGGCGATGCGTAATGTTGGCCTCGCCCTTGCTGCTGCTGGCGCGAGCTATGCCGACATCGTCAAGATAACCACATACGTCGTGAACTATCGGCCCGAGCAACGAGCCATCATCGGCAAAGCCCGTGCGCCATTCTTCGCGTCTGGACAGCGTCCGGCGAGCACTCTCGTCGGTGTCGCGGCGCTGGCGCTGCCTGAGTGGCTTGTGGAGATCGAGGCCGTTGCGGTCGTTGACTGACGGCACGGATTCCAACTGCGCGTACGGAGCCTGCGCGTCGATCCGCTCGGCTAGTCCATTCACAGCATTTCGGCATGGTCCATGCCGATGCATTTGCCTGGGTTTCGAACCGGTCGCACCGCAGCCCGATTCGACCAACCGACGCGTACGCGAGCCTCCGCTGCGGAGGCATTGACCAAACGGCTTGGATGTCGTGCTTGGGTCGACGGTGGACCATTGACCCGGCGGATCCCGACAGGGAGGCCCGCAAGATGTGGCGCGCCGCAGAACATGCTCCACCGCGGATGCCCGTGGGCCACCCGCTTGCCCCGCAGCGCAGCGCAAATGAGCCGCGACGCCAAAGGGCGCTTGACTCCTGGCTCTGCGTTAGTTAGTATGCATAACTGTAATCGTTATGCCAAGGAGCCATGTTCGATTGTCCGCTGCCACCGCCACCGCCGGCCTCGCTGCCCGGCCCGATCGCCGCAAGGCTCGGGACGGCAAGGCCATGCCCGCGCGGATCGCGGCCATGCTCGGCATCGTGCACGTCCTCGCCGGCTACGGCCGCCACTTGCTCG
>DATJNA010000261.1:0-6625 GCA_035508435.1 Acetobacteraceae bacterium | reverse complement strand
CGACTCGTGAGTTTTACCGGACTGCACGCCATGCAAAGAAACCGCCTTCAGGCTTTTTACGTAATGACTGCATGACCTGATCCCACCCCAACAAAGCAAGCATGCGGAGCGCGCCTGAAGGCGCGCAAGCCTAAATATTGCCTGCGGCACATGCCGCAGGACCGCCGCGCTGCGGCGGGCGAGGGGTTTTGCACCCCTCGCGCTCCCCGCAGGATATTTAAACAAGGAAATTGCAAGCTTGGTACCAGACCGTCGGCTGGAGCCTATGGCGGCGGGTCGGATGGTGTGACGATACCGGTGATGGTCTGTATCAGCTTGGCCGCCTCATCAATCGCACGTTCGGGATCTTCCTCCGTAACGGTGCATGGATGGCGGTAGTCGGATGTGTTCTTCAGCTCGTACATCCCGACAGCCTTTTTCATTCGGAGCGCGTTCACCGCGCGGTGTCGGATAGGCAGCACAGATTTCTGTGTTTCTGTGCTAGTCTTCCCACGCTGGCTTCCGGGCCAGCAACGTGCGAAGGCTTGGGTTGTCGGCCGGTGGCGCGTCAATCTCGGCCACGAATTCCTCCCATGACCGCTTGTCGAGCACAAAGCGGGGTTCGTTCCCGCTCCGTATCAGCCGCTTGTGGCGCTCGGCTGCGCGCACCATGGCGGGCGATGGGCGTGGCGGATTAAGTAAGGAATCTGCCACAGCGCGTTGATCCTCCGCCGATAGTTGAATGGTCTCAACAATCAACTCGGTCGCTTGTGCGAGTAGCAAGGGATCGGTGAGTGGTTCACGGGTCATGATCACACCTCATGGATTGGCTTCAGCGATGACGCTGATGTGCCCCTGCCGCCGAGACTGCGGGGCGGCCGGCTTGATGACGATCGTCACGTCCTGGCCGAGCAGAGTCAGGAAATGGATGAGCTTATCGGTCGAGAAACCTGCAAGCTGACCCCGCAGCAGCCGGGAGATCTTTGGCTGATCAATGCCGAATAGGGCCGCAGCCTTTGCCTGAGTGAGCCGTTGTGCACGCAGGCCTTCGGCGATCCGCATCACGAGATCGGCCTTGGCAAGACGTTCTTCAGGGTTTGGCAGGCCGAGATCGGCAAACACATTCCCGCTGCCATCTTCAATCTTGATGTCGCTCATCGTCTTTCACCCTTTCCATCGCTGCGTGGCCTCGTAATGCTCCCTCACCCGCTTTAGCCGTGTATCGATCACGTTGAGATCGCCCTTGGGCGTCTTGCGTCCTGACTTGGATTTCTTCTTGAACACATGCAGGACGTAGAGCCGATCCGGCCACCTCACCGTGTAAACGGCCCGGTACGTGTCGCCGGCGTGGTCGACCACGATTTCCAACACGCTAGCGTCGCCGTATCCGCTCAGCGGCTTTGTGCTGGCATGCCGGCTGCCCTTTTGCGCCTCAAAGAGGGCCTGGCCAATGGCATCCTTCACGTCCGCATGAAGAGCGGACAGATCGTCTTTGGCGCTGCCGACCCAGGCGACAGGCTTGATTGAGGGCGCATTGGGCATTGCCACAATATGCCAAAAATAGCATAGGATGCAAGCGGCGATTTGGGCCGGCACAGTATTCTGTGTTTCTGTTAATCTGTGATTGCGATGAATCGCCTTTCTGTGTAAACGTGTTTCCGTGTACACGGAAAGGCGTGTCGGATGATCATCGCGGTGGTGAACCAGAAAGGCGGGGCAGGAAAAACGACTATTGCCCTCAACCTGGCCGCAGCCTTGGCGGCCGAGGGCAAGCGCGTCTTGCTGGTCGATGCTGACCCCCAGCAGACGGCGCAGGATTGGGCCACTGTGCGGGCCTCGCCACCACCCTTTCAGGTAGTAGGGCTGGCGAAGCCAGTGTTGCATCGCGATCTGCCGCAGATGGCCGCCGATTACGATCACATTGTGATCGATGGGGCACCCCGGAATTACGAGGTGGCGCGCTCCGCCATTGCCGCTGCCGACGTGGTGCTGATCCCGGTGCAGCCGTCCGGCGCCGATTTTTGGGCCAGCCGCGAGACCGTGGGCCTGGTCAAGGAAGCGCACGGATTCAAGGAAACACAGAAATCCGTGTTTGTAGTCTCGCGAAAAATCGGCCGGACGGTGCTTGGCCGCGACATTGCCGAGGCGCTGGCCGAGTTCGACATCCCGATCCTGCATGCCGGCACGACGCAGCGGGTGGCCTATGCCGAGGCGCTGACCGGCGGCACGACCGTGATCGAGCAGCAGCCGCGCAGTCCGGCGGCCGAGGAAGTCCGTGCCATCCTTGCCGAGCTACGGGAGGCAGCCGCCGCATGAGTAAGCCCCCCTTCAAAATGCCCCAGCGTCCGACCCCCGCCGCCGCGCGGCTTGACCAGTGGGTGACAGCCGGAGGAGGGGAGGCGGCAGCAGCCGCGCCCGAAACCGCACCGCGGTCGGAGCGCGAGACTGGCAAGCTGGCGCGTCTGACCATCGACCTAACGCCCGAACTGCATGCCAGGTTCAAGGCTACATGCGCCATCAAGGGCACGAAAATGATCGCTGAGGTGACTCGCTTCATTGAGGATTGGACGCAGAAGAACGGCTAGGCGGAGAGAACGGGACGGATTGCACATACATCTGGCTGCACAATATATTCTTCCAGAGAAGAATGATTTGGTGTGCCGATGCAAATGCATGAGGCTTCGTTGTTCACGGTCGCGGAGGCGGCGGTCCTGACACGCCTGCCGCTCAAGGCGGTGAACAACGCGATCGACAAGAAGGCGGTGGCGACCGTTGCCGGCGGGCGGGCAGCGCGGCTGCTGGACCTTCATGGCTTGATGTCCCTGACATTGGAGCGACGGCTGGCGGATCGCTTTGCCCCCGAGCTGCGCCGGGCGGTGTTCGATGCAGTGGCGAGCGGCTCTCGAAACCGCGTGTCCCTCGAAGGGGGATTCCTTACGATTGATCTGCGTGAGCCCCGGCGAGAGCTGGCGGCGTCGCTGCGCAAGCTGCGTCGCGTTCGTGCGCTGGTCACCAGCGATCCCGACACTCTGGGGGGCGACCCTGTTTTCCGGGGTACGCGCGTGCCGGTGCACCTGATCGCCGCCCTGCTGGAGCAGGGATCGACAGACGGGGAGCTGCTTGAGGGCTATCCGCGGCTCACGGCGGAGATGGTGCAGCTCGCCCCCATCTATGCTGCCGCGTACCCGCTCAGGGGGCGCCCCCGCGCCCAACCTTGGCACGGCCAGGCGCCGGAGCGGACCACACGGCGCAAGCTGGCGACGATCGCAGCGGAATGAGGTTCCTGATCGACGAGTGCCTGACGATCGACCTGGTCTCTGTCGCCCAACAGGCCGGTCACGAAGCCCAGCACGTTGCCCATGTCGGCAAGGCCGGTTGGAAGGACTGGAACGTGGCGCGCCACGCGGCCGAGGGCGATTTCGTCATGGTGACGAACAACGCCAGCGACTTTCGCCGGCTGTATGCGACGCAATCGCTGCATGCCGGTCTGGTCATCATCATTCCGAGCGTCAATCGGGTGCAGCAACAGCAGCTTTTCCGAGGCGCGCTCGATGAGCTGGTCCAGATCGGGGAGCCAATCAACCGCGTGATGGAGGTGGACATCGAGGGTGACGAGGCGACGTTCCGTGTCTACGAGTTTCCAGCGGCCGACAATTGATCGATCTATTCGGCTAAGGTGGAAGGAAGCGACAGGGGCGATGGTGGAACCAAGGACCACCGGTAGGTCAGGCGGGCGGACCGGCGTGTATCATGCGTGGCCGCCGGCAGCGGCTGCGCTGATAGCCGAATGGCGCACGCGCTGGCCGGCGGCGTTCACCAAGCCGGTGCCGCTTGCCGCTGGGTTTTCTGGCCAGATCAAGGCGGCAGTGCGGGCCGAAGGCAAACCAGTGGACCGTAAGATGCTCAGCCTGGCGATCTACCTGTGGACACATCAGAGCGCTTATCTGCGTGCGGTGGCACGCGGCGAGATGCGCCGCAACTTGGACGGCAGCGACGCGGACATTCCTGATGATGCGGCACGCCAGGAGGCGCAGAAGCTCTTGGATGCGCGGGCTGCAAAGCACGCGGAGCGTGCACGGCGAGAGCAGGAACGGAAGCTGGCTGCACCGCAGGCGGCTTGATTACCTGACTGCTGGAAACGCTATGCGGGTCGGTGCCCGGCGCCTCACACCGGTGCTGAAGTACCAGGTGGCTCTGGGGATCTTTCCTGCCCGGCTGCGCCGGCGCGATCTGCCTCGAAGGCGCGGAGGCCACGGCGACGCCAGCGGGTCATGAGGTGGTGTGGATCGTCACCGGCATCTTCGGCGCCGTGGAGCTGATCGGCGAGGTGGAGGAAGGCGCCGAGGAGGGTGGCGCGGTCGTCGCGCAGCAGCTCGACCAGGCCGGCCTTCTGGACGAGTCCGCCGAGTTCGATGAGGTGGCGGGTGCGTTCGCGGCGTGCCTTGGCCCAATCGCGCATGTCGGAGCGGGCCATCTGGGCGTCCAGCCTATGCCGTTGGACTGCTGCCCGGCGCAGCAGGCGCGCTGTCGCTTGCAGGTCCCGGAGCAGGCTGACCGGCCCCGTTACGCTTTCCCCGGCCGCCCTGTTTGGTGTCCCCGCGAAAGAACGCAGTGCCGCGTTCGGTCCACCTCGCGACGGCTTCGGGTTTGTCCTTGGCCTGCTCGATGGCAGCGAGCAGTACGCCGGCCAGGGCTTCCAGGGGGAGCGAATCGGCGCCGGTTGCCAGCACCAGCTCGCCGAGCTGGGTCTTCTGCCGCTCCTTCAGGGCCTTGGCCTTATCTTGGAGTGCCTTGATCTGGGCATCGAGATCGGCGGGCTTGCGCATACAGCGGCTCCGGTTGCAGGGTAGGAGAGGCACGATAAGCCCAACCGGCGCACCGCGTCACTCACGGCCGTGAGAGCCGGTAAGAAACGACACCATTGTGTGAGTGCGCGCTTATACGTTGCTGCGCAACATCGCGTGGGATAGCCTCGCCCTAGCGAGCCGACTGGAGCCTGCCGATCCGTGGCGATCTATCATCTCTCGGCGAAGGTGATCAGCCGCGCGGACGGCCGCAGCGCGGTGGCCGCGGCAGCGTACCGGTCCGCGTCGGAACTCCAGGATGACAGGCTCGGCCGCGCGCACGACTTCACCAACAAGGCGGGGGTCATCCACTCGGAAATCCTGCTGCCCGATGGCGCGCCAGCGCGCTTGGCCGACCGCGCCACGCTGTGGAACGAGGTCGAGGCGACCGAGAAGCGGAAGGACGCGCAGCTTGCCCGCGAGATCGAGTTTTCTCTCCCGCGGGAGCTGACCCAGGCGCAGGCAATCGGGCTGGCGCAGGATTTCGTGCGCGAGCAGTTCGTGGCGCGCGGGATGGTGGCGGACCTCAACGTGCACTGGGGCCGCACGGCGGAAGGCGAAGACCAGCCGCACGCGCATGTCATGCTGACGATGCGGGAAGTCAGGCCGGAGGGGTTCGGCAAGAAGGTGCGGGAGTGGAACCGCACCGAGCTGCTGGTGGACTGGCGGGAGCGCTGGGCCGAGCTGGCCAACGAGCGCCTGGCCGAGCTGGGGCACGATCTGAAGATCGATCACCGCTCGCACGCGGCGCAGGGCATCGCGCTGGAACCGCAGAACAAGATCGGCCAGGCGGGTGCGCGGCGCGAGGCGCGCGGGGAAGACGCCGAGCGGGCGGCGGAGCATGAGGCGCTGGCGCGGCGGAACGGCGAGCGGATCATCGCCGATCCGTCGGTGGTGCTGGCGGCGCTGACGCGGCAGCAATCGACGTTCACCCGGCGCGACCTGGCGCGGCTGGTGGACCGGCACACCGCCGATCCCGGGCAGTTCACCACAGCCATGGCGAAGGTCGAGGCTTCGCCCGAGCTGGTACGGCTGGGGCAGGACGGACGCGGGCAGGAACGGTTCACCACGCGGGAGATGCTGGCGACCGAACAGCGGATGGAGCAGGCCGCCGCCAAGCTGGCGGAGCGCCAGGCGCACCGGGTGAACCTGCGGCGGCGGCTTCAGGAATCCACGGCGCTGGGGCGGGAGCAGGCGCAGGCGTACCGCCACGTGACGCAGATGCAGGATCTCAGTGTGGTGGTGGGGTACGCGGGGACCGGCAAGAGCACGATGCTGGGCGAGGCGCGCGCCGCGTGGGAGGCCGAGGGCTACCAGGTGCGCGGCGCTGCGCTGTCGGGAATTGCGGCGCAGCAGTTGGAGGGCGGCGCCGGCATCGCCAGCCGGACGGTGCACAGCCTGCTGTTCCAGTGGGAGCAGGGGCGGGAGGCACTGACCGACCGCGACGTGCTGGTGGTGGACGAGGCCGGGATGATCGGCTCGCGGCAGATGGAGCGGCTGCTGTCGGCGGCGCAACGGTCCGGGGCCAAGGTGGTGCTGGTGGGCGACCCGGAGCAGTTGCAGGCGATCGAGGCCGGCGCGGCATTCCGGGCGATCGCCGAGCGGGTCGGCGCGGCGGAGATCACCGAGGTGCGGCGGCAGCGCGAGGCCTGGCAGCAGGTGGCGACGCGGGAGCTGGCGACCGGGCGCACCGACGAGGCGCTGGCGCGGTACGAGCGGGCGGGAATGGTGACGGGGCACGCCACGCTCAGCGAGGCCAAGGACGCGATGATCGCCGGGTGGGATGCGGCGCGGCGGGACAA
>DATJNA010000260.1:0-6278 GCA_035508435.1 Acetobacteraceae bacterium | reverse complement strand
CCTAACATCCCTGTGACACGCCCCTTGCGACGTTGAACCCACGTCCCCGCGCTCGGTAGAGTCTCCCCCCGTCGCCGTCGGGCGACACGCCATCCGTTCGGGGACTGCTGCCGTCATGAGCCGCCCGCCGCGTCAGGACCGTCGCCTCGTCAAGGTGCTCGCGGCCCTGCGTACCCACGGCGGACCCGGCCGCTCCCCGCTCTACCGCTGGATGCGCCAGCACCACGCCGCCCTCGCCGCCGCCTTCGCCGAGACCCCGCCCGCCTGGGGACCCCTCGCCGCGGAACTCGCCGCGGTCGGTCTTACTGACGCCGACGGCAAACCCCCCGCCGCCGCCAGCGCGCGCCAGACCTGGTATCGCGTCCGCCGTGATCTCGCCAGCGCGCGGGGGGAACAACCGGCCACCGCGGCTTCTGTCCTGGCACCCGTTGAAATCGCCCCCGCCGTGCATGCCGTGACGCCGCCGGCAGCCGCGGCGCTCGATCCGGCCGCGCTTCCCCGACCGCACCTGGCCCTCGACATCCGCCCGGCACGCGCCGCAACCGGCGAACCGTCCCTGACCGCGCCAGCGGTCGTCGGTACCGGTGCGCCGGGCGTGGCAGCAGCAGCCGTCGCCGCGCTGGATGCGGGCGCGCCCGATCCGGCACCCGTCGCCCCCGCCACCGAAACCGCCGCCGATCAGCTCCGGCGCCTGTTCTCCACCATCGACGCCGGCAAGGTGCCGTTGCCCAAGATCATGTGAACGGCGCCGCCGTCGCTTTTGCGCCCCACCCACACGTGCGCTGACGCCGTTCGCAACTGCGCGTGCTGACTGGGAGCCGCACAACAGAGGAGTCCCGCCATGGTCGATCGCGACGCCACCATCACCGCCGATGCCCTTGGCACACCGGCGGCCGAGACCACCGCCAGCGCTGCCGGCACCGCCACCACGCCGCTGTTCATCCTGCCGCTCGGACGCGGCACCCGCGGAAAAACCTGGTGGGTCCGCTGGGCCGTCGATCGTGCCCTGGCGCGCGGCCGCGAGATCATCATCGCCGATGCCGACCGCACCAACGCCACCCTCTCTGCCTATTTCCAGGGTGTCGTTACCCCGCCCAGTGCCGACGATGCCGAGATGCGCGACTGGTTCGCCGCCTTCGTCGAGCGGCAGATCGCCGAGCAGTTCAACGCCCTGATCGACCTTGGCGCCGGCGACCTCATCCTCAAGCAGCTCGCTCGCGAGATCGGCCTCACCGCCTTCCTCGATCGCTACGGCATTCGTCCTGTCGCCGTGCACCTGCTCGGCCCCGACCCCGACGATCTCGCCTATCTCCACGATGTCGAACAGGGAGAATTGTTCGCCCCCGCCGCCACCATCCTCGTGCTCAACGCCGCGCTGGTGCCGCGCAACCGCGCGGAAAAGGCCGCCTTCCAGGCCACCGTTCTGGAGCACCCGGTGTTCCTCAAGGCGCTCGAACGCGGCGCCACCGTGGTCTGGATGCCGCGCCTTGCCGTGGCGCACGAAGTCGACGCCCGCCGCCTCGCCTTTACCGCCGCCGAGGAGGGCAAGGTCAAGCCGGGTCAGGCCCCGATCGGGCCCTGGAATCGGCAGCTCATCCACAACTGGCTGCGCGATATGGAGGAGAATTTCGCGCCCGTCGCCCATTGGCTGCCATGACCGGCCTGCGCGACGCGCTCCGCGAACGGCTGGCACGTCACACAGCACCCGCCGCAGGATCCCAGCCCGCCTTGCCGGCGCCGGACGGTGCAGCGCCGACCGGCGAGGCCGATATGGCCGAGCTCGTCGCCCGCATGCGCGCCGCGGCCCGTCAGGCCGGCATCGATGACGACGGGCCGCTTACCCCGCTGCTTGAGACCTTCATGCTGACCCTCGCGCGCCTCGGCGCCCTTACCGACCGCAACGCACGGATCACCACCGAGCACGCCGCAGCGCTGGCCGCCACGCTCGGCCAGGCCCGGCGGGCGGCGGACGCCGAGACTGAGCGGTTCCACGCCCACCTCGATGCCGCCAAGGCCAAGACCGTCCGCGATGTCGCCATCCACATCGCGCACAGCGCCGACGACGCCCTCGCCCGCCGCGTCCGGGTGTTCGACCGCAACTCCACGCTGATCGCCGCTGCCGTCCTGGTCGGCAGCATCCTCGCCGCCGCCGCCGGCGGTTACTGGTGGGGCAACAGCGCCGCCACCGCCGCCATCCGCGAGACCGAAAGCGGATTGCAGGCCGCGTTCAACAACGGACCCACGGCCGCCCGCGACTGGCTCAACCTCATGACATGGAATGACGTGACCCATTCCCTGTCTTTGTGCCACGGGGATTCGATCTCCATCCAACAGGGCCGCCGCGCCTGCATGGTCCCGTTCTGGATCGAAAAGCCGGTCAGTCCACCACCGCCACAGACTGGCGGATAGTGCCGAGGAGCGAACCGGCCAGAGCGAAAGTGTTCGCCGTCGGCAAATGAATTCGTCCTATCCCGGCCTTGGTCAAGGGCGATCGTCCTACCGCCGCATTGAGGGCGGCTTGAACTCATTCTGGCAGGTTCTTATTATGTTCTGTCAGGTCCGCAAGGCGATCCACAGCTTTTTGTCGTCCACCCAGTGGTCCGACCCGGGGGGAAGCTGCATCATCACTTAGCCTGTCGATTCGGCGAGCCCAGCCGAATCGACAACGCAATGGAAAGGAATGAGGCATGCCGCATATCGCCGTTGAAACCGTGGAGGAAGGTCTGCACCCCAGCGAGGTGGTTGTGACCTTGCGAACAGCCGACGGCAAGACGGAGGAAGTCGCAGTCGATCGCCTTTTGGTGGAAGCGAAGCAATTGAAGGCCTATCCGGTCGGTCAGGAGCGAGACCGAGTTCTCGTGGAGTTACCGCGCGAGACAATCAGCGGCGCTTGGCGGGTTTGGATGCCGAAAGCATCAGTCTTCGGGCTTACCGAGGCTGTGAGTTGATACTGACCGATCGCGAGATTCGACTATCGATTCAGGAGGGGTTGATCACGATCAACCCTCCTCCGGGTGCTGCTGCCTACAGCTCGACCAGCCTCGATCTTTCTCTTGATGAAACACTCCGCGAATTCGACGACGCTCAAGCAGGGATCGATCTCGTCATCGACCCGACTGCACCTGGCTATTCTTTCAACAGAGCCGTCGCCCGCGTCTCCTCGCTGAAAGCGATTGATGCTGCAGACGGGTATACGTTACGCCGCGATAGGCTGGTTTTGGGTTGGACCAGGGAACGCATCCACTTAAAACAGCATGGCCGCGTCGCAGCACGTGTCGAAGGGAAGAGTTCGCTAGCCAGGCTGGGCCTCGCCGTGCATGTAACTGCCCCAACCATTCATGCTGGCTTTCAAGGTCAGATCCAGCTCGAAATCGTTAATCACGGGCCATATCCGATCCGTCTTCGAACAGGCATGCCAGTCTGCCAGCTTATTTTTGAGCAAACGCTCGGATTTCCTGAAGTTGGCTACGGTGGCCAGTTCAGTGGGCAAATCAGCGGCGCATCACAGGGTTAGCCAAAAACCCCTTCACGGAGAGCATCAGGATCTCGGGGGTGTCATGCAGCGGCCGCCTGGTCCGCACCGGCAGTGTTGTCGTTGGCGAGGCCTGGGTACCATCGTTCGAACAATGGTCGGAGTGTACCGTCGAGCGCCCGTGTGCGAGCCTGTAGCAGCAGGTGGGCTCCGCGCTTGGTCCACTGCATCTGTTGGCGTTTGGCGAAGCGCTTGCTGATGACTGCGTTCACCGTGGACTCGGCCAGGCAGGAGGAGATTCGCTCGCCGGAGCGGTACCGCTCGCCGTAATTGATCAGGCTCCCGGTATTGCTGGTGATGTACACCACAAACTCATGCGCTGCTCGGACGAACTTGCCGAGATGCGGGTAGTCCAGTTCCAACCCGTCGACGTCTGCCTCGAAGAACTCGATTTCCTGTCGAGAACGGTGTTGGTTGCCATGCCAGAGCAACCATTTGATGCTTTCGAGCGAATCCAGCAGCTGCTGACCGGCGGCGGCATCGTGATGCGCGACACCACGCGCGTACTGTTCAAGCACCGTCACACGCATGGTGATATGGAACCAGTCGAGGACATGCTCGGACTCGGGGGTAAGCAGCTCCGTCAACGCTCGGATTTCCTCGCCACCATCGGTCAGGAAGGTGACGTCCTGATTGGGTTGCAGGCCCTGACTCATGAGCACGTCGAACAGTCGGCGCTTCGGCTTGCAATCGTAGCTATGCACCAGACCGACATATCGGGCGTCGCGGTCTTCGGGCACTGACTGGCCGACGATGACCTCGAAGTTGGTCTTCCGGTCTTGCCAGTCGCGGACGTAGCCACCATCCAGGCCGACCACGATCCGACCCTCCGGGATCGGCAGCCCTGCCCAGTCGGCCGGACACCCTTCGATGAAGCAAGGCCGCTCCTCGGCGAGTTCGGCTTCAGCACGCTCGGCTACATGCAGCACGTGCTCGCGCAGCGTGGTCGCATTGGCACCGGACGTGACCGGAAGGACGTCGGCAAGCAGGTCCGCCGCAGCGGCGTACGGCACGAGGGATGCCCAGCGCGTCTCCAGGTAAAGACGTTCGGGAGCGATATGATCGGGGATCAAAGTTTGCAGCGGCGATTCAGTCGCGGGACCGTCCGTGCTCTGGCACCGGCAGCGGTGCAATCGCGGGCTGGCGATCCGTACGTCACCATAGAGCGTGAGGAAGACGACATTGTGGCTACCTTTGCTGCGTCGGCGCCGGCCGCACGCCTCACAGCAACGATGTAGCTCCGTCCAGGAGGCGACCTGAGCGTCTATCGTCCGCTGTTGGACCGCGGCCAACAGCGTCTTGCCTTCGGCGATCGATAAACTGAGGTCCTCCGGCCGTTCGGTCACCTTCTCGAACGCGGCAACTTCCTCGGCTACGGCGGCGGCGCCATCATCGCCTGTGATCTGAAGCAGGATCTTGATGCGCATACGGCCCCTCCTTCCGGATCGCCGGTAAACGAATTTTCCACAACGGGCGGAGTGGAAAGCTCGACGCCGGTCCGGCATGCCAGCGCCCGGCAATTCTGGCGTATAGAGGGCATTCGGCGCTATGGGTTTGCTCCTCGAAACTGATTGAGCAAACTGGCTCATGGCTTCTGTCGCGCGCATCGCCGCCGCCATTGCCGCCATCCTCGTTCGCGAGGGGGTGGATTACGCGCAGAGCAAAACGGTGTTCAAAGCCGCCCGCCAGCGAGCCGACCTGCACGCGCCGCCCGAGCGTCGGGCGAGCGTCCAGCGGCTGACGGTCGAGGAGGAGTTGCGCTTCCTCGACCAAGCCTACGCCCAGGGCGGGCACACCGAGCTGATGCTGCAAACCCTCCTGGAGACCGGTGCCCGGGCCTCTGAGCTTATCCAGCTCCGGGTCGAAGATGTCAGCCTCGTCGAACGCGTGATCACGATCCGCCGGGGCAAAGGCGGCAAACACCGGGAAGTCCCGATCCGACGCGACCTGGCGCAGTTGCTTCGACTGCACATTGGCACGCGGCGGGCTGGGCCGCTGTTCACCAGCCGCCAGAAAGGTTCGGGGCCAACGCCTCACGTGCTGACGCGCCAGCGCGTGGGGCAAATCGTCCGCACCGTCGCCGTCGCAGCCGGCATCAGCAAGCGTGTCTACCCGCATCTGCTGCGTCACACTGTGGCGACCCGCCTGCTCGCGCTCGGCATGGACATCACCGACCTGCAGCGCTTCCTCGGGCACGAGAGCATCGCCACCACCCGTCTTTATGCTGAAACGACGGCCGCGACGCTGCAGCGTAGGTTCGATCAGCTGACCGATCCGGCCGCCCATGCGTTGATCTCCGGCATCCGACAACGGCAAGGAGACGAGGCGGCATTGCTTGCCGCCGACCTGCTCGCACAGCGGCGGGCCGAGCGCCTCACCACTGCTGGTGCATAAGGGTGTGGTGCTCGCCGGCACGCAGTCGGGCGTTGACGTCCCGACGCGAAAACGGCCTTCCCTGGGCGTCCTCGCGAGCCCTCGCCCGTTCCACGGCATCTTCCAGGCGCCAGCGCGTCTCCTGGTCGAGCGCGAGCTTCTCCGTCTCGTCCTTCTGCACAACGTCCTGGAGAACCTCGACCACGGTGTCCAGGTCTTCCAATGCCTCGAATGACCGCCAGTCGTCGCGATGATCCATGAAGCTTTCAGGGCCGCCGCAATCCTCCGGCGGACAGGCGCCATCGCCCCCGGTGCAAACCGGATAGGTCTTCCGCGCCTCCCGCTCCAGCCGGCCTTCGAGGCGGACTTCGTG
>DATJNA010000259.1:0-8504 GCA_035508435.1 Acetobacteraceae bacterium | reverse complement strand
ATCCCGCTCGAGTGGCGCACCTGCCATCCGGGCACTCGACCGAACGAGGCTGCTGCGTCCCGCGACGCTTCGCTCGCGGTCGTCGCAACGACATGCGAGGACGTGCGGGGACGCGCAAATTGCTCTGCTTATGCCGCGATCCTCACCGGCAGTGACCGGATCGCGCGGAGGAAGTTGGAATAGGCGTAGACCGGCTTGTCCTGCACCTCGATCTTCAGGTCACGCCGCAGGATCTCCTCCCACAGGATCCGCAATTGCAGCTCCGCCAGCCGGTTGCCGAGACAGCGGTGGATGCCGAAGCCGAACGACATATGCTCGCGCGGACGGCGGCGGTCGACGATGAGTTCGTCCGGCCGTTCGATCGCCTCGTCGTCGCGGTTGCCGGAAATATACCAGACCACGATCTTGTCGCCCGCCTTGATCGGCTTGCCGCCGATCTCGGCATCCGCCACGGCGGTGCGCCGCATATGGATCACCGGCGTCTGCCAGCGCACGATCTCGGACACCGCGCTCGGCACCAACTCGGGGTTCTCGCGCAGCTTGCGGAACTCGTCGGGGAACTGCGCGAACCCCCACACGCCGCCCGACATCGAATTGCGCGTGGTGTCGTTGCCGCCGACCAGGAACAAGATCAGGATGCCCATGCGCTGGCGCAGCGTCATCCGGCTGGTCTTCTCGCCATGCGCGAGGATCGAGATCACGTCGAAGCTTTGCGGCTTCTTCGCGCGATCCTCCCACAGCTCGTTCATATGCTCGGTGAACTTGACTTGCTCGGCGAACCGTTCCTCTTCCGATCGCACCGGCGCGTCGGGCGCATGGATGTTGCAGATCGCGATGTCGGACCAGCGGATCAGTTTGCCCCGTTGCTCGATCGGGTAGTCGAACAAGGTCGCGAGCATCATGGACGTAAGGTTGACTGAGACTTGCTCCACCCAGTTGAAGGTCTCGCCGCGCGGCAGGCGATCCAGCACCATGTTGGTGCGTTCGCGGATCAGCGTCTCCATCTTCGCCAGCGTGATGGGGTTCACCGTGCCGCTGACTTCGCGGCGCTGGTCGTCATGCTCTGGCGGGTCCATGCGGATGAAGCTGGTGCGCTCCATCCCCTTCGGCGGGTCCTCGATCATGATGCCGCCGACTTCGTCGGAGGAGGAGAACACCTTGTGGTTCACCTCCACCTGCACGATGTCGCGGTATTTCGTCACCGCCCAGTACGGGCCATAGGGGCTCGCCGGCGTGTAGTGCACCGGGTCCTCGCGCCGCAGCCGTTCGAAATACGGACGCCAGGCGTCGTCGTAGTATATCTGCGGATCGCTCACATCGATCTTGTCGAGCGGGGTCGCCCGGGCGATGTCGCGATGATCCAGGCCGATCGGTGCGTTCATGGTTGCGCCTCCCTGTTCAGGTGTCATTGCGAGGCGCGCAGCGACGCAGCAACCTCGGTCGGGAACTGCCCGAATATTTCGTGCAACACCTTGACCGAGGTTGCTGCGTCCCGCCGCGCTTCGCTCGCGGTCCTCGCAATGACATGTGGTCCTTGCTAATGAATCTGCACCGGCAGCTCGCGAATGCCGTGGATCAGGTTCGAGCGCAGGTATTTCGGCTTGTCCATCACCTCGATGGTGAAGCCGCGCTGCAAAATCTCTTCCCACAGGATGCGCAACTGGAGCTCGGCCAGGCGGTTGCCGACGCAGCGATGCACGCCGAAGCCGAACGAGATATGCTCGCGGGCGCGCGGCCGGTCGACGATCAGGTCGTGCGGGTCCGTGATCGCTTCGTCGTCGCGATTGCCGGAGACGAACCACATCGCGACCTTGTCGCCCTGCCTGATCGTCTTGTCGCCGAGTTCGAAATCCTCCAGCGCGGTGCGGCGCAGATGCAGCACCGGCGTGTGCCAGCGGATGATCTCCGACACCAGGCTGGGCACCAGGTCCGGGTTCTCGCGCAGCTTGCGGAACTGGTCGGGGAATTTCGACAGCCCCCACACGCCGCCCGACATCGAATTGCGCGTGGTGTCGTTGCCGCCGACGATCAGCAGGCTGCAATTCGCCAGCAGCTCGCGAAAATCCATGTCGCGCGTGGCATCGGCATGCGCCATCATCGAAATCAGGTCGAAGCGCGGCGCATTGCTGGCGGCGCGCTCGTCCCACAGCGCCTTCATCGCCGTCGCCATCTTCGCCAGCTCGTCGTAGCGCTCGGCCTCGGAATGCACCGGCGCGTCCGGCGTATCGACATGGCAGACCGTGACGTCGGACCAGAACATCAGGCGGTGGCGATCCTCCAGCGGCCAGTCGAACAAGGTGGCGAGCATGCGCGAGGTGAGTTCGATCGAGACGTGCTTCACCCAGTCGAAGGTTTCGTCGCGCGGCAGCCCATCGAGCACTGATTGCGTGCGTTCGCGGATCATGCCTTCCATCCGCGCCAGGTTGCCGGGCGCGACCACCGGGCTGACCGCCTTGCGGCGCTCGCCGTGGTCGGGTTCGTCCATCTGGATGAAGCTCGGGCGCTCATAGCCCTTCACCTGGTCTTCCAGCCTCACGCCGCCGAGGTCCCAGCGCGATGAGAACACCTGATTGTTCACCGCGATCTTCATGATGTCCTTGTAGCGGGTCACCGACCAATAGGGACCGAAATGACTGTCGGCGCAGTAGTGCACCGGGTCCTCGCGGCGCAGCCGCTCGAAATAGGGCTGGTAGATATCGTTCTGGTAGAGTTCCGGGACGCTGACATCGATCTGGTCGAGCGGCTTCGAGTACGCGTCCTCGCGCGGGTCGAAATTGACGTTGGCGTCCATGATTGGCCTCCCTTGTGCCAGCCGCGGCTGGCGTCAGTTGTTCTCCTTCGGCATCAAGGCTGGTCTTGTCTGCGTCGTCAGTGCTGGCCTTCGGGCATGCGGACCACCAGGCCGTCGAGTTCCTCGGTCATCTTGATCTGGCAGGACAGCCGCGAATCAGGTTGCGCCACGGCGGCGAAGCTCAACATGCTGGCCTCCTGCGAGCCCGGTTCCGGCAGGCCGGTCTTTTGCAGCCACGGTTCCTGGACATAGACGTGACAGGTGGCGCAGGCGCATTCGCCGCCGCAATCGGCGTCGATGCCGGGCACGTCGTTGTCCACCGCGCCGCGCATCACGGAGAGGCCGACCGGCACTTCGACCTCGTGCGGTGTTCCGTTGAATTCGATGTAGGTAACTCGCGGCATGCCGTGTCCTCTCCCTGGGCGGCGACCGGTCTTGTCGCCGCGTCGCGCTACCCGCCAGTAGCACGGCTCGGGGTGGAACACGACTCCTTTCCCGACGCCGGTGCGGGCGCGGCTGCCGCGGGTGGATCGGGCGGCCGTCAGTCGCGCTGCGAGGGGTTGTAATTCTGCGGCGGACCCCAGCGGACCACCTGCGGCCCGCCGCCATTCGGATTGGTGACCAGCGCGTTCTCCCAGTAGCCGCCTTGCAGGTTCGGCGCCTTCCCGATCGGCGTGTCGCAGGCGGCCAGAAGGGCGCCGGCCGCGAGCAAGATCGCCACCCGTCGGACGTGGCGGCCCAGGTTGCCGGGCGGTCGGTCGGCTTGTGAGATGCGCATCCTGCTTGCTCCTCTATCCGAGGCTCCCTGCCATTCCTTGCTCGGCCCCGCCACCGGGTCATCGCTCCGGCAGCGGGATGAATTCGGTTTCCCCCGCGATCGGCGGGAACCGGCCTGCCTTCCAGTCGGCCTTCGCTGCCTCGATGCGGTCGAGGCGCGATGACACGAAATTCCACCAGATATGGCGCGGCCCCTCGAGTGCCGCACCCCCAAGGAACATGACCCGCGCTTTTGTCATGGCTGTGACGGTGATGCGGTCGCCGGGACGGAACACCAGCAGGGCGGGGCCGTCGAACGTCTCGCCGGCGATGCGGACCTGGCCTTCCACGACGTAGATCGCGCGCTCCTCCTGGTCGGGATCGAGCGGCGCGCTGGCACCGGCTTGCAGCAACACCTCGGCGTAGAGCCACTCCGACAGGGTTTGCACCGGTGAGGTCTGGCCGAACGTGGACCCGGCGATCACCCGCGCCCAGACGCCGCCATCGGTCACCACGGGCAGGCTGGCGGCGGGAAAGTGCTGGAAGCCGGGTTCGGATTCCTCGAGAGCGGCGGGCAGGGCCACCCAGCTCTGAATGCCGGCGAGGCCGTTGCCGGCGGCGCGCGCGTCGGGCGGGGTGCGCTCGGAATGGGCGATGCCGCGGCCGGCGGTCATCAGGTTCATCGCGCCTGGGGTGATGTCCAGCGCGTTGCCCTCGCTGTCGCGATGGGTGATCCGGCCGTCGAACAAGTAGGTGACGGTGGCGAGGCCGATATGGGGGTGCGGGCGTACGTCCATGCCCTGGCCGGGGATGAACTGTGCCGGCCCCATCTGGTCGAAGAAGATGAAGGGGCCGACCATCTGCCGCTTCACCTGTGGTAGCGCGCGGCGGACCGAGAAGCCGCCCAGGTCGCGCACCCGTGGCACCACCACAAGGTCGAGCCTCTCGCAGGAGGCAGGGTCGCCCAGCATCGGGTCGTTCGACGGCATCCAGCTCATGGTCCTCGCTCCTTCCTGGCCGGGTGATGGTGAGGTGGGCAGCGGCGAAGCAATCCCGGCCGGCTGGCTCGCCTGACGCAGCCGCTCGACCGAGCTTGCTGCGGCCCAGTGGGCCTCGCAATGACACCGGGATGGCGCGGCTGCTTGCCTCGCGATGACACCGGGATGGTGCGGCTGCTTGCCGCGCGATGACATCGGGATGGTGCGGCCGCTTGCCTGGCAATGACACCGGGAGGGCGCGGCTGCTTGCCTCGCGATGACACCGGGATGGCGCGGCCGCTTGCCTCGCGATGACACACCGATGGCGCGGCTCAGGCCTTGCCGAACTGGCGGAGCAAGCCTCGCCACAGGCTCCAGATCTCGGGTCCCTGATCCACCGCCGTCTGGACCAACACCAGCTTCGAGGCGGGATCGACGCAAATACGCTGGCCAAAACCGCCAAACAGCGCGAACTGGCGTTCGCCCCAAGGCAGCAGCCACAGCAGGTATCCGTAGCCGAACGTCCGATCGGCTCTGCCTGGGGCAAGGTATGCGTCAGATGCCCTGACGGTGGTGGCATCGATCAGCCACTGTCTGGGGACGATCTGCGCGCCATTCCAGTTGCCGTCATACGCCAGCAATCGCCCCAGCCGGGCATAATCGCGCAGCACCGCGTTGAAGAATCCATGCGCGACTTCGCAGCCCTGGGAGTCGATCAGCCAGGTCGCGTCCGCCTCGGTGCCGATGCGCTGCCAGATTCGCTCGTGCAAGTAGTCGGACAGCGTCCGGCCCGTGGCACGACGCAACACGACACCCAGCACGTCCGCCTCGATGCTGGCGTAGAAGAACCGGGTCCCGGGCGGCGCGACGCGCTGGTTGAACTGGACGATGCCGCCGATGGTGCCCTTCGCCGTTCCGGCATAGGCCGCCAGATATCCCCCCATCAGGTCGAGCCAAAGCCGGTTGAGATCGCGCTGGTTGTCGGCCTCTTCGCCGAACGCCACGCCGGAGGACATGTGCAGCAGGTCGCGGATCGCGGTCCGCCCGTATTCCGTGGCTTTGAATTCCGCGACGTAGGCATCGGCGTGATCATCGACCGAGCGGATCGCGCCTTCGGCAATGGCGATGCCGATCAGCATTCCGGTGATCGACTTCGCCATCGACTGCGACAACAGGCGGTCCCGGTCGGTGCGACCGTATTGGTATGCCTCGAACAATACGTCGTCGCCTCTTGCGATCAGCAGGCCGGTGACGGGATTGCGGTTGAGATAGTCCGACACGGAGGCGCTGCGGCCGTTGTACCGGTAGACGATTTCGGCGGGCGCGTGACCGAAGTCCCATTGCGCCGGTGCGCGCGCGATCCGGCGCGTGGGGTACAAGGCATCGAAGTGACTGAACGCGCCGACCCGATGGTCCGGAGTTTCGAACGGGCGCTGGGCGGGAAAGCCTTGTGCCGCTCCGTACTGGTCCGCGTCCGGGCCGAGCGGGTGGAACACCGGCCCGGCCGCGCCGTCGGACGCTTCGCTCGCCCGGTCGGACGCTTTGGCCGCCCGGCCGCATAGTAGCGCTGCCGCCGTGCCAGAGAGCAACTGACGCCGCGATCCCATGAGGACCTGATCCTTCATGTCCTGGTCCGGGCAGCCCTGGGCCATTTCCTGCTTGCCGATCCGCTGGTATCCCGACACATCAGCAACCGAGCAATGGGAGCGGGGAACTGGGACACTGTCATTTCACCGCAACCAATCTGTCACACCCAGATCACCATCCCCCGCCTATCACCCCCGGACCCGACCGTGTGCCCTCGATGAGCAGTACTGCAACAGCGATCGTCACCCTGCCGCGTCCTACCCTGGGGATGCGACAGCGCGCCCGCGCCCGCCCCCTGTTGCTGGCGGCCGCCTTGCTCTCGCCGTCCGCGGTGTTTCTCGTAGTGTTCACGTACGCACCTGTCGCCCAGGTTTTGGTAGCCTCCTTCGCGGAACGCAACTTCGATGGCGCCACGCGATGGGGCGTCGGCAACTATGCGCGGCTGTTCGCCGATTCTCATTTCATGACTGCGGTCAGCAACAATGTCCTCTACGCCGCCGGCACCATCATCCCCAGCCTGATGCTCGCACTCGCGTTTGCGCTGGGCCTGCGCGAGACGACGCGCTTCACCACCATCCTGCGCACACTGATCGCTCTGCCGCTGCTGATCCCGCTGGTCGCCGCCGCGGCCTTGTTCATCTTCATCCTGCTGCCTGGAGCGGGCCTGCTGGACTACTACCTTGCGAAGCTCGGCATCGGCCAGACCAACTGGATCGGCGACCCGTCGCTGGCGCTCGGTTCCATCATCGCCATCACCGTCTGGAAGAACACCGGCTATTACATGCTGTTCTTTCTCGCCGGCCTGGCCGGTATTCCGCAGGATTTCCTCGACGCCGCGAAGATCGACGGTGCCGGCGCGCCGGCCCGCTTCTGGCATGTCACTCTGCCGCTGCTGATGCCGACGCTCGGCTTCGTGCTGGTGATCGCGCTGCTGAATGTGTTGACCCAGGTGGACCACGTCATCGTCATGACCCAGGGCGGGCCGGACGACGCCACCTCGCTGGTGTTATTCTACATCTACCAGCAGGCGCACCAGAATTTCGACGCTGGCCTGGCGTCGGCCGCGACCGTGGTCAGCGTGGCTTTTTTGTTCCTGCTGTCGTTTGGCTCGCTGCGCACCCTGGAGCGGGGCACGCATTATGAAAGCTGACCGCATGAGAGGTGACCGTGCGAAAGCTGACCATATGAAAACTGACCATATGAAAACTGACCGTGTGAAAGCTGACCGTGTGAAAGCTGACCGCATGAAAGCTGACCACATGAAAGCAGGCGGTCTGCATGAAGGCTGACCGTCTGCCGGTACGGCTGCTGCTGCTGGCAACGGCGTTGCTATGGGCGACGCCGTTCGCCTGGATGGCGGTCGCGAGTCTGCGCCCGGGTGTCGCCGGCGCGGCCGATATCGGCTCCTTGTTCCCGCGCGGGCCATTCAGCCTGGCGAACTTCGTGGAAGCCTGGGACGAGGGCCATTTCCCGCTGTGGTACCTCAACACCATCCTGCTGTGCGGCGGATTGCTGGCGGTGCAATGTGTTACGGTCAGCCTTGCCGGCTACGCCTTCGCGCGGCTGTCCTTCCCTGGGCGCAACATCGTCTTTTACGCCTTCCTGTTGCAGCTCATGCTGGTGCCGCCGATTCTGATCGTGCCCAACATGACGACGCTGATCCGCCTGCACCTCTACGACACGCTGGCCGGCGTCGCGGCGCCGTATGCCGCATCCGCCTTCGGCACATTCCTGATGCGCCAGACCTTCCGTACCATCCCGCGTGACTATGAAGAAGCGGCGATGATCGACGGCGCCTCGGTGCTGACGCTGATTTTCCGCGTATTGCTGCCGCTGGCCCGGCCCGGATTGATTGCCTTCGCCATCGTCTCGGTCACCACGCATTGGAACGAGTTCCTGTGGCCGCTGATGGCGACGTCGTCACCATCCACGCAGGTGCTGACGGTAGGGCTGGCGTCGTTCACCTCGGGCGCGGAAGCCGGTTCCGACTGGGGCGTGATGGCCGCCGGCACGTTCTTCGTCGCGGCACCGCTGCTGGTGGTGTTCGTGACGTTCCAACGGCGCTTCGTCGCCAGTTTCACCTTCTCGGGAATAAAATAGGGGAGATAGTCATGAGTTGGCTCTGGAAGTCCGTGTCCGCGCGGGCCGCGCTTTCGTTGCGTGCGGCGATGCCGTTGCATCCCGCGGTGTCCTTGTATCCCCCACTGTCATTGCGAGGAGCGCAGCGACGAAGCAAGCTCGGTCGAATGCGTGCCCGCAGCGTCCGTGCGTTGCTCGACCGGTGTTTCTTTGTCGCTGCGCTGCTCGCATTGACACTGTTGGCGGGCGCCGCCACCGGCGCTCATGCCGCTACCGACATCGACTTCTTCTTCCCAGTCCCGGTGCAGGGCAAG
>DATJNA010000258.1:0-5490 GCA_035508435.1 Acetobacteraceae bacterium | reverse complement strand
CGCGCCGTGCCCCGTGGTTACCTGGCCAATCCAGGCATTGAGATCGAAATGCAAGGTTGTCCTCCTGCTGAAATGCTCGGAACGAAAGCCGGCTGAGATGATCCTGAGTTCGTGCACGACCGGCACAGCGCGACGATGTTTTCTATACTAACAGTCCTCTCGCGTGCTGTCAAGACAAAAATCTATCTCCTTCCTGTTTTCCATGGGTGGCGTTTTCAAGGAACCTCCGGACAAGTCCCTCTCGACACGGTCACGGATCGATCTATAGGAGAAGAGCCGCAACCCCACAGCGCGGAGTGGCGTGAGATGCGGCAACTGACCCTGGCGACGGTCAATTTCGGCAAGCACCGCAAGGTGACGCTCCGGCCCATATTCCTGGCGGAGATGGACAAGGTTGTGCCATGGCAGGAACCGAGTGCCGTCATCGAGCCGTGCTATCCCAAGGCAGGCAACGGCCGGCCGCCGATCGGTCTGGAACGCATGCTGCGGCTGCATTTCCTGCAGCACTGGTTCAACCTGTCTGATCCGGCTGCCGAAGAAGCGCTGTATGATTCAACGTCGATGCGACAGTTCGTCGGCATCGACCTGGGCCGCGAGCCGGTGCCCGATGAGACTACCGTCCTGAACTTCCGTCACCTGCTGGAACGCCACGGCCTGGGCAAGAAGCTGTTTGAGCGGGTGAACGAGTACCTGGCGTCGCGTGGCCTGAGGGTGGCCGACGGCACCATCGTTGACGCCACCATTATCGTAGCGCCGAGCTCTACCAAGAACCAGGCCAAGGCACGGGACCCGGAGATGCACCAGACCCGCAAGGGCCAGCAATGGTATTTTGGCATGAA
This sequence comes from Acetobacteraceae bacterium, assembly GCA_035508435.1. Classification (GTDB taxonomy): domain Bacteria; phylum Pseudomonadota; class Alphaproteobacteria; order Acetobacterales; family Acetobacteraceae; genus JASHVB01. The sequence goes on along the minus strand of DATJNA010000258.1, from coordinate 4,651 downwards.
GCCGCATATCGGCGTGGATAGCAGGGCCAGGCTGATCCACTCGCTGATAACGACGGCAGCCAATGTGCACGATGACAAGATACTGGGCGACTTGCTGCACGGCGAAGAAACCAAAATGTATGGCGACCAGGCTTACCGGAGCCAGAAGGCGGCGATCCGCCAGAACGCACCCAACGCCAAGGACTTCACCAACCAGCGCTGCCGCTATCGCGGTGTGGTGGATGAGGTGGAGTGCGGCAAGAACCGCACGAAATCTTCGGTCCGTGCCAAGGTCGAACATCCGTTCCTGGTAATCAAGCGGGTGTTCGGCTTTGTCAAAGTGCGCTACCGCGGCCGGGCGAAGAACACCGAGCGGCTGTGGGTGACGTGCGGACTTACCAATCTGTTCATGGTGCGGCGAAAGTTACTGCGTGCCTGACGGGCGCAGTGTGTCTGCGGCACTGTTGCGCCGTTGAAAATGGCGCGAAATCGAGCAAGGAATGATCGGAGGTTGCAACGCGTCTTGCGGGGTGAGTCTGCGCTCATCCGGTGAGCCCGGGCGTCGGTCAAGCCAGCCGCAGTAGGGGCTTATTCAGAGATTCCTTAGGCGAACTCGCGCGTGCCGGTCGCCGCCGCCGAGAACGCCGCGAGTCGCAAAAGTCTATTTGCCAGTCTTCGCGGCCAATACCTTGAACATCACCCGCGGAGCGGCATCGAAAGAGCGCGGCCAGCCGGCCATGCCGGAAACGGAGGTCGCCGGCCCAGCAAAGGCAATCAGCGTCCGGCTCTCGCAGCACAAGGAGCATTACGGCTGTCGTTCTCAGACACGTCGCACGTCAATCGCGACATAGGCATGGGTGCTCCGTCGGCCATTCATTAATGTAGAACAGCAACGTCTGGCTGCCGAGATTGCGCGCGGCAGACGGCCCGGGTTGAGGCGTGATCCGGGTCCGGCAGTGATGCAGAGCTGTCAGTTTGACCAACCGGTGGTGCACCGGATGTAATGCCGTTGAATGCGGTGGGAGCAAGGGATACTGTCGCCACCAATCGCAGCGACGCCAACCATTCGGACCGGGTACGTCGCGAGCCAGCAACCCGCGATGTCATCCAATCTGTCAACGAAAGACACAGACCCCTTGAACGACGATTGGTCGATGATTAACCTGCTCATGTTCCAGCGACGACCCACTGAAACCACGGACAGGGCAGCGTGACGCGGTGCAAAGCTCAAGGACAGATGCAGAACTTCCACTCATGAAGGCTGAACGGCGGCCGTTGTGCCTGTTGGAGGAGATCGCTGACGGCACTGGCAAAGGCTTTCCTCCCGTGGGCGGCGGATTCACGGGATTGATGGCGATCCGGCAGGATCAGACGGTCTACGTTTACGTGAACGCTTGCCCCCATATTGGCACGCCGCTCGATTGGACGCCGCACCGCTTCCTTTCGGCCGATGGGACACGTATTGTCTGTGCGACGCACGGCGCCGAGTTTGGGACTACCGACGGCGTGTGCACGAGAGGACCGTGCGTCGGCGACCGGCTGGAGCCCGTGCCCGTTGAGATCGAGGATGGCATGATTTACGTGCCCAACGATGCGGGATTATGAAGCAATCGCAGTATGAAGAGGAAGCAGGTCCATGCCAGACACCGTTCACGAAGGGCAGGTCTTTCCGGTGCGACCGGAGATCATGGCCAAGACGCATGTGAGCGAGGCGCGCTACCGCGATATGTATGAGCAAGCCGCGCGTGACCCGGACGGGTTCTGGGCACAGCAGGCCCGACGGATAGCTTGGATGAAGGCGCCGGCCAACATTAAAAACACCAGCTTCGGCGGCAAGGTCGCCATCAAATGGTTCGAGGACGGTACGCTGAATGCTTCCGTATCTTGTCTCGACAGGCACCTTCTCACGCATAGCGATCGTGCCGCCATCATATGGGAAGGTGACGATCCCGCGATGTCGAAACACGTCACCTACCGACAACTGCACGAGCAGGTCTGCCGGCTTGCGAATGTGATGACGGGACTGGGGGTGAAGGCGGGTGACCGGATCACCATCTACTTGCCGATGGTGCCGGAGGCCGCGGTAGCGATGCTCGCTTGCGCGCGCATTGGCGCGATTCATTCCGTGGTCTTTGGCGGGTTTTCACCCGATAGTCTCGCCAATCGCATCCAGGACTGCGGCTCCGAATTGCTGATTACGGCGGATGAAGGCCGCCGTGGGGGCCGTACGGTAGCGTTGAAGGCGAATGCAGACGCAGCACTGACGACTTGTCCTGGCGTAAAGAACGTCATCGTGGTGAAGGTGACCGGCGCCAGCGTGCCAATGCTGACTGGCCGCGACCATGACTATGCGACGCTTTGTTCGAAAGCCTCGCCCAACTGTCCGCCGCGAGAGATGAACGCAGAAGATCCGCTCTTCATCTTGTACACATCCGGAAGCACAGGCAAACCGAAGGGCGTGCTGCATACCACCGGAGGCTACATGGTGTGGGCTGCCTTCACACATGAGAGCGTGTTCGATTACCAACCAGGTGAAGTCTACTGGTGTACTGCGGATGTGGGATGGGTGACTGGACACACATATATTGTGTATGGTCCCCTGGCGAATGGTGCGACGACTCTCATGTTCGAGGGGATCCCGAATTATCCGGATAGCAGCCGGTTCTGGCAGGTGGTGGATAAGCACACGGTAAATATCTTCTATACGGCTCCTACAGCGATTCGAGCGCTAATGCGTGATGGCGAAGCGCCGGTGCGCAAGACTTCCCGACAGTCGCTGCGGATTCTCGGCAGCGTTGGTGAGCCGATCAATCCGGAAGCTTGGCTGTGGTATCACCGCGTCGTGGGAGAGCACCGCTGCCCGATTGTCGATACTTGGTGGCAGACCGAAACGGGTGGCATCCTAATTTCTCCGTTACCTGGCGCGACGGCGCTCAGGCCCGGGTCAGCGACGCTGCCACTGCCCGGAGTGAAACCGCTGATCGTCGATGGCGACGGCCATGAGTTGCATGGGGCCTGCGAGGGTAATCTGTGTCTAGCCGATTCCTGGCCGGGGCAGATGCGCACCGTGTTTGGCGACCATGAAAGGTTCGTTCAGACCTATTTCTCCACCTTCAAGGGCCTGTATTTTACCGGCGACGGCGCGCGGCGCGATCAGGATGGCTACTACTGGATCACTGGCCGCGTCGACGATGTGATCAATGTGTCCGGGCATCGCATGGGTACTGCGGAGGTAGAGAGCGCCCTAGTTGCCCATCCGAAGGTCGCCGAAGCCGCTGTAGTGGGCTTCCCGCATGATATCAAGGGCCAGGGAATATACGCTTATGTGACTCTGAAGTTGGGTGAGGAGCCCAGTGAGGAACTGCGAAAGGAACTGGTCTCCTGGGTGCGAAAGGAGATCGGCCCCATCGCCTCGCCGGATGCCATCCAGTGGGCGCCGGCGTTGCCCAAAACGCGAAGTGGCAAGATCATGCGGCGGATACTGCGCAAGATTGCCGCCAGCGAGACGGATAATCTGGGCGACACATCAACGCTCGCTGACCCCGCTGTAGTAGCCGAGTTGGTGGAAAACCGGGTGCACTGAGCAGGTGCCCACGCGCGAACGGCCACATCGCCTCATCCCTCCGAGGTTCTCGATGATATCGCGCGGCATGTCGAAGTTTGGTTATCGGCGAGGCAGCGATGTCTGGGCTCGCATCGATCGCCGCGTTCCACGACGACGAGCCTCGATCCGCTATGTGCCGACGCTGCGCGACTGGTACTTAGGGCGCGTCCAACAATAAGTGAGTCAGTGCGGGGTATTGAGTCCAGAATGTCACGGTTTGCCAAGAAACGCCTGGGAGGGAATTCTCAGTAGCGGATTTGTTCACGTAGCCTCACCGAATGGTCGGGGCTGCGCAAGAGCGGCCTGCGCGTAGGAGATACGACGAGATGGCGCCTGTTCTCAACGAACAGAGCCGCCGACGCTTCGCGGCATTGGAAGCCCGGGCTCTGGGGCGAGGCGGAGTGAGTTTGCTGGCGCGGATTTCCGGGCTCGCCCGGTCGACCATTTACCAGGGTCTGTCTGACATCCGGGCGCGCGTGTTGGCTTCGGAAGGGCAGGTTCGGAGGCAAGGCGGCGCGCGGAAGCAAAAGGCCATCGCGGATCCGACACTGGTAGCCGACCTGCGGGCAATGCTGGAATCGGTCACCCGCGGTGATCCGACGCAGCCGCTATTGTGGAGCAGTGGCAGTCTGCGTAATCTTGCCGATCGGCTGGCCAAGAAGGGACACGACGTCCGCCCGACGACATTCGGTAATCTTCTTCGCGGCATGCACTATAGCTTGCAATCCAATTGCAAGACCAAGGAAGGAAGCCGACACATCGATCGCAACGCGGAGTTCGAGTATATCAATGCGCAGGCCAAGGCATCCCTCACGGCGCGGGAGCCGGTTATCAGTGTCGACACGAAGAAGAAAGAGCTGGTTGGCGCCTTTAAGAATAGTGGTCGGGAGCTGCGTCTGGCGGGCCGCCCGGAGCTGGTCAACGTTCACGACTTCATTGATCCCAAATTGAGGCGTGCGGTGCCGTATGGTGTCTATGACATCACCAACAACGTTGGATGGGTCAGTGTTGGTACCGATCACGACACCGCGGCATTCGCAGTGAACGCGATCCGTCACTGGTAGCGGG
>DATJNA010000257.1:0-27291 GCA_035508435.1 Acetobacteraceae bacterium | reverse complement strand
GGCGGCGTCGTTCATCGGCACGAACACGGTGGTGAATGTCGGCAGCTTCGGTGCCAACGGCTTCGTGCTGGATGACGGCACCACGCCGCTCAGCATCGGCACGGTGATCGGCGGCACGCTTGCCTCGATCGACGTGGCCGGGTTGCTGACGGTGAACGGGCTGGTCAGCGCCGCGCCTGGCGGTCTGGTCGATCTCACCGCCACCAGCATCGCCGGGCCTGGCACGGTCACGACCGGTCCGACCGGCGCGGCCACGCTGGTCGCCACCGCCGGCACCATCGACATCACCGGCCCGGTGATCGCGGGATTGCTCTCCGGTGCCTCGACCGGCACGACCGACCTGCCCAACGCGATGATCGGGACGCTCGGCGGCTTCAGCGCGTCGGCCTTGACGGTGAACGATTTCGTCAGTCTGACCGTGGCCGGGCCGGTTATCGCGACGGCCGGTTCGGTGGACATCACGAGCACCGGGTCGCTGACCAACAATTCTACCATTCAGGCTGCGACCACGGCTGTCCTGCTTGCCAGCAACGACCTGGTCAACGCGGGATCGGTCTTCGCGCTGGGTGGTGACGCGTCGCTGACCTCGACTGGCGGTGCGCTGACCAACAGCGTGCTGATTGCGGCCAGCGGCAATGCGACTCTGACGGCCGGTACCGACCTCACCAACACCGGCTCGGTGTTCGCGCAGGGCGGCAACGCGTTGCTGACCGCGACGGGCGGCACGCTGTCCAACGGTGGGCTGATCTCAGCCAGCGCCAATGCGACCCTCACGGCCGGCACCGACCTCGGCAACACGGGCTCCGTCGTCGCGCAGGCCGGCAACGCCTTGCTGACCGCGACGGGCGGCACACTGTCCAATGGCGGCCTGATCCAGGCGAATGCCAACACGACGCTGCAGGCGTCGGCGGGGCTCAGCAACACCGGCTCCATCATCGCGCAAACCGGCAACGCCCTGCTGACCGCGAGTGGCGGCACGCTCAGCAATGGCGGGGAAATCTTCGCTGGCGCCACGATCGTCGCGACGGCATCCAATGGCGCCATCTTGCAGTCGGCCGGCGCCAGCATGCTGGGCAACACCGAGATTGCCCTCAACGCCGCCGCCGGCGGCATGGCACTGGATGGCGCCGTAAGCAGTACGGGGACCGTGGCACTGCAATCCGGGGGCACGATCTACCAGAACGGCAGCCTGATCGCCGCCATCCTCACCGGTAGCGCCGCCGGCGCGGCCAATCTCCTGGGGAGCATACCGACAGCCAATCAGATCGGCACACTCGGCAGCTTCTCGGCCGGCGGGTTCGCGCTGAATGACGGTGAAGCGCTGGCCGTGGCCGGTCCGGTCAACGGTGGTGCCAGCGTCGCCATCGTGGACGCCGCGGCGCTGACGGTGAACGGCAGCGTTGTCAGCAGTGCCGCCGTGAACCTGACCGGCGCGAGCATCGCGATCAACGGCTATGTCACCGATGGCGGCGCCGGGGCCACGAGCCTCACCGCGACCAACGGCGACATCGGCGAGGTTGGCACCCTGATCGCCGGCACGTTGTCCGGCTCCGCCACTGGCGCGGCGAGCCTCACCGGCGCTACGCCAACGGTGAACCAGATCGCCGACCTGGCGAATTTCAGCGCCACCAACCTGACGCTGGATGACGGTTCCAGCCTGACCGTGGTGGGTCCGGTGACCGCGACCGCCGGCGCGATCGCCATCGCCACCCAGGGCGCACTGACCAATGATTCAGTGGTCACCGCCGCCACGAATACCACGCTGACGGCCAACACGGACGTCACCAACAACGGCTCAGTGCTCGCGAACACGGGTTTCACCGCGATCACCGCCAGCAACGGCGCCCTGGCGAACAACGGGCTGATCCAGGCCAGCACCGGCGCGACGCTAACCGGCAACAGCGGCGGCAATTCCGGTGTGGTCAACGTCCAGGCCGGCAGTGCGACGTTCACCACGACTGCCGGTGCGCTGAGCGATAGCGGCGTGATCCTGGCGGCCGCGTCGACCACGCTGCAGTCGGCGACCGATCTTACGATCGCCGCCACCGGGTCGATTCTGGCGCTGGGCGGCAATACCGCGCTCACCGCAACGGGCGGATCATTGACCAATGGCGGGCTGATCCAGGCCGGTTCCAATGTGGTGCTGACAGCAGCGGGCAACCTCGCGACCACCGGCCAGGTGGTGGCGCAGGGTGGCAGCACGGCGCTGACCGCGTCCGGCGGATCATTGACCAATGGCGGACTGATCCAGGCCAGCACCGGCGCCACCCTCACCGGCGTCAGCGCGAGCAATACCGGTCAGGTGATCGCGCAGGGTGGCAACGCATTGCTGCAAACCACCGGCGGGTCGTTGACCAATGGCGGGCTGGTGCAGGCCCGCGTCAATGCTACGCTGACCGCGGCGGGCAACCTCGCCACGACCGGCCAGGTGGTGGCTCAGACCGGCAGCGCAACGCTTGCGGCAAATGGCGGCGCGCTGACCAACGGCGGGTTGGTCCAGGCGGCCGGCAATCTGACCCTGGCCGCGGCCACAAGCCTCGGCAACAGCGGCTCGGCCATCTCCCAGTCCGGCAACGCCGGCCTTACCGCGGCCAACGGCACCTTGCTCAACAGCGGGTTGCTCTCGGCTGCCGGCACGCTGACGCTGGCGTCGCCGAACGGCGCCATCATGCAGTCCGGCGCGGGGGCCAGCATGACGGCCGGCGAGATCGTCACCAGCGCCGCCGGCAACATCTCGCTGGACGGGCTGGTGAAGGACGCCACCGGCGTGGTGCTGACCGCCGGCGGCAACATCACCCAGGACGGCGAGCTGATCGCCGACATCCTGACCGGCAGCGCCGGAGGCAATGTCGATCTGGCCGGCGCCACCCCGACCAGCAACCAGGTCGCCGAACTGGGCAACTTCACCGCCGCCGGCGGCACCTTCCTGCTGAACGACGGCGTCAATCTGCTGATCAACGGCGTGATCAGCGCCGCCAGCATCCAGATCAACGATCCGCTCCAGATCGTGCTCGGCAATGGCGGCTTCGTCACCGGCGGCGCGATCCGGCCGGCGACCACGCTGCAGGCATCGCAGTTGCCGACGGCGGCGACCGACCCCGGCGCCTATCTGGCGGCCGGCAGCGTGCTCGAGACCGGCGGCTTCTCCGTCAGCAACCTGCCGGGCACGCAGGAAAGCATTCTCTCCATCACACTGACCAACCCCACCGGGTCGGTACAGTTCGGCGGCACCGGGCTGAACGCGCCGAACACGTGGCTGATCCTGGGTCTGTTCAGCGGCACCGCCGGTGGCTCGTTCAATGTCAAGGCGCTCGACATCGCCTTCCTCCAGCCGCCCGGCAGCGCAACGTTCGTGTCCAGCACGATCAACGGGTTCACCGGCAACGCCGCGGCGGGCGCCGGCAATATCGAGCCGCAGCCGAACACGAATTTCCGCATCGACGGCTGCCCGATTCATTCGGTGAACTGCGCTATCCTCTCCACCCAGAGCCTGCCGGAAGCCAACCCGCTGAACGACATCAATCTCGGCTCGCCGGCGGGATCGCAAAACGAAGAGGACCTCGTGCTGCCGGTGGTGTCCGACGAACGCTACGAGCTGCTGCCCTGCGACACGCCGAATGGGCAAGGTTCCTGCGACGACAATCGCACCCGTCAGTGAGCGCCACCATGTCTCGCGCAACGCAACGCTTCGTCCGTCTCCCGCCAGGATTACCGACCATGCGCGCGTCCCTCGTCCTGCTGTCGCTGCTGTTGATGGCGTTGCCGCTGGCGGATTGCGCGACCCCGTCGCCGAGCGACTACGCCCACGCCGCGGCGACTGGCGCCAAGCCGGCGTCGCAGATCTCCATCGGCAAGAACGCGGTGGGCGAGGATTGCACGCAGACATCGCCCGAACCGGGGGCGGCGGATGTGTATTGCGGCACCTGGCAGGAACCCAGCGCACGCGTGCGTGCCGGCGCGGCGGCGGGTGGCGCACAACTCGCGCAGATCGCCACCGCCAGCCCGTGGCGGGATTCGCTCGATACCAGGTTCCGCTGCAATCCGCCCACGCCGACGACGATCCTCAACGGCAGTCCGGCCGAATTGTTGCAATGCACGCGGCTGGTGGGCGGCTGGCCTCACGTCGCGATGGTCGCGGACATCAATGGCAAGCTGTGGTACGCCGACGGTGTGCTGCCGGCGGCGCGCGTGATGGAGCATTCGATCGGCGTGCTGGCCGGGGTGGTGCGTCCGGATGCCGCACCGGTCAGCTCCGCGGCAGACGCGCTGCTGGCACAGCGCCTGGCCGCGCAGGCGTTCAGCTCGGGCGATGTCGGGCAGTTCGAGGAGCTGATGGTGGCGGGCACGCGCGCCAATCTCGCGGACAACACCGGTGCCGCCGAGTCCGCCTTCCGCGCCGCGCTGGCGTTGCAGCAGAAATTGCTCGGCAAGGACAACCCCGAGACCTCGACCACCATCATGTCGCTGGCGCTGCAGCTCTCCAACCAGGGCCGCTTTGCCGAGGCGGACGCATTGTTTGCGCAGGCCGCGCAATTGGTCCCGAAATCCGCCAACCCGACAGCGGTGGCGCGGCTCTACCACTATCGCGGCCTTGACGCGATGAACCAGGGCAAGCTGGATGACGCGATCAAGCTGCTGGACCAGGCCGCGAGGCTCTACGCGGCGAACGTGCCGGAGCAAGCGTTGAAGGCCAAGCCGCGGCCCGCCTTTTCCAACGCCTTTGTGTTCAATCGCTCGCGGATCAGCGGCGCGCTGACGCCGGATCAGGACCTGCTGACCGATCCGCGCGCGCAATCGGCATTGCTCGGGCTGATCGAGGTGGACCGCAACCGCGCGGTGCTGCTGCGCGTGCTCGGCAAGCCGGCCGAGGCCGATGCGCTGTTGACGAAGGCGACCGACCTGGCGCAGGGCAACGGGTTGGCGCGGCCGATCCTCGATGCCCGCCTCTACCGCACCACCGCCTTGACCTCGGCGGCGCAGGGTCAGGCGAGCCAGGCGCTGGTCGAGCTGGCGCAATCGACCGTGGCGTTCGGCCAGGCGCTGCCCGGTTCCAAGCCGTTGGCGGAAACCTTCCTGGTACGCGCGCGTGAGCTTCTGAACAATGGTCATGGCGCGGACGCGCTGCCGGTGTGCCACAGCGCGGTGATCGCGCTGGCAGAGCTGAAGAGCGGCACGACGCCGGAGCTGATGGCGCCCTGCCTGGATGTCTATGCCCAGGCGGCCGATGCGCAGAAGGATCATGCTCAGGCCCTGCTGGCGGAGATGTTCACGGCGGAGCAATTGGCGCAGGGCAGCATCACCAGCGAGCAAATCGCGCAGGCCGCGGCGACGCTGGCGGAGAATTCGCGCGATCCGAAGGTGGGCGCGGCCATCCGCACCGAGCGCGATCTCAAGGGCAAGCTGGACACGCTGTACAGCCAGCGCGACGACCTGACGCGGGCGCAGCAGCAGGGCGCGCCGAACAATCCGGAGATCCTGGCGCGCGCCGCGGCACTGGACAAGGACATCGCGGACACGCGGTCAAAGCTTCAGGATGCCGATTCGGCGGTGCAGGCCGCCGCCCCCAATTACGGCCAGCTCGTCCAGCAGGTGGTATCGGCGCAGGACGTGTTCGCCGCGCTGCATCCCGGCGAGGCCTTCGCCGCCATCACCGTCGGGGATCGCGACGGCTGGGTGTTCCTGCTGCGCGACAAGACCATCACTGTGTCGCGGATCGACGCCGGTCTTCCGGACATTGCCGGGCTGGTGAAGCGCGTTCGCGCCGGCATCGAGCTGACCACCGCGGGGTTGCCGGTGTTCGACGTCGCAGACGCGCAGCGCCTGTACACGCTGACCCTGGGCGGGGTGGCGAAGCAGCTTGCCGGTGTCAAGGCGCTGGTGGTGGCGCCGAGCGGTCCGCTGCTGTCACTGCCGTTCGAAGTGCTGCTGACCGGTCCGGCGCAGCCCAACGAGCTGGCGACCGCGCCCTGGCTGGTGCGCAACTTCACCATTGCGCACGTGCCGGCGCCGAGCAATTTCGTCAGCCTGCGCAAGATCGCCGGCGGATCGCGCGCGACGCAGCCATGGTTCGGCTTCGGCGATTTCCGCCCGGTGACCCTGGCGCAGGCGCGAGCCAGCTTCCCCGGCGCGACTTGCTCGGACAGTGCGCAACTGCTGTCGGAGTTGCCGCTGCTGCCCTATGCCACCAAGGAGCTGAACGCGGCCCGCGCGATACTGGATGCCAGCACGGCCGACGAGCTGGTTGGGCCGGCCTTCACGGCGGATGCGGTGCTGAAGACGCCGCTGAAGAACTTCCGCATCCTGCATTTCGCCACCCACGCGCTGCTGCCGACCGACCTGCGCTGCCAGACCCAACCGGCGATCGTCACCTCGGACCCGGCCGGCGCAGCCAACGCATCCGGCGCACTGCTGACCGCCTCCGAGGTGGTTGGGCTCAGCCTGGACGCCGACCTGGTGATCCTGTCGGCGTGCAACTCGGGCGGTCCCGGCGGGACCACGGCGGGCGAGAGCCTGTCGGGCCTGGCGCGCGCCTTCTTCTATGCCGGCGCACGCGCACTGCTGGTGACGCACTGGTCGGTCAACGATCAGGTGGCCGCGTTCCTGGTGGCGGACACCTTACGCCGTATGAAGGAGAACCCGGCGCTGGGCGTGGCAGGTGCGTTGCGCAACGCGCAGCTTGCGATGGTGGCGGATGCCGGCAAGGGATTGCCGGCGGAAATCGCCCATCCGTTCTTCTGGGCGCCCTTCGCGGTGATCGGCGAAGGCGGCGAGCGCACGCTGAGCGCGGAAGCGGTTTCAAAGACCCGGCTTGCGGGGCTATGATGCAAGCCGCAACACGATCCCTCCCTGTTGGCGAGAGGATCGGCGGAGGGGGCGCTGTCCGCCACCTCATCTGAACTGAGACGGGCGGGGGCATGGCGGAGACGGTCGAGACTCTCGGCAAGTACGAGATCAAGCGCACGCTTGGCAAAGGTGCTATGGGCACCGTGTACGAGGGCTGGGACCCGGTCATCGCCCGGCGCGTCGCAATCAAGACGGTGCGGCTGCCCGACACCCACGACGACCCGGAAGCGGCCGAGGGGCTGGCCCGCTTCCGCCGCGAGGCGCAGGCCGCGGGGCGGCTGACCCACCCCAACATCGTCGGCGTGTTCGACTACGGCGAGACCGGCGACATCGCCTATATCGTGATGGAATACGTCGACGGCCCGTCGGTGAAGTCTCTCGTCGACAAGCACGAGCGCTTCGGGCTGAACGAGATCCTGCGGATCATGACGGATCTGCTGAACGGGCTGCAGTTCAGCCACGCGCGGGGCGTCGTGCATCGCGACATCAAGCCCGCCAACCTGATGCTGACCAGCGACGGTCAGGGCAAGATCGCCGATTTCGGCATCGCCCGGATCGAGAGCTCGTCGATGACGCAGGCCGGCACGGTGCTGGGGACGCCAGCCTACATGTCGCCCGAGCAATTCATGGGCCAGGTGGTGGACGCCCGTACCGACATCTACTCGTCGGGCGTGATGCTGTACCAGTTGCTGACCGGCGAACGGCCGTTCGAGGGCGGCATGTCGGCGATCATGCACAAGGCGCTGAACACCGATCCGCCACTGCCGTCGCAGATGTCGGTGACCTGTCCGCCCGCGTTCGATGGCGTGGTGCGCAAGGCGATGGCCAAGCGGCCGGAGGACCGGTTCCAGTCGGCGGCGGAGTTTTTGGAAGCGTTGCAAGCGGCGGCGGCGGGCAGGGCTATGCCGGGCTCGCGGGTTGCCGAGCCGGAAGACGCGGAAGCGACCATGGTCACCCCGACCCCGTCGCGGACCGCCGCTGCTCCGGCCGCGGCCGGGAGTGTGGGCACGGCCGCTCGCGCGCCTGCGCGCGTTGCTCCGGCTGCCGCTCCGGCAGCTCCCGCCGCTGCCCCCGCGAAGCGCTCGCCGATCCAGATGATCGCCGCGGTCGTGGTCATCGTGCTGGCACTGGTCGGCGGCGGGGTGTGGTACTTCGTGCTGCGCAATCCGACGCCGACCCCGTCCGCGCAGAATGCAGAGCAATCCACGCCGCCTGCAACGGTGGCAAAGAACGAGACAGGGCCGGTGGCAACGCCGTCGGCGCCGACCGGATCCGCGGGCAGCGCGGCCTCAACGCCCGGAACCTCGCCCGTCTCACCAGGCGGCGCGCCCGCGTCTTCAGGCGGCACGGCGGCGTCTTCAGGCACTGCGCCCGCGCCGGGCACTGGCCCGGTGACGACGGGGCAGCCGCCGCCGGGTAACACGCAGACACCCGGGGCTCCGGCGACGCCGGGTGGTCCGACCAGTTCGGGCGCAGCGTCGGCCCAAAGCACTCCGGCTAACCCGCCCAGTTCGACAACGCCAGGCAGTTCGGCGACTCCAGGCAGTTCGGCGGCCCCGGGCACCTCGACACCGCCGAGCCCGCCGAAACAGCAGGCGTCGGTCGGACTGGATACGATCCGCCAGCAGATCACGGCGCTGGCGCAGCAACAGCCATGCGTGCTGGCCGACGCCAGCCTGCGGCCGGACGGCGACGTAGCACTGGGCGGCCTGGCCGGCGGCGAACAGGCCGACGCATTCCGTCAGGCGCTCGGCGGGATCACCATCCCCGGCGCCGTGCAGTGGCGAGTGAATACGGTCGATTCAGGCTACTGCCCCGCATTGAACCTGCTGCGGCCAATCTACCCGGTGTTCGCCATCCCGAAAGAGCACCTTGGCGTCGCCCTGGCGAATGGGGACACTCGGCTGCATGAAGATGAGTATATGAAGCTGCGGCTGGTGATGCCGGATTTTCGCGCGCGCCTGGTGGTGGACTACATCGCCCATGACGGCACACTGGAGCACCTGTACCCGCAGGTCGCCGACCGAGCGCACGACGTGACCGCTGACCCTCCGCGCATGTTGCAGCCGGGAGAGGTGGTGAAGCTGGGCGATCAAAGCGCCGGTCATCCCGGATGGCAGGTCGGACCGCCCTTCGGTACCGACATGATTATCGCCGTCGCGTCATCGCAACCTCTGTTCGATCGGCCCCGACCGGGCAATGTGGAGCAAGCTGCGACCTATCTGCCGGAGCTGGAGCAAGCGGTGGAGGTGGCGCAGCGGCGGGGCGCGAAGCTGGTCGGCAACGCGATCACGGTGGACACGCTGCCGAAGTAGCGAACCTCGCGTCGTTGCAGCGCGACCGGCGTGTCGATCGCCGGCCGCAACGGTGTTTGACCTTTGTCACGGGTGCCGCAGAAAGACGCACTTGCGTGGCGCCGCGAAATCGTCACGCTCGGGATCCGGCGCACCGAACCACGAGGGTCACGATGCTGACCGCTGAGCAAAACAGGCTGATCACGGAAACCGGGCCGGGGACGCAATGCGGGGCATTGATGCGTCGCTATTGGCAGCCCGCGGCGCTGGCGGAGGAACTGGACGGTCCGCGTCCGGTGAAACGCGTGCGCTTGCTCGGCGAGGACCTCGTGCTGTTTCGCGATGAGGCCGGACGCTACGGCCTGCTGCATCGCCATTGCGCGCATCGCGGCGCCGATCTCGCCTTCGGACGCTGCGAGGATGGCGGGCTGCGATGCCCGTTTCACGGCTGGCTCTATGACGCGACCGGCGCCTGCCTGGAACAACCGGCGGAGCCCGCGGGCGGCACCTTCCATACCAAGGTCCGCCAGCCGGCGTATCGCTGCGTGGAGAAGAGCGGCATCGTTTGGGCCTATATGGGGCCGGGCGAACCGCCTGCCTTCGCTTCGCTCGACTGTTTTGTCGCGCCCGACTCCCACAGCTTTGCCTTCAAGGGCCTGTGGTCGTGCAATTGGCTGCAGGCACTGGAGGTTGGGATCGATCCCGCCCATGCCAGCCACCTGCATCGTTTTTTCGAGGACGAGGCGATCTCCGATGCCGTTTATGGCCGGCAGTTCCGCAATGCCACGATCGGCGCCGACATACCGATGACCCGGCTGATGCGCGAGGTGCCCAATCCACAACTGGATTTTGTCGAAACCGAGTACGGCCTGCGCATCACCACGCTGCGTCCGGTCAATCAATCGGTGACGCATGTCCGCATCACCAACATGGTATTTCCGCACGCGTTCGTCATTCCGATGAGCCGGGAGATGTCGATCACCCAGTGGCACGTGCCGGTGGATGACACGCATTGCTACTGGTACGCGGTGTTCACCAGCTTCGCCGCGCCGGTGGACAAGGCGACGATGCGGGCACAGCGGCTCGCCTCCTGCACGCTGCCGGACTACGCGCCACGCGCCGGCCGGGACAACGACTGGGGATTCGATCCGGCGGAGCAATACAGCACCACCTATACCGGCATGGGCATGGACATCAACGTGCACGACCAGTGGGCGGTGGAGAGCATGGGCGCGATCCAGGACCGGACGCGGGAACATCTCGGTACATCGGACAAGATCATCATCGCGGCGCGACGCCGTTTGTTTCGCGCGATCGAGGAGGTGGCGGACGGCGGCGATCCGCCGCTGACGCGTGGCGCCGATGTGGTGCGCGGGCCGGCAACGATCGATGCGGTCGGGCCGGCGGGTGATCTGGAGCGCTATTGGCAGGCGCAGGACGCGGCGCGGCGGCGCGCGACGCCATGGCTCGCCGCGGTCGAAACGCTGGAACCCGCGTGAGCGATTTCGTCGCGCGTCACGGATTATGGAGTGCGGCGCAGCGGGACGCGGCGGTGGAGATCGCGGCGCGCATCGAGAAACTCGGCGTGGTGCGCTTCGCCTTTGCCGACGCCCATGGCGTGGTGCGCGGCAAGACGCTGGTGGCCGCGGAGGCGGTGCGCGCGCTGCGCTCCGGTGTCACCTGCACGCTGACCATGCTGCTGAAGGATCTCTCCGGGCGCACGGCGTTTCCGATTTTCCGACCGGGCGGCGACGGCGCCGGCGACATGGTGATGGTCGCCGACCCGACGCGGTTTTACGTGCTGCCCTGGGCGCCGCACAGCGGCTGGGTTCTGTGCGACCTGTACCGTACCGACGGTACGCCGCATCCGTTTTCCACCCGCGCGTTGATGCGGCGGATGTTGGAGCGCCTGGCATCGCAGGGGCTGGTCTGGCGCGCGGGACTGGAGGTCGAATTCCATCTGCTGCGCTATGAAGGGGCGCTGCCGGAGCCGGATCACGTCGCGATGCCGGGACCGGTGCCGGCGGCGGTGCCGCTGAACCACGGCTATCAATATTTGACCGAGTCCCGTTATGACGCGCTGGACCCGCTGCTGGAGACGTTGCGCCGTGACCTCCAGGCGCTGGGACTGCCGCTGCGTTCGATGGAGGTGGAATTCGGGCCGAGCCAGGTTGAGGTGACCCTCGGCGCCACCACCGGAATGGACCCGGCCGATATGATGGTATTGTTCCGCAGCGCCACGAAGCAGATCTTTGCACGTGCCGGCTATCTGGCCAGCTTCATGTGCCGGCCGCATTTGCCGCATGCGGCGTCGTCGGGTTGGCACCTGCATCATTCGCTGGAGGATGCGTCCGGCCGCAACCTGTTTCCCGATGCCGAGGGGTTGTCGCCGGTCGCGCGGCACTGGCTGGGCGGATTGCTGCGTCACGCGGCGGCGGCGACCGCATTCAGCACGCCGACAATCAACGGCTACAAGCGCTACCAGCCTTATGCGATGGCGCCGGATCACGTTGTCTGGGCCTATGACAATCGCGCGGCGATGGTGAGGGTGATCGGGCAGCCGGGTGATCCCGGCACGCATCTGGAAAACCGCGCCGGCGAGCCGGGCGCCAACCCGTATCTCTATATGGCATCGCAGATTGCCGCGGGGCTGGATGGGATGATGACGCAGGCCGATCCGGGGGAGCCGGCCGACGCGCCATACTACGCCGCTGCGCCGCGATTGCCGCAATCGCTGATGGAGTCGGTCGCGGCGCTGCGGGACAGCTCCTGCTTTCGGACGGCGTTCGGCGCGGCGTTCGTCGATTATCTCGTGCGGCTGAAGACCGCGGAGATCAACCGGTTTCTGTCGGCCGTGACGGATTGGGAGCAGCGGGAGTATTTCGCGCTGCTGTAGCCCGCGGCGCACGACAGGAGACACGGATGGTCCGGATCGATCGCGTCACGACACGCGGTGGCGATGGCGGGGATACGTCGCTGGGCGACGGTACGCGCGTGCGCAAGGACACTCTGCGCATCGAGGCGATCGGTTGTGTCGACGAGGCGAACAGTACGATCGGCGTGCTCCGCCTGGCGACGCGCGGCGATGTCGATATCGACACGATACTGTCACGTATCCAGAACGATATGTTCGATCTTGGCGCCGATCTGTGCGTGCCGGGCGAAGGCGGCGACCGGCTGCGCGTCAGCGACTCGCTGACGCTGCGGCTGGAGCAGGAGACGGCCGCCATGAACGCCGGGTTGCCGGCGTTGCAGAGTTTCGTGCTGCCCGCAGGGTGCGCGGGCGCCGCACATGCCCATGTGGCCCGCGCGGTGGTGCGCCGCGCCGAGCGGCGGGTGGTGGCCCTGGCCGATGCGGAGCCGATCAACCCTGCCGTGGTGCGCTATTTGAATCGCCTGTCCGACCACCTGTTCGTGCTGGCCCGCCGACTGAACGCCGCGGCGCAGGGCGATGTGCTGTGGACGCCGGGCATGAATCGGTGAGCGCCGGCAGCGGTGAGCTTGTCGTTGCGAGGGGCAATGACATGTTTTCGGTCCTCCCCATGACATGTATTCGCTCCTCGCAATGACATTCAGTTCAGCGTCGCACCGACGCCTGGCGTCCCCGTTCGCTCTCCAGCGCTGCGCGGCCGACCATGCCGAGAGCGAGATCGTCCTGCGGGGGCTGGAACAATCCGCCGCGGGCGTCGCGGAAATAGCGTTCCAGCGGCAGCGCGCGGGTCATGCTGAAACCGCCGGCGACACGCAGCGCCGTTTCCGTTACGGAACATGCGGCGTTGGTGCACAGGAACTTTGCCGCCGCGATGGACGGCGCCAGTTCTGCCGGCGACGCGGTGCCTGCCACCCAGGCGCGCGCGGTGTCGTGCAGCACGGCACGGGCTGCCCGCAGCTTCACGTCAATCTCGCCGATCCACTGCTGAACATGCGGCTGCCCCGCGATCGGCGCGCCCAATGCCGCCGGCACGCGATGGTTGGCGTAATGGCAGGCGGTGTCGCACGCAGCCTGGCCGATGCCGAGATACACCGCCGCCAGCGGCAGATTCCAGCCGCTGGTGCCCGGGCGCTTGCGCTCACCGCCGATCTTCACGCGTTCGACGATGCGTGCGTCCGGCACCAACACCGCATCATAATTCACCGCGTAATTGCCGCAGCCACGCAGTCCTAGGGCGCCGCTCCAGGTGTCCTCAATCGAAAGGCCAGGCGAGCCGCCTTCGACGATGGCGCTGACCAGCTCGC
Source organism: Acetobacteraceae bacterium (assembly GCA_035508435.1). GTDB lineage: Bacteria > Pseudomonadota > Alphaproteobacteria > Acetobacterales > Acetobacteraceae > JASHVB01. The sequence continues at coordinate 13,918 of DATJNA010000257.1, read as the reverse complement.
CTTGAGGCGCGTCATCGCTCGGCGGCAACACGACGGCGGTGGCGAGAAACCGCAGCACCGGCGCGCCGGTAACGAAGATCTTGCGGCCGGTGATGCGCCAGCCGCCGTCGACGCGCTCCGCCGCCATGCCGGGCAGGCCACCGCGAGAGATGCTGCCAAGTTCGGCCTCGGTGACGCAGTTGTTGATGGTGCCGCCGTCGTGCGCCAGCGTGGCGCAGATGTCGGCCAGCACTGAGTCGGGCCAGGCGGTGCTGTCCATCACGCGGCCGAGCAAGGCGAAATGCATGCCGGTGACCAGTGCGGTCGAGGCATCGCCGCGGGCGAGAATTTCCTGCGCCAACACCATGTCGAACACGCCGGCACCGTCGCCGCCGTATTGTTTCGGCACCGCGAGTCGCAGATAGCCGCTGTCGTGCAGCTCGCGATAGTTGTCGAACGGGAACAGTGACTGCGGGTCGGAGTGGTCGGCGCGTTCCGAGAAGCGCGCCGCGAGGTCGGCGGCGAGATGAATGATCGCCTGCTGACGCTCGGTCGGGTCGCGCAACCCCGGCATGTGCGGGGATACGGGTTTGCTCATGCCGCGTTGGTGTCCGGCTGCACCGGTTCGCCGAGGGTCTGCATCAGCCGGTTGGCATTGGCGAACATGGCAATGGCATTGGTCAGGTCGTGGATTTCCAGGTCGCTCATGCCGACGGCGCGCAGCGGCGCGAGATCGGCCACCGTCATCGCCGCCGGTTGGCGCGTCAGCCTGGCGGCATAGTCCACGATGGCGCGCAGTCGCGGTTCTAATGGCGCGTCAAGGCCCTGCTCATAGAGCGCGCGGATGATCTCCGGCTGCCTGGTCAGCTCGACGAAGCGCCGCGCATGCACGGACGAGCAATAGACGCAGCCGTTGATGATGGAGGTGACCACAGTCGCCAGCTCGCGTTCGGCACGCTTCAGGCCGCGCGGGACATACATCACGGCATGGAACAGCGGCGAACGCTCGGCGAGCGAGTCCACATCGTTGGCAAGTGTGCGGAAATAGGCAGAGCCAGCCTGCGGACTTGCCTCCAGCGCGGCGCGCTGTGCCGGCGTGGCGGTGTCGATTGTCACGGGCTGCAGCCACGATTCCCAATCAACGGCTTCCAGGGTGAAGCGTTTGGCTCTCATGTGGCTTGTCCTTGTGCGAGCAATGCCAGGCCGACAGCGGCGCGCACCTGATAGCTGACAAAGGCCACGAGCTGGGTCAGTGCGACGATATCGCGGTCGGTCAGTCCCACGGCGCGCAGGGCTTCGATATGCGCACGCGACGCGGTGCCGGGTGCCGTGGTGACGCGGGCAACGTGCCGCAGGATCGTCTCCCGCCTCTCGCCGTCCGCTGGCTCGCCGCGCTGCGCGAGCAAGCCGCGGTAATGCTGCGCCAGCGTGGGATGGCTGGACGCCTCGGCCACGCTGGCCGCGATCAGGGCACGCTCGGCGAGCGACAGGCCGCCAGGATCGGCGGGGCACAGCAGCACATCATAACTGCCCTGGGTGTGGCGGACGATGTCCGGACGCAGGGCGCGCAGGCGCGACAGCGTGGAGTCCGGCGCGACATCTATGATGGTTTCCAGCAAGTCGGGGGACGAGATAGCCATGCGATCTCCTGACGTTCGCAATGGCGAGAAAGAGGCAAATTTCGCGAGGCGACGCAAGAGCAGTACTGGCGGGAATGCCGCCTTTCGCCTGGTGCCGCGCACGGGAAGAGAATGGTTCCGTTTTCGCGTTTGCATGAACCCCGGATGCATTAACCGGTTACAGAAACTCCTTGCGCATTAACTGGTTAATGCACCACGCGGACCCGCTTGCCGTCCCGACCACGGCCATCGCAATATCCGTGACAGACCCTCCGCGTTGAGGCGCCGATGAACTGGGGCAGCATGAGCCGCGCCGCGCGCGATGCGGCTTACGACAATATCGCAGCGGTACCCGACAGTGCCGTGCTGAATGCGGCGCGGGCGGCTGACTCCGCTGCGTTGCGCGCGGCGCATCCGCAGCATCTGGACCTGCGCTACGGCCCGCGCGAGCGCAACACCTGGGATCTGTTCCCCGCCGCCGATCCGCACGCACCCTGCATCGTGTTCATCCACGGCGGCTACTGGCAGCGCAACCGCGCCGATCAGTTTGCCAATTTGATCGCGGGACCCTACGCGCATGGCTGGGCGGCGGCGCTGCCGGGCTACACGCTGGCACCCGATGCGTCGCTGACCGAGATCACGGCGGAGATCAACGCGGCGCTCGATTGGCTGGGCGCGCACGGGCCGGCGCATGGTATCGCCGGGCCGGTGGTATTGTCCGGCTGGTCGGCGGGCGGCCATCTGACGGCCATGTGCCTCGGCCACCCCCGTGTCGCTGCGGGACTGGCGATTTCCGGCATTTTCGAATTGGGGCCGCTGCGCGATACCGAGCTGAACGTGAAGCTGCGGCTCAGCGACGAAGAGATCGAGGCCCTGTCGCCGCTACGGCTGCCCGTGGTGCCGAAGCCGCTGGCGATCGCTTATGGCACGGCAGAGCTGTCGCCGCTGGTGTCCGACAGCCGCGACCTGCACGCGTACCGATCGGCGGCGCACGCCCCGGGCGCGCTTATTCCGGTGCCGGGGGCCAACCATTTCACCATCGTTCACGAACTGCGCGACGCGGACGGCCTGCTGACGCGGCATGTTCGGTTGCTGGTGTAGCTCGAGGCTGTCACTATCCGGCGCGCCACGCAGCGACTACCCGACGCGTAGCGCCGTGACGACCCGACGCGTAGCGCCGCGACGCCCCGACGCGTAGCGCCGCGACGACCCGACGAGTAGCGCAGCGACTACCCGATGCGCACCGCGGCCGCCGGGGATGTCCAATCTCCCCGGCGGCATTCGCAAGCCGCGCTATTGGATCGCCGTCAGTTCCCGCGCCCCGATCGCCTGCAGCGACTGCAGCCGGCGGAACAACACATCGGCTGGGATGTCGGAGGCGCCCGCTTCCAGGCAATCGGCGAACTTCTCATAAAGCTGTGCCTCGCTGAGCGGCCGTGACGCGTGGCCGGTGGCACGCGCGACCGGCTCGCCGGCGACCGTCTTACCGGAAGCGAGCTCCACCACGACCGAGTCGGTCGGCGCCCCGCCGGACAGTTCCGGGTCGTATTCCGTGGTCGTGACGATCTCGACCTTCCGCATCAGCGCCTGCACATCGGCGCGCTGCACGAATTCGTCGGTCAGCTCGCGCAGGCCCACGCGTTTGGCGATGATGCCGCTCGCCATGGCGAACTCCATGGAGAATTTCGCCGCCAGCCCCGTCCGCGGATCGTGGTTGCGCAGCACGGTCGCGAAATAGTCGCTGATATTGACGGTGACTTTCTTCACCTCCTCGGCGCGGATGGGACTGTTGGCGACCAGATCCAGCACGCAGTCGATGGCGCGGTGCGTGCAGTAGCAGGTGGGATATTTCTTGATGCCGATACCCTGCGACAGGATTGCCCATTCCTTGCCCGCACGGCACGCGCTGGTGCGGTCGGGGTTGCCCTCCACCGAGATCGCGCTGAGGAAGCCCTGCGAATGCTCTATCGCATCGGTGCTGGCGGTGAAGCCGGCCTCGGCGAGACGCGCGGCCATGATGCCGGCATGCGCCGCCTTGCCGGCATGGAACGGTTTCGTCATGGTACCGAAATTCGCCATCAGGCCACCGGCCTGCGACGCGCCGAGCGCGATCGCCTGCGCTGCCTTGTTGGCATCGAGCCGGCGCAGTGAGGCGCAGGCCGCGGCGGCACCGACCGCGCCATAGAGGCCGGTCGGGTGCCAGCCCTTCTTGTGCAACAGGCCGGTGTCGCGGCGGAAGCATTCCGCCCAGGCTTCGTAACCGGCGATATAGGCGACGATCACGTCGGCACCGGACGAGCCAAGGGTCTCGGCTTCCGCCAGGATGGCGGGCACGAGCACAGTGCTGGGATGGCCGCGCAGTCCGACATCGTCGTAATCGAGCGCGTGTGCCGCGGTACCGTTGATCCAGGCGACTTCGGGAGCAGGACCCTTGTCAGGGCCGAAGGTGATGGTGGCGGGGCCATCGCCGGGTGAGAGGACCTCGCGCATGATCCGCACACAGTCTTCCTTGCGTCCGGCGATCATGGTGCCGATGACGTCGATGATGCCCATCCGGGCGATGCGTACGGCCTCCTCCGGCAGCCGGTTGGGCGACAGATCGGCAACGAACTGGCCGAGATCCTTGGTCAGGGGCATGACGCGTTCCTCCAGGTTTGCGGCTGTGAGGCGAGTATGCGCCGACCGCGGGAGCGGGCAAGCAGACGAAGCCTGAAGCATGCCAATATCGGTGAATGCGGTTCCAGACGGATACGATATAAGAACGATACAAAATAAGAATGATACCAAACGCTGAAGGATGTGAACCGCCGCAGGATGAGAACCCCGGAGGCCCACCTTCGACGGGCCGCGCGTGCCGCGCGTGCCGCGGAGACTGGATTTTGGTCGCCGCTGATTCGAACCTGCGCTATTCAGCGAAACGATGCGGCAGTGCCTCGCCCGGTGCGACCCGGTCCGGCCCGATCAAGGCGCGAGCATGAGTACGACAGTCTGGCTGGGCACCAGCCGAGCACCCGGCGCGTTGGTCGAGTTCTGCAGCGACATCGAAGTAAGCCGGGTCGCCGGCATGCCCGAAATCAGCACGGTAAACGCACCGGTGAGGTGACGCGACGGCCCCATCACCAGGCCGGACGCAACGCCGAGGCCAACGCCCGCATTGTCGCCGTTGGTCATGGGCGTGATCGTGCCAAGGTTATGCGCCGGCATGGCCATGATCATCACCGTCACCTGGTTGGGAATGGCGGTCGGGCCCATGGCAATGTTGGGATAAGGTACCGGAACCATCGCGGGTCCCGCCGGGGTAAGGCAAACATCGGGGAAGGCCATGTCCATCCCCATCATTTGCGTATTTGCGAACATGCAAGCCTCCCGTCGTGTTCCGTGTCAGCCCATATGGATCTGGTCCGCATCGACTCTGACCACGGCGTCGGCGGTCAGGAACATGGTCGCGGCGCGCATCTGCAACGTGCCCTCCGCGCGATGATCAACGGCGCCGGCGCGAAGCTGATCGCTTTCCTCGACGAACCGGCTGCTGCGCCGTGCCCGCATCAGCACATGCTCGGCGCAGGTCTCGATCATTTCGCCGACATGGCGGACATGCTTCACCAGCAGATTGGCGCGGCGACCGACCTGCACCAGTTGGTCGAGCACGAAGCGCGCGATTCCGGCATGCAGATCGATCTCGGCCGCCGCGATCGAGGCACGCTCTGCCGCGTCCAGCCTGACCGAGCGGCCCGCGAGCAGGGACACGTCGCCGCGCGTCGAGACGATGGTAACGTCACCTTCAACGCATAAACGCATCGCGGCCTGCGATGGCCGTTCCAGCACCGAAGTGACCCAGACCCGCCCGCCAACCATGCTGGTCGCGACCTGGTCGCCCGGCTCCGGCTGGACGATGCAGCCGAACGCAACGCGTGCCGCGCTGATGCGTCCGACGTGCATGATATGCGCCTCCCGCCCGTTGCACGAGACAATCGCCGCAGAGGCTTCGACGGGACCGACATGCTCGCACCCCGACACTGTGTCTCCCAGCGACACGCTGTCCCCCAGCGAGACGCTGTCCCCCAGCGACACGCTGTCTCCCAGCGACACGCTGTCCCCCAGCGAGGCGCTGTCCACCAGCGAGACGCTGTCCACTAACGAGACGGTGTCGCAGGCCGCGGGTTGGATCGAAGAGATATTCGTCATGCGGTGCTTCCCTTGGTCGAGGGCCATGTTGCATTGGTGCGTCGTCACCAGGGCAACGGCCGGTGGTGCCATGTTTCGGAAATCAACCGGTCTGTATCCGTCGCCAGGATCCCTGCTGTTAGGGGAATGCGCGTCTCGGCAACGGACACGCCGTGGAAATTGGTGCGGTTCAGCGTCGCGCCGGCCAGATCGGCGCGATCCAGAATGGCGTGGCTGAAATCGGCGTAGGTAAGATCAGCCCCGGCAAATCGCGCGTCGGCCGCATTCAATCGGGTGGCGATCGCCTGGAGCAGATTGGCGCGTACGAAGACCGCACCCGCTGCGTCGGCGTCGGTCAGAATCGCCTGCGCCAGATCGGCCCCGGACAGGTTCGCACCTGCCAGGCTCGCTTTGCTCAGCACTGCCCGTGCGAGCAAGGCGTCATTGAGCCGCGTGCCGCCGAGCCTGGCGCCCGCCAGCATGCATTGCGTGAAGTCGGCGCTCGTCAGATCGCAAGCGCTGAAATCGGCGTCGTTCAACAGACAGGTTGCGAGGTTGATGCCTGGCAGTGCGCGGCCGGCAAAGTTGGCGCCGATCAGCGTGGAGCGGAAGAAGCGCGCGCCGTCGAGTTTCGCCGCGCGCAGATCGGCATTCAACAATATCCCCCGGTTCCACGTTGTGCCGGAAATGTCGATGCCGGCCGTCGCGCAGTCCACCACCGATGCCCGATCGAACGCGACGGCAGAGAAGCGCGCGCGCGTGAGGTCGCATTCCACCATCGTCGCCAGCGGTAGTTCGGCCCGGGCGAAGGATGCATCAACAAGTTGGCCCTTGATGAAGCGTGCACGGGCGGCCCGGACGGCGTCCAACCGTGCCCCCGACAGGTCGCATTCGATGACGCTGGCGCCCTCCAGGTTGGCATCCTCCATGCGCACCCCCTGCAAATTGCATTTCACAAAATTCGTTTGCTCCAGCGTGGCGCCGCGCAGATCCGCGCCGGTGAAATCGACTGCTTCGAACGTTCCGCCCAATAGGGTGCTGGCCGAGAGATCGGCACCGGCAAGCGAGACCTTGCGCACCGGGTCGCCGTCTTCGATCAGGTTCTGAAGCTCCTCCCGGGTCACGCCTGGCGGCTTTCGGGTGGCTGGTAGAGCGGCAGAAATCGCATCCGCTTCGTGAACATCCCCCTTCTGACCGTATCGCGGTCAAGTTTTGCCCGCGGCACATTGGCCTCATAGCCGGAAACCCCGACCAGATAGGCGCCGCGCAGATCGGCGCGCGCCATGTCAGCCTGCGCGAAGTCGGCGCCATGCAGGTCGGCGCCGTGCAGATTCGCCGCGACCCAACGGCTGCCGGCGCCGCGCACGCAGGTCAGCATGGCATCGGTGAGATCGGCCCCACTGAAATCCGCTTGTTCAACGATTGCATCGGCGAGAGCCACGCCGGGGAGGGCGGTCTCGCGCAGATTGGCCTCCGACAGATCGGCGCCGCACAGATTGGCTCTTGCCAGATTGCATCGCTGCACGAACACGGTCTTGCGCATCTGCGCCCGGCAGAGGCGAATACCCGCCAGGTTGCACTGCAAGAAGACCGCCTGGTCCAGCGTGGCGTCCGTCCAATCGGCGCCCTCGATGTCGCATTCGATGAATTTGGCGCTCGTCAGCACGATCCCCGGCGCATGCAGCCCGCGCAACGAAAGCTTCATCGCCAACAGACCGACGGCGCGGACGTTGGTGAAATCCGTGCCGGCAAGGATTGCGTCGCTGAGATCCGCCGCTTCGAGGTCTGCCCCGGCCAGTGACGCGCCGGTCAGGTCGGCACCGGCCAGCACGGCTTTTTTCAATGTCGCGTTGCGCAGCGACGCGCCCCCGAGCTGCGCCTTTCCCAGATTGGCGCCGGTCAGATCAGCTCCCTCCAGCACGCATTCGGTCAGGTCCGCATGCGCCAGCACGGCGTCGGCAAGCTTCGCGCCGGCGAGCGAGGTTCGGGTGAGATCGGCGCCATCCAGACAGACGCCGGACAGGTCGAGGCCCGACAGGTCGAGGCCGGCAAGCTTGGCACCGTGCAAATCATAGAGGGCGCGCGCGGCCTTCGTATCGCCGGAGACCAGCCGGCGTATTTTGGCGCTGCGGTCGCTGGATAACGCCTCGGCGGGACTTTGAAACTGTGCACCGAGGCGATAGGAGTTGCGCAGTGCCGCCTCCGCTGCCTCCAACTGCGCGATGAATTCGGGCGAAGCGAGCTGTGCCTCCAATTCGAAGGTCAGGACGCCCAACAGGCGCATGGCGGTCGCCTGCTGCTCCAGCTCTGCGCGATAGCCCGTGGCGGTGAACGCCGGCGGTCCGCGCGGTTTCGCGTCGAGCCGCTGTTGGATCTCTTCCTCCGGCACGCCGGCCGCCGCGAGGCCGGCCGCTGCCTTGGCCTTCGCTGCCGCGACTTCGGCTTCCGCCTTGGCCTTCTGCGCCTCCGCCTCCGCCTCTGCCTTGGCGAGGAACTCGGGCAGCTCCTCCAGCGTCGGCGGCGATTGCTCTGGTGGCAAAGTCAGTTGCGGGTACTTGTCGGGATCGAGGCCACGGGCCTTCATTGCTTCGCGCTGAGCAACGAGGTCTCGTTCGGCGCGGCGGCGGCGGCGGGCACGCATTTGCTCCATCGCCGCGGAACGCCGCGGCGCAAGTGCCGGGTCGGGCCGCAGCCATTGCTCCGGCACGAGGTCGGCGTCACGCATCGCGTGGATCACGCCGCTCCTGCGATCCAGCCGCTTCTCCATCACGGCGCGAAATTCGTCGGCCGGCCGAAGCGAGCCGAGCGGATCGGCGCCGAGCACTACGCAGGCGATATCGGCGGCATCCTCCTCGAGCAAACGCGCCCGCCCGTGATGCACCAGCACCAGCCGTTCCCGATGGGGAAAGCACCAGACGGTGGTCAGCGCCAGCGGGATTTCCTCGAATGCGTCCGGTTCCAAACCATTGCGGACAAAGAACAATCGCGGCGCGATGCCGGGCAACTGCCCTTGCAACAAGGGCTGGGTCGGGTGAAGATTCTTGAACGCGTAGCTCTCATCGCCGGCGAGACCATCCGGCAGCCATTGGTCACGCGGCGCGCAATTGAAGAAGTGCCAGTCGATGTCGCGCGCGAAGCCGGGAAAATCCTCGCGGAGCCAGGTATCGTCGTGCGTGCCGCACAGCCGCGCGCGCGCGGGCCACATCTGATCGACCGGTGAAAAGCCGCTGGGCGTGCGATGCGCTTCTCTGCCCAGTTTCGGGTCGACGACGTTGGGAGCGGCGAACACCTGTCCATCGGTGCCGTCGATCGGCATCGCCCCGATACCGAGCGGGTTGTCGGCAAATTCCTTGCCGCCGAATGCGTGCGCCCAATCGATCGGCATGGTTGTGAACGGGACCGCTTCGGTCACTCCCTTTCGGCTGATCTGCCGATCGCCGGCGACGCTGAGGGTCTTGATCACAGGGCCGAGCTGAATGCCCACTTCGACCAGGCGAGCGGCGACTGCGCCAGGTGCAAACGCGTGGGCGATTGCCAGGAACTCGGCGCAGGCTTTCGGGAGTGCCGTGTCCAACGGCAGATCGGGTGGCAGTTCCTCGGCCAGGAACGGCCACATGGCGGTTTCCGGCAGCAGGCAAGCCTCGCCGATCGGCACGAAGGCGAGGGTGGCAACGCCCAGCCAGAATTCGCGCCGGAATTCGAATGGCCGCGACAGCAGTCCCAACGCCTGCGGCTTGATGATCCTCAACAGTTCGCTCCCGACGCCGTCTCGCATCCCGCATGTCCCGTGCAGCCGGATCGCCCACACCGGCGCAGCGATCCGCCTGGCGGCACGTGCACGCGCCCCTGGTCCATCCGCGGCCTCACATGAAGATATGAAGGGGCGAGTATTTCGCCATGAATTCGGCGGTGGTCATGTCGGCACCCGACGCCGTTTTGACAGTCGTGTCGTCCCAAGAACAGTTGATGCCGTTGTGTTGCATGTTCACACCGAAACATTGAGCATTGAGGGTGGCATATTGTTGGGCCAGGCCCAGTGTAACCTGTGAAGCAAACCCCACAGAGATCTGAGAGTTCACTCCGACGAACAACTGCACCGATAGCGGCATGATCGCAGTGGCGCTGCCGCCGAATATGAAGCTGGTATTGAGGCCGAATATCGCCTGGTCGTTGGTGCCGGTTATCACCTGCGTGTTGTTGCCGGAGACAAAGGTGCTGTTGCCGTTGTGTATGGTGGTGGACGCGCCATTGCCGATCTGCGTCGTCGACGAGCCGTTTATGGCAGTGGTTGAGTTGCCGTTCACCTGCGAATTCGAATTGCCGTTCACCCAGGAGTTGCTGTTACTGCCTACCCAGTTATTGGTATTTCCGACGCTCAACGAATTGAGATCATGCTCGGTCAGCGTATTGATATCGATGCTGGCGCCCTCATCTGCCGGCTGTGATTTTGTCTGACTGCCGTCGGGACTGGTATAGTACACTCCGACCTTGTTGGTGTCGGTCGCGCCGCCTTTACCCTCAAGCTGCAACAACTGCTGGTACACCACCTGTAGTTCGGCCAGTGACGCCCCGTCCTCATAGTCGTCGAAGCTGACGCCATCGATGACCTGCGCGGAGAGGGGTTTGGCGGCAGAGCGCATCGCCACGATATTGATGTTCTTCGGCGACACCATCGTCATCCGCTCATACCCGGGCTTGCCGTGCATGATCAGGCGGTTGTCGCCATGGTCGCGGATCACCGTCTTGTGCCGGTCCCTTGGCAGGTTGAGCGGTGGCATGTTGGTGCCGTTATGCACCCGGCCGATCACCATCGGCCGATCCGGATCGCCCTCCAGGAATCCGATCACCACCTCGTCGCCGACATGCGGAATGGCAAGGCTGCCCCAATGCGAGCCTGCGGAATGCTGCGACACGCGGATCCAGCATGAGGCTTGCTCATCGCGCTTGCCGCGCCGGTCCCAATGGAACAGTACCCGGACGCGGCCATACTGGTCGGTATAAATGCTCTCGCCGACGGGCCCAACGACCGTGGCGGTCTGCGGGCCCTGGACGACCGGTTTCCGCGTCAACCGCTCCGGCCGGAACGGCGTCCTGGCGGGAATGGCGGCAAATCTATTGCTGTAGGTCGCCGCCTCCTCCGTCGCGGAGAAATAACGCGCCTCGCTGGCGGTGTGGCGCACCTCGGTCAGAAAATACGTCTCCTGCATCGCGGCGCGGTCGGATCTTACCGGCGAGAGGGTGAACCGCTTCCCCGGATCGAAGGCGGCGCACGAGCCGGCACCGTGGATCTCGTGATGCCTCGCCTCCTCCGCTTCGATGCGCAGCCGGGTCAGGTCGTTGCCTTTGTCGCGCTCGAGAAAATAGCCGGGATAATCGAAAATCTCGAACCGCTTCATCGGCTCGAACCCCAGCATCGTCCGCTCGGACGTATGCAGGTTCTTGGTCGGAGATTCGAAGTCAAAGTCGTTGAGGGCCCATTTGCCCGGCCGGAACGTGTAATTGTCCTGGAATTCCTGAATCTCGCCAATCTCCGCGCGCGTTGCGAAGGTCACTTCCTGCGGAGTGGTGAACTTCGCGAGCGAGCTGTAATCCCCGACCACCAGCAGATGACGGTCCGGATAATGCTCGAATGAATAGAAGATGCCGACATGCTCCATCAGACGCGATACGAACGCGAATGCGCTTTCGCGGTACTGCACGCAGAAGTCGATTTTGGGGTACTGCCGGTGCAGGCGGAACTCGTAGTCCGACAACTGATGCTCGTCGAACACGCTTCGCAGGATGTCGGGGATCGACAGGTCCTGGTAGATGCGGCAGTCGACGCTGTAGGTCAGGAACGCGAGCCACGGCGCGACCTCGGCGCGCCAGCGGCAGTAGCCGCGAATATCGACGCCGAGCCGAGTCAAATGTCGCACGTGGCCATGCAGCGGCCGGCGCTCGGCGGCAATGTCATGGCGCAGCCACAGCGTCACCGGTTTGCCGATCAGGCCGCACACATCGCTGTCGGCGGCGTCCGTCAGCATCTCCACCGTATACACAAAGCCGCGCGATACGGTTTCCACCCCGTCGAGCGTCGTCAGCAGCAGGGCGTCCTCACCGAGCGGTGTCTCGATGGCCAGCGAATGCCCGGCCTGTGTCGGTGGTTCGCCTCCCTTTGTCCAATCGCCCTCCAGTGGCATCGGTGTTCCTCCTCGCGCTTTTGCGTTCGGTCAATTTAGACTTATACCAAACGCCGGCGACCGCGGGCAATTACTACAGCCCGTGGTGCGACACGGTGATCCACGTCACAGCAGGTGAGACCGGCCCTCGCAGCCGGAAGCGTACGGGTCTCGCCGATGGTTTGGGGAATGATCTGCCGGATCGGCGACGGCAGTGGTGGAAGGTTCGAAACGCAGCTATCGCGCGTCTTGTTCCGCGCCGCGGAACCGCAGCAACGAGCCGTGCCGGACATCCCTGTGGCAACGCGGTCCGACACGTCGAACTGAGTTGCCGTTATAAATATGCATTGGTGACGCGAGATTATCCTCGGCGACCCGCCGTCGCTCGGCTCGGGACCGGAAGCGATTGTCGGGTGAACCGAAGGCGACGCTCCGGCGCCTCGATCGCGCGTCGGGTGCTGCAAGTCTCGTCGCACCGCCGCGGTGCATTGCGCCTGGCCGGCGCACCGCTACCCGGAGTCCGATGCAGTTCGCCTTTTGACCTGGATCAAGGATAGGCCCCCTGACGCATGATACCTTGACCAGGTTTCACCAGGGGAAAACGTCGCGATGCGCATTTATCAGACCGTCACCAAGGTCCCGGGCGGCCTCATGGTCGTGCCCCTGTTCACCGGCATGATCATCAACACCTTCTTCCCACATCTGCTGAAAATCGGCGGCTTCACCCAGGCGCTCAGCGACGTCGGCTACCCCACCATCCTCGGCATGTACTTGTTCACCGTCGGCACCAAAATGACGCTGCGCACGGCGCCGCGTATGCTGAAGCGCGGCTTCGGCATCATGTTCGCCAAGGTCGGCATCGCCACGCTGATCGCGATCTCGGTGGGCAAGCTGTTTGGCGGCAACATCTGGGGCTACAGCACGCTGGCGCTGCTGGTCGCGATGAGCGACACCAATGGCGGCATGTTCATGGCACTGACCAGCGTCATGGGCGACAAGGAAGACGCTGGAACCTATGTGCCGCAGAGCATCGAGACCGGTCCGTTCCTCACCATGGTGATCCTGGTCGGCGCCGGGCTGGCCAACATCCCATGGCTCACCATCGTGTCGGTGATCGCGCCGATCGCGGCCGGCGCGGTGTTCGGCAACCTCGACAAGGATCTGCGCGAGTTCTTTGGTTCGCATGAGCCGGTGATTGTGCCGTTCATGGGCTTCACACTCGGCCAGACCATCAACCTGTCGGCGGTGGTCACCGCCGGCCTGCCCGGCATCGCCCTCGGCGTGTTCGTGCTGGTCGTCACCGGCACGGTCTGCATTTTTGCCGATCTGCTGTTGGGCGGCTCCGGCATCGCGGGTGCGGCGGCGTCGTCCACCGCGGGCAATTCGGCCGCGGTGCCGAAGGCAGTGGCAATGGCGGACCCGAGCTATGCCGCAGTCGCGCCGGCCGCGACAGTGCAGGTCGCAGCCTCGGTCATCACCACCGCGGTGCTGACGCCAATCCTTACCTCGTTCGTCTATAAGCGCGTGCAGCGGCGACGGGCAGAACAAGCGGTGGCGGAGGCATTGCAGAAGAAGCCGGCTCTGGTGGGTGCGACGGTCGAGTCGTCCGACTGACGGTATCGAGTGTCACGCGAGGAGCGGGCGGGCACGACCGACCGCTCCACGGTCATGCAAGGAGCGTGCGGCACGACCGCTCCACGGTCATGCAAGGAGCGGGCGGCACGACCACCCGCTCCACGGTCATGCAAGGAGCGTGCGGCAGGGCCGCCCGCTCTGTTGTCCGCACGCAGGGCGTCGCGGTATCAGCGCGCTTCGGTCCAGCTTTCCGAGAAGGCCAACGCACACGTGCTGAACGGACGGAACGTGTCAACGACTTTGATACATCCGGGTTCGGCATTTAAGCTTGGCTCATAGGCTTGGCGTGGCTGCGTTGGACCAACGTGGGCAGAATGGTTGGAGCATGGAGCTGTCCCGGGTTGGTCGCGTTCCTCGTCCGCC
>DATJNA010000256.1:0-69908 GCA_035508435.1 Acetobacteraceae bacterium | reverse complement strand
AATTGGCCCAGTTTTTGCTCGAAATCACCTGGATTTTCGACTCGACGTCGTGGCCAACCGACTCAAAGGACTCAATTTCTTTCCGACTGGACACTAAAACCCATGAGTACACGTTCAAGGCAGATTTGCTTATTATAGAGCCGACTGATGAAAACATCAAAGCGCCACGTCCGCCATTGTTGGGACGAGATGTTATCAACAGGTGGTGCTTTTTATATGACCAGAGAGCGGGTATATTAGATATAGACCCGACTTCTTGGTGTCGTTTGGAGCCAATCCGCAGGGTCTAGAATTTAGGAAGATGCCGATCCACAAAGCTCCGAATGAGCCAGTACGTGATACAATAGAAAAATGCCGCCAGATAAAGCACGGCGCCATATAGCGTGTCTATCAGCTTGCTTCGAAAATGCCAGTCCCAGACTATCCAGATGATAGCAGCGCCCGCAAACCAGATAACAAACGCTGAGATCGTGACCGCACGATCTCTGGACATTATCAACGAATGACAAACTGGAAAATGTCTTGTCCATCACGTCCCCACCAATAGCCCTGTTCTTCGTTGACACCGTGGTGCGGGTATTTTGATATAATTTGTAGAACAGAACGTTCAGCCTCGGCCCGATCATCGTAGCTGTCGGGCAGCAGAGCCTCCACCGGGGATATTTGCTCGATAACGAATGCCATGTTTCCCTCCCATACGAAACGATTCCTCCGCCTACATATAGGCGAAATATCCTCATGTCGATACCAAATATGGTATGTAGTGCGTCAAGTATAGAGTTGCCCAAATTTCCCGGTGATTTCAAGAAATTGGCGGAGGGGATGAGATTCGAACTCACGATAGAGGTTGACCCCCTATAACGGTTTAGCAAACCGCCGCCTTCAGCCACTCGGCCACCCCTCCGCCGGGACGGGCGCAGATCCGGGGGCAGCCCCCCGGACACGGCGTTTGCAGCGCCCGTTGTAGGGGATCGCCCGCTCCCCCGTCAAACCAGGCGCCCTCAGCTCAGCGCCACCTCGAAGCCCCGCTTGGTTCCCGGCCGCGCCATCATCGTGTCGTACCAGCGCCGCACATTGGGGAACTGCCCGAGATCCACCTGATGGCGCTCGTGGCGCCAGGCCCAGCCCAGAATCGCGAAATCCGCGATGGAGCAAGCGTCGGCGACGTAGTCCCGCCCCTGTAGCCGCTTGTCCAGCACGCCGTACAGCCGCAGCGTCTCCTTCTGGTAGCGCTCCAGCCCATACCGCCGGTCCTGCTCGTTCTCCACCTGCAAGAAATGGTGCACCTGGCCGGGCATCGGCCCGAACCCGCCCATCTGCCACATCAGCCATTCCAGCACCGGCACCTGCGCGCGCAGGTCGGACGGATAGAAGCTTCCTGCCTTCACCCCGAGATAGATCAGGATCGCCCCGGATTCGAACACGCTGATCGGCGCGCCGCCCGGCCCCTCCGGATCGATGATCGCAGGAATCCGGTTGTTCGGGCTGATCTTCAGGAAATCCGGGTTGAATTGCTCGCCCTTGCCGATGTTCACCGGATGGACATTGTACGGCAGTCCCATCTCCTCCAGCGCGACGCTGATCTTGCGCCCGTTCGGGGTGTTCCAGGTGTAAAGCTCGATCGCCATGAGGCATGCCTCCCGCTCGTGAGGCGGCGACTCTGCCCGCCCTCGCGACAGCGCTCAACCCCGCCGCTATGCTGGGGTGCATGAAGATCGCCACCTGGAACGTCAACTCGATCCGCCAGCGGGAAGCCCATGTGCAGCGCTGGCTGCGGTCCTGCCAGCCCGACATCCTGATCCTCCAGGAGATCAAGTGCGAGGCTGCCGCCTTCCCGGCGATGACCTTTCACGGCCTCGGCTACCAGGCCGAAGCCGTCGGGCAGAAGGCGTATAACGGCGTGGCGGTGCTGGGCCGCATCCCGTTCACCGTGACCCACCGGGCGCTGCCCGGCCTGCCCGCGGACGACGCCCAGGCGCGTTATCTCGAGGTGATCGCCGACGGCATCGCGATCGCCGGCATCTACCTGCCGAACGGCAACTCCCGCGGCGATGACGGCTTCGCCTACAAGCTCGCCTGGATGGACCGCCTCGCGGAGCAAGCCGCCGCCTTGCTGGACGCGGACACGCCCACGGTGATCGCGGGCGATTTCAACGTCGCCCCCACCGACGCGGATTTTGCGCCAGGTGCGCTGTCAGCCACCGACGCATTGGTCCGCCCCGAGAGCCGCTCCCGCTTCCGGCGCCTGCTGTGGCTCGGACTGACCGATGCGGTGCGCGCGGTACACCCGCACGGCGCGGTCTATACGTTCTGGGACTATCAGGCCGGCGCGTGGCAGCGCGATCTTGGCCTGCGCATCGATCATGCATTGCTCTCGCCCGGCCTGGCCGAGCGGCTCGTCGCCGCGGCGCCGGACCGTGAGGAACGCGCCCAGCCGCAGCCGTCGGACCATGTGCCCGTGGTGATCGAGCTGCAGTAACCATGATCCTCCGACCACGTGCCTGGGGTGGTCGAGCCACAGTCAGCATGATCGTCGGCCCGCGCCACTGCGGTCGCGCCGGTCGTTGCACCGTACCCCGGCTTGCGGCATGACCACCCTCCCCGATGAGCGACGTCCCGGTCCTGTCCATCGCGCGCACCGACGCACGCCAGCCCCTGGTGTTTTCCTGGGGCGTCTCAAGCTATTTCGGCTGGGGCGTTTACGGCCTGAACCTGATGCTGCACCTGGCCGACCATCCGCAGTTCGCGCCCATTTGCGCGGTTGAGTTCGGCCCCGCCGACCTGGTCCTGGACCCGCTGCGGGAGCATCGGATCGCGGCACTGGCACAGGACTCGATGCCGCTTTGGCAAGCGCTTGGCGATGCCCGATCGCCAAACGTCATGCTGGATCACCCGCTGCTGGAGGGTTTGGGCATCGGCCTGGCCCCCTCGGTCAGCGCCCACCAAAAGGTGCTGACCGGCCGGCCGTCGATCGGCGTGGTGTTCCTGCAATCCGCGACGCTGAGCCAGGAGGCACGGCAACGCGCCGAGCGCTTCGCGGTGATCATTGCCGGTTCACACTGGAATCAGCAGGTGCTGCGCCGGCACGGCATCCGCACGGTGACCACCGTACTACAGGGCGTGGACACCGCGCTGTACCACCCCGCCCCGCGCACCGGATTGTTTCCCGGCCGGTTCGTGATCTTCTCCGGCGGCAAGCTGGAATACCGCAAGGGCCAGGACCTCGTGCTCGCGGCGTTCCGCGCTTTTCAGCAGCGCCACCCCGAGGCGCTATTGCTCGCCGCCTGGCACTCGCCCTGGTCGCAGTTCGCCGAACATGCGGTTGGCCATCGCGGCATCGTGCCGCCGCCGCGCGACGCCGACGGCATCCCCGATGTCCTCGGCTGGGCGGTCGCCAACGGCATTCCGGAGCAAGCCGTCATCCCGATCCAGAACACCCCGAATATCGTCATGCCGCATGTCGTGCGCGAGGCGGACGTCGCACTTTTCCCCAACCGCTGCGAGGGCGGCACGAACCTGGTGGCGATGGAATGCCTGGCCTGCGGCGTCCCGACGATCATGTCGGCGAACACCGGCCACATGGACCTGCTGCGCCACGACATCGCCCTGCCGCTGGAACGCCAGGGCCAGCCGGACAACCCCCGCTACGACACGGTTGACTGGGGCGAAAGCGACGTGGACGAGATGGTCGAGAAGCTGGAGGCCGTCTGGCGCGATCGCGCCGCCGCCGGCGCCATGGGCGAGCGCGCCGCACGCTTCATGTCCACCATGACCTGGCACCGGCAGCTCCCGCTCCTGGTCCGCGCGATCGAGCCGTTCATTTAGCGCCGGCTATCGCTGTGCGCGGCAGCGCGCACGAGACCAGTATCATTGCGAGGCGCGTGCGCGGCGTCATCGCAAGGCCCGAGCCGAGTGTCATCGCGAGGCCCGCGGGGCCGAAGCAACCTCGATCGACTGACGCACGTGCCAGTCATGCGCCGTTCCGACCGGCATTGCCTCGGCCCGGTGGGCCTCGCAACGACAGCGGATGCGCGATCCGCAATGACAGCGCGGCCACGCGCACCCACGGTCACAGATGCCGCGTCTCCAGCACGCCAGGCCATTGCTCGTTCAGATACTCGCAGATCAGTCGGCGATGGCAGCGATGCGGCGTTGCTTCGGAGCATAACAGACAGCTTCCCGCCAGCGTTTCCGGGGTGAAACGACTCTCGATCCGCCGTTCGTGCAGCAACGCACGGTACTGTTTCTCATAATCCGCCCAGTCGCGCTTGTCCTTGCGATAGCCTTTCAGCATCTCCTCGGTCGGCGCCAGCAATGGCTCATGCACATAGTCGATGTCGCCGAGCCGCCGCAGGAACCAGGCCAGGTCGTCGGCCTTGGCAAAGCCGGCAAGCTGCGAGGTGTTGTGCAGCCGCACGTCGATCACCTTGCGCACGCCCGCGCCGATCAGACGTCCGAAGAAATGCTCCGCCGAGGACTGGGTGAAACCGATGGTGGCGACCTTCGGCATGGGGTTCAGCCTTGCTCTGAGGCAGCGAAACCGACCTTGCGCGCATACTCGCGATACGCCGTGGCGAGGCGCTCCTCGGCGGACAGGAACAAGTCCTCCTTGTCGCGGCCGGTGCGGCAGAGCAATTCGGCTTCGACCTCGGCCTGCGTCGTTGTGGTGCCGTCGGGCAGGATATGGCGCACGCGGATGCCGCGCGCGGCCAGGGCGCGACCGATCAGCAGGCAGCGGTGGCAGTCCTGCGGGTATTGCTCCGCGCACATCAGTGCGATGCGGTGTGTCGGCGCACCGTCCAGTATGCGTTGCAGCCCGGCCCGGAACGTGTCGCTGGCGGCGATCTTTTCGTAATCGACGACACCGTCCCGATACTGCGCCTTGTTCTGCGGCCGGCCGCCGAGCGCCGTGCCGAGATAGACATGGGCGATGCCGGCCTCGCGCAGCGTCGCTTTCAGCGCGTCGTGGTTGAACTGCGGCGCGTGCCGGGAAAACGGTGCGGAGCGCACGTCGGCCACCGCCGTCACGCCGGCCTCGCGCAGCAGCGCAAGGAAATCCGCCATTTCGCGGTTGGAATGGCCGATCGTCAGCACTGTGCGCGAATCGTCCGCCATGCGCCCGCCTTACCACAGCACGCCGTTGAGCATGACATAGCACTTGTCGCAATGCTCGCCGAAGCCGCGCGCCAGACCGAGCCGGATGTGCAGGTCGGTGCCCGAGGGCAGTGCGCGCCGCATTGCGGCGATGCCCGCCTGCTGCCAGATCGCGCGCAGGCGGCGGCAGGTGACCGGCAGCGTGTAACGGGCCTCGGCATCCTGGAGCAAGGCGCGGGGGCGATCCTCCGCTTCAACGAAGGTCAGGCGATGGCTGGGCGCGCGCAGCCCGTGCAAGGAGCAGGTGCGGGTACCGGCGAGGACGTGAGCGCCACGACGATGACCGCGCCACAGCGACGTATCGCGAATGTGGCCGCCGAACGCTTCATTCACCGTCGTTGCAGCAAATGGAGCGTCAGGGGCGAGCCAGTCAACGGACTCGCTCCCCAGGTGTTCGATCGCGGCGACGTCAATCGGCAGATCCTCGGTGCGGTGCGGATAGTCGCCGCGAGGGCGGATGCCGTTTGGTGCGACGGCGATCGTTGCGCCAGGCGCGACACGGTGGGTTTCGATCAACGCGCGCGGCCAGTGGATGCCGTCCGGCAGCGGGCGGACCATGCGACGGCCGACCGCATCCCAGGCGGCGACACAATAGGTGCCTGGGTGGATGTCGGTCACCTCCGTGATACGCAGGCGCAGCGCCATACCCGTGATTGCTCTCTCCTCCCCGACATCGGCTGGGGCGGTTGGCCGACACATCATAGCCGCTGGATGGACCGGGCTTCAGAGCCATGCTTGCCGCTTCCCGCGGCAGCCGCAACACTGCGCCTCGCTCGATCGGGCAGGAGTTGAATCATGGTCACAGGCGCGCGCGTTCCGCTGACCGTCGATCTTGGCGGCATGCGGGTCGCCATCACCGGTGGCGCCAATGGCATCGGCCGGGTGATGGCCGACAGCTTCGTCGATTGCGGCGCCACGGTCTTCGTTTCCGATCTGGACGCCGACGCACTTGCCTCCTGCGGCCATCCCGGGATGCGCGCCGATGCCGGCGTGCCGGCCGACTGCGAGGCTTTCGTCGATACGGCGCTGGCGCAGCTCGGCGGGCTGGACGTGCTGGTGAACAACGCCGGCATCGCCGGTCCCACCGTGCCGGTGGAGCAAGTGACGCCGGAGGCGCTGGATGCGACGCTGCGGATCGATCTCGCTTCGATGTTCCATTGCTCGCGCCGCGCCATTCCCGCGCTGCGCCAAGCCGGCGGCGGCGCCATCATCAACCTGAGTTCGGCGGCCGGACGCTTCGGCTTTCCGCTGCGCGCGCCGTATTCCGCGGCGAAATGGGGCGTGGTGGGCTTTACCAAGACGCTGTCGATCGAGCTCGGTGCCGACGGCATCCGCGTCAATGCGATCCTGCCCGGCCCGGTGGACGGTCCGCGCATCCGCGCGGTGATCAAGGCTAAGGCGGAGGCCGCGGGGATTTCCGAAAACGAGATGACGGAGCGCACCGTCGCCACGACGTCGCTGCGCTGCTTCGTCAGTCAGCAGGACATTGCCAACATGGCGCTGTACCTCGCGAGCCCGTTCGGCGCCACCATCAGCGGCCAGGCGATCGCGGTCGACGGCGACATGCAGACAACAATGTGATGGAAGACGTCACGCTGCACTACGAGGCCTTTCCTGCCGAAGCGCAGGTGCGCTTCATCGAGGACAGCCTCGTAGGCCATAATTTCGCCGCCACGGGAATCGGCGAGTATTTCCCGGTCGGCTTGTTCCTGGCCAACGCGCGTGGCGAATGCCTGGGTGGGCTGACGGGCTACACCTGGGGCGGCTGGCTGCATGTCAAGTTCCTGTGGATTGCATCGGTGCTCCGCGGCCAGGGGCACGGCACGCGGCTGATGGACGCGGCGGAGGCCTTCGCGGTGGAGCATGGCTGCCCGCGCGCCACCCTGGAGACGTTCAGCTTCCAGGCGCTCGGGTTCTATCAAAAACGCGGCTACGAAGTGTTCGGCAAGCTGGACGACTATCCGCCCGGGCACACCAAATTCTATCTGCGCAAAGCGCTGCAAGAGAGGACATGATGCGCGCCG
The DNA here is from genome assembly GCA_035508435.1 of Acetobacteraceae bacterium. GTDB lineage: Bacteria > Pseudomonadota > Alphaproteobacteria > Acetobacterales > Acetobacteraceae > JASHVB01. The sequence goes on along the minus strand of DATJNA010000256.1, from coordinate 62,730 downwards.
CCGTGTTCCATCGCGAGGGTTCATTGCTCGCGCTCGAAGATCGCCAGACGCCAACCGCGCGTCCGGGCGAACTGGTGCTGAAGGTGGCCTATTGCGGCATCTGCGGCACCGACCTGCATGCGACGGAGAAGAGCGCCATTCCGCTGCAACCCGGTACCGTGCTGGGTCACGAATTCTCCGGCACGGTCGCGGGATCCGCCGCGGCCGGTTGGCAGCCTGGCGACCGCATCATCGGCCTGCCGCTGCGCGAATGCGACGAGTGCCGGCCGCTCGGCGGCTGCCGCGACCGGCTTGGCATTCTGTGCAATCGCACCATGGTGATCGGCCTCGCGGCGGATGCGCCCGGGGGGTACGCCGAATATCTGACCTTGCCCGCGCATAACGCGCTGCGCGTGCCCGACTCGCTGGACTTGCGCGATGCGGCGTTGACCGAACCGCTGTCGGTCGGTGCGCATGCGGTGCGGCTGGGTGGCGGATTGTTCGGCGCGCGCGTGCTGGTGATCGGCGCTGGACCGATCGGGCTGGCGGTGACCATGTTCGCCCGTGCCGCCGGGGCTCGGCATCTGGTGGTGAGCGAGCCGGAGCCGGCGCGGCGTGACCGGGCGGCGAGGCTGGGCGCCGGCGCAACGATCGATCCGGCGGCGGAGCAAGTGGGGACGGCGTTCGCGCGAATCGCCGGCGGCGCACCGGACGTGATCTTCGAATGCGTCGGCGCGCCCGGCCTGCTGCGGCAATGCATCGACCTCGCGCCGGTGCATGGCCGCATCGTCGTGGTCGGCGTGTGCCGGCACGAGGACACGATCCTGCCGCGCATCGCAATTCGCAAGGAGCTGACGGTGCAATTCGCGCTTGGCTACACGCGCGAGGAGTTCGCGCTGGTGCTGGAGATGCTGGCCGCGCGGCGGATCGACGCATCGGCGCTGGTATCCGACGTGATCGGGCTCGACGCGCTGCCGGAGACGTTCGAGAGCCTGCGTCGCCCGAATCCACGCGCGAAGGTGCTGATCGAGCCCGGCCGGTGGGGAGGCAGCGCCACTGCCCGTTGACGACCCGGAATGGCGCCGCACCCTACGCGGCGACTGGCGGCAGCGGTCGACGCGGCGACCGGTGGCAGCACCCTGCGCAACCACTCGTGTGCGAAGACACCTCAGCTCTCGGACATGATTTTTTCTCGCGCCGCGGACGCGATGAACGACGAACGGGTCAGGCCCCTGGTGCGTGCCGCCGCGTCGATCGCCTCCAGCAAGGCCGCATCAATGGAAAGGTTCGCGCGAACCGACGGGCCGCTGTCGCGCAGAAGTGGGATCATCACCGCGGTCTCGCCCGATTGCGCATCCACCTCCCCCTGCTCGATCAGCGTGGCCAAGAGCCGGGGACGTGGCGGGAGCGTGCCCTTGGCGCCCTGATGCTCCGCCCATTCACGCGCCGCCGAGATGGCGTCAGCGATCGCCGCTTCCGCCGTCTTACCGCCGCCATGGCAACCCGGCAGGTCGGGAATGCGAACGCCCCAAACATCGCCGGAGCCGTCCAGGATGCCGATGTAGTGAATCATGGCGATCTCCTAAGTCCAACCCGCCAGCCTGGCGATGGAACGGGCCACGCCAGGGGATTGCTCTTTGTGACGCGGGACAACGAGCAGGACACCTGGCCGGTCCGGATGTTCGAGCTTATTGTGCTTGCCACGAGGCGTCTCGGTCCATGCGTCCGCGCGCAGTCTGGCAACGATCGTGCAGGTACTGGTTTCCATCGACGGCATCGCCACTTCCCGTTGCGCAAGATACTGCGCAACGTCGGCCGATTTGCCAGCAGCGCTGGTTTGCAAGCGGCGACCATCTGCAAGCAGCCAGGCGGGTCCTCGATCAACCGTGGTGTCCCTCGCCAGCGGACTGCGCGACGTTTCGCTGCCTGTCCCGCCGCCGGTTTTCGTTTCGACCGACCAACGCAGCCAGGCCGCGAGGGCTGTCGCCGGGATGACGGACCGCCAAGGGCTTGCTAGCGTCGATCCCAGCGCATCCGGAGGAAGCCGATCCATGAGTGCCACCGCCCTCGATTACGCGAAGCTGTACAGCGACGGTCTGCCCGACCCGGCGCCGCGGTGGGCGCCGTTCCCGAAATACTATTTCGTCGGCGGCAACAACGACCCGGAGCAAATCCCGATCGAGGGCCTGATCGATGCGGCCGCCTCGGTGCTGCGGCGCGAGGGCGGCAAGCTCGCGATCTATAATCTCGGCCTGGGGCCCCAGGGCTATCCCGGGCTGCGCCGGTTCGTCGCCGACAAGTCGAAGCGCCATCGCGGCATCGACGCGCCGGTGGATGACGTGACCATCGTCACCGGCTCCGGCCAGGGGATCGACATGATCAGCAAGCTGCTGGTCAATCCCGGCAACACCGTGCTGTGCGAGGAGTTCTGCTACCAGGGCGCGCTGAACCGCTTCCGCAAGATCGGCGCCAAAATCGAGGCAATGAAGCTGGACGCCGACGGTATCGTGATCGACGCGCTGGCGGCGCAGCTTGCCGCACTGAAGGCCAATGGGATCACGCCGAAATTCATCTACACCATCCCCACCATTCAGAACCCGACCGCCAGCATCCTGCCGCTGGATCGTCGTCATGCGCTGCTTTCACTCGCGCACCAGTACAACGTCGCGATCTTCGAGGACGAATGCTACGCCGATCTGCTGTGGCGTGGCGTGGACGCGCCGCCGGCCCTGTATGCACTGGACCCTGGCGCGGTGATCCATCTCGGGTCGTTCTCGAAGTCGCTCGCACCCGCGCTGCGGCTTGGCTACATCATCGCGCCCTGGGAGATCACGCGGCGGCTGCTGCCGCTGAAGGGCGACAGCGGCACCGGCGCGCTGGACCAGATGGTCGTCGCCGAGTACTTCTCGCAGCATTTCGACGATCACCTGCCGCATCTGAACGGCGTGCTGAAGGGCAAGCTGGATGCGATGGTGGAGGCGGTGGAACGCGAGTTCGGCAGCTCCGCCGAATGCTGGATGCCGAAGGGCGGCATCTTCCTGTGGATCAAGCTGCCGGACCAGGTGGACACCCGCACACTGCTGAAGCCGGCCGCCGCGGCCGGCATCATCTTCAATGAAGGCCCCGCCTGGGCGGTCAGCCCCGACAATTCGAAATCGCACCTGCGCCTGTGCTTCGCCATGCCGAGCAAGGAGACGATCCGCGACGGCGTCGCCGCGCTGGCGAAGGTATGCTATGAGCAAACCGGAATTCCGCTGCACAGCGGCAATATCCGGCGCGCGAGTTAGGAGGAGAGCCAGCATGATGGATCCGATGCGCGGCAATAACGGTCCGCGCTACAAGCACCAGCCGGGCAACGAGGCGCCCTATGAGACGATCAACGTCGATAAGCTGACGCCGATCATCGGCGCGGAGATCGGCGGCGTCGACCTGTCACAGCCGCTGGGCAACCACCAGATGGCCGAGGTGCATCGCGCGCTGGCCGAGAATCTTGTCATCTTCTTCCGCGATCAGCATCTGACGCCGGAGCAACACCTGGCGTTCGGGCGGAATTTCGGCGAGCTGCATGTGCATCCGGCGGCGCCGTCGCATCCGGACCATCCGGAACTGATGATCATCCACGCCGACAAGAATTCTCCGCGCGCCAACGGCGAAGGCTGGCACAGCGACGTGTCCTGCGACCCGGAACCGCCGATGGGCAGCATCCTCTACATCAAGACCTGTCCGCCCAAGGGCGGCGATACCCTGTTCGCGTCGATGTACGCGGCGTATGAGGCGCTGTCGGACCGGATGAAGGCCTATCTCGACGGCATGCAGGCGGTGCACGACGGCGAAGAGAACTACCGCGGCACTTACAAGTACGCCGGCGTCGCGGACAAGGCGAGCTATCCGCGCGCAGAGCATCCAGTGGTGCGCACGCATCCGGTGACGGGACAGAAGGCGCTGTACGTCAACCGCGGCTTCACGCGCCGCCTGCTCGGCGTGCCGCGCGACGAGAGCCACGCCATGCTGAACTATCTTTACACGCACGCGGAAAATCCCTTGTTCCAATGCCGCTTCCGGTGGCAGCCGAACTCGATCGCGTTCTGGGACAATCGCTGCGTGCAGCACCGCGCGATGTGGGATTACTGGCCGCATACGCGATCCGGGTTCCGCGTGACGGTGGCGGGCGATCGGCCGGTGTAGCCTCGCCGGTGTAGCCTCGCGGATACCGCGTACCGCGTCACTGCAAGGGGCGTAGCGCCGAAGCAACCGCGTCGGCGTCGGCGCCTGGCCACTCGTGCGCCGGCATGACCGGGATTGCTTCGTCGCGGTGCCCCTCGCAATGGCGGATTGCCTCGGAATGACGGAGTCTGTCGCGCTGACCGATGGGCGTTGCGGCCCGTGCCGCCTGGGTTGTCGCGCCCTCCACCGCCCGCAGCAGCGCTGCGAGCAAGCGATCCTTGCTCACCGGCTTGGCGACGAAATCGTTCATGCCGGCATCGCGGCACGCGGTCATGTCCTCGGGGAACGCATTCGCCGTCATCGCAACGATCGGCGCCCGGCTCGACGGCCCCTCGCGCCGGCGGATCGTTCGTGTCGCTTCCAGCCCGTCCATGGTCGGCATGCGCATGTCCATGCAGATCACGTCGTAGGCGGCACGAGACGCCGCGGCGACGGCCTCGGCGCCGTGCTGTGCCACGTCCACCTCGACCGGCAGGCCCTTCAACATCCGGATCACCACGAACTGGTTGGTCGGGTTGTCTTCGGCGAGCAATAGCCGCAGCGGCCGCCCCAGCGCTGCCAGCCGTGCCGCCACTTCGGCTGCCGCATGGCCCGGGGCCACCACCTGCACCGCTTGCTCGGCCAGCGGCAGCGTCAACCGGAACCGGAACCGGCTGCCTTCGCCTGGCGTCGACCGCACCTCGATCGTGCCACCCATCTGCGCCAGGAGTTGCTGGCTGATCGCAAGTCCCAGCCCGGAGCCGCCGAACCGCCGCGTAATCGAATCGTCGGCCTGCACGAAGGCGTCGAACAAGGTGGGCAGCTTGTCCGGGGCGATGCCAATGCCGGTGTCCTGCACGTCCCAGGCGAGCGTTGCCGTCGTTGCATCGCGCCATTCGCAACGGAGCGACATGCGCACCTCGCCCGCGTCAGTGAATTTCACCGCGTTGGAGACGAGATTGTGCAGCACCTGGCGGATGCGTCCGGCATCACCCAGCAACGTGGCCGGCAAGTCGGGTTCGATTTCCAGCCGGATCGCCAGTGCCTTGGCAACCGCGTGCGGCCGGTGAACGCTCAGCGCGTCGTGCATCAATGCAGCGGGCGAGAACGGCGCGGTCTCGAACGTCATCCGCCCGGCATCCAGCTTCGAGAAATCCAGGATGTCGTTGAGGATGCGCAGCAGCGTGTCGCCGGAATCACGAATTGCGGTGACGGCCGCGGCTTGCTCCGGGGTCAGGCCGTCGTCGAGCAAGCTCGACGCGAGGCCGAGCACGGCATTCATGGGCGTGCGGATCTCATGGCTCATCATGGCCAGGAATGCGGATTTCGCCCGGCTCGCCTCCTCGGCAATGCGGCGGCGCTCGCGTTGTTCGTCGGCCTCGCGTTGCAGTGCCTCGGCGCGTTGGCGATCCAGGGCCGCATGTTCCGCGGCCAGGCGTTCGCGGATGTCGCGCACCGCGGTCACCACCGCCTCACCTTCGGGCAACGACAGGCGGCGCGACAGCATCTCCACCGGAACCATGCTGCCATCCGCCGCCCGTAGCTCGAGCCGTAGCGGCTGGCCTGCCGCGCCGGCCTGGAATCCGGGGGCGAATTCGCTCAGGTGATGCGCCGCGAGCGTTGGCAACCTGCGTTGGACCAGCGCGCAGAAGGCGCCGTTCGCGTCCACGATCCGGCCTTCGCGGTGCACCACGAGGCCTTCGAACGTGCTTTCGGTGAGCTGGCGCAGGCGCTGGTTTTCCCGCGTCGTGCGAGCCGCCGCCTGGCGGTCGACCGCCGCGCTCGCCCGCACCAGCAGCAGCGCGGCAACGAACTCCGAGGCGAATACGACAAACACCGGCCGCAGCGCCAGCGCGCCCAAGGTAGCCGAGGCGCTCTCCCATGCGGAAAATGGCAGGATGGCGGCCAGCGAACCGAAATCGACCACCGGCAGGCCGACAGCCACGATCGCGGCGGCGCCAAGCGTGCGGTAACGGCCGCGCGCGCGCTTGCCGCGCCACAACCCGAAAGCAAAGACGGCGGTGCCTGCGACCATCGCCTCGAGGACTGTCGCCAGCTCGTAACCGAGCATGAGCGGCGCCACCACGTGGCTGAGGGCCAAGAACAGTACGCAGGAGGCGGTGGCGGCGAGGACTGAGCCGGCCAGGACGGCCGTGCGCGCACTGTGCGCGGCGAACACGATCACCGCGACGGCCGTCGTGGCGCCGGTTATGGCGAGCAAGATCGGTATTGCGTCCGCCGGCTCAGGGGGGTCGGCCGAAAGGAAAGGGAAGTAGCCGGCAAGTGACAGCCGGAATGCGATCCAGACGGTCGCGCCGAGACCGACGCCGGCGATCGCCGTGCGGAGCACCCCCGCCCGCGTTGGGCGCGCGCCGGGCAGCGGCAGAACCTGCCAGCAAAGTGTTGTGCCGAGCAAGCTCGCCAGCGCGGCGGCGAGACAGAAGCGGATGTCATGCGTCGAGAGGAAGGCGCCGAGCATGCCCAACAGTTACGCCCGGACTGATTAACACAAAGCAAACCTCTGCGGCGCAGTGAGAAGGCCGTACTGACCCGACCGGGCGGCAACGGAAAGTATTCGCTGGCGTGTTCATGTTTGCTCAATCTGTTGCACCTACCATCGCCCGATCAACGCGCAGATCGCGATTGAATGGAGACACATGCGCATGGCGCATCGGAAGCGCGGCCGCAGCGGAAAGCCTGGCGGAGCGCCTGCGCGATGCTCGCTGCCGTGGCCGCGCTGTCAGCGCCGCTGCCGGCTGCCGCCGCCTCGCTGTCGGTGCCGGAACTGCAGACGATCGGTCGCGCGCTCGCATTCATGCAGCCACCACCGAGCGGCGGCCGCGTTGCTGTCGTCTTCAACCCAGGCGATCCCTCGTCGCAGCGCGATGCGGAGGCCATTGCCGGCGAACTCAGTGGCGGCCTCGATGTGCGTGGCGCGCATCTGCCGGCACAGCTCGTTCCGGCTGACGCGCTGGCCGGCGGTGGCTTCGCGGTGGCGATCTCGGCGGCCGGCGCCAATGGGCCGGCACTCGGGGCAGCCGTGCGCGCGGCCCACATCCTCTGCATCACGGCGGAACTGCCGGCGGTGGAGGCTGGCTTCTGCACCATGGCCGTCAGTACCGATCTGCGTGTGCAGATCGTTCTCAACCACGCCGTCGCGGCGGCATCAGGCGTCAGCTTCGTGCCCGCGTTCCGCATGATGATCCGAGAGATATGACAATGATCGCGCCGCGAGTGCTGCTGTGCCTTGCGACGGGCATCCTGCTCGCGGTGACTGTGGCACCAGCCTCGCGAGCGCAGTCGGTGGATTACGGCGCGCTGGAACAATTATTCGGCGAGCCGGTCACCATGTCGGTCACCGGCAAGCCGCAGCGCGCTGCCGATGCGCCGGCCAATGTGGAGATCATCACGCAGGACGACATCCGCCGTTCCGGCGCCACCAGCATCCCCGATGTGCTGCGTTTCGTTGCCGGTGTCGATGTGCGGGAAGATGGCTTGGGCGACGCCGATGTCGGCATCCGTGGCTACAACCAATCGTCCAATCCGCATCTGATGGTGCTGGTGGATGGGCGGCAGGTCTACATGGTGGACTACGGCCGCATCATCTGGTCGGCGATCCCGGTGCAACTCGACGAGATTCGCCAGATCGAGATCATCAAGGGAGCCAATTCCGCGCTGTACGGCTTCAACGCGGTGAACGGCGTGATCAACATCATCACCTATGATCCGCTGCGCGACCGGCTGAATGTCGCGACGCTGCGCGGCGGTACGCAGGGTTATTATGGTGGCGAGGCCATCGCCACCGGTCGGATCGACGACGCCGCGGGGCTGCGGCTGTCCGCCGGAGGCTTCAATGCGCAGGAATTCGCGCCGGGACCGCTTGGCGTTTATGACGCGGAGGCGCGCCAGCCTCCCTTTACCGGCACGTTGCGCGCGGTCGGTCGCTGGCAGGTCAACCAGAGTACTGAATTGTTCCTCGACGCCAGCGGCGGCGACACGCGCCTGGCGGAGCAAGAGCCGCCGGGTGTGTTCGATACCGAGCGGCTGGTCACCAGCGCGGTGCGTGCGGGCGTCAATACCGACAGCCGGTTCGGCGAAATATCGCTGTCGGCCTACCGCAACGATGCCGCCGTGCAGATCGACAATATCAGCAATTTCGGCATGCCGTTGCGTCTGACAGAATATCAAACGACGTACCTCGTTCAGGCGAGCGACCTGTTGAAGCTGGGTGCGGCGCACACGCTGCGTGTCGGGCTGGAATATCGCGCCAACGCCGATGATTCCGGCGGTCTGGCGCTGGGCCGGATCAGCGATGCGATCTATGCCGCGAGCTTCATGTGGGACTGGCAGGTGGCGCCATCGGTCGAGCTGACCAACGCGGTGCGCGTCGACCACATGCAGCTCCATTACGACGGGTCGCTGCTGCCGCAGACCGGGCTGACGCCGGAGGAGTATGATCGCGCCACGCTGACCCAGCCGAGCTTCAATTCCGGCGTGGTATGGGAGGCGACCGAGCAAGATACGTTCCGCCTGTCGGCGGCGCGCGGCGTGCAGCTTCCGACATTGCTGGAATACGCACTGCAAATTCCGGCGGGATTTTACAGTCCCCTGGCCTATTCCGGGACGCCGGACCTGCATCCGACGATCGTCTGGAATGTCGAGCTGGACTATGACCGTGCATTGCCTGCGATCGCCTCCACGCTGCGCACGGCGCTGTTTTCGCAATGGACCGACGACATCATCGCCTGGCCGTTCGGTGCGCCGCTGAGCATCTCACCGGTGGGGGCGCCGATGTTCGTCTCGGCGAATGTCGGATACAGCACCGCGGCCGGCGCCGAGCTGGAACTGAAGGGCCACAATGCGGCCGGGTTCCGCTGGCAGGCGAGCTATTCGCTGGCGGCGACGACCGACCATACCGTGTTGAATACCGGTGCAATGACGACAGGCATCGTTGAGTACGCACACAGCGTGCCCGAGCATGTGGTGATCGGCGGCATTGGCTACACACGCGGCAAATGGGAACTGGATTTGCTCGGCCGCTGGCAATCCAGCTATCTGGACTATCGGCTGAATGACAGTCGCACTGCGCTGCTGCCGGTGAATGTCGACAATTACCTGACGTTGGATGCTCGCGTCGGATATCGGCTGACCGAGACGATGACGCTATCGTTATCAGCGCAACAGTTCAATCAATCGCGGCTGCTGGAGACCGCCGGCCCGCCGGTGGAGCGGCGGGTGATCGCCGGCGTGACGGTGCGGTTATGAAAGCCGTGGCAAGTGATACGACAATGGACCCATATTCTATCGTTCAAGGTGGCGAGATTGTTGCCTCCGGCAGCTTGCCGATAGAGAGCTGTGGGCAAAAGGAACGGGTCGATGGCATCGCTTTGTGGTGCGCAGCATGGCCTGCTCGACATGGTATTCTTGCTGCGGTTGGAGTGACGATGAACCCGGGTCTCGCGGACATTGAACAGGAGGCCAGGGCTTCAGCTCCGCTCCCCGATCAAGAATCGGCCGACACCGAAGACGAACGGTTGCTGTCGGCAAAGGCTACGCTCGCGCCCAGATAAAAATCTCTGGCCGCGTCCAGTCGGCGATTGCTGGGCTCCGTTGCACACGATTGTCTGAACTGCGGCAACAGTCCGTTCATCTCTTTCTCTCAGAATGCAAAAGCCGGCCGGGACTGGCCCGACCGGCTTTCAGTAGGAGAGAAGCAATGGCACATCATTGTCATCTCCTGCCGTGGATCATAGTGATTGCTGGCCTCACGGTCAAGATCATCGTGAAACCGCGGTAGGAGGCCGGGCCAGTCCATTCGCGGGCTGGCCCACCTCCCTGAAGCCATCCCGGAGCTTGAATATAGGTGTATGCACGCGGCGATAAGAATGCGTGCATGCAGCCCGTCGGCCGCGATTTCAACGCCGCAAGCTTAAGCGCATCCCTCCGCCTTCACCTTTCGCACGGTCGAAGCGGGAAACCGCGCCAGCTTCTCTGCCGGCCGCACCGGACGGCGCAGCAGTTCGCCGCCACAGTTGGGACAGCGTCCGCCCAGCACGCCGTCGGCACAGTCCGCGCAGAACGTGCATTCAAAAGAGCAGATGCGGGCCGCCAGGCTGTCGGGCGGCAGATCGCGATTGCAGCATTCACAGTTCGGACGCAGCTCAAGCATGCTCTGTCGTTCTCCATGGCCATGCCGGTGCGGCATGGCAAACGATGCTCTTCCCAGGCCGGCGGAATACCCTATCATGCCACCCGCCGCCACCACCAACCGAACGACCCGGGCAGGACTGCGCCAAAAAAAAAGAACAGTACGCCCGGCGAAGGGAACTCACTATGTTCGAACGCCTCGACCAGGCCCGCTCGCTGACCGCCAACCAGATCAAGATCGTCGCCGCCGCCATCATTGGCGACATGCTGGAGTTCTTCGACTATTTCCTGATCGGCTTCGTGCTTGCCTTCATCATCAAGCCGTGGGGCCTGACATTCGGGCAGTCGGCGATCATCCTGCTGTCCTCCGGCATCGGCGCGATCCTGGGCGCGTTCATCTGGGGGCGCATCGCCGACGTCGTCGGCCGCCGCCGCGTCTTCATCGGCACGGTCATCAACTTCTCCATCGCCACCGGCGTGCTGGCCTTCACGCCGGACCATGGCTGGATCTACCTGTCGATTTTCCGCTTCTTCGTCGGCTTCGGCGTCGGCGGCCTGTATTGCGTCGACCTGCCGCTGGTGCAGGAGTTCGTCCCATCGCGCATGCGCGGCTTCATCGGCGGCATCGTCACGGTCTTCATCCCGCTCGGTGTCATGATCGCTTCCGTGCTCGGCGCCTTCCTCGCCCCGGAAATCGGCTGGCGCGGCTTGTTCGTCGTCGGGCTGGCGCCGGCCTTGTTCACCCTGGTGATCCGCGCATGGGTACCGGAGTCGCCGCACTGGTTGCTCAGCCAGGGACGCGCCGAGGAGGCGCGCCGCTCGGTCGCGTGGGCGCTCAAGGTGCCGCCGGATTCGTTGCCCGCGCCAATCGCCACGGCCGCATCGCCGCCAACCGCCTGGACCGATCTGTTGAAATATCCCCGCAGCATCGCGGTGTCCTGGATGGCCAGCATCGGTGCCCAGACCGCGGGCTACGGCATCGGGCTGTGGGGACCGACCCTGTTCGTGATGCAGCTCGGCGTGACCCCCGCCGCCGCCGCGGGCATGTTCATCTGGATCACCGCGGCCGGCATCGTCGGCCGCATCGTCTTCTCATGGCTCGCCGAGGCCATCGGCCGCCGCACCGGCGGCATGCTGGTAGGCTTCGGCGGTGCGGTCTGCGTCGCCGCCGCCGGCATTCTTCACAACATCGTCCTCGGCGGCGTGTCGCTGTTCTGGCTGTTCATCGTGCTCGGCGATTTCTTCTATGACGGCGGCTTCGCCATCGTCGGCCCATACTCGGCGGAAGTCTGGCCCACGCGCCTGCGCACCACCGGCATGGGCTCGGCCTACGGGTTCGGCGGCATCGGCAAGATCGTCGGCCCGCTCGGCCTGGCAGTGATCGTCGGCTCGTCCAACGTGGTGAAGCCGGACGTGACGGTCGCCGCCATTCCGGCCTCGTTTCTCTTCCTGGCCGCGTGGCTGGTGTTATGTGGCCTCGGCTTCGCCCTGTTTGGATTCGAGACACGGCAGCGTTCGATCGCCGAGCTGGATGCGGGCTACGGCGAGCCGGTGCCCGTGGACGCGCGCGTGACGTCAGGAGTGCGGCAGTAATGGATGCGACCACCACCGAGGACATCGATTTCATTTCCCGCATCCGTGCGCTGGCACCCGAGATCGCCGCCGCCTCCGACGATATCGAAACCCGCCGCGAGCTGCCGCCCTGGTTGATCGACAGGCTGTGCGAGGGCCGCTTCTTCCGCATGTTGCAGCCGCGCTCGATCGGCGGGGCGGAGCTGCGGCCGGTGACCTTCGCCACCATCACCGAGACGATTGCCACCGCCGACGCCTCCGCCGCCTGGTGCGTCTGCCAGAACAACGGTTGCTCCATGTCGGCGGCTTACCTCGCACCCGACGTGGCACGCGAGATCTTCGGTCCGTCGACCGGCATTCTGGCCTGGGGTCCACCCGGCGCGCCGTATGAGGCGCAGCCGGTGGAAGGCGGCTATCGCATCAGCGGCACGTGGCGCTTCGCCAGCGGCAGCCACCATGCCACCTGGCTCGGCGCGCATATGCGCGTCGCCGGAACCGGCAAGGTGCGCACCCTGCTGTTCCCCAAATCCCAGGTGACGATGCGCGACATCTGGCACGTCGTGGGCCTGCGCGGCACCGGCAGCGACGAGTATGTGGTGGACAACGTGTTCGTGCCGCAGGACCACTCGATGAGCCGCGACGGCCCGGACGAGCGGCGCGAGGACGGCCCGCTCTATCGGTTCACCAGCAACCAGTTGTACTCGTGCGGCTTCGGCGGCGTCGGGCTGGGCATCGCGCGCGCCACGATCGACGCGTTCTACGACCTGCCGGCCACCAAGACCTCGCGCGGTGCGGCGAAGCCGATGCGGGAGAACAACGTGGTGCAGTCGCAGGTGGCGCAGTGCGAGGCGCGCTGGCGCTCCGCGCGCGCGTTCCTGCATGGCGTGTGGAACACCGCGTGGGATCACGTGCTGGAAACCGGGGAGCAAACGCAGGAGGATCGCGCGATGATCCGCCTGGCCTCCACCTGGGCGATCCAGCAGTCGCGCGAGGTGGTGAGCATGCTGTATCATGCCGCCGGGTCGATCGCGATCTTCGAGGACCACCCGTTCGAACGCCGCCTGCGCGATATCCACACCGTGGCGCAGCAGTCGCAGGGGCGGCAACTGCACTATGAGACGGTCGGGCAGATCTTGCTCGGAATGCCGGCGGAAAATCAGTTCTGAAGCAATGGAGGAGCATACACGATGCCTGCGCAATCGCTGAACCACTACACGATCCGGGTGCGCGACCTGGAGGCAACGAAGAACTTCTATGCCGATGTGGTGGGACTGACGGTGGGTGACCGTCCGCCGTTGAATTTCCCCGGCTACTGGTTGTACTGCGGTGGCGTGCCGACCGTGCACCTGATCGGTTACCGGGCGGAGGATCCGGAAATCAAGGACGCGGCATCGGATCCTGCCAAGACCGGCCGCCTCGACCACATCGCCTTCGCCTGCGAGGGCTTGAAGGACATGAAATCCAATCTGGAGAACCGCGGCATCCAGTATGACGAGCGCGTGCTGCCGCGGCTGAACATGACGCAGTTGTTCTACTACGATCCGGATGGCATCGCGGTGGAATGCAACTTTCCGGCGCAGGAAACCGAGGGGCGCCCGGGCGCCGGGTACTGAGCGGATCGGGATACAGCTTGTATCGCGAAAAACCTTGGCATGGCGCCGGGTCCGCGGCGCGCCGGCCCTGAAACGACCGGCAGGCTGCCGGGGTAGCCACGCGCCGCCTTGCCCGCGGCCCTGCGGCGTGCCAGCGTCGGCCGCATGGTCAGCCGCGCCGAGATTGCTGCCGCCGCCAGCCGCATCGCTCCTTATGTCCGTCACACGCCCATCCTGCGTCTCGCCGGCGCGGAACTCGGCCCGCGCAGCCCGGTCACGCTGAAGCTGGAACTGTTGCAGCACAGCGGCAGCTTCAAGCCGCGCGGCGCGTTCAACCGGCTGCTGTCGGAACCGCCGCCGCCGGCCGGGGTGATCGCGGCTTCCGGCGGCAACCACGGGGCGGCGGTTGCCTATGCCGCGCGCGCCCTCTCCGTGCCGGCGGAGGTTTTCGTCCCGATGCTGACGCCGCAAGGCAAGGTGGCGCGCATCGCCGGTTATGGCGCCCAGGTGGTGCAGACCGGGGAGACCTATGCCGAAGCGCTCGCGGCATGCCGCCGGCGCCAGGCCGAGACCGGTGCGTTGGACGTGCATGCCTACGACCAGGAGGCGGTGCTGGCCGGACAGGGCACAGTGGCGCGCGAATTGGAGCAAGCTGCGCCCGAGCTCACGCATGTGCTGGCGGCGGTGGGAGGCGGTGGGCTGATCGGCGGCATGGCCGCCTGGTATGCCGGCAGCGTGCAACTGGTCGGCGTCGAGCCGGAGGGCTGCCCCGCGCTGCACGACGCACTACGTGCCGGGCGGCCGGTGGACGCGCCGGTCGGTGGCATGGCGGCCGACAGCCTCGGCGCGCGGCAGGTCGGCAGGCTGATGTTCCCGATCGCGCAGCGCTCCGTCTCTGCTGCGGTGCTGGTGCCGGACGATGCGATCGTCGCGGCGCAACGCCTGTTGTGGGACCGCTGTCGGCTGATCGCCGAGCCGGGCGGGGCAACGGCACTGGCAGCCTTGCTGTGCGGTGCCTTCATCCCGCCCGAAGGCGCCCGGATCGGCGTGGTGGTATGCGGCGGCAACACCGATCCGGCAAAGGTCGCGTCATGAGCAAGGAACCGGCGAAGGACCTCGTGCTGCTGAACGTCGATGCGCGCGGGGTGGCAACCGCGACGTTGAACCGCCCCGAAGTGGGCAACGCGTACAACGAGGACTTGCTCAACGAGCTGATCGCGGGATTGCAGACGCTGGCGCCCGATCCCGCCGTACGCTGCCTCGTGTTGCGCGGCGCCGGGCGACATTTCCAGGCGGGCGCCGACATCAACTGGCTCGGCCGCGCGGCGAACTACCCACCGGAGCAAAATTACGCCGCGTCGATGGCGACGACGCGGGCAATGCAGTTGCTGAACGAGTTTCCCAAGCCGACCATCGCGGTGGTGCATGGCGCCTGCTTCGGTGGCGGTGCCGGCATGGTGTGCTGCGTCGATGTCGCGCTGGCGACGCCGGACGCGATGTTCGGGTTGACCGAGGTGCGGGTGGGCGTCGCGCCGACGCCGATCTCCACGCACATGGTGCATGCGATGGGGCTGCGTCACACGCGGCGCTACGCGCTGACCGGCGAGCGCTTTGGCGCGCATGAGGCGCTGCGCGTCGGCCTGGTGCATGAAGTGGTGCCGGTGGAGGCGATGGAGGCGAAGCTGGCGCAGGTGCTGGAAGCGGTGTTCCTCGGGGCGCCGGGGGCAATCGCGATGACGAAGCGGTCGTTTTTAGGCGCCAACGGGCTGCTGCTGGATGAACGGCAGATGGCGATGCTGGCGCACGAAAGCTGGACGCAGCGGTACTCGTCGGAGGGCCACGAGGGCACCGCCGCCTTCCGCGACAAGCGCAAGCCGAGCTGGTACCGAAGTTAGACTCCCCCTCTCGAGTTAGACTCTCCCTCTCGTTGCGGGAACCGCAACGACGACGTCCGCCCGCCATTGCGATACGCGCCTCGCCGCGCCGATCAGGGTTCCCGTTATCAGAATTCCCTGATTGGCCCGATGCGGCTTCTCCTGCGGAGTGTGAGGGTTCCCCCGTGGAGTTTGAGTATCATCCTGTGCAGTTTCAGGATTCCCTGGTTGAGTTTGAGGATTCTTCCGCGGTTTTCTGATACGTGTCAGGAATAGTACAGACACATCCCTCCTGTCTGTGGCCATATACAAAGAAATCCGAGAACGACGTGTCCTCCGGTCGATCCGGATCGAACGGATACGGGTTCGGCAAATGCGCCAGCAGCCGCCATTCCGGCCGGCAATCCGCGATATGATCGGTGAACCGTCGGTGCAGCACATGCGGCGACGGCCAGTTGCGTTCGACATTGCTGGAATGGATCAGCACGAACCGCGTGGCATGCGCGAATAGTGCGTGCATGTAACGAGCGAACGCACCGTCCTCCACCAGATGGAAGATCACATCGATCGACAGCACCAGATCTGCCCGCACCGACGCGTCCAACGCATCGAACGGCACGAACCGATGCTGGGGAAACCGCGTCATGCAGCAGGCCAGAGCGGTGGGCGCGACATCGACGCCGAGGTAATGCGGCACGTGCAGCAGCGACAGCAGATTGCCGTCGCCGCAGCCCATGTCCAGCACCTCGGCGATGCCGTTGTCGGCGACGAAGCGGTTGATCAGCGCGGCGTTGAATGCGGCCATGTGTCCATACGATCCCGCCCCCGACGTTCCGCCGGCGCGATACCGCTGCTCCCAATAGTCGCTCGAGCAAAACCGGTTCATGACAGGCACCATTGCGTCCAGGCATGCCGCAGCGCGGCGCCGAGGTTGCGTCCGAAGCGCGGCGCGTCGCAGAGCGGGCTCGCCTTGACGCGCGCCCGCAGCGCCGCCCGCAGCGCCGCCAGCGCGCCGACATCCGCCGCTTTCGCCGCCGCCAGGTCGACGTACTCCGCCGCATCGTGGGCCGCCCAGTCGGTCAGCCCGGCATTGTTCAGGTGGCTCAGGGAATGGCGTGACGAAAAAGTCTCGCCCGGCAGCGTTATCGTAGGCACGCCCATCCACAGCGCCTCGCACGTGGTCAGGCCGCCGGAATAGGGGAATGGGTCCAGCACCAGGTCGATGCCGCCATACTCGCCGATGAATGCGCGGTGCGGCGAGGCGCCGCGCGGTTCGATGCGGGCCGGGTCGATGCCGTGCGCGGCAAAGGCATCTCGCACCCGGTCGGCCGTGGGACGGTGGTTGAACTGGTGCGTTTTCAGCACCAGTCGCGCACTGGGCACGCGGCGCAACACCGCCGACCACGTGCCGATCACGCGTGGTGTCACCTTCGCCAGGTTGTTGAAGCAGCCGAACGTAATGTGGCCGTTGGCCAGTGCCGGCAGCGGTGTCACGTCCGGGGCGTAAGCTGGCGGGCTGTAGCAGACATAGCCATCCGGCAAGCGCAGGAGGCGCTCGGAATACGTGCATTCCAATTCGGGCGGGGTTTCCCAGCGATCGGTGATGAACCAATCCATCTCCGCCAGTCCGCTGCTGTGGTTCTGCGCCCCCACCCATTTCACCTGCACGGGCGCCAGGCGGTGGGCGCAGGCGGTCATGCGCGCGGAATCGCCATAGCCGCCAAGGTCGATCAGCACGTCGATGCCATGCTCGCGGGCGCATCTGGCCAAGGTCAGGTCGTCCATGGTGTCGACTTCGATCCAGTCGGCAGCCGCGGCGCGGAAACGGCGGGTGATGGCATCGCCCGACGCCGGCTTCTGCCCCAGGCAGACCAAGGTGAACTGCGCCGGGTCCAAGGTCTCGAAACCCGCCACCGTCAGCCAGCCCACCGGATGGGTCCTGAGCGAGCCGGACAGCAGGCCGACGGTCAGCCTTCGGTCGGGTGTGGGGTCATTATCGCAGGTGCCGAGGTCGGCGCGGGGCAACCGCGCGCCGCATGCGCGAGCTGCCGCCAGCATCCCCGCCCCGCTGACGCCGTCGCGATAGGGCAGCATGTAGCACATGGTGCGGCGCGGCAGCACGCCATCTGGCTGCCGCGCGATAGCGCGTTCGATAATGTCCGCCGCGTCGTCCTGCCGGCCGAGGGACGTCGTGACGTTGGCGAGGTTGCAGAGGATCAGCGGATCGTCGCCGAGCCGGTCGACCAACCGCAGCAGAATGGTCTCCGCCTCGGCGTGGCGGCACAGCCGCATCAGCATGGTGGCATGCACATTGCCGAGGTAGCTGTCGTCCGGATCGAGTTCGATGACACGGCGCAGCACGGGCTCGGCCTCAAGTGCGCGTTGAGCGCGTGCCAGGGCCTCACCGAGAACCTTCATCGGCAGCAGCGCGTCCGGCGCCAAAGCGGCGGCAGCCTCCAGCCGGTCGATCGCCGCGGAGCGGCGGCCGAGCCGCTCCAGCAACACGCCCTCTGCCAGCAGCGGCACCGGATTCAGCGGGTCGGCCTCGGCAGCTTGCGCCAGCCGGGCTTGCTCCGCGTCGGCCTCGCCCGCAGCCCAGGCAGCGGCGATGCCGCGCAATGCGTACTCCGGCACTGCCGGATCCAGGCGCTGCGCCTCGATCAGAGCGGTGTGCGCCAGAGCTGGCTCTTGCGTCAGCAGTAAGGCGAGGCCCAGCGTTGCCCACGCCTCGGCATGGCGCGGAGCGATGCCGCAGCAGCAAAGCAGCAGCGTGCGGGCCTCCTCGCCAGCGCGCCGGTTCAACAGCAGACCGCTCAGGGCGAGCAATGCCTCCACGCGCTGCGGGTTGATCTCGAGCACGCGGCGATAGCTGGCTTCGGCGCCGGTCGCATCGCCTGCGGCGCGTTGGCTTTCGGCCAGGCGCAGCGGCGGCTCGTCCCAGTCGGGCAGCACCGCGGCCAGCAGTTCCATCAGGTTGCGTGCCCGTGCCGTGTCGCCGGACCGGTCCTCGGCTATGGCGAGATTGAGCAATGTCGCCGGCGAGGTGTCGCCGAGCGACACGGCGGAGCGTAGTGCCAGCCGTGCCGCAGTGGGATCCTGCATTTCCAGCAGCGTCATGCCGCGGGCGGAGAACGTGGCGGCGCTGGCCGTGTCATCGGGTGCTTCGTCGAGCAAGCGGAGTGCGCCCGCGGCATCACCACTGCGCAGCCGGGCCAGCGCAGCCTCCGGAGTCATGTGGCGCCTCGCTGGAGCACGACGATGAAGCCAGGCACCGGGGCGTTGGCTTCGCAGCGGATCGTCTCGGGATCGCAGTGCAGCACGTGGAAGTTGGCGGCTGCCGCAGCCTGGCGGACATAGGCGGGGTCGTGCGCGTAGCGGCCCTGGCGTTGCAGTGCCCATTTCCCGTTGCCCGGAACGGCGCCGTCGTGGTCGGGCAGCAGTTCCTCGACCGAGCAAATCAGCCAGCCGTCCGGCGCCAGAACGCCATGAGCGGCGCTCAGCACCTCCTCCAGTGCGCCGAAGTAACAGAACACGTCACCGGCGAGCATGAGCGGAAACTGCCTTGCGTCTGCCGCCAGAGGGAGAGATTTCATGTATTCAACGACATCGGCTTCATGCAATTCGGCGTAGATCCCCTTCGCCCGCGCCTGTGCCAGCATCTTCGGGGCGATATCCACGCCGATCAGTGGCCCGACTGGCAGGTCTGCGATCGCCAGTGCAAGCAAACCGGTGCCGCAGCCGAGGTCGAGCACCGGGCCGACCTGGATGTCCGCGGCGATTTGCGGGTGCTGCGTCAGGGCGATGCGGAGCAAGCCGGGCACCCGGTAACCGAGCGAGAGCAGATGATGCTCGAACCGGGCAGCGTAACCGTCGAACACGGCGCGCAGATAGGCGGGCGGGGCGCGCTCCGCGCCAGGCAGTACGCCTGACGCCGCGACCAGATGACGCACGTAAGGGTCATCCGGGCCGAGCTTCATCGCCTCGACATAGGCATCCGTGGCCTCGGCGTGGCGCCCGAGGCTCGACAAGGCGTGGCCCAATAGCCCGAAGGCGCAGCAATCGGCGACACCGGCCTGACGCGCCGCTTCGGCCAGACTGATGGCCTGGCGGAAGTCACGCCGGCGCACGCACAGCAAAATGGCAGCGTTGCGCGACTCCGGCTGGGTCGGGTTGGCCTCGATATTGCGCAGCAGCACGTCGAGTGCGGCATCCTGATCGCCCGCCGCCTCGTGCGCGGCGGAAAGTGCCGCAGCAAAGGCCGGATTGGCCGGTTGGTTTGCCACTGCCTCGGTCAAGCACGCCAGCGCGTCCGGGATGCGGTCGAGATTCAGCATGAGAATGCCGAGCAACGCCTTGGCGACCGGGTCCCGACGATCGAGGATGACTGCTTCGGCGGCGTCACGCGCTGCGCCATCGACATCGCCGCCCTCGCGGCGCAGCTCGGCGCGGCGCTTGCGCAGCCCCGGATGCTGCGGGTTGGCCTCGATTGCCGCATCGAGAGTTCTCATCGCGTCGGGGGGGCTGTCCTGCCGCAGCGCAAGGCGGACGGAAAGGTCGGCAACGGCGGCGGAATCGGGTGCCAGTCGCCGCGCGGCAGACAGCAGTGGTCGCGCAGCGTCGATGCGGCCGGCGGACAGCAGCATTGCGGCGCGGCCGGTCAAGGTGTTGAGGTCAGTGCCAGCGTGCAGTTTTTGCATTGATGGCCCCTCCTGGGCCCAGGGTCCGGTGACCTGCCAAATGCAGGCGAGGTCGGCCGATGCGCCGCGGCCGTCGAAGCCGGCGTGGGGTCCGGTGACCTGCCAAATGCAGGCGAGGTCGGCCGCCGCGCCCGCGGCGGGTTCCGGTGGCGGGTCACAAAGCGGTGGACAGGCCGGCGGCGAAGTTCTCGTTGATCGCGATGAGAAAGCCGAAATCCGGCTGATCGCGATCCATTTCGGTCTGCACCGTCAGGCCGACGGAAATCACCGAGGCGCGCAGCTCCGGCGGCAGGACGTTATCGGGGTCGCGCATCAGGTCGTGGATTGCCATCCACAGGCGGCGATTGTCCGCCAGTGCGCGGACCCGTTGCAGCGGGTTGCCATCGCGGGCCGCCTTCAATGCTCCGATCGCGCGCCGGAACACATCGGCTTCTTGCTCGCGCTGGCTGCGGTGGGTCGCAGCGGCCTCGTAGGCACGCATCGCCTCGTTCATCATCATCGGCATGGCTCCAGTTCTGTCGGCAGAGGTTCAGGTGCGGTGGCTCGCGGGTTGATCGGTGCGGCACGGGTTCCGGCGCGCCCCAGCACGGCGTCTTCGTGGCGGATGATCCGCCGCGTCAGTTTCAGCGCCTGGTAGCAATCGTCCGCCTCGGCTGCGGCGAGCGCGTCGTCGAGGATGCCACGCGCCAGCGCCGAAGTGGTCGCGCCCTTGAATGCCGCGATGAGATGGCGGGCTGCGACAAGGCCGCGCGGGCGTTCGTCGTCATTGCCGATATACGCCGACTGCAAGGCGAAATAGATGCGGCGTGCCGGCGTGTCCGCCTGGTCCGGCGGCATGATCTGCTTGCCGAACAGGAAGCGTGCCCTGGCGGTGAGTTCGATCCGCGACTTGGTGCGGAAGCGGATCGGCGCGCCGTTGACGATCATCACCTCGCCCTGGCGCAGTTCCAACACCAAATTCGACATGCGCCCCTTCCTGGTTCGCGTTCGATCGCTCCGGGCGCGCGCTTTCCCGCTGCGGGAACAGGTTGGCGCCCGGCCTTCGTCAGTCTGCGGAATCGACCCCGCACTCCGCCGGTGCGGGTGGCGAAAAGCGCTGCCCCGCCCGGTCGGCCCGCGTGGCGTAACGGACGCAATGTCCGTTGCGTTACGCGATTACTTAAAAAGGCTCAGCAGCGTCTGCGGTGCCTGGTTGGCCAGGGTCAGCGCCTGGGTGCCCAGTTGCTGCTGGATCTGCAGGGATTGCAGCAGTGCCGATTCCTTCGCCAGGTCGGCATCCACGAGCGAGCCGAGACCACTGTTCAGTGCATCGATCTTGTTGTTGTTGTAGCTGATCTGATTGTTCACGTAGTTGACCGAGGAGCCGACCGTGTTCAGCCACCCGCCGACCGTGTTCATCTCGCTGATGAAGCCCGTGGCGCTGGAATTGTTGGCGCTGACGAAGTTTGAGAAGGCGGAGGCGACGCCGGCCGCGGTGCCGAACCCCGTGGCCGCTGCCAATGCGCTGTACAGCGAAGCGCCACCGAACGATGTAAGCGTATAGGTGTCGGCGTTTTCGTTGCGCACCACGTGGACGGTGCCGTAACCGGCGGTGTTGGCACCGATGTTGCCGATCAACGTCTTGCCGCTGTAGTTGGCATCCTCAATGAAGTTTTGCACGTTGCCCAGCAGGGTCTTGTACTGATCCATGTATTGCGTGCGCTCGTTGCCTTCCACGGTGTCGTCCGCGAGCTTGATCAGCACGTCTCGCATGCTTCCCATGGTATTCGAGATGTCAGTCAGGCTCGAGTTCGTGGTGGACAGCAGTCCCTGCACGCCGCCGAGCTGCTGATTGGCGCTGGTCAGCGCGCCGATGGTGGAGCGGACCGACTGCGCCACGGCGAAGGCCGCGCCGTCATCGGTGGCGTCCGCCACCCGATAGCCGGTGGAAACCTGCTTCTGCACGTGTTGGAGCGACGTGTTCGTCTTGTCGAGCGACTCCAGCGCGATCATTGCGCCGGTATTGGTGACGACCGAGTTGATGGTTCCGGACATGGTGTCTTGCCTTTGCCCACAGAGGTTACAGATGTCCCCGCCTTTTGCGGGCGTCGGCCCCATCTTGAGGCCAACGGGTTAACAGCCTGTGAACCGAACGCATTTTTTTCTCAGCCCGCAGGTAGATACTTCGCCAAAGACAAGCCGCTCAGGCTGGCGATCACCTGGTAGGAGGCGGTCAACTGGGTCTGCACCAGCGACAGGTTGGTCATGGCCTGCGCCACATCCACGTCCTGCACGTCGCCGACCTGGGTAGTCAGCGCCGTCGTGGTGTCCTGCATGGTCGTCTGGCTTGCGGTCAGCGCGCTCTGAGTGTTGCCCAGCACGCCCGCGTCTTCCGCCATGGCGCTGATCGCGCCGGTGAGGCTGGCGTTGGTGTCCTGCACCAATGTTTGGAACCCGCTGTCGCTGGCCTGCGAACTGCTGAGCGAGCCCAGCGTCGCCAGCGCCCGCATCACATCGCGCATGTAGGATCCGGTGGTGGAACTACCTTGCGAGGCGACGAACGAATTGGCGCTTGCCAGCAGTCCGACCGTTGTGGTCTGCCCCTGGCCCACCTGGATCGTCGGCGCCTGCAAATCCGCTGCGGGTTGCGACATATAGTCGGAGAAGGGCGTCGTGCCGGTGATGTTCGAACCGGCGATCGACAGCGTGTTGGCGATGGTCGCCGCCGCACCCTGCGTGCCCAGTGCGCCGACCTGTGCTGCGATCTGGGTATAGAACCCGCTGCTCAATATTGAGTCGGGATCCGGCACTGGCGGATTCGTGCTGTCGGCGCCTGCGAATATGTATGTATTGCCGTCCTGCGTATCGAGCAAATCTGCCACTTGCACGAGCGCCTGCTGGGCGGAGGCGGCGATGGTATCCACCTCGGACGCATCGGCGCCCTCCAGGTTCTCGGTTTGCGACAGGAAGTTGGACGCGATCTGCTGGATCTGCGTCATCGCCGTCTGGGTCACGCCCATGGTGCCGGTGGCGGCGTTGATATTGTTCTGCCAGGTCTGCAACGTCGCGATCTGCGGATAAAGGTCGAGCGACACCGCGGCGCCGGCGCCAAGCCCGGCATAGGTGTTGGCGACCTGCCCTGTGCTGATCTGGGTGGTGAGCTGATCCAACCTCTGCTTGATCGCGTCGGTATCGCTGACCAGGCTGGTCAGCATACCATAATCCGCAGGGCCGGTCGCGGAGATGCTCATGGCCGGCCGCGCTCGGCCACGCTCATTGCGGGGTCCGCAGGGCCGCAGCAAGCCGGGTCATGGGTTCCCACGTCATGACCGAGGTTGCCGCGGCCCTTTGGGCCTCGCAATGACATCGGGCTCGTCATTCTTGCACCGAGCCGATGAGCTGCGTCCACATCGACTGTACCGCGCCGATGATCTTGGCATTCACACCGTAGGCGTTCTGCAACTGGATCATCAGCGACATCTCGTTATCCATGTTCACACCGCTGCCACTCGACAGCGTATTGTTCAAAGTCGTCTGCACCGCTTGCTCGGTGGTGAGCTGGGTGGTCGTGTTGGCACTTTCCTGCGCCTGCGCGGCGACCATCGCGGAAGCGATCCCGCCCAGTGTGGCAGGCGCGGAATACGATGCATTCAGCGTGCCAGAGGCGCCGAGGCCGGTGGTGTTCGAAGCCGGCTGCGGCACACCGGCCTGCACATCGGCGCCGAAGGTGTAGGTGAGGATGTTGTCGATCAGCGTGCTGAACCCGGCCGGCCCGCCGGGCGGGTTCGGCGTGAACGACGCCGCGCCGGTCGGACTGCCAATGATCGGGTCGGTGCCGTCGCGCACCAGCGAAGGATCCGCCTGCACCGCCGGATTCACCTGGATCTCTGAGGCAAACCCGACATAGCCCTGCTGCACCGGATCGCCGCCACCCGCCGGCACATTGCCATCCCCATCCGAAAACAAGGTCAGGCCCTGTGCTGCGAACCGGCTGGCGAGATTCTGCGAGAACTCGTCCAGCTCCGCCTGGCAGGTCGGCAGCGTGGTGTCGCGCAGCGCGATGTTGGCGCCGAGCTGGCCGCCGGTGAGTTGCCCGGTCACGTCGGCGCCATTCAGCGTGATCGCCGGGATGCCGCCGCCCGGGTAATATGTGCCGGGCGGCACATTCGCGCCGGATGTGGCGAGCTGGGCCGCGCTGCCGTCCGTCGGCAGCGCCAGCCTGCCGGCGGTGGTGACCAGCATGTTGCCGTCGGGCTGGACGAGAGTGCTCACATCCACCAATTGCTCCAACTGCTGCACCGCCTCGTCACGCTGGTTCTCGAGGTCCGCCGTGCTCTTGGCGCCGGATTGCAGGTTCACAATCTGCGCATTCAACTGGCCGATGGTGCCGAGCGTGGTGTCGATCGTGTTCACCTCGCTGACGATGGCGTTCTCCGCGGTCTGGCGCTGCTGGGTATAGGCGTTGGACAGCGCATTGACCGCGTTTGCCAGCGTGCCCGCGGCGGAGACGACGGCGGATTGCTGCGTTGGGTTGCCGGGGTCGTTGAGCAAGGTCGAGAACTGGTCCTGCAACTGGCCGAGCAAGCTGGCGATGTCGCCGCCCTGGCCGGGCGTGCCCTGTACCGCGTCGATCGCCTGCAAGGCGGTCTGCGTGGTCTGCAATCCTGCGACGGTGGCGTTCTGCTGGAATGCCTGCGCCTGCAAGCTGGTGTCGAGATTGCGCGTCGCCGGCCCGGTCAGCACACCAAGGCCCATGCCATCGGCAGTCAGTTCTTCCTGCGTCGCGGTCTCGGCGACGTAGCCTGGCGTATCGGCATTGGCGACGTTGTGCGAAAGCAGGGCCAACTGGCCGTTGACGTTGGCCAGGCTGCTGGTCGCGATCGAGAGGGCGGCGGCGAGGCTCATTGGGACATTGCCCGCAAACCTCCCCCTCCCCTTGCGGGAGGGGGATGGGGGAGGGGCTGCATACAGCCGGCGTCTGGCGCCTGTACCCACCCCTGCCCCCGCCCCCCTCCCCTAAGGGGAGGGGGGACTTCAATGCCTTGCCGGATCACTGCTTCATGTCCACCGTGGTCTGCAGCATCTGCTGCGCGGTCGTGACCATCTTCGCGTTCGCGCTATAGGCCTGCTGTGCCACGATCAGGCTGCTGAATTCGGTGGCGATATCGACGTTGGAACTCTCCACCGAGCCGATCACCAGGTTGCCGGCGCCATTGGTGCTGGCTTCCTCGGCGAGCGGCGTGCCGGAGGCAATCGTTGCTGTGAAAGACTGTCCGTCCTGGCGCTGCAGCGTATCGGGATCATTGAACGTGACCAGCGGTACCTGCGCTATGGTGCGGGTCTGGCCGTTGTTGTAGTTCACCACGATGTCGCCGTTCGCCTGCGGCGTCACGCCGGCGAAGCTGCCAGGCGGCACGCCGTTCTGCGTCAGGCCCTCGAGATTGTATTGTGAGCCGGCATATTGCGTCACACCGTTGGTCTCGCCATACGTGCCAAGATTCAGTTCGATCGTCTGGGGGCCTGAACCGAAATCGGTGGTGAAATCCAGCGTCGCCGCGGTATTGGCGCTGTAGCCGGTGGTGGTGACATTTCCCGTGGTATTGGTGATCTGCCCGACGGTGCCCTCCGGTACGGGATTGCCGCTGGTTGCACCGAACTGCACTTCGGCGCTGCCGATCGCGGATGCGTTCAGGTCGTCCGGCGAGACCACCGACACGGTCCAGTCGTTGTCGGCATTCTGCACCCAGTTCAGTGTGATGACGTGCTGCGTCCCGAGCGAATCGTAGACATCGATATCGGAAGAGATTGGCGAGGCTGCCGTGCCTGTGCCGGTCGCCGGCGACGCTGGCAGGTTGGCCGACAATGTGACCTCGCTGGTCGCCACCGGATTGTACACTGTCTGCGTCACCTTGATCGGCGCCAGACTGTTCTGGTTGACGGCGCCAGTGCTCGGATCGACCGACCAACCGTTCAGGTATTGCCCGGCACTGTTGACCAGGTAGCCGTCGCTGTTGAGCTGGAAATCGCCGGCGCGCGAATAGAATTGCTGCGGATTGAAGGTGGGGATGCCGTTCGCTTCGCCGGTCTGCTGCGACACCGCGAAAAAGCCCTGCCCGGCGATCGCCATGGCGAGCGGGTTGGTGACCTGCGTGATCGTGCCCTGGACGTTGTTGAGATAGTCCGGCTGCGCCACCACCGCACCCGGATCGTTGACCGACGGGGTGCTGGTGGTCAGATAGTCGACGAAGCTGGTCGCGACTTCCTTATATCCGGTGGTCTGACTGTTCGCGACATTGTCGGAGATGTCGCCAAACGCGGCAGACTGCGAGGTCAGGCCGGAGATCGCGGTATTCATCGCACCTAGCAAGGACATCGGCAGGCTCCTAGGTCGTCGGGCCGCGCTATCTGCGGCCGTTCGTACTGCCGATCAGCAGGAAGCGTGCCAGCCGGCACATCCGGTCATCGCGAGGAGCAATGCGACGAGGCGATCCCGATCGACGCGGTGCACGACCTGTCCCGCCGCCTCTGCCGATTGCCAACTTGCATTGACCGCCGGCCATCACCAGGCAGCTTGCGCCAGCCACGCGCCGCAAACCCGGCAGTTTCTGCCGCATGGCGCGGCGTTTGCGCCGGATGCAACGAGAACACGATTGGCCCGGCATTTGCCTGGAGACCACCGCAGCGAATGCAGGAGCACGCGATGGCGCAGGGATTGGCGCTGGCGTCATTGATGGCTACGGCACCGCCGCCGGCGACGACGGCCGCGGCCGGTGGATCGAGCCGGACCGGCGAGGTGGTGCCTTCGTTCGCGAGCGTGCTTCACCGGTTCGGCCAGACCGCGACGGATGGATCGCAGGGGATCGCGACGACCAACGCAGGTTCGTCATTGGCACCGGACGCCGGCGGATCGGACGCCAACAGCCCGACGACCGCCGCGGCCGAGGCTGAACATCCGTCAGCGGTGTCGATATGGCAGGATCATGCGCGGCCTGCGGCGCAATCCGCGCTCGTCACGTCATTGACCGACACCGGCCGGACAGCGGCGGCGCCAGACGGCGATCGGCTCCCGCCGCGGGAGGTCGTGGGCGCGCGCGAGACCGGATCCGGCCGCGCAACGCGGGCACAGGCGACGGGACGGCTGGCAGCATCGCTCTCGGCGACAGACCCGGCCTCGGCGACAGACCCGGCTGCCACACAACCGGCGCGCTCGAGCGATACGAATGGCTCGAACGATGCGACTGGTTCCGGCGATGCCGCGGGGGGCATCGAGGCCGCCGCGGCGGACGTTGAGGCGATAATCACCGGGGCCGTGTCGACACCGCAGCGGTCTGGCTCGACGACGACGGCATCACGGGCGTCACCTTTGGTGGCCCTGCCATCGTCACCACTGGCGGCGTCACCCGATGCTGCGAATGCCGCGGGCAGGCACGCCAGCGCAGCCCTTCAGCACAGCGATGGATCGCAACATCCCGCCGCCGCCACCGATGCCTGTGGCGCAGCGGCGGACCCCACGGTCGCCATGCCGCCTGCCGCGACGCTGGCGCTGTCGGCCGCGCCCACATCGCTGCCCGCGGGATCAGAGCAAACCGTCCAGCGTCCGGCGAATTCCGCTCGAGAGTCCGCGCCTGACACCGGCGCTGCCAGGCCTGCGTCCTCGTCGATCGAGTCATGGCAGGGACGCGCAACGGATGCGGCATCGGACCCGGGAAGCACGCTGGATGCGACGGCAACTCCTGCCGCGTCCGCAGCGTCCGCGACCAGTACGCCGCTGGTCCCAATGGCGCCGTCGGCCTCCGACGTCGCGGCCGCGCTGCCGTCGCTTCCCGCCGCATTGCCGGGTTCAGACAGCGCAGCCGGTCAGCACGGCAACACGGTCGTGGCCGATGCAATCGGACCGGAGGGCGCCGCCACCGCTGCCGCACCCGCGCATCAGGTCTCGGCAGCCATGCTGTCGCTGTCGCGCACCGCGGACGGCACGCAGAGCATGACGCTGCGACTGGAACCGGCCGAGCTGGGCCAGGTGGAAATCCGCATCGAGCGTCCGCAGGACGCGCCGGCCCGCGTGGACATCGCCGTCGAGCGGCCGGAGACCATGACCCTGCTGCTGCACGATCAGCCGCAATTGCAGCATGCCCTGGACCAGGCGGGCGTGCCCGCCGACGGCCGCAGCCTGACCCTGCACCTGGCGACACCGCAGACGGTGGCGCCATCCCCCGGCTCACACGGCGGCATGGCCGCCAATGCCGGCTCCGGCCAGGGCAACGGCGGCAATGGCTCGGCTGCGCGGCCCGACGGTCAGGCCAACCCGGACGACCCCGCCGACGCCGCGTCGGACGACCCGGCGCTCCCGGGGCAGCGCTGGCTGCGCGCCGGCCTCGACATCACCGCCTGAAAGGTCGCAGTGCCATGAGTCTCGCCTCGGTCGCCGCCCAACAGAACGCCGCCACCGCCGGCACGGGGTCGCAGAATGCCAGCAATCCGCTGGCGTCGCTCGACGGCAATTTCACCGATTTCCTCAACATGCTGATGACGCAGTTGCAGAACCAGGACCCGACCAGTCCGATGGACACCGATCAGTTCACCAGCGAGCTGGTGCAATTCTCCTCGGTAGAGCAACAGATCGAGACCAACCAGAGCCTGACCCAGTTGATCCAGTTGACCCAGGGCAGTGAAGTGATCCAGGGCGGGCAGATGATCGGCAAGCAGGTCACCGTGCAATCGACGCAGGTGCCGCTACAGAACGGCTCGGCGACGGCAACCATCAATGCGCCCGCGGCGGAGCCGGTGTCGGTCGTCATCACCAATTCGTCGGGGGTAACGGTCTATAGCGGGTCGTTCAACGCCAAGGCGGGCAATAATACCTGGACGTGGAATGGCACCGATAGTGCCGGTGACCCGCTGCCGAACGGGGTCTATACGCTGGTGCCGACCGGCCAGAGCGCCACGGGCACGACCGGCACGCTGACCTTCACCGTGACCGGCACGGCGACGGGCGTTTCGGAGACGAACAACACCGTGCAGTTGCAGCTCGGCGCGCTGGCGGTGCCATTCAATTCGATCACGTCCGTGGCGAATTGAAGCCGAGGAAGGTTCAGGATAGGCACAACATGCTCACCGGTTGTTTGACGGCTTGGCACGTCATCCGCCGGGGTACTGTTGCGGGCCCGTGCGGTTTGCGCTGTCGGAATTTCCGACGAAGCTTCAGCCAAGTGGCGGGAAGGTTCACCAAGATCCAGCTATGCGTGGCTCCGCGGTCGCGGGACGCAGTCAATTCATCTGCCTGGTGAAGCCTTGCCTCGCTTCCGGCAAACTGTGTGAGAACCAACGAACCCTCGCCGCGGCACGAACGCAAAACCCAGAGGCACCAGACAACGCCGGCGGGCGCCGTCATTCACCTGCGCTGCCATGTTCATCTACGCTCCCACGCCCAGCTAAGCCTTCCCCATCCAGCTACGCCTTCCCCATCCAGCTACGCCTTCCCCATCCAGCTACGCCTTCCCCATCCAGCTACGCTTCCACATTCAGCTACGCTGCCACCAGATGCGGGATGTGGCTGCTGCAATTGGTGTCCCACGCTGCCACATCGATGACGATCGCGCGTTCCACCCGTGCCCGATAGTCCGGATCGCGCACCAGCTCCAGCAACGCGGGGTCGTCCTCCACCACGCGGGCGCGACCCCAGATTTTCAGGCGGGTGCGCGCGGCATAGTCGATCAGCAGCAGGAAGACGCGGTCGTTCTCTGCCAGATTGCCGATCGTGATGTACTGGCGGCTGCCGGAGAAGTCGGCGAACGCCAGGCGGCGCGGGCCGAGTACTTTGATGAAGCCGCGCGGGCCGCCGCGATGCTGCAGATGCGGCCAGCCCTCCAGGCTGGCAGTGCCAACGATGATGCTGTTGGCGGCGGCGATCCGGGCCTGCATCTCCTCCGGCAGTGAATCGCGTTCCGGCGGGCGCTGGGCCATGCGGTCATTATGCTCCCGCGAGCCGTTGCGGCGCTGCGCTTCGCGGACCGAGTCCGTATATGCAAGGCGGGTGAAGGCGCGGGTCATGGCGGACTCCTTGCTGGCAAGGTCGTCGCGTCCGGCGAGGGGCGCGTGGAGCCACCCAAGTGGGCTTGCCGAGCCGGGCGGAGCAACGATCTTTGCTCACGCGTACTATGAATCGGCTTCATATCATGTCCGACCGTCTGCCTTCCCTCACCGCGCTGAGAACCTTCGAATCCGCCGCAAGAAACGGCAATTTCAGCGGTGCGGCGGAGGAGCTGCACATCACCCACGGCGCCATCAGCCATCAAATAAAATCACTGGAGCAGGAGCTGGGGCGGCCTTGTTCGTGCGCGGACGGCGCGGTGTGGCGCTGACGCCGGAGGGGACGGCGCTCGCCGCCGTGATGCGGGATGCGCTGGGGCGCATTGCGGACGGGGTTGCGGCGGTGCGCGGACGATCGCCCCACGCGCTGACCGTCAGCGTGCTGCCGGCCTTCGCGACGCACTGGCTGATCCCGCGCCTGGCAGACTTCCAGGCGCGGCACCCCGGGATCGAGGTCAATATCCGCGCCAGCCAGGAACTGGTGGATTTCGCCCGCGACCGCGTGGACGTGGCGGTGCGCTACGGCCCAGGGGCGTGGCGCGGCCTGACCGCAACGCGGTTGATGGCGGAGCAAGTGTTTCCGGTTTGCAGTCCGGATTTCGCCGGCGGCCGGCTGCCGCGGTCGCTGGCGGCGCTGCGGGACGCTGCGCTGCTGCACAGTCCGACGCAGCCCTGGGCGGCATGGTTCCACGCGCTGGGCGTGGTGCCGCCGCCCCGGCGCGGGCCGAGTTTCAGCGAGGCGGGGCTGCTGCTGCGCGCCGCGGTGGACGGGTTGGGCGTGGCGCTGGCGCGGTCCGTGCTGGCGCGGCCGGACCTGGAGGCGGGGCGGCTGGTGCGGCCGGTCGCCGAGAGCGTGCCGGCGGACTTTGCATATTACCTGGTGCATCCGGCGGGTGTGCCGGTTACCGGCGCTCTCGCGGCGTTCCGGGAGTGGCTGCTGAACGCCGCCGCCGACGACCCGGGAACGCGACCGAACGCCTCGAACCGATAGACCGATCGGCCCGCCTGGCCTGGTCAGCGCTGGCCTACGCCATGCCGGGGACGGCTCCCTTGACCTTCCGCCCCCAAGCCTGGCCTGGTCCGCGCTGGCCTATGCCATGCCGGCGGAGCCTGCCGTCTGTCCGGGGCATGTCGCCAACAAGGCCTGCGCGGCGGCGGCCTGACAAGGTTCGATGACCGGGACACCGGCCGCGTCTTCCACCGCCGCGCGGTGATGCGCCATGCCGGTGCAGGCCAGCACGATGGTCTCGGCGCCCGCCTCCGTCAGCAGCTTTGCCGCTGCCGCCATGCGGGCGCGGGCCGTGACCGGCTCGAGCAAGGTCTCCATCGACACGTTCAGCGGCACTTCTGCCGCGAGCCGCGCCTCCAGCCCCATCGCCCGCAGTGCCGCGCGATGCCGTGCCTCGCTGCTGGCGACGATCGCGATCACCCCGAAGCGCTCGGCCCGGGCCACCGCCGCCGCGACCGCCGAGCGGAACACGCCGAACACCGGCTGCCGCGTCACGGCGCGGGCCGCCTCGATCCCTGGGTCCGACCCGCAGGCCACCACATAGACGTCGGCGGGTTCGCGCGCGATCAGCCGGCACATCGGGTCCACCACCGCATGCCAGTCGCGCCAGTCGTAGATGGCGGGCGGGCCTTCGGCGAGCGTCGCCACGTCGAAGCTCGGGCCCCCGCGCCATCGGAACGGCGCCAGCGCGGCGTCGATGCCGGCGGAGCAAGCGTGGGAGGAGTTGGGATTGATAACCAGGATGCGATGCATGGCAGCAACCAGTCTCGGCGCCCTGGCGGTGCGGATCAAGCCTGCCCACTTTGCTGTTGCAACGCAGCACCGCCTGGCGTAGCGCCCGGCACCTGCGCCGACCCGCAAGGATTACGCCGCATGCCTGTTACCCGCTGGCAGCCGGATACCACTCCGGAGCCGCCGCCCTGGCCGATGCCCCCGCTCGGCACCGCGATCGGCCGAGGCTTGCTCGGCCGCTGCCCCGCCTGCGGTCAGACCCACCTGTTCAACGGCTTCCTGCGCGTGGTGCCGGAATGCCGCCATTGCGGCGCACCGCTTGGCCTCGCTCGGGCCGACGACGCACCGCCCTATTTCACCATCCTGATCGTCGGCCACATCGTGGTGCCGCTGCTGGTGGTCCTCCAGCGCGAGCAAGACCCGCCGCAATGGCTGCTGTGGGCGATCTTCGTGCCGCTGACGCTGGTCCTCGCGTTGGGGCTGCTGCGGCCGGTGAAGGGTGGCACGGTCGGGCTGATGCTGCGGCTCAACCTGCTGAAATCCGACCCCAACGACGCATGACGGGCGCGGCGCGGCTGTCCCGGGTGGTGCTGGAGGATGACGGCGCCGCCAGCCTGCCGCCGCTGATCGAGGCGGACCGCGCGCAGGCGGTGGCCGATCTGGTTGCCGCCAACCGCTTCGCCCCGCTCGGCGCCAAGCAGCCGCGTGACGCCGACGGCCCCTTCGCGCTGCACCTCGGCATCCGCGACGGGCGGCTGGTATTTGACATCCGCCATGACAACGATGCGCCACTGGCGGCGATCGGCCTCGCGCTGGGACCGTTCCGCTCGCTGATCAAGGACTACCAGATGCTGGTGGACAGCCATATCCATGCGGTGCAGGAGGGACGCATGGAACGGATTCAGGCGGTCGACATGGGACGCCGCGGCCTGCACAACGAGGGCGCCGAGCTGATGCGCGCGCGGCTGCACGGCAAAATCGATATCGATTTCGACACCGCGCGGCGCTTGTTCACCTTGCTCTGCGTGCTGCACCAGAGGGTGGCGGCGCGATGAAGATCGACGGCGTTGCCTATCGCAGCGTCTGGGTGGACCGCGACGACGGCTGGTCGGTGCACATCATCGACCAGACGAAGCTGCCCTGGGCGCTCGAGGTGCTGCGCCTGACCGAGGTGGTCGACGCGGTGCATGCGATCCGCGCCATGCAGGCGCGCGGCGCGCCGCTGATCGGGGCGCTGGCGGCGTATGGCCTGTGCCTGGCGCTGCGGGCGACTGCGTCCACCGACGCCATGGAGCGCGACGCCGCGATGCTGGCGGGCACGCGCCCCACCGCGGTGAACCTGCGCTGGGCGCTCGATCGGATGCTGACCCGGCTGCGCAATACGCTCCCCGCGGATCGGGTGGCCGTCGCTTATGCCGAAGCTGCGGCGATCGCCGACGAGGACGTGGCTCAGAACGAGGCGATCGGCCGCCACGGCCTGCCATTGCTCCGGGAGGCGGCGGCGCGCAAGGGCGGCGGCCGGGTCAACGTGCTGACCCACTGCAATGCCGGCTGGCTCGCGACGGTGGACTGGGGCACCGCGCTGGCGCCGATCTATACCGCGCATAACGCCGGGGTGGACGTGCATGTCTGGGTGGACGAGACGCGGCCCCGCAACCAGGGCGCGGCACTGACCGCCTGGGAGCTGGGCAAGCATGGCGTGCCGCATACCGTGGTCGCGGACAATGCCGGCGGGCACCTGATGCAGCATGGCGCAGTTGACCTGGCGATCGTCGGTGCCGACCGGGTGACCCGCGCGGGCGACGTCGCCAACAAGATCGGCACCTATCTGAAGGCGCTGGCGGCGCGCGATAACGCGGTGCCGTTCTGGGCGGCGATGCCATCCTCCACGATCGATTGGACCCTGTCGGATGGCGTCGCCGAAATCCCGATCGAGGAGCGTGCCGGCGCCGAGGTCACCGACGTGACCGGCCGGATGGCGGACGGGCGGGTGGCAACCGTGCGGGTGACGCCGCTGGAGAGCGCCGCCGCCAACCCGGCGTTCGACGTGACCCCGGCGCGATTGCTCGCCGGCCTGATCACCGAGCGCGGCCGCTGCGAGGCAAGTGTCGCGGGACTGACCGGGCTGTTTCCCGAGTTTGCCGCGTAACGCCGCATGCCGCGGAACCGCCGGCCAGGCAGGCGCACAGGAAAACCCCCGCCCCGCCGCATCATCGTCGCATCGCTGTTCTCCCTGACATGTGCCCTCTCCCTGCTCTCTCTCCCCGGATGCACCGTGCCGAAACCGCCTGACGCCCAGGTCCCGCCGTTCGCTCGCACGCCCTACGAGCCACTCTCCCGCGCCTCGGTCGTCGCCATCGCGCTGCGCGAGTGGCGCTTGTTCGGCGAACCGGTGGACGACGATCCCCCGGGCACCCGCCCGCGCCCTGCGCCCGAGGACAAGCCGGAACGCGAGCCCGGCCTGTGGCAGCGGGTCGGCGAATACTGGTGGCTGGGACTGGACGCCGGCTCTCCGGAGTCCGCCTGGACCGGCAAGCACGACGCGGACGGCCACGAATTCCCGGCTGATCAGGATGGTGAATTCGCCTGGTCCGCCGCGTTCATATCCTACGTCATGCGCATTGCCGGGGCCGCCCACGGCTTTCCCTATGCCGCGGACCACGCCCGCTACATCAACATCGCCAAGCAGATGGCGACGGGCGCCGTGACCGGCTGGGACGTGGTCGCCGAGCGCCCTACGGCCTATGCCCCGCAGCCGGGCGACCTGATCTGCATGGGGCGCGGCCACGCGGCGTCGCTGACCTACGATGACCTGCCAGCCGGTCTGTTCCCGGCGCATTGCGACATCGTGGTGGATACGTCGGTGCCGGGGCAGATCGCAGTGATCGGCGGCAACGTGGACGACGCGGTGACGATGAAGCACGTGCCGGTCACGGCCGAGGGTGTCTTGGCCGGTCCGGACGGCATGGTGCTTGATACGCGCTATCCCTGGATGGTGGTGCTGCGGCTGCTGGTGCCGGCCGTACCCGTGGCGTAGCCGATCGGGCCAGGCAGCCAGGCCGGACGGTGGGATAACGTTCCGTGTACGGCATGACCCTGCTCTGCCATGCTGACCTGTACCATAGTGGCTGCGCCATGGCAGAGGCTGTTCCATAGCAGCGGCTGCACCATACCAGAGGCTGCGCCATAGCAGAGGCTGCGCCATAGCAGAGGCTGCACCATAGCAGCGGCTGCGCCATGGCAGAGGCTGCGGCATATCGGCGCGGCGCCACAGCGGATCTCCACGGCGGACCGGCGCCGCGTCATCGTTTCGAACAGGATATAGGCGTGCGCGGGAGACCAGCGCCAGTCGATGTGGCGCAAACAGGCCAGCCGGCGTGGCGCAACAGTGCCGATCCCACGGCTCAGCCTGGCCAGTCATGGACGCGCATTCGTGCTGGTTCCCCGGATGCGAACTGGGTAAAACTCCCACCTGACACCGCGACATCATTGCCATTGGCCAGGCCGCTCACACATGTCTGATTCCGGGGCCGCTACTCGCTTTCCGTTCGCCATCACAGCCTTCGTGGTCCTGTTGGTCGTTCTGACCGTGGGCGGCGGGACGGTATTTTTCTTGTCGCGGCAGCACGAGTTATCGACGCAGAGCGAATTCTTTATCGACCGGACAATGCCCGGGCTTTCGGCGCACTGGTCGGCGCAGGATTTACTCGAACGCGCCACGCCGAGATTGCGGGCCGAACTGCAACCCAACGACCTGGACGCGCTGTCGGCCAGCTTTGCGAAACTCGGCCCTCTTTCCGAATACCTTGGCGACCAGGGCGGCATCGATGCGGCATCCATGTTCCGCCTGGACGGCTCGCCGTCGGCTTCCTATGTGGCCAAGGCGAGCTACACCAACGGCATGGTGACGTTCCAGCTCGGCCTCGTCAGACGTGATGACCGCTGGATGATCGACCGGTTCCATGTCGATGCCCAATGGTTCGGACCGCCCTATGTCGCGCTTGCACGACCGTAGCTGCGGGACGGCATTCCGCCGGTTGTTGCATCCCCCGACCACCCGGCAGTTTCATGCGGCAGGAGGTTCCGCCCTGCCGGCGCCGCGATGAACGCCGCGCCTGAGCAACGAGGCAATGATGGATCTGATCTGCTATCTGCGTCCCAACTGGAAGCCGCTGATCCAGCCAGCGGAAGCCACCCGCGACTGGATGGACCAGACCCGGCAGGCCTACGCCTATCGCTGCCTCCCGCTCAATATCGCCAATGCTCATGGCTGGGAGATCCTGAGTCCCGTCGCGTTCGACGCGGTGTGGAACGGCGGTCCGAATATCGAGGATCTCATTGTCGAGCTGCCGCCGGACATCGCCTCGCTGGCACCACCGTCATCCTTCTTCGGCGCGGGGATCCTGACGTTTCACATCGACGGCTTGTTCCGCACGCCGCCGGGCTGGAACCTTTGGGTGGGCGGATCGCCGAACCGGCCGAAAGACGCGATCTACCCACTGACCGGCATCATCGAGACCGACTGGTCACCGTACAGCTTCACCATGAACTGGCGGTTCACGCGGCGCAATCATCGCGTGCATTTCGACGCCGGCGAGCCGATCTGCTTCCTGTTCCCGGTGCAGCGCGCCGTGCTGAACACCGTGCGCCCGCGTTTCCTGCCGATCGAGGCGGAACCGCAATTGGCGGCGCACCATAGCGCCTGGACGCAATCGCGTGCCGAGTTCAACCGGATGCTGCGCCGGCTCGACGAGCCCTTGCCAACCGCGCAAGCGTGGCAGCGGCGCTATTTCCGGGGCCTCGACATGACCGACCAACCGGTCGTGCCGGATCATCTCTCGAAACTCCGCACGGCGGCGTTTGCGCCGCTGGCACAAGGTGAACCGGCCGAGCGAGATGCCAACGCGCCCGTCTTGCTGGCGACGGACACCGCGACGCTGGGCCGGGTGATCGGCGAGGTCGCTCGCGCCGTCAGCGATGGCAGGGCGACCTCGGATGCAGGATACCAGGCTCTGGCCGATAGGCTGACCGCGTTGGGGTTGGGCGAATCCGAAGCCGCCGAGGTGCTGGCATCCGCTATCGAGACGGTCGATCCAGCAGCCCCCTGACGGCTGCAAACCAGTTTTGGCGCGCAGACGTCTCACCATGGACCGTTGCCGCTTGGATCGCATGGCACGTTGCCACTGCGATGCCGTCTGCCGCTGGCACGGCAAATCGACGGTGCGTGACGACCAGCAGATCGCGCCGGCGATGAGGCTTCACTCTCGGCCTGTCAGCAAACGAAAAGCGGCGCCCCCAGGGAGCGCCGCTTTCCAATCGATGCTGCGAACTCGATGCGGCTACTTGCGGCGTCGCCGCAGTGTGCTCAGGCCAACCAGGGCCGTGCCCAGCAGCGCGAGGGCGGTGGGCTCAGGGACGCCGGTAGGCGGCGGTGGCGGCGGCGGGGGAGGCGGCGGCGGCGGTGGAGGCGGCGGCGACGGCGGGTTGGCCAGGCTGAAGGACGAACTCCATGCACCTCCGGTGGTGTCGTTTGCCGTCATCGTCAGACTGGTCGGCGTCGGCGACAGCGACCCGCCGCCCATCGTCCCGAGGATGTACAGCGAGATGCTTCCGGTCGAGGACGCACTGTAGGAGTACAGTGTCGTGAAAACGCTGGTCACGTCGAACGTGAAGCTCTGGCTGCCAATGGAGATCAGCAGGTCGGGAATGCTTTCGGTGTTCGTGTGGCCGTCGGTCGCGCTGAACGGAATCGTGCCGTTGATCTCACCCGACGCAGTGCCGGAGACGCTGGCGAGAGAGCCGGTCGCGGAGGTCCAGAACAGTGCCGCGTCGCTCCACGAAATAGACGGGGAGGATGTGGTGACAACGCTCGGGAGGCCGAGAACCTCCACACTTCCGTCGGCTGGCCCGAAGGCGGCGGCGTGGGCAACCGACAGGCTCGCTATCGCGAGCGCCGTGGAGCCCAGCAAGCCCACGGTGAATTTCGTCGAGTAATGCACGTCCGGCCTCCTCGCACCTGATTGGGTACCGCCTGACCCGAGATCCCGCATGCGCGATCCAGAGTTTCGCGACACCTTCTACTTGATCGATAGCAATACCTGTGCCAAGGCGGGTTTGACCGCATTAGCAAGTACTTAGTACGGCCTCGGCAGCCGCAAAACCCAGGGCTGTAAAAAAATCCGACACTCGAGCGCGAGTCAAATTGTAATTTTTCGAAAACCACGTTTGCCGGTACCTGTTTGCTGTCACGGATTTGTGTGCCCAATTTTGACGGTCTGATCACGTCGGGCGGCCCGAAATGCCCGTCCGTTTTCATCTGGATGAAACGAAGTGGCGAGCAACTTGCCTGTTGTCATCTCTGGTTTTGCTTGATGACAGATCTCAGAAGGCGAGATTTTCACAACTGATTAACACCTGAGGCGAGGTCGATTGGCTTTTGCCAAACAGGTCTCGCAACCCGCATCGACGACTGCGGGAGTCGCTCTCGCTGATAGACAATCCATAATAGTATAACGGAAAGTAATTCTATTCTAAGTTGTATAGATTGGTGCCGTCAAACCTCGCTCCCCGCCCGGCCTTGCCCGCATCATAATCCACCGGCCCGGTGTGCCGATCCTTAGCCTTCGATCACCGGCGGCCGCGTGTCATCGCCAGCGAAGCGAGGCACCATCGGTCGCTTCGCCGCGCGCGACTCGACCCGGATCGCTTCGCTCGCAACGCCGGATTGGTTCATCCCGGTCGCGATGAACAATGACGGGCGCGGGCGGGACCTCCAGCCTCGCACGAGCCGCCGCGGCGCAACGGCGATGCGGCGTTCGTATCGGCGCATGCCCCCTGTTGGCAGGTGAAATTCGCCCCGGTACTGACGACGGGTGCCGTGAAAGCCATGTATGCTGGCGCCGTGCCGATCGGATTCGCCACTCCATGACCAACTACCTCGCCCGCCTGAACCCCGAGCAACGGGAAGCGGTGGAGACCGTGGACGGCCCGTTGCTGGTGCTGGCCGGCGCCGGCACCGGCAAGACTCGCGTCCTGACCACGCGGTTCGCCCATATCTTGCTCGCCGGCCGCGCCTTCCCCAACCAGGTCCTGGCCGTGACCTTCACCAACAAGGCGGCGCGCGAGATGCGGGAGCGCGTGGGCGCGATCCTTGGGCGGCCGGCCGAGGGGTTGTGGCTTGGCACCTTCCACGCGCTGTGTGCGCGGATGCTCCGCCGGCACGCGGCAGGGGTCGGATTGTCGGGAAATTTTACCATCCTCAACGCCGACGATCAGCTCCGCCTGCTCAAGCAGGTCATGGAGGCGGAGCGGGTCGATACCAAGCGCTGGGCGCCCCCCGCACTGATGGCGGTGATCCAGCGTTGGAAGGACCGCGGCCTGCCCCCGGACCGCGTCACCGGGGCCGAGGACACCGATTTCGCCGCCGGCCGCGCCCGCGCGCTGTATGCCGCCTACCAGGAGCGCCTGCGGTCGGTGAACGCCGCGGATTTCGGCGACCTGCTGCTGCACATGACCGAGTTGCTCCGCACCCAGCCGGACATCCTGGCGCAGTACCACCGGATGTTCCGCTACATCCTGGTGGACGAATACCAGGACACCAACCTGATCCAGTACCTGTGGCTGCGCTTGCTCGCCCAGGGCCACCACAACATCTGCTGCGTCGGCGACGACGACCAGTCGATCTATAGCTGGCGCGGTGCCGAGGTCGAGAACATCCTGCGCTTCGAAAAGGACTTCCCCGGCGCCAAGATCATCCGCCTGGAAGCGAACTACCGCTCCACCGCCCCGATCCTCGCCGCCGCCTCGGGCCTGATCGCCCACAACGAAGGCCGGCTGGGCAAGACGCTCCGCCCCGGCCGGCACGACGCGCAGGGCGGGGAGAAGGTCACCGTCGCCGGCCTCTTTGATTCGGACCAGGAGGCCCGCATGGTCGGCGAGCGCATCGAGGCGCTGCGCCGCGACGGGCATCCGTTGGGCGAGATCGCCATCCTGGTGCGCGCCGGCTTCCAGACCCGCGCCTTCGAGGAGCGGCTGATCCTGATCGGCCTGCCCTACCGTGTGATCGGCGGCCTGCGGTTCTACGAGCGCCAGGAGATCCGCGACGCCATCGCCTATATGCGGACGACGATGCAGCCGGCCGACGACCTGGCGTTCGAGCGCATCGTCAACGTCCCGCGCCGTGGCGTCGGCGAGGCGGCGCTGCGCACCATGCATGAGACTGCCCGTGCCGATGGCATCCCGCTCTCCGCGGCGGCGGCGAAACTGATCGACAGCGGCGGCCTGCGCGGCAAGGTGAAGACCGAGGTCGGCGAACTGCTGCGCGGCATGGCGCGCTGGCGGGCGCGGGCCGAGCAAGAGGGGCACGTGGTCGCCGTTGCCACCATGCTGGAGGAAAGCGGCTACACCGCGATGTGGCAGCAGGACAAATCGCCGGAAGCGCCCGGCCGGCTGGACAACCTGAAGGAACTGCTGCGCGCGATGGGCGAGTTCGAGACGCTGGCCGGGTTCCTCGACCACGTCTCGCTGGTGATGGAAAACGACGAGGGCGCCGCCGGAGACCGGGTCAACCTGATGACGCTGCACGCCGCCAAGGGGCTGGAGTTCGACACGGTCTTCCTCCCTGGCTGGGAGGAGGGCCTGTTTCCGAACCAGCGGGCGCTGGACGAAGGCGGGGTGAAGTCGCTGGAGGAGGAGCGGCGGCTCGCCTATGTCGGCCTGACCCGGGCGCGGCGGCGCGCCATCGTGTCGCACGCGGCGAACCGCCGCATCTATGCCAATTGGCAGGCCAGCATTCCCAGCCGCTTCGTGGACGAGTTGCCGGAGGACCACGTGGAGCGCGTTGGTTCTGCGGTATTGGCGCGCGAGGCAAGGATAGCGGCGGCAACATCGTTCCCGACGCAGTTCCCGCTGGTGGCGCGGCGCACCCACGTGGTGGAGGCGTGGGAGCAGCCGGCACGTGCCGCGCGGACGGACGCGATTCCCGTCGGCGCGCGGGTGTTCCACCAGAAGTTCGGCTACGGGACGGTGCGGGCCTCGGAGGACGACAAGCTCGATATCGCCTTCGACAAGGCCGGCGAGAAGCGTGTATTGGACCGGTTCGTCGAGCCGGTCAGCGTCGCCCATCAGGCCGAACAAAACGTGCCGCGCGCCTGATCTCGGATGCGCCGGGATCGCGCTGGCATCCTGGCGATGTGGCGCACCGGCACCTTGGCGATGCTGTCGCTGCCGAACCGAACCCCGGGAAGGTGACGTTCCGCCGGGTTCATATCAATTTGTAGAGCGACAAATCATTACATGACATGGCTGCAAAAAAATAGTTATTTGGCAGCGAATGGCGTTACCATTTTGTAGTAATCTTCACACTAGCGTCGTTATTCATGCGGAGCATATCGAATTATATACGGCTGGCGACTAATGGCCTGTTTGGTAACGCCATTCGCGTGCCTCAAGGCGCGAGTGAGAGCGGCGGCGCCGTTTCCGGTGCGGCGCGGCTGGCGCGGCTGGCGCGGTTAGCTGGCGGCCCTCGTGGCGCGACCCGCTACCCTGGCGGCGCGACCCGCGACCCTGGCGGCGCGACCCGCGGCCCTCGCGACGCAACCCGCCCGAGACTCCGCGACATCGCAGGCTGCCGCCGTGGTGTCGCCGCCATCGAGTTTGCCCTGCTGGCAACCCCCTTCCTGACACTGGTCTTCGGATTCATTGCCGTCAGCACGGTATTCTACACCTGGTCCACCATGCAGAACGCGGCGCAATACGCGGCGATGCTGGTTGCCACCGGCCAGATCACCAGCCTGAGCACGGGCACCATTTCGTCGAGCAATAACACCGCCACCACGCAATGCAGCAGTTCGCTGACCAGCACCGAGGCGGAATACTACGCGTGCAGCAGCCTACCCTCCTGGGCCACCTTCTCGGTCACGACGACCGAGACTTGCTCGGTGCCCAGTGTCGAGGTGTCGGTGTCGGTCAACGGATCGGCGGCGGCGATCGTGGATTTCTTTGGCATCTTCGCCGGCACGACGCTCACCTCGAACGCGACGGTGATGAAGGAGGGCTCATGTCCCTGATCCCATTGCTCCGCGTTGCCGAAATTCCAGCCTGGAGTCTTGTCAAGATGAACCATCGCCTTGCAACCCGGAGGCGCCGCACCATGAATCGATTGCCCTCACGCCGCACCGCGCCCTGGCACAGGCTGCTGCAAGAACGCCAATCAACGATTACCATTCTGGTCGCCAGTCTGTTCCCCGTCTTCATTGCGCTTGGCATCCTGTCGGCCGACACCAGCTATATCTATTACCGCCAACTGCTATTGCGGCAGACGGCGCAGGCGGCGGCACTGGCCGGAGCGAGCAGCCTGACGACCTACTATTCGTCGGGTACGAATTCCTCGGCCACGGTCATATCCCAGGCACAGGCAATTGGCAGCGCAAACGAGCCGAGCAGTACCTACGGGACAGCGGTGCCGTCGGCCAACGTCGTGCTGGGGACATGGAGTGCATCGAACTCGACGTTCACCAGCCTGGCCTCCAGCGGCAGCACCACCCCGAACGCCGTGCAGGTCACCGCGGTCAATACGACCGCGAACGGCAACGCCGTGCCGATATTGCTCGGCAATTTCGTCGGCGTGTCGAGCATCAATCTGACCTCGACGGCAACCGC
Source organism: Acetobacteraceae bacterium (assembly GCA_035508435.1). GTDB lineage: Bacteria > Pseudomonadota > Alphaproteobacteria > Acetobacterales > Acetobacteraceae > JASHVB01. Next base: position 20,198 of record DATJNA010000256.1, on the reverse strand, counting down.
CAGTTTCGCGACCGGACAGAACTTCGACACGATCGTCCTCAACGATCTGTCGCAGTCGTTCAAATCCGAGATCAGCGAGCAGCAGTCAGCCGACTTGGCGATCCTCAATTGCGTGGAAGGCGCATCGGCCACGACTTCCAAGTTCGGCGTTACCACATTCGACGGGCATTCCAACACCTACCTGGCACTGACCCAGGCGAGCACCAACATGTCCGCCATCGAGACGGCGATCAACGCGCTGAATTATTGCGGCAGCACCGGCATGCCGGCGTGCAGCGGCTCGAACCCGGCATCGGGGATTTATTCGGCGATCCAGCAGTTCAGCAGCGTCTCCAGCACCAACACGACCAAGAACATCATCATCATCACCGACGGTGTTCCGAACGCGGATCAGATTCTTTACACGACGCCGGACGGCATCTATCCGACCCCCACCTCGCTGCTGCCGACCTGCAGCGTGCTCTGCACCGACGCCAACCTGTTGACCATGGCGCAGAACCAGGCGTCCGACGCCTACGCCGCCGGAATCAACGTTTCCACCATCTATTATTCCGGCGATACCCCGAAGACGGAACAATCGTCGTATGCCGCGTCGCTTGCCACCTTGCGCAAGGGCGTCGGGGTCTCGCTCGTCGCGCCGACCGCGGCGCAGATCACCACCGTGCTCGGCGGCTTTTGCTCCACGATGTCCTCGGCCCTGAAGCTGGTGAATTGACCAACACGGGATCGCGGGACCGGGCGCCGTGCCCGGTCCCGGTTCACGCGCGGTGCTCGCAACGACACCAAGCTTCGCGTGTTGGCCGAGACGCGTCAGCGGACAAACCGGTAGCGAAATCTCTCCCCGTCCGGCTCCACCAGCCCGGTCGTCGGATGCGGGAAGTGGATCGGCAGGATGTACGTGCCGGTCCCGGCCACTTCCTTCAGGAACTTGCGTCGCGACTCGACACCCTGCTGCGCGTCCCAGTCGAAGATCGTGTACCAGCCTGGCTCACGGCACTGTAGCGCGTGGTGCATCAGGTCGCCGGTGACCACCGCGCGTTGCCCGCCGGACTTGATGTTGACGCAGCAATGGCACGGCGCATGGCCGGGCGTGGGCGTCAGCCACACCGTGTCGTCCAGCGTGTAGTCGTCATCCACCAGCAGCGCCTGCCCCGCCTCAACGATCGGGCGGCAGTTGTCGGTCCACACGTTCCCCGGCGGATTGTCGCCGCGCTTCGTGGCTGCCTCCCACGCGGCGTATTCCTTCTTATGGAACACGTATTTCGCGCGGGGGAAGGTCGGCACCCAGCGTCCCTCGCGCAGCACGGTGTTCCAGCCGCAGTGGTCGATATGCAGGTGGGTGCAGAACACGTAGTCGATGTCCTCGAAGCGCAGGCCGGCGGCACGCAATCCCCACAGCCACGGCGCCTTGGGAAAATCCATCGGCGCGGGATGGCCCTTGTCCTCGCCGGTGCAGGTATCCACCAGCATGACGTGCTTCGGCGTGCGCACGATGAAAGTCTGGTAGGTGATCACCATGCGGCCCGAGGCCGGGTCGAACACCACCGGGTCAAGCTCGGCCAGGTAGCGCCTGCCGACCTCCGGATCATAGGCGGGAAACATGTCCTCCGGCCGCCGCCAGGGGCCATCGCGTTCGATGATGCTGGTGATGGTGACGTCGCCGATCTTCAGCGTGTGCATGACGCGGTGTCTCCCCTGCGGCCGCGATGATCCGGCCGCCATGCGGCGATCTTCCGTGCGCCAATGCCCGGGTCAAGCGACCCGCCACGCGGCATCCCCGTCTCAGTGCCGCAACGATTCCGGCCTGCCGTGATCGACTTGCTCGCGCGCCGTGAGCGTCAGCACACCGCTGATCAACAATGTTACCGCCATGACGAGGAACGAGACGCTCGGCCCGCCGGTCGCCGCATTGATGAAACCCACCGCATAGGCGCCGATGAACCCACCCAGCGCCCCGCAACTGTTGATCAGCGCGATGGCGCCGCCGGCAACGTTGCGTGGCAGGGTCTCGGAGAACCAGGCGAAGAACGGCCCAAACGGCGCGTACATCGCACCGCCCGCCACCACCAGCAGCATGAAGCCCGGCCAGAACGCCGCACGGCCGAGCCAATAGGCGCCCAGGAAGGCCGCCGCGCCGACGATCAGGAACGGCCAGACGAAGGCGCGCCGCCGCCCGCTCCGGTCCGACCAGTACGACACCAGGACCATCAGCACCGTCGCCAGAAGATAGGGTGCGGCCGACAGCCAGCCGATCTCGACGATACCGATCGCGCGTCCCGCCTTCAGCATGGAGGGCAGCCAGATGATGAAACCAGAGATGCCGGCGCCCCAGCAGAAATACTGGATGGCCAGCACGATCACCATCGGGGTGCGGAAGGCCGCGGCGTAATTCTTGACCCGCCGGAGCCCTTGTTGCTCCCGCGCCAGGGCGGTTGCGATGCGGTCGCGTTCGCGCGGCGGCAGCCACGCGGCCTCGGCGGGCGTGTCCCGCACCAGCCACCACCATGCGAAGGCCCAGATCACCGTGGGGACGCCCTCGGCGATGAACATGCCGCGCCAGCCGATGGCATGGGCGAGATAGCCGGAGACGATGGACATCCACAGCACCGTCACCGGGCTGCCGAGGATCAGGAAGGAGTTGGCACGGGAGCGCTCGGCGCGGGTGAACCAATGGCTGAGGAATATCAGCATGCCGGGCAGCACGGCGCTCTCCGCCACGCCGAGCAGGAGGCGATCGAGGTAGAGCCAATGGATGTCGGTGATCACGCCGGTCAGTGCGGCGAGCAAGCCCCAGGCGATCAAGCCCCAGAACATCAGCCGCCTGGCGCTGTGCGCTTCGGCGTACCAGGCGGCAGGGATCTGACACAGGAAGTAGCCGAGGGAGAACAAGGCGCCGAGCAATGCGTCCTGCTTGCCGGCGATGCCGAGATCATGGGCGAGGCCGGCGGCGGAGCCGATGCCGTAATTGGCGCGATCGACATAGGCCAGGCTGTAGGTGACGAACGCCACCGGGATCAGCCGCCGCCAATGCGCACTGCCAGGTCCCAAGGCTTGTACCGACTGATCGGGACGCATCGGACGTTCCTCTGCTTGCCGGAGGACAAGATTGGCTGGGAGACCAGCGGCGCTCCGGCCCGGCGCGCGACAGGGCGCGTTGGTCTCGCACGGTGGGTGCCGGCGGCAGCCGTTTGATTCTCACAAAGATAAGAAAGGTGAAGGCAAGCATTCACAAGCCGATAAAATCCGATCTTAGCGTAGCATCGCGCCGTGGTTTTCGCTTTGTGAAGCCTGCCACACCTTGCCTTGGTTTTGTGAGAACCGGGAACCCTGCGATCCGCGCCGGTCCGCGGGATGGTGGCTAGATTTCCAGCCGATAGAATCGCGCCGCGGTGCCGCAGAACAGGTCCGCCTTCTCTGCCGCACTCGCGCGGCGCGCCAGCAATTTGCATGCATTCCAGAACGGCGCGTAGGCGTACGAGCCCTTGTCCACCGGGAAATTGCTCTCGAACATGCAGCGCGATGCGCCGAATGCCTCGATGCAGGTCTCGACATAGGGCTGCCATGCCGCGGCGAGCGCTTCCGAAGACGGCGGATCCGCCTTCTCATGGAAATCGAAGCCGTTGATGCGCATCGCCATGCCGCCGAGCTTCACCACCACGTTCGGGCATTGCGCCAGCGCGCGGATCGATTTTGACCAGGCGGAGAACACGGCATCGCGCTTGCCGGCATAGGCGCCGATGGCGAGTGGTCCGCCGACATGGTTCAGGCAGATCGGCGTGGCAGGAAACGCTCGTGCCAGCGCGGTGAGTTCATCGATCTGCGGATGGTACAGCCAGGCATCGAAGCTCAGGTTCAGCGGCGCCAGGGTGGCGAACCCCGCGCGGAATGTGGCATCGGCCAGCACGCCGGGCGGCGGCGCGTAGGCGGGGTTCATCAGCGTTTGGTCGGCGTCCCAGGCGGTGATGTGGCGGATGCCGCGGAAGCGGTTGCCGCCGGCGCGGATATGCGCCTCCAGCACCGCGCCGACCCGCGCTCCCAGTCGCAGGTCGGCATGGCCGACGATGCCGGCGCAAATCCTGGTCTTGCCGTACTGGCCCGACGCGCTCATCGCGGCGACGCCATTGACGAACTCGGTCTCGCCGACCGGCCGCATCTCTTCGGGGCCGCTCGCGCGGTGCATGGAGCGGCACTGCACGAACACGGTGGCGACGATGTTGTGGCCGCTGTTGGTGTCGGCCAGCAGGTCGTCCAGCATGTAGCGCCAGCCGGGGCGTTGCCACAGATGATGGTGGGGATCGACGATCGGCAGTTCGGGTTCCAGGATCGTTTCGCTGCGGCGCGCCAGCCAATCGTCGCGCACGGGCAGATAGGGGCTGGGGGCGGTGGTGCTCATTGGTTTCCTCCCGTTGCATTCTTGGTGGTGTGATCGCACGACTGCGGCTCATCGCGAGCAAGATTGCTTCGGCGCCGCACGGCTCGCAATGACGGTGGACCGAGGTCTCACAGGGCAGTGGACGGACGTCTCGCAACGCCAGTGCACGGATGTCTCGCCACGGACAGGGCAGCCTGCTTCATGGGACGGCGGCGCGGGCGCATCGTCAGGGCTGCGTGGTTGCGCGTCTCGCATGGATGGTGGCGCGCGCTTTCCGGTGTCGGTCGCATCAGCGCGTCGGATAGGCCCGCGGCCAGGTAATGTCGCTGGACGGACCGGGCGGGTCGGGCGGCCCCTTCTTGCCGCACGCGGCAAGCAGCACGGCGCAGGCCAGCGCGCCGGCGAGCCACCACGCGTACCTCATGCTGCCCGCAATGCGGCGAGCCACCGCGCCGCCTCGCGCGCGACATTGACCGGCGCGGTGCCGCCATGGCTGATGCGTGACGCGACCGACGCATCCACCGTCAGCACGGAAAACACATCGGAGGTGATGCATTGCTCTACCATCTGCATCTCCGCCAACGGCAATGCGGCGAGATCGACGCCCAGGGCCTCGGCCCGGGCCACCAGCCTGCCGGTGACGTGGTGCGCGTCACGGAACGGCAGGTGCAGCACCCGCACCAGCCAGTCAGCAAGGTCGGTCGCGGTGGCAAATCCCGCGCCGGCGAAGGCGCGCATGCGGTCGGCATCCGGCGTCATGTCGCGCACCATGCCCGCGGTCGCCGCGAGCGACAATGCCCAGGCGTCGGCGGCATCGAACACTGGTTGCTTGTCCTCCTGCATGTCCTTGGCATAGGCGAGCGGCAGGCCCTTCATCACCGTCAGCAGCGCCACCAGAGCGCCGGTGACGCGCCCGGTTTTCGCGCGCACCAATTCCGCCGCGTCCGGATTGCGCTTCTGCGGCATGATGGAGCTGCCGGTGGTGAACGCGTCCGACAGTCGGATGAAGGCGAACGGCGCGCTAGACCAGATCACGATCTCCTCGGCGAAGCGTGACAGGTGCATGGCGGAGAGCGCGGCGGCGGCCAGGAATTCCAGCGCGAAATCCCGGTCCGACACCGCATCGAGCGAATTGGCCGCCGGCCGGTCGAAGCCGAGCGCGTGCGCGGTCATGTCGCGGTCAATGGGAAAGGACGTGCCGGCCAGCGCCGCCGCACCCAGTGGCGATTCATTCAGCCGGCGGCGCGCGTCGGCGAGGCGGCCGCGGTCGCGCCCGAGCATTTCGACATAGGCGAGCAAATGGTGGCCGAACGTCACCGGCTGCGCGGTCTGCAAATGGGTGAAGCCGGGCATCGGATCGGCGGCGTGATCGGCGGCGCGCTCCGCCAGCGCCAGCATCAGGTCGGCGATCTGCGCATCGAGCCCGTCGATCGCGTCGCGCACCCACAGGCGGAAATCGGTTGCCACCTGGTCGTTGCGGCTGCGCGCGGTGTGCAGGCGGCGGCCGGCATCGCCGATCCGTTCGGTGAGCCGCGCCTCGATGTTCATGTGGATGTCTTCCAGCGCCGTATCGAACGGGAAACGGCCGCCGTCGATCTCCGCGGCGATCGCCTGCAAGCCTTTGGCGATGGCACTTTCATCCGCTGCGCTCAACAGGCCGATCTTCGCCAGCATCGCAGCATGCGCCAGCGAGCCTCGTATGTCCTGCCGCCACAGCTTGCGGTCAAAGCCGATGGAGGCATTTATCTCCTGCATGATCAGTGACGGACCGGCAGCGAAGCGCCCGCCCCATTGGGCATTGGCGGCGGCGTTGCGGCGTTGCGGATCGGCGGTCAACGAAGGAGGTCCATCATGGCTTTGATCACCCGCCGAGTGATGCTGGCGGCGGGCGGGACCCTAGCGGCGGCGGGATGGCCGCGCAAACCGCGCGCGCAGGAACTCAAGGCGCTCGGCGCGGTGTTGCAGCCGGTTGATCCGCCGGTCCCGGCGCCCGACATTTCCTTCGTGGATGCCGGCGGCAGGACGCACCGCCTGTCGGAGTTCCGCGGTCATGGCATGGTGATCAACCTGTGGGCTACGTGGTGCGCGCCCTGTGTCGCGGAGATGCCGTCGCTCGCGGCATTGTCGAAGACGCTGGCTCCGGCGGACATCGCTGTGCTGCCGCTGTCGTCGGATCACGGCGGCGCGGCGGCGGTGGAGGCGTTCTTTCGCGCCCATGGCATCACGGGGCTGCCGGTCTTGCTCGATCCACAAGGTGTCGCGGAACAGGCGTTCGGCGTTGACGGCATTCCCACCAGCGTGATCATCGACAAGCAAGGGCGGGAGCAAGCGCGGCTGTCCGGTTCGGCGGACTGGTCCACGCCCGCGGCGGTGGCAATCGTGCGGAAGCTGGTCGGATAACGGCTTTTCCGGGATCGCCGGCATAGGCCGCCGGCAGCATCACGAGATTGCTTCGCATGGCTGCTTGCAGCACGGCGACGCCGGCTCTGCTGGAGAGCCTTGCATAGCTCCGGAGCCCGCCGTTGCAGTTGAGAACTCGCCGCGGGTCGAGATCCCGCCGCGGGTCGAGAGCCTGCCGCGGGTCGAGAGCCCGCCGCGGGTTGAGAGCCCGCCGCGGGCGAGGCGGGCTCCTGACCCATACAAGGGTTTGCCAATAGGGGCCTAGACGCCGCCCCAGACCTCCCGCGCCACCTCCACACACAGCCGCAGCTTCGCCCACTGTTGCTCCTCGCCGAGCAAGTTGCCCTCCTCGGTCGAAGCGAAACCGCATTGCGGCGACAAGGCCAATTGCTCGAGCGGCAGATACTTCGACGCCGCCTCGATCCGCCGCAGCAGCGAATCGCGGCTCTCCAATTCGCCGGTCTTGGTGGTGACCAGCCCCAGCACCACCAGCTTGTGCCCTCGCGGCACGAAGCGCAGCGGTTCGAACCCGCCCGCGCGGTCCGAATCATATTCCATGAAATACGCATCGGAATGGATGCGGTTGAACAACGTCTCCGCCACCGGCTCATAGCCGCCGGATGCGACCCACGTGCTGCGGAAATTGCCGCGGCAGAGATGCATGCTGATCGTCATCCCCTCCGGCCGGCCGGAAATCGCCTGGTTCAGCAGATCCGCGTAGATTCCCAGCAGGTTCTCCACATGCTCCCCGCGTGCCTTCAAACTCTCGATTTGCTCCGGGTCGCAGAGATAGGCGATGTTGACTTCGTCGATCTGCAGATAGCGGCAGCCGGCCGCGCCGAACGCCGCCACCGCCTTCTGGTACGCCGCGCCCAGATCGGCGAAGAAGCCGTCGAGGTCCGGATATATCTTGGGGTCGATCGCGCGCCGGCCGCCGCGGAAATGCACCACGGACGGCGAGGGGATTGTCATCTTCGGCACCGCCGTCCGAACATGGTCGGCAACGAAACGGAAATCCTCCACCATCACCGGCTTCGACCAGCCGATCCGGGCGTTGACCCGCAGCGCGTGCGGCAACAGCACCGCGCCCTTGAACTGGATCTTTTGCTCCGGCTCGTAGATCTCCACCCCATCCAGTCCGGAGACGAAATCGTAGTGCCAATAGGCCCGCCGGTACTCGCCGTCGGTCGCGGCGCGCAGCCCGACCTCCTCCTGCCTGCGGATCACGGCCTCGATGCAGCGGTCCTCCACCGCGCGCAGCGCCTCCCCGGAGAGTGAGCCTGCCTTGTGCGCGGCGCGGGCCTCGGCCAACTCGCGCGGCCGCAGCAGGCTCCCCACGTGATCGGCACGGAACGGCGGGCGGCTGCGCGGCCCGGCCTTGGCACTGGCGTCGGTAACGGAGCTGGACATGGGACGAGCCTCCCTCATGAGCGTGGCAGTGTTCGCCCAGCCGGGCGCGGCCGTCAAAGCCGCTTGCGCGGCCGCCCGGGGCTGCGCCCCGTCGCATGGACCCGTCCCGGCGGACGCACTATCAGGGGCGCCCCTGCCGACGGAAACCACCTCTCGATGCTGACCCGCTTGCTCGTCGGCCTGGCTGACTTCAGCCGCCGCAATGCCCTTGCCGTTGTCCTGGGGTGCATCGCGCTTGCCTGCCTCTCGGTCTGGGGTGCGGCGCACGGGCTCGGCGTCACCACCGACACCGACGCGATGTTCTCCAAGGAGCTGCCGTGGCGGCAGCACGCCGTCGAGTTCGACCACGATTTCCCGCAGTTCAACAACTTGCTCGTGGCGGTGGTGAACGCGCGGATCCCGGAGGAGGCGGACGCCACCGCTGCCGAGCTTGCGGCCAGGCTGTCGGCGGATCACGCGCATTTCATCACCGTGCGCCGGCCCGATGCGTCGCCCTATTTGCAGAAGGAAGGGCTGCTGTTTCTCGATACGAAACAGTTGACCGACCTGATGAACCGCACCATCGACGCGCAGCCGTTCATTGGCCAGCTCGTCGCCGACCCGACTGCCCGAGGATTGTTCTCTGCGCTGGCCTTGCTTGGCATGGGGGTGACGCACGGCGAGGCGGACCTCACGCCGTATATCGCGCCGATGCGCGGCTTCCACCAGGCGCTGGCCGACGCGCTGGCCGGGCATCCGCAGCCGCTGTCGTGGCAGAACTTGCTCGGCGGCGACCTGGCGGGCCTGGAAGGCCCCTACCGTTTCGTGCTGGTGCAGCCGAGGCAGAATTACGGTGACCTGGAGCCGGGCGGCGAAGCCACCAAGGCAATGCGCGCCATCATCGCCCAGCTTCCCTTCGTGAAGGATGGCTCGGCGCGCGTGCGCATCACCGGCCAGATCGCGCTGGCCGACGAGGAATTCGCCTCGGTCGCCCAGGGTGCCGTCGAGGGCCTGATCGGCAGCGTCATCCTGATCACGGTGTGGTTGTTCCTGGCGGCGAAGACCTGGCGGCTGATCGTGCCGATTCTCGGCACGCTCGCGTTTGGCCTGTCGCTCACGCTGCTGTTCGCGACGCTGGCGGTGGGCACGCTGAACCTGGTGTCGGTCGGGTTCGGTGTATTGTTCGTCGGCATCGCAGTGGATTTCGCCATCCAGTTCTCGGTGCGCTACCGCGAGCGGCGTTTCGAGAACCCGCACGACGCCGCCGAGGCGATGCGGCAGAACGCCCGCCGCGTCGGCACCCAGATCCTGGTGGCGGCGTGCGCCACGGCGGCCGGGTTTCTCGCCTTCGTGCCCACCAGTTTTCAGGGTGTTGCCGAGCTGGGGCTGATCGCGGGCTTCGGCATGCTGATCGCCTTCGCCTGCACGATGACCTTCCTGCCCGCCGCGATCACGCTGTGCCACCCGCCGGGCGAGGCACGCCTGGTCGGCTTTGCCTGGGCGGCGCCGCTGGATCCGCTGGTGATGCGCTGGCATCGCCCCATCCTGGCGGTCGCGATCGTGCTGGCTGTGGGCGCCGCCGTACTCGCGCCGCGGCTGGAGTTCGATTCCGATCCGCTCGACACCAAGAACCCGCACACCGAGGCGATGGAGACGCTGCGCGATCTGCTGAACAATCCGGTGACCAACCCCTACAGCATCGACATCCTGGCGCCGAACGCGCCGGCGGCGGACGCGCTTGCGGCGCAGCTCAAGCCGTTGCCGACCGTGGACAAGGTGATCGACATCAACGGCTTCGTGCCGGACGACCAGCAGCAGAAGCTGGCGATCATCGCCGATGCGAACTCGATCCTGGCGCCCACGATGGCGCCGCCGGTGACGCCGCCGGCGCCGATCACACCGGACCAGGTGCGCCTTGCCGCCAAGACCGCGCTGGCGCAGATCGATCCCGCCCTGCCGAAACTGCCGCCCAATCATCCACTCGCCGACATCGCCAGTGACCTGAAGCACTTGGAAACGGCCTCCGACCCGGTAGTGATGGTTACCAACGCGGCGCTGACCCGCTTTCTGCCGGAAGAGCTGGACCGGCTGCGCACGGCGCTGAACGCGGAGCCGGTGACGCTGGCCTCGATTCCGCCCGATGTGTCGCGCGACTGGCTGTTGCCGAACGGCGCGGCGCGGATCCAGGTGATGCCGAAGGACCTGGGCAAGGGCAGCCGCGGCCTGCGGCGGTTCGTCGACGCGGTGACGCGGATTGCGCCGGACGCCGGCGGCGCCGCGGTCACCATCGAGGCGACCAGCAGGACGATCGTCGATGCCTTCCGCGACGCCGCAATCTATGCCGTGCTGGCGATCACCGTGATCCTGGCAATCGCGCTGCGGCGGGTGCGCGATGTGCTGCTGGTGCTGGCGCCGCTGATCCTGTCGGCCTTGCTCACGCTGATGGTGGCGGTGCTGCTGCCGCTGCCGCTGAACTTCGCCAACATCATCGCGCTGCCGCTGCTGCTGGGCGTCGGCGTCGCGTTCAATATCTATTTCGTGATGAACTGGCGCGAGGGGCGTCGCAGATTGCTCGGCTCCGCGACCGCGCGGGCGATCGTGTTCTCGGCGCTGACGACCGGGACCGCGTTCGGGTCGCTGGCGCTGTCGGCGCATCCCGGCACCGCGAGCATGGGTGATCTGCTGCTGATCAGCCTGGCCTGCACGCTGCTGGCGAGCCTGGTGTTCATCCCCGCGTTGCTTGCCAGCCTGACGCCGGCGCAAACCAAACGTTAACCGATCTCTGCTGAACTGCCGCGCCATGCGGGTGCTGGTGCGGGCGGCGGGGCTGGGCGTAGCGGTCGCGGGGTTGGGCGTCGCGGCCGCGGGGTTGGGCGTCACGGCCGCGGGGTTGGGCGTCGCGGCGTCGGGCGGCGCATTGGCCCAGCCGGCCGATTGCCCCACAGTGCCCGCGCAGGGGCCGTCGATCCCGCTGTCGATCGATCTTGCCGGACGCCCCGGCGTGCCGAGCGGAACCACCGGACAGGCCTGGGTGCAGGTGCCGATGCAGGCGCCGCGGACCGATTGCGGCGAGCCTTCCGCTCCCAAGGACGTGCTGCGCGGCGAACCGGGGGATCTGCTGCGCGGCGGAGCCGACCCGGCGCAGCAATGATAACAGACGCAGTCGCTGCAATGATAACGGCTGCGTGCTGCACGTTGCGTTGAGCAGGCGAAACGGCAAGGCCAGGCTATTTGTGTGCGGTCCTGACATAAAGGGAAGCCTTGCCATGATCCGCATCCTGATTGCGCTACTTGTGCCGCTCGCTCTCGGCGGGTGCTTCAGCTACACCGACGCAACGCAGCCGCAGCCCACGCACACCACGGTCGTCGTGCCGCAGGGTTCGGTGGTGACCTGCCCGGACGGTGCGGTGCCACCCTGCTAGCGTGCCGAGTCTGACGCCTGGTGCTGGCGCCCGCCGGTCTCAGTGCGAGCGAAGCGAAGCAATCTTCGGTGTCATTGCGGCGGAAGCGAAGCAATTTGGGTCGAGCGGCATGGGTTTGATCCATCGAGTTCGCGTCGCTTCGCTCGCAATGACACGCTGCGCCTGGTGCGCGCTTCGGAGATAGTGCGTACGAGCCCAGGGTCGTACTACTGCCGCCGTGGATCCAGCGCGTCGCGCAGCCCGTCCCCCACCAGATTGAACGACAGCACGCAGAGAAAAATCGCCAGCCCGGGAAATACCGCGAGCCAGGGGGCTTGCTCGAGGAACCGCTGCGCCGAATTCAGCATCGAGCCCCAGGACGGATCGGGCGGCTGTTGGCCCAATCCCAGGAATGACAGCGACGCCTCCGCGATGATGGCCTGCGCGATCGACAGCGTGCCCTGCACCAGGATCGGCGGCACGATGTTCGGCAGCACGTGCCGCACGGCGACGCGCCAGGCTGGATTGCCCACCGCTCGCGCGGCCTCCACGTAGTCATTGCTGGCGGCGTCCAGGGTCGCGGCGCGTGCCACGCGCATGAAGCGCGGCGCGGTGGAGACGCCGATCGCGATCATGGCATTGGTCAGATCGGGGCCAAGGAACGCGGCCAGGGCGATTGCCAGGATCAGGAACGGGCAGGCGAGCATGGCATCGACCACGCGCGACAGCAGCGCGTCGGTCCAGCCGCCGGCGAAGCCAGCGAGCAATCCGGCGGGCACGCCAATGCCGGCGGCGATCAGCACCGAAACGACGCCGGCGAGCAAGCTGGCGCGGGCGCCAAAGATGACGCGGGCGAGCACGTCGCGGCCGTTCTCGTCCGTGCCCATCCAGTGCAGCGCCGAGGGTGCCTTGCGGATCGCGGTCCACGATGTGGCGATCGGATCGTACGGCGACAGCAACGGCGCGAACACGGCGACGCCGATGAACAAGATGATGACGGCGAGGCCGGCTACCGCGGCCGGGCGCGCGAGGAACCGGCGCACGGCAAGCTGCGCCGGACTTTGCGGCTGGATCACGCGCACCGGCGCGGCGATGCTGGTGCTCATGCGGAGCGGCCGTTAGAATGATCGGGCACCGCAACCAGGATGCAAGCCGGAGCATGAGCGACACGGGCATCGATCTTGGCGCCTATTTCATACGCATCGGCTATCATGGGCCGACCGGGCCGACGCTGGCCGTGCTGTCGGCTCTGATCGCGAGCCACACCGCGTCCATCGCGTTCGAGAATATCGACCCGCTGGCGAACCGTATGCCCGCGCTCGAGTGGCACGCGCTTCAGGCCAAGATGATCGGCCGGCGCCGCGGCGGGTATTGTTACGAGCAAAATACGTTGTTGCTGGAGGTGCTGCTTGCCGTGGGGTTCACGGTGGACGGGCTGATGGCCCGCGTGTGCCGCGGAGTTCCCCCCGGCAGGGTATCGTCGCGCACCCACATGGTGCTGCTGGTCACGTTGCCGGAGGGCCCGTATATCGCCGATGTGGGCTTCGGCGGACTGACCCCAACCGCCCCGCTCGCGCTGCGGATGGATACGCCACAGCCGAGCCCGAACGAGACCTATCGGTTCATGGCAACTGATCGCGACATCACGCTGCAAGCCGCGATTGCCAACGGCTGGGAGGATGTCTATCGCTTCACGACCGAACCGCATTTCCCCATCGATTACCACGTCGCCAACTGGTTCAACGCCACGCACCCGCAAAGCTTGTTCGTCGGCAACTTGCTGGTGACCCGGCCATTGCCTGGCGAGCGCCGGACCTTGTTCAATCGCCACTATACCAGACGTTCGCTGAACGAGCCGGTCGAGCGCCGCGTGATGCGATCGCGCGAGGACTATCGGCAGGTGCTGCACGACGCATTCGATCTGGGCGTGACGGAAGACGAGCTCGATCCCGTGATCAGCGCGATGCAGCGTCACGATGCGGATCGGGCGGAGGAACGGTTCGGTTGAGGCGAATGGCGAGCACCCGACCGCCATCACGCCCCTCGCAGCCGGGGATTGATCACCACGTACAAAATATCAGCCGCCAAATTCAACAGCACGTACAATCCCGCCGTGACGAGAACGACGCCCTGCACCACCGGATAATCGCGGTTGAACACCGCATCCACGATCAGCTTGCCGAAGCCTGGGATCGAGAACACTTGCTCCGTCAGCACCGCGCCCGATAGCAGCGTGCCCAGTTCCAGCGCGCCCAGTGTCACCACCGGGATCAGCGCGTTGCGCAGTGCGTGGCGCACGATCACGATCCACTCGCGCAGGCCCTTGGCGCGCGCGGTGCGCACGAAATCCTGGTCCAGCGCGGTCAGCATCGCGCTGCGGGTGTGTCGCATCAGAATTGCCGCGATCGCATTGCCCAGCACGAAGGCCGGCATGATCGTGGTGGCGAGCGACGCCCGCCAGTCCTGCATCAGCGGCACGTAGCCCGAGGGCGGCAGCCACCCCAGATCGACCGAAACCAACAGGATCAGCATGATCCCCAGCCAGAAGGTCGGGATCGACAGCCCCGCCAGCCCCACCGCATTCGCGATGTAGTCCCAGAACCGGTTCCGCTGTACCGCCGCGATCACGCCGGTCGGCACGCCGATCAGCACCGCGATCACGAAGGCCATGGCGCTGAGTTGCAGCGTCACCGGCAGCTTCTCCGCGATGAGCTGCGATACCGGCTGGCGGATGCGCCACGAGTATCCGAGATTGCCCTCCAGCACGTTGCCCAGCCAGTGCACGTATTGCACCGGCACCGGCCGGTCCAGCCAGAGCTCGGCGCGGATCTGCGCCAGCACCTGCGGGTCGCCGCGCTCCTCCCCCGCCATCACCAGTGCCGGATCGCCCGGCATCAACTGCTGCAGGCCGAACACCAGCACGCTGACCAGCAACAGCGTCGGGATGATCTGCGCGATCCGTGTTCCCAGATGTCCGCGCATCAGTTGCTACCTGCTTTCACCGACCAGCCAGCCGCGCGCCCGATGTCATGGCGAGGAGCGCCAGCGGTGCACAGTCGCGATCGTGTCGGCGCGCGTGCGGTCGGGAAACTCCGAATGGGATTGCTGCGTCCGGCCGCGCTTCGCTCGCGGTCCTGGCAACGACATTGGGTGCGCACTATTTCGCCATCTCCAGTCCTTGCAGCCGGATCATGCCGTCCGGCACCGGGCGGAAACCTTGCAGCTTCGCCGTCATGCCGACGATATTGCGCGGCGTGTACAGGTACGTGATCGGCAGGTCCTGCACTTCCTGCGTCCACATCTGGGCGTACAGCGCCTTGCGCTGTGTCACGTCGGTCAGGCCGCGTGCCGCGTCCAGCAGCCTGTCAACGGTCGGATTGGCGTAGCCGCTGATGTTCTGCGCTTGCTTGCTGTGCAGGAACGAATAGACGTTGCCGTCGATATCGGCGCGTCCCGACCAGCCGATCGCATAGGCCTGGTAATCGCCTTGCTCCGACAACGTCAGCGAGGCGGCAAATTCCGTGGCGCGGATATGCACGTCGAACCCCGCCTCGGACGCCATGGACTGGATCACTTCCGCCGCCTGCATCTCGTCGGGATTGTTCGGCACCATCAGCTCCAGCGGCACCGGAATTTTCACCCCCGCCCGGGCGAGCAATGCCTTCGCCTTGGCGACGTCGCGGGACGGCACTGTCAGATCGGCGTCGTAAAATGGCGAACTTGCCGGCACTGCCTGCATCGTCGGCGCATACATTCCGTTATAGACCACCTGCACCAACGCCGCGCGGTCGATCGCGAGGCTGAACGCCTGCCGCACCAGCGCGCTCTGGCCGTACGGATTGTCCGCGCGCTTGCCGTTCGCCAGGTTACCGGTGACACCGAAATAGCCGAGCGAATCCGACACCACCAGCCGCAGCCTGGGATTGGCCTTCACCGCCGCGGCGTCGGTCGGCAGGATGTATTCCACCAGATCGACAGCGCCGGCCTGCAGGTTGGCCAGCCGCGCCGAGCTGTCCACGATGTCCTGGTACACCACCTTGTCGAAATGGATGTCCCTGGCGTCCCAATACCGCGGGAAGCGCTGCAGCGTGATGTGATCCTGCGGCACGCGCTCGACGAAACTGAACGGCCCCGTGCACACCGGATGCAATGCGAAATCCTTGCCCTCCTGCGCCACCGCCTTCGGCGCAAGGATCATGCCTGCCCGGTCGGTCAGTTGCGACAGGAATGCGCCGGACGGCGATTTCAGCACCACCCGCACGGTCAACGGATCCGCCACTTCGACGTGGTCGATTGCGCTGATCTCGGCGCGGCGGAAGCTGCCCTGCATCGTCAGGTCGCGCTCCAGCGTGACCTTCACCGCCGTCGCGTCCAGCTTTTCACCGTCCTGGAACAATACGTCGGGACGCAGGTGGATCAGCAGCGTCTTCGGGTCCGCCCATTCATAGCCGGTGGCAAGCTGCGGCACGATCTGCAACTTCTCGTTGATGTCGAATAACTTGTCGCACAGGCCGGCGAACACGATGCGGCCGACATAGGTGCGGGCCAGGGTGGGATCGAGCAAATCGGCGTCCTCGCGCAGGGCGATGCGGAGGGTCTGGGCGGCGGCGGTACCCGCCGTCAGCGCGGCGACAGCCGCCAGCAGCGCGGCGGCCAGCAGGCGTCGCATCGTGCTCGTCTCCCTTCGTTGCAGCCAACCTGTGGCGGCATCTGTGCCGGGAGCGCGCCGCCATGACAAGGCAGGGCTAATGCAAGGCTCCGCGGCCCAGGCCGGCGAGGGGAGTGGGAGGCTCTGGCCTCACGTTTCACCCGCCTCCAGCAGCACCCGGCGGGCGCGGCTGTAGTCGTCCTCGGCCACCATCAGGCGCCGCGGAATGGCGCCGATGCTGCCCTCCGCCGCGCTCATGTGCTGGTCGAGCAATGTCGCCGGAATGCCGGCATCCGCGAGCAATGCCGTCAGGAAGGACAGCCGCACCGGGTCGTTCGAGGTCGCGATCACGCGCATATCGGCATCCTGGCGGCATGATGACAGAGAGCGCAACCGTCGATTCCGTCACCAGGCGGTCGCACGAGCAAGCTGACCGACCAGGGCATCGTCCGGGCGGGTTGCGCGGGACTGCCCGGCTCCTGCCGATTTGAGCCACGCGGCTCGCCTTGACCGGTTTTCCGACGCGCCGATATGGTGAGAGTGCGCCCTAGGAAAGCCGGACAGACCATGACGTTGGACGTCGCCCGTCCGCCCGAGCCGCGCGCGGCGCCGGCCTCCATCCCGGCTCCCCACGACGAGGACGCGCTCAACGCGCTGATCGACCTGGTCGGCGATGACCTGGCGGCTTGCAACCGCACCATTGTCGGTCGCATGGACAGCCCCGTGGCGCTGATCCCGCAGCTCGCCGCCCATATCGTCGCGGCGGGCGGCAAGCGGCTGCGGCCGCTGCTGACCCTCGCCGCGGCGCGGCTGTGCGGCTATCCCGGCCCGGCCGGCGGCGCCCGCCATGTTGCTCTTGCCGCCTGCGTCGAGTTCATCCACACCGCCACGCTGCTGCACGACGACGTGGTGGACGAAAGCGCGTTGCGCCGCGGCATGGCCTCCGCCAACGCCGTGTTCGGCAACAAGGCCTCGGTCCTGGTCGGCGATTTCCTGTTCTCGCGGGCGTTCCAGTTGATGGTGGAGGATGGCTCGCTGCGCGTGCTTGCCATCCTGTCGCAGGCCTCGGCGACCATCGCCGAGGGCGAGGTGTTGCAGCTTGTCACCCAGAACGACCTGTCCACGCCGGAAGCGCGCTATCTGGACGTGATCAAGGGCAAGACCGCCGCCTTGTTTGCCGCGGCCTGCCGGGTGGGCGCGGTGGTGGCGGGGCGGTCCGCGGCGGAGGAGGCGGCGCTGGCGGAGTACGGCCTGAACCTCGGGATCGCCTTCCAGTTGGTGGACGACGCGTTGGACTACGCCGCGGATCAGGCGACGCTGGGCAAGACGGTCGGCGACGATTTCCGCGAGGGCAAGATCACGCTGCCGGTATTGCTCGCCTACGCCGCCGGCGACGCCGCGGCACGCGCGTTCTGGCGCCGGACCATCGAGGACAGCGCCCAGCAGGACGCCGACCTGCGACAGGCATTGGCACTGATGGCCGGCTGCGACGCGATCGGCATGACCCTTGCGCGCGCCGGGCGTTTCGCGGCGGCGGCAAAGGCGGCGCTGGAGGTGTTCCCGGATGACCCGTGGCGACGCGCGCTGACCGGGGTTGCCGACTACACGGTGCGCCGCGCCCGCTGAGCACGACATCTGTCACCTTTCAGGGCGTTTTCCTGCAGCCAGCGCCATTGCGGGAGAGCAGCTTTCATTTTGCTGCTGGCGTTATGCCGGATATGTATGCCGCTCAGCATGAAAACTGTTGCCAGTCGGGCTGGTGTTACCATATAAGTCAACCACCGAAGCGCTCAGTGCCCACGTAGGGCGTCGGCTGTACCTTCTGGAGCCTCCCGATCAGGTGGACGGCGGACGACAGATATACGTCATGGCGGGTTTGTTCGGCGCCCTTTCCGAAGTAAGTGACACCCACGATGGGCGACGACACATCGTCCTGCGAGCCTTCCTCGACGCATTTTCCCTTGGGGGATACATCACGGTTTCCGAGCACCCGTATGCCAAACCGGGCTACGTCATGTTGTCCAGGGTTGATCCTGTAGCGGAGGAACTCTGGTCATTTCGCTGCTTCGATGACTCCAATGGCACCCGAGTGCTCGGACGCTTTGTCGCCAAGGACTGCTTTGTTGCCCTTGACTGGAACTATCGGGAGGTGCTGGCAGAAGACGACACGTGGGCCGACATCAGAAATGAATGTTTGGCCGCATGGCGTAACCTCTTTGGCGATTTGCAACCACAACGCGGGAGCCGTGTGCATGACTAGCTCTCATCCAATTTCGAAGTTGTCCCCGCCGCTCCCAGGAGAAAAGGTGCCAGGCGTAACGTTTAGCTATTTCAACTCACGCAATCGCCGGCACGCTTTTAACTTCCTGATGAGTGAGTTCAGGAGGAGTGGCATCACCAAAGCTGAGCTTGCGGTTCGAACCGGGAAGAGTAAGGCGCAGATATCACGGCTGCTTGGGCAACCCAGCAATTTGACCACAGATACGATGGGGGAATTGCTGTTCGCAATGTCTGGCGAGGAGCTCGAATATAGCGGCGTAGATCCGTTCAAACATCAGGCTCATCAACAGGTAAACTACGTGAGACCACAGCGATTGGTGTCAACACCTGCCGGTCCCGTGTTTGAGTACGAACCAATCGGGGCATCTGGTGGCGCAATTGTACCCATCACTATCGAGATCAATGAGGCAATGGCTGCATGAGCGAGCCTCGTATAGCCTACTGCCTGTTCTGCGAGGACATTAGAGAGGAAGTCGGGCATAAGCAGTCTTATATGGGCGTCCAGGAGGGGGAGATGGTGGCTGCTATCCCACCTGGTGCGTCCCGTGACTCGACCGTTGCCCTACCGAAGTTGGTCATCATCGTCTGGCTGACGACTGACTTTAATGACGTACCAGAACGGGCTACCGTGACGATCTCTGCGCCCCCTGGTCGATCCGTGGTTTTCAGAAGTGAGTTAGACATTGGGCCGCGTGTCCCCAGAGGCGCGCCTCCCGAATGGGCCTCGCGGTTTGTCATGCGGACACAGATACCATTTCAGAATTTTATCATTGCCGAAGACGGTGTAATTGAGGTCGTGTTGGATACACAGAGAGAGATGATCGTGGCCGGGCGTCTGAGGGTAAGACTGCAATGGCCCCGCGATGCGGAGTCTCCTGCCGGGACTCCCACCGCTTCCGAGCCGCCTTCGGAGCAATCCCTGCCCGCCCCCCAGGAGACCAAGCCTTCGCCCGCACGCCGTCGCTCCGCGATCCGCCGGACCGGGCGAACTCCCGCGCGGGGGTAGGTGGCTCGGGCCTTGCCTCAGGCGCCTGCCCGGTCGCCAAAGTCAACGATCACCTTGGGGACTTGGTTCGGATCGCCAGGGCGTCGGGGCGCTTCGGTATCGTGCCACGGTGCCATGGTTGGCCGGGCGGTGCACGGGTCGAGACGCAGGACTGTTTTCAGAGGCACTCCCAACACTGTTTTCAGAGGCACTCCCAACCAAGACACCGCCCGGCAGCGCCATGGCTCGCGTCCGGCTGGCCGCGCGGTATGATGGCCTGGTCAGCGCAGGGAGGGACGCATGGCACGAGACGACGACAACCCCTGGGAAGCGCCGCCGCGCAAGCGGGTCCGCCTGGAGAAGCTGGTGCTGGACACGCTCGGCATCGAGGAGCTGCGCGAATACATCGGCGAACTGCGCGAGGAGATCGCCCGCGTCGAGGCGGACATCGAGCGCAAGCAGGGCCACCGCAGCGCGGCGGACGCGTTCTTCAAGCGGCCGTGAGGCTGTGCATCAGAGGGCTGCGGAGACCCACGCGCCTGGTGTGAGGCCGTAGGCGCGCTTGAACTGCCGGGACATGTGGCTTTGATCGGCGAAGCCCGCTTCGATCGAGGCCTGAGCCAGCGGCGTGCCACGCGTCAGCAGGCGCCGGGCGAGGTCCAGTTGCCGCATCGTACGGAAGCGGCTGGGGCTGGTGCCGAATGCCGCTCGGAATTGGCGGGC